>CANKBG010000001.1 GCA_947479935.1 Comamonadaceae bacterium
GAGATTGCGCGGATTCATATTCCTGGCAGAAACACCCGACTGACTGATCATTCAGGGCCCGATGGCGATTGGCCAACGCCCGAGCCGCCACACAGATTGAATCAACGTTACATCGAACCCATCTTAAGAGAGCATGTTCAAAAACAAAGCTTGATTACTTCTTTGTACCAGCATCAGGTGATAGATTTTTCTTTTGATGCCAATCAAGTTCATGTTGTCGTACAAGATTTGAGTGCACCTCATGCGCAGACTTTAATTTTGAGTGCTGCTTTTTTAGTAGGTTGCGACGGCGGCCGCTCCATGGTGCGAAAGGGGATCGGTGCCAAACTGGTGGGCGATGAGGTAGTGCAGAGAGTTCAAAGTACTTGTATCCGTGCCCCCAGTTTGATCGCTCAAATGAAAGAGGCGCCTGCATGGGCCATGTTTACCGTCAATCCTCGCAGAAGCGGCAACATTTACGCTATTGATGGCAAAGAGGTTTGGCTCATTCACAATTACCTTCGCGATCACGAAGTTGATTTTGATGCCGTAGATCGCGATTGGGCCATTCGAACCATATTGGGTGTAGGTGTTGATTTTGCTTATGAAGAAATGAGCAAAGAAGATTGGATTGGTCGCCGACTGGTCAGTGACAAATTGAGGCAAGGTCGCGTTTTTCTGGCAGGTGATGCCGCACATTTATGGGTGCCGTATGCTGGCTATGGCATGAATGCAGGCCTGGCCGATGCTTCAAACTTGGCTTGGCATCTGGCGGCACAACTTGAGTCTTGGGCATCGCCAGAAGCTTTGTCAGCATATGAAAAAGAAAGACTGCCCATTACGGAGCAAGTCTCTCGGTTTGCAATGAACCATGCCCATGCCATGAGCAAAAGACGAAAAGAAATTCCACTGAATTTGGAAGAAGACAGTCCAGAGGGTCAAGGGGCCAGAGTTCAATTTGGCCAAGATCTTTACGATCTCAATGTGCAGCAGTATTGCTGTGCAGGACTAAATTTTGGTTATTACTATGACGATTCGCCCGTGATGGTTTATGACGACGAACGCGCACCAGACTACAGCATGGGCAGTTTTACCTCATCAACAGTTCCAGGCTGCCGTGCCCCTCACTTTTGGCTGACAACTGGCCGCTCTTTGTACGATGCATTGGGTGCAGCTTACACCTTACTTTGTTTAAAACCGCCTGAAGAACAGAGTGTGAAAGCATTGCAAGATGCGGCTCGTTCAGACAATATGCCCTTAGAAATACTGGATGTTTCGTCGGTGCCTCATTTGCCCGATGAATACAAACATGCGTTTTTAATCGTGCGGGCCGATGCGCACACGGTTTGGCGCGGAAACTTCATAACGCCAGAAATTGCCATAAGCGTGGTTGCAAAACTTTGCGGTCATGCTGCCATTCATTAAAGGATCCGCATGTCCCACCGTCTAGAACAACAAGTTGCCATCATCACGGGCGCAAGCCGCGGTATTGGCCGAGCCATTGCAGAGGCCTATGCGGCAGAAGGCGCTATTCTCTGCCTCATTGCCACTGACTTAGAACGATTGGCCGAAGTGAAAAACAGCTTAGGCTTGCCCGACGACAAAATCATGACCTTGGGTGTCAATGTGACCGATCGCGATGCTTGCTTTCATGCTGTCGATGAGGTCACCAAACGTTTTGGGCATGTTGATGTCTTGGTGAACAACGCAGGTGTTTATCGTTCCAAATCGTTTCTCGAATATTCGCCCCAAGACTTTCAAGACATGCTTGATGTCAATTTGTTTGGTGTTTTGAATTTCATGCAAGCCTGCTTGCCGGGTATGCAAAACCGCAAAAAGGGTCGCATCATCAACATGGCTTCTACGGCGGGCAAGTGGGGATCCCGAAATCAAAGTGCTTACAACGTCAGCAAACATGCGGTGGTTGGCATCACCCGGTGCGTCGCGTTAGAAGCCAGTCCCTATGCCGTCACAGTCAATGCCATTTGCCCTGGTTTTATTCAAACCGATATGGTGGAAGAACTCAAAACTCAGGTGGCTAAAACCTCTGGCGTGAGCCCTGAGGACATGGTGAAAGCCGCCTTAACTCGTGTCCCCTTGGGCCGCGTTCTAAACCCTTCAGAAATTGCGGGATTGGCCGTTTATTTGGGTTCGGCAGAATCTAGCGGCATGACAGGCCAGTCTATTCACGTCGATGGCGGCATGGTTTTAAGTTAGCGGTCTTCCCCAGACATTTGGCAGGCAGAATTCGGGATAACCATAGCCTTGAGCGGGCTTTTCTGGCCTCACAATAGTCAGCGTTATAGCCACAGCCATCTTGCTGTGTGTGTTCTTTAGAATTCGGTGCCTAGCTTCATGTCTGATGATTTCATTTTGAAAACCAATGAACTTGTAAAAGAGTTCAAGGGCTTTGTTGCCGTCAGTGGCGTTAACCTCAGTGTCAAGCGGGGGCAGATCCATGCCTTGATTGGCCCCAATGGCGCTGGCAAAACCACTGTTTTCAATTTGTTGACCAAATTTCATATCCCTACCAGCGGTCAAATTTTATTCAATGGCAAGGACATCACCCAAAGCAAGCCAGCGCAAATTGCGCGTGAAGGCATTGTTCGGTCTTTCCAAATCTCTGCCACGTTTCCCAATCTCACGGTGATGGAAAACGTTCGCATTGCATTGCAGCGCTCTACGGGTACGGCCATGCATTTCTGGCGCTCCGAGCGCATTTTGAATCAGTTAAACGACCGGGCCATGACTTTGTTAGACGAGGTGGACCTTTCAAGCATGGCCAATTTAACCGCTGTGGAATTGCCTTATGGCAGAAAACGCGCCTTGGAAATTGCAACCACTTTGGCCATGAACCCCGAACTCATGTTGCTGGACGAACCCACACAAGGCATGGGCCATGAAGATGTAGACCGCGTCACTCAGTTGATTAAAAAAGTAAGCGCCAATCGCACCATTCTGATGGTGGAACACAATATGAATGTGGTGGCCAGCATTGCCGACACCATCAGTGTGTTGCAACGCGGCCAAATCATTGCCGAAGGCCCTTACGAAACAGTTTCCAAAAACCCCCAAGTCTTGGAAGCCTACATGGGCACAGCAGACAACCAGTTGGAGGGAGCCCATGGCTAATTCCACAGAGTTCTTGCGCATCAGCCAACTGCATGCTTACTACGGTGAGTCGCATATCTTGCATGGTGTTAACTTAACGGTGAACCATGGTGAGGTTGTGACCCTGCTAGGCCGCAATGGTGCTGGGCGCACAACCACCGTTAAATCCATCTTGGGCTTGGTAGGTCGCAGAACCGGGTCTGTCATGATTGACAACCAAGAAACAGTCAATTGGCCCACACACGAAATTGCCAAGTTGGGTTTGGGTTACTGTCCTGAAGAGCGCGGTATATTTTCTGCGCTCACCTGCGAAGAAAACCTCATGCTCCCGCCTGTCATTGCCCCTGGCGGCATGACTGTTGAAGAAATTTACGACATGTTTCCCAACCTGTACGAGAGGCGCAGCAGTCCTGGTACGAGGCTATCGGGCGGCGAACAACAAATGCTGGCTGTGGGCAGAATTTTGCGCACAGGTGCCAAGTGCCTTTTGTTAGATGAAATTTCTGAAGGCCTTGCCCCTGTCATTGTTCAAGCATTGGCCAAAATGATCACGGCTTTAAAAGCTAAGGGCTTCACCATCATCATGGTGGAACAAAACTTTCGATTTGCCGCACCGCTGGCAGATCGTTTTTATGTCATGGAACATGGTCAGATTGTGGAAGGTTTCTCCTCGCAGGAACTGACTATCAAGATGGGCATGTTGCATGAGTATTTGGGTGTCTGACTTATCTTAATTCAACTGGAGTGATCACGATGAAACGCAATCTTATTTCTTTGGCCGTTGCGGCCGCATGTGCTTTTGCCGGATCGGCTCAAGCGCAAATTTCCGATGGCATTGTCAAAATTGGTGTTCTCAATGACATGTCCGGTTTGTACTCTGACATCACAGGTCAGGGCTCTGTCGTTGCAGCCAAAATGGCCGTTGAAGATTACATCAAGGCTTCAAGAAGCGCCTTGAAAGTTGAAGTGGTTGGTGCGGATCACCAAAACAAGCCTGATGTGGGCTCTAATGTTGCGCGTCAGTGGTACGACACAGAAAAAGTCGACATGATTGCCGACGTGCCCACCTCATCTGTGGGTTTGGCCATTGCCAAAATTTCGGCTGACAAAGGCAAACTGCATGTCAACTCTGGTTCTGCCACGGCTGACTTGTCGGGCAAAGCTTGCAATGCCAATACCATTCACTGGGCCTACGACACGTGGATGTTGGCCAACGGTACAGGCAAAGCCATTGTTAAAAGTGGCGGTGACACCTGGTTCTTCTTAACTGCCGATTACGCTTTCGGTCATGCCTTGGAGCGTGACACCGAAGCCGTTGTTCTTAAAAACGGTGGCAAAGTGGTGGGCAAAGTTCGCACGCCTTTCCCAACGCAAGATTTCTCTTCATTCTTGTTGCAAGCTCAAGCCTCTAAGGCCAAGATCATTGGCTTGGCCAATGCGGGTGGCGACACCACCAACTCCATCAAACAAGCCTTTGAGTTTGGCATTACCAAAGGCGGTCAGAACTTGGCCGGCTTGTTGGTCTTCTTGCCTGACGTTCATTCGCTCAGTTTGGAAAAAGCCCAGGGCTTGATGCTCACAGAAACTTTCTACTGGGACCTGAATGATCAAACCCGTGAATTTACCAAGCGGTTTTCTGCTGCCAATGGCGGTAAATACCCCTCGATGGTTCATGCTGGCGTTTACTCCAGCGTCATTCATTACCTGAAAGCCGTTGACGCAGCCAAAACCGATGATGGCACCAAAGTGGCCGCCAAGATGAAGGAGTTGCCAACCGATGACGCCTTGTTTGGCAAGGGCACGGTTCGCGCAGATGGCCGCAAAATCCATCCTGCCTATTTGTTCCAAGTTAAAAAGCCTTCGGAATCCAAAGGCCCTTATGACTATTACAAATTGGTGTCCACCATCCCCGCAAACGAAGCCTTCCGTCCATTGTCGGAAAGCGATTGCCCACTGGTCGCCAAAAAATAATCCACTCCTGAAGCAAGCTGATTTATCACCATGGAAATTTTTGGTATTCCTTCCCAAGCTCTTTTCGGGCAACTCCTAATTGGTCTCATCAATGGGTCCTTTTATGCGCTGCTTTCTTTAGGCTTGGCGGTGATTTTCGGCTTGCTGAACATCATTAACTTTAGTCACGGCGCCCAGTACATGCTGGGTGCGTTTGTGGCGTATCTTTCTCTGAATAAACTCGGGATCAATTATTGGGTCTCACTCTTACTCACCCCTTTGTTGGTGGGCGCTACCGGCGTACTGATTGAAAAGACCATGCTCAAGCGTTTGTACAAGCTTGACCATTTGTATGGCCTGCTTCTCACCTTTGGACTGGCCTTGATCATTCAAGGCGTCTTCCGTCATGAATTTGGTTCTTCGGGCATGCCATACCCGTCACCTGAAGTGTTTCAAGGTGTCTTCAATTTAGGTTTTATGTTCTTACCCAAGTACCGTGCTTGGGTCATCGTGGTTTCTCTTGTTGTCTGCCTAAGCACATGGTTTGTTATAGAGCGCACCAAACTGGGTGCCTATTTGCGAGCTGCCACAGAGAATCCCAGTTTGGTTCAAGCGTTTGGCATCAATGTGCCCCGCATGGTCACATTGACCTACGGTTTTGGCGTGGCGCTTGCAGCCTTGGCAGGTGTCATGGCTGCACCCATTTATCAAGTCAGCCCCTTGATGGGCGCTGACATCATCATTGTGGTGTTTGCTGTGGTGGTTGTGGGCGGCATGGGTTCCATCTTGGGTGCCATCGTGACCGGATTTGGCCTAGGCCTGGTTGAGGGGCTTACCAAGGTTTTTTACCCAGAGGCTTCCAACACCGTCATCTTTGTGATCATGACCATTGTCCTCTTGCTTAAACCCGCCGGACTGTTCGGTACTCAAAAGTAATGCCCATGTCCAACGCCTCGCCTATCGTTTTCAAGACTCAGTCGTTCACGCAGCAGTGGGTGGCATTTGCCATCATGGTGTTGTTCTTTGCAATCGCACCCATTTGGGTTTATCCGATCTTCCTCATGAAGGTCATGTGCTTTGCATTGTTTGCCTGTGCATTCAATTTGTTGTTGGGTTTTGGGGGCTTGCTGTCATTTGGACATGCCATGTTCTTGGGCACTGCGGGTTACGCAGCAGCGCATGCTGCCAAGGTGTGGGGCTGGAACCCTGAGGTGGCCGTGCTTTTTGCAACGGCTTGCTCTGCAGCCCTGGCCCTTGTCGCAGGCATGTTGGCTATTAGACGGCAGGGCATTTATTTTGCAATGATCACCTTGGCGCTTTCGCAAATGGTGTACTTCTTCTACTTGCAAACACCTTTTACAGGCGGCGAAGATGGCATTCAAAGTGTGCCACGGGGCAAATTGTTTGGCATCTTTGACCTCTCAGAAAATACAGCCATGTACATGTTCGTGCTGGCCATCTTCTTGGGCGGGTTTACCTTAATTTGGCGAATTGTCCACTCACCATTCGGACAAATTCTGAAAGCCATTCGTGAAAACCAAGACCGTGCCGTTTCGCTCGGTTATGACACCGATCATTTCAAGCTGCTGGCCTTCGTCATCTCTGGCGCGTTGGCCGGCACTGCAGGTGCCACCAAGGCCTTGGTATTCCAACTCGCTTCGCTCACCGACGTGCATTGGTCCATGTCGGGCGAGGTCGTGCTCATGACTTTGTTGGGCGGCTTAGGGACTTTGTTTGGACCAGTGGTGGGGGCGGCCATCATAGTCTCGATGCAAAACTATTTGGCGCAATTTGGCGCCTGGGTCACCATCATTCAGGGCCTTATCTTTGTCATTTGCGTCTTGGCATTTCGCCGAGGTGTCATTGGAGAAATTGCCAACTGGCTTAAAAAGCCGCTTTGATTTTCTGACCCCCCAACAAAAAAGCCTGCTTAGCAGGCTTTTTTGTTGGGGCTTAGCGCATTAAATTTTTCACATAGTCGACACCCAGTCCGAAGCTTTCAAAGTGTGCATGGTAATTTCAATGCGAGTAAACACATCGTCGTAGCCGGTGGCATTGCCTAGAGGGTCTACATACATCTGAGAGCCGTGCACTGTGTAACGAGACCTGCGTCATTCTAGTTTGATGCGTGCTTCGTCTATTATTTTGCTGTATCGCAAATACTCATTTTGAATGTGCGCGCTTAGCGCATCAGGCCCCATGTAGGAGGGGTAAAGTCCTGCAGTATTCAGTTTTTGGCGTACCTCAGGGTCTTTCAGTGCGGCCTGCAAATCATCTGCAATTTTTTGAGTCACATCCTTGGGCGTGCCGGCAGGTGTGGCCACTGCAAACCAAGCCACCGCTTCGTAGTCTTTAATGCCAAGTTCCATGGCTGTGGGAACTTGCTTCAGTGCATCGAGGCGTTCGCGAGTGGTCACCGCCAGAGGCCTTAACTTGCCAGACTCCAACATGGGTGCCACCTCATTCAAATTGGTCAAGACCATGGTGACATGATTGCCCATGACCGCATTGGCGGCCAAGGCGCCTCCTGTGAAAGCCGCATAGGTGAAGTCTGTGCCCGTGATGCGCTTAAACGATTCACCCGCAATGTGTTGCGTGGTGGCAGGCCCCACTGTTGAATAAGACAAACCGCCAGGGTTGGCCTTGGCTGCTTGAATCAGTTCACCAAGGGTTTTGTAGGGACTGGCACTGTTGACCGCAATGACTTGAGGTGATTGAACCAATTGGGCAATGGGATCGAAGGCCTTCAAGCCATCGTAGGGTAGATTGGCCCTCAGCTTGGCGTTGATGGTCAGGCTGTTGGCAATGATGATCAATGTGTAGCCATCGGCAGGTGCTTTAGCAACCAATGCGCCTGCAATGACGGTGCCGCCACCAGGGCGGTTGTCTACAAGCACAGACTGTCCCCAGCGTTTGGCTAAAAATTGACCCACTACACGCGTCATGCTGTCGGCAGAGCCGCCTGCAGGGAAGGGCACCACTATGCGAACAGGCTTAGAGGGGAATGGCGCAGTTTGGGCGGTTGCAAACAAACTGGTCAATGCCAGGCCGCTCGCAATGAGTAACTTCAGCGCCCCAAGATTTAAAAAATTTTTTGTCATGATGGAGATGTGCCTACTTCGTTTTTAAAGTTCGTTCAAACAAGCTGAACAAGCGTTCCCAATGCCGCTCTGCGGCTTTGGCGTTGTACATGCCCGCTCGCTGCGGAAAGACAAAGCCATGCTCAACTTTGGGATACCACTCAATTCGATAGTTTGACTTGGCCATGATCAGTGAGGCCTCCAATTTTTGGATGTCTTCAGGCGGTGCCCACTTGTCTATTTCGGCGCATGCATAGTAGCTTTCACATTTAATTTGCGGCGCCATGAGGTGTGGCGAGTCGGGCTCGTCTGTGGCCATGTTGGCACCATGAATCGACGCAATGCTTTGGAATCGATCGGGAAATTGGGCGGCAATCCACATCACAATTGGGCCGCTCATGCAGTAGCCCACGGCACCAATGCGGGTTTGATCTGCCATGGCATGCGTGTCTACAAACTTCAGCATGGCCTGAGTGTCGATTTGACTCGTTTGAGCGTTCAATGTGGCCATGTGTCCGAACATCACTTCCATGGCTTCAGGTGTTCGCTCTTTCAAATAAAAATCGCGGCTACGTCGGTAATAAAGGTTTGGCAACACCACAAAATAACCCACACTGGCCAGCCTGCGCGCCATGTCATGCAGCTCTTCTCGCTTGCCAGGTGCATCCATCAAAAAGAATATGACAGGGTGAGGGCCGTCCTCCTCGGGAAAGACGACAAAGGTGTTCATAGAACCGTTAGCGGTTTGAATATCAATGTTCTCTTCGATCATTTCATTCCTTCAGATGGCTGTTGATGCAGGGGTCTGATATTTTTACCTTAAATCTAAGCTGCATGAATCAAGGTAAACCATTGAATAAGGTCTTATTGACGCATTCAAGAAAATGAAAATGTCTCCGCCATGGCGCTATTTGTAATCAGGTCATCCGGCCAATGGCGCAACTCACAAAAGACTTGGCATTCGTCAGGCCTGCTTCCAGCCCAGCCACTGTTCCTTTTTCGGGATAGCCCATGGACTTTAATTTATCAATCACCAACTGCTTGATAGACTCTTCGCCAGAAAAACTCACCAATTGCTTGTCTCGGTCGATGACCAAGTTTGACACTTGCGCTACGGCATTGATGCCTTTCACAATGGAGTTTTCACAGCCACCACATTTGATGTTTTCTACTTCGACTTGGAATGTTTGTGTCATTTGGAAGTTCCTTTCTGGCGTTTCCGCTAACCAAATGGTCTGCGGTCAACATGAATTGTCTACTTCTTTAGATGGTTATGATATGACTAAAATCAAGTCTCTCCCTTAGAATTTCTCTGTCCAGCAGTTTTTGACGAACTTTAAACATCCGCCCATGAGCCACAAAATCGTTGTTTATTCCAAGTCCGCATGCCCACAGTGCGAGTCGGCCAAAATGCTACTCAAATCCAGGGCCTTGGCCTATGAAGAGATCAAAATTGACGACGAAGCCGAGCGAATTGATTTCTATGAAAAATGCGGCCCTTCTGTTCGCCAAATGCCCCAGATTTTCATCAACGACCAACGGGTGGGTGGACTGGCCGGCTTGCAAGCGGCCTTGGCGCAACTGAACCCTTAAGTTCGTCACGCACTTTTGGGCTGAAGTTTGTCTTGCGTTCGGTTTAAAAAATCGCTCGCATCATGGCGCTCATGCAATTGAGTGTCTAGCGGCCCCATGACCCTGTTAACCATGCGGCCTCGCTTCACAGCGGGGCGTTCTTCAATTTCGTTGGCCCAACGTATCACGTGGGTGTATTCATGAACTTGCAAGAACTCGCCTGAGTCGTATCGTTCGCCCTTGGCAAGGCTGCCGTACCAAGGCCAAATAGACATATCGGCAATGGTGTAATCGTCACCACCTATAAATCGGTTGTTGGCCAATCTTTGGTTGAGTACGTCTAGCTCTCGTTTGGCTTCCATGGCAAAGCGATCAATGGCATATTCAATTTTGACGGGCGCATAGGCATAAAAATGGCCAAAGCCCCCCCCTAAATAGGGCGCACTGCCCATCTGCCAAAACAACCATGACATGCACTCGGTGCGCTTTGCCAGATCGGTCGGCAAAAAGGCTTTGAACTTTTCAGCCAGGTAAAAAAGAATGGAACCCGATTCAAAAACGCGCTGTGGCTCTGGGCCGCTGTAATCTAAAAGCGCAGGAATTTTGGAGTTGGGATTGACGCCTACAAAACCACTGCCAAATTGCATACCTTCGCTTATGCGTATGAGCCAAGCATCGTATTCAGCGCCGGAGTGGCCCAGTTCCAACAGTTCCTCAAGCATGACTGTGACTTTAATGCCGTTGGGCGTGCCCAAAGAGTAAAGCTGAAGAGGGTGCTTGCCTTTGGGCAATTCTTGCTCGTGGGTGGCGCCTGCAACGGGGCGATTGATATTGGCAAATCGCCCGCCACTTGGTTTGTTCCAAGTCCACACTTTTGGGGGGGCGTAAGGCGACAAAACTTGTGCTGTGTCTGAGGTGTCTGACATTAGAGAACCTTTTAATCAATTTCAATGAGCCTACACGAGATTAGGCGCCTCTCCAACAAGGAAAACACGGTTTTCCTGCTTGGGAAGACCACCTACACTGAGGCTAATTTTAGAATGAGCTTAACTGAGAGACATCCATGGAACAGCAAACCCCTACAGTTCATATGCAACAAATCTTTGCCGCGCAGGCTGCTACTGCTTTGCGCCTTAGAAGTTCAACGGCCAATGAGCGAATTGAAAAAATCCGCAAGCTCCGAGATGCTGTGATTGCGCACACTGAAGAATGGTACCGTGCCGCCTACGCTGATTTTAAAAAACCGCCAGGTGAAGTTGATTTAGCAGAAATTTTGCCTATCTGCTTGGAAGCCAATGACGCCATTCGCAATCTCAAAAAGTGGATGAAGCCTCAGAGTGTTTGGCCTACTCTTTTAACGCTAGGTACCACAAGCTATGTGCAGTCCATGCCGCGCGGACGTTGCTTAATCATTGGCCCCTTTAATTACCCTCTTAACCTGACCTTGGGCCCGCTCATTTCAGCAGTTGCAGCTGGCAATACGGCCATTGTGAAACCCTCTGAACTCACGCCGCACTTGTCAGGACTTATTGCCAAGGTCGTCAGAGAAGTATTCCCAGAAGCAGAAGTTGCTGTCATAGAAGGCGAAGCCGATGTGGCGCAAGGCCTTCAAGCCTTGCCGTTTGACCATGTGTTTTTCACGGGTAGCCCAGCCATTGGCAAACATGTGATGGCTGCTGCTGCCAAAAACTTGGCCAGTGTCACTTTAGAGTTGGGCGGTAAAAGCCCTACTATTGTGGATGCCAGTGCCAATTTGAAACTGGCCGCACGCAACATCATTTGGTCTAAGTTTGCCAACTCTGGCCAGACTTGCATCGCACCCGATCATGTGTTCGTTCACGAGAGTGTAAAAGATCAGTGGCTAGAGCTTTGCAAGAAAGAAATTCGCAAAGCCTATGGCGCTAACTTGAAAGACCAAGCCAGCAGCCCGCATTTGGCGCACATGGTGAACGCCAGGCACACGGCTCGCATAAAGCACCTGTTGGACGATGCCCAAGCACGCGGTGCACGAACAATAGAAGGCGGCGGTGTCGAAGAATCGACTTGCTTTGTTCAGCCTACTTTGCTGGATCAAATTCCGGCAGATGCCAAGATCATGGAGGAAGAAATTTTTGGCCCCTTGTTGCCCATCATTGGCTATACCGATTTAGACGAAGTGATTGCCAAAGTAAATGCAGGCCCCAAACCGCTGGCTTTCTACATTTACAGCAAAACCCAAAGCAACATCGACAAAACCTTGACCTACATCACTTCGGGCGGTGCATGCGTGAATCACTCGCTCTTGCAGTTTTTGCAAGGCAATCTGCCCTTTGGTGGCGTGAACAATTCTGGTATTGGCCGTGCGCATGGTCATTACGGCTTTAAAGAATTTAGTCATGAGCGGGGTGTGGTGAGAACTCAATTTGACTTTGCCGCCATGCTCATGATGCCTGGCCAAGTGTTGCCCATCATGCGTCGTGCATTAAAAGCGGGCTTCAAGTTTCTTTAATAAGTTCTTGACATATCGCATAGCGAGCGGAGCGCTATGCGGCGCACATTAGCGGGCTAAGCAACCCACTCTTGTGTAAAGAACATCGATATGCTCATCAACGATTTGCCCGCATTGGAGACCCTTCAGCAAAGCTGCCTTGAATCGGGGCTCAGAATGTTGAAACTCAATGGAATCACTTTGCTGCCTGTGGTTCAGGGTGGCATGGGCGTTGGCGTTTCTGCGGGCGGCTTGGCGGGCACTGTGGCCGAGCTTGGCGCCGTGGGCACAGTGTCTTCAGTCGATTTACGCCGACGCCATCCAGACCTCATGGCACTCACGGGCAAACTAGACAAAGAACCCGATGCCAGACAGCAAATTGAAACGGCCAATTTGATTGCTTTAGACCGTGAAATTAAGCGGGCCCAAAAACTCTCCCAAGGAAGAGGCCTGATTGCAGTCAACATCATGAAAGCTTTGAACCAATATGCAGGGTATGTGCAGCAATCACTAGAATCTGGCGCTGATGCCATTGTGGTGGGCGCTGGTTTGCCATTGGATTTGCCAGATCTGGCCAAAGACTTTCCAAACACAGCGCTCATTCCCATTCTTTCAGATGCACGGGGTGTTCAGTTGGTGGTTCGCAAATGGGAAAAGAAAGGCAGGCTGCCTTCAGCCATTGTCATTGAGCATCCCAAGCTGGCAGGTGGACATTTGGGCGCGGCCAACATTCACGATTTGAATGACCCTCGCTTTGATTTTGAAATTGCCATTCCAGCCATTCTTGAGTATTTCAAAACAGCGGGCCTAGAAGGCAAAATTCCGCTGATTGCGGCTGGCGGTATTTCATGCCACGCCGACATACTGCGCTTGCAAGCCTTGGGCGCTTCTGCGGTGCAACTGGGTACCGCGTTTGCCGTGACGCAAGAGTGCGATGCACCGCTGTCTTTTAAACAAGTTTTGGCACACGCCAAGCCAGAAGATTTGCAAGAATTTATCAGTGTGGCAGGCTTGCCAGCCAGAGCAGTGAAAACACCTTGGCTTGAAAAATACATTCGCATTGAGTCCAAATTGCAAGAGCGTGCGCATGTGAAAAAGAAATGCAACATGTCTTTTGACTGCCTGCAGCATTGCGGTCTGCGAGATGGCTTGCCCAAAATGGGGCAATTTTGCATTGATCAACAATTAGGCCATGCCTTATCAGGCGATGTGCAAAAGGGACTCTACTTTCGAGGTGCGGGTCTCTTGCCTTTTGGTGAGAACATTCGGTCTGTGAAGGAGCTGATGACTTGGCTTATGAGCGGCGTTGCCCCTATTTTTTCAAAGCTTAAATAAACGTATAGCCATCCATGGCAATGACATAACTGCCAATGCCGCGATAGAACGCTTGAGGCATGGCATCTTTGCCGGCAGCGCCTATGGCTACAAACAAAGGCAGCAAGTGATCTTCTGTGGGGTGTGATTGCACACCCTCTGGGGAGTGCTTACGATAGTCGATCAGCATTTGCAAATTCTTTGCGTTCATTTGAACTTCTACCCAGTCTGCAAAACTTTGCACATAGTCGGGTGTCTGCCCACCCTGCATGGCCGCCTTTTGATAGTCGCTCAAGTTGTGCGTGATGTTGCCTGAACCTAGCACCAAGTAGCCTTGGTGTGTGAGTGCCTCTAATGCCGCGGCCAGGATCGGTTGCAACTTGTGGAAAACGTTTTTGAAGCGCGGCTACCACCTCTTGCGCTCCCTCGGGGTAGCCCAAGGCTGGGTACTTGATGGCGTAGAGCTCTTGCGCAAAACCAACAAAGTCGTAAATGGTTTCACCCCTTGTTAAACATCAAATTGAATGCCTTGAGCCAAAGGCAAGCTATTTCCATAATTGACTGTGTTGGTGGCTCTGCGCATGTAGGCTTTCCAGGCATCTGAACCAGACTCACGACCGCCGCCTGTTTCTTTTTCACCGCCAAAGGCCCCGCCAATTTCTGCGCCGCTGGTGCCAATGTTGACATTGGCGATACCGCAATCAGATCCAAGTGATGATGTGAATATTTCTGCTTCACGTAAATCTTGCGTGAACACGGCAGAAGACAACCCATGCGAAGCAGCATTGTTCATTTCAATGGCATCTTCAAAATTGTCATAAGGAACGACATACAAGATAGGCGCAAAGGTTTCACGAAGCATGGGGCCTGTTTGTTTTTCGAATTCGACGAGGGCGGGGCGAACGTAATAGGCTTGCGGTTCACCCACATCACATCGATTGCCAAAATGAATTTTGCCACCTAATTTTTGAGACTCTGTGAGGGATGCTTGCATATTGTCAAATGCTGCTTGATCAATCAGTGGCCCTACCAAAGTACCTGTTGCCAGTGGATTGCCAATAGGCAATTTTTCAAATACTTTTTGCAGCGATGCGATCAGTTGAGGATAGATCGAGCGATGAACAATGAGTCGACGTAGCGTGGTGCAGCGTTGACCGGCTGTGCCAGCCGCTGCAAATACAACGCCCCGCGTCACCAGTTCTAAGTTGGCGCTAGGGCAAACAATAGCAGCATTGTTTCCGCCCAATTCAAGCAATGACTTCTTGAAGGTGGCTGCGCATGCCAGAGCAACTTGGTGGCCCATGGCAGTAGAGCCAGTGGCACTCACCAGTTTGATGTGTGGGCTCTCCACCATGGCTTTGCCCACTGTGCTGTTGCCATGCAGAAGACTCACCAAACCAGCCAGTGCCGTGCCTGATTGCTCGGCTGCTTTTATCAGGAGTCCTGCAAGCGCCATTGCGCTTAGCGGGGCTTTTTCGGAGGGTTTCCAAACCAGCGTGTTGCCACAAACCAAAGCCAAAGCGGCATTCCAAGCAAAAACGGCCATAGGAAAATTGAACGCAGAAATAATGCCCACCACCCCAAGAGGATGCCAAGTTTCCAGCAGTTTGTGATCGGGACGCTCGCTGGCGATGCTCAATCCGTAAAGCTGCCTTGACAGGCCAACTGCAAATTCGCAGATGTCTACGACTTCCTGAACTTCACCCCAGCCTTCTTGCAAGATCTTGCCAGTTTCAAGTGAAATGAGCCTGCCAAGCGGTTCTTTGTGTTGTCTAACCAGTTCGCCAAACACACGCACCAATTCGCCTCGTTTTGGCGCAGGTACTTTTCGCCAAGCCAAAGAGGCTTGGTGTGCACTCGAGAGTGTGGAACTGATTTCAGCATCTGTTTGAGCAGATACTTTCGCAAGCAATCTGCCGTCAACTGGAGAGTGCACATCGAATCCCTGCGCATGGATGGGAGGCAATGCGAGGCCCAATGATTTAAAAATACTTTGAATATCAGTGCAGTAACTCATGGTGATCTCTTAACGTTCAATGCAACGGTTCCAGCAAGAACTCCAAGCTGGACGATTTTCGTTGAGGACATTTTAGACCTAGACCGTGTTGGTATCTAGGTTTGACGGTAACGGTTTAAATTTGTCCCGCACACCAAACAATGGCAGGAAAAGTGGCCAGCCAAGCCCAGAAAAAACGATTGAGACCAAAATACCAAAACACCAAGAAATGAAACAGTGCAGCAATCTTGCAAAAAATCAAGGCAAGTCTTGCATCCAGCAAAGCCAATGGCGCCGCACACTCCCACAAAATGAAGGCCCATGCGCCTAATGCTGCCAGCCATGGCTTGCGCAACCAATGACCTGCACTTAAAGGCCCGTGAATGGCAGAATTTAAAAAAATGGTCATGGCGCTACCATTGCGCCACTCGGGTCTTAGCAACTTGACAGAACCCGACAAAAAATAAGAACTGATGGACTGAAGTGTGATGTACCAAAACCCAGCACGCCAACCCAATTCAGGGTCTGAAAAATAACTGACAATTTGAGCCATGAAGAGACCCGTTAGAACAACCAAGGTCATGAAATCGCTGCCACCGTTAAAGGCGCCACGCCATCGAATCAGAATGGCGATGTTGCTCGCAAACAAAAAGCCAATGCTTAACAGGTTGCTGCCATGAGTGACTAGGCTGATCAGGGCTAATAAACGCGCCGAAAGCAATATGCTGAACAACTTGGGTGTGAACAAGGTATCCAATAATTGACGCATCCAAGGGCTAGGTATATCTTGCCGTTGAATGGACCAAATCCACATGCCATCTTTTTGCATGGCAGGTTGCATGCGTAAATATTCCAATGTCTGAATACCAGCGCTCAATGCAAAAAGGAGTTCCATGGCCCGAATGGCCATTTCCATATTCAGAATGTAAGGGGTGCTCCAGTCCAGCATCATTAACGCGGCTCCACTGGTGAGGTCATCATGACGTGGGTGTGAACAGTTTCAGTGGTGCTGTCTAGTAACATTCGCAATTCAAATTGCTTGTGCGTATGCTCCGGATATCTATCTTTCAACACACCGTCCACAAAGTGAGCCACCATTTTGAAAGAGACTAAGTTTCTAGGATCTGAGCCTTCTGGCAAGTCATTCAAGTCAGCCCAAAAATGATCAATCAAATTTTGCTGCGCTAAGCCCAAATTGGTTTCAGTGTTGTGAAAAATTTGCCACAAGTTTTGCTGTGTACGTGGGTACAGATGCGCCCATTCGATCCAAACCAGTTCGCCATTAGCCTGAGTTGTGGCTGATCTTGCATACAGATGTGGGACATATCCCACAGCGTGAAAAAACTTCCAATTGGGGAAAAAGGAGCGAAGCAAAAAAAGCCAAGGCCCTCGAACAACGGGGGTTTTGTAAATCAAGGTGAGAGCTAGCACCAAGAAGTAGGCAATGACCCAATAAATTGTCATTTCGCGCTAAGGCAGTTTGCTAAAACATGGAAATAATAAATCACGCTATTTTAAAGAGATTTTGATTGAATTCAAAATTGAAAATTCGGAAATCGGGGCATTCCTCTACCTCTCTTAGGGCTTTTGGATAATTTCAGTGCTAGATTTATTGCGCGTATTGAGAATATTCACGTATTTTGCAACGTCATAAATAGTTCATAAAAAAGAAACACCACTGAAACCCAGAATGCAGATGATCAGTATCCAAGTTAACCATTACTTGGGAGTTAATCGTGAAAGAATTGCCAAGCCCTACTTTCCCGTTGTCGCCAATTTCCTTGCCTCGGGGGTCGCTTCATCGGGTTGATCCTACGCAAAGTAATCAAACTTCAAACTCGGTCAATAAATCAGCCATACAAGTTAGCTGGGCAAAACATCAAGACGAAGTGAGAGAGGCGCAACGGCTTCGCTTTCAAGTATTCGCCAATGAAATGGGAGCTATGCTTCCGGTTACTTTGCCCGCACACGACATTGATTTGTTTGATGATTATTGTGAACATCTCTTGGTGCGCGACATTGAGTCACAAAATATCATTGGTACTTATCGGGTATTGACGCCAGTTCAGGCAAAGCGAGTTGGTGGAACCTATACAGATACTGAGTTTGATTTAACTCGCCTTCGCAGCGTTCGCGATCGCATGGTGGAGTTGGGTAGAAGTTGTGTTCATAAGAACCATCGCCATGGTGGTGTTATTTTGTCGCTGTGGAGTGCTTTGTTTGAGTTTATGTCTCGAAATCAACTTGACACCATGATAGGTTGTGCAAGTATTCCCATGCTTCACAACGGCATGATCAGTGGCGATGTAGCTGCAAGCGTTTGGCAGCAACTGAAGATGAAATCATTGGCTTCCATCGAATTTCATGTTCGACCTAGATTGCCACTTCCGGTCGAAGATCTCAATGGACATTTGAATACAGAGCCTCCCGCTTTAATCAAAGGCTACATTCGATTAGGTGCCAAGGTGCTCGGTGCGCCTGCTTGGGATCCCGATTTCAATACTGCTGATTTACCCATGATGATGCGCGTTGAAGATTTGCCACGTCGCTATCGTAAACATTTTGAGAGCGCCTAATGCGATACGCTAAATATGATTCACAACAGGAGCAACCTTTTGAAGCTAATGTTTGGGTGACTCGATCAAGCACACATTTCAGATCCATTTTTATATCTGACTTACATCTGGGAACCCCTGGCTGCCAGGCTGAAGCTTTACTTAAGTTTTTGAAAATATATACCTGCGACAACTTGTATTTGGTTGGTGATATTGTTGATGGTTGGCAGCTACGCCGGAAGTGGTATTGGCCGCAAAGCCATAACGATGTGATTCAGAAGTTGTTGCGTAAATCCAGAAAAGGTTGTCGAGTGATTTTTGTACCAGGAAATCACGATGAGTTTGGCAGGCATTTTTTGAATCATTCATTTGGGGGCATTGAAATTTGCGAAGAGGCAGTGCATGTCACAGCAGATGGCCGCAAGTTGTGGGTGATTCATGGTGATTACTTTGACGGTGTGATTCAATGTGCAAAGTGGCTTGCGTATGTAGGCGATAGTTTGTATGAATTCACATTGAAGTTAAACCGATACTTAAATCAACTCAGAGCTAGATTGGGTATGCCCTACTGGTCTTTGTCCGCATATTTAAAATTAAAAGTAAAAAAAGCTGTTAATTTCATTTCTGATTTTGAAGTGGCCGTTGCTAACGAAGCAAGAAATTTAGGCTATCAAGGCGTTGTTTGTGGGCATATTCACCATGCAGAAATTAGAAACATTGACGGTATTGTCTATTGCAACGATGGCGATTGGGTCGAAAGCTGCAGCGCACTTGTAGAGCATGCAGACGGCAGACTTGAAATCTTGAAATTCAATCCAAATGAAAATTCGAATGTTGTCCGTTCTAACAATTCCCTAGATGTTTCAGTAGAAAATCAATCTGATAAGTGGGTGTCGGTATGAAGTTACTACTGATTACCGACGCTTGGATGCCACAAGTGAATGGTGTCGTCACAACCTTGGTTGAGTTGGTTCGGGAGTTGCACGGTGTTGGCTATGAAGTAGAAGTGGTTCACCCCAGCCTTTTTAAAACTCGACCCTGTCCAGGATATTCGGGGATTGATTTGGCGATTAACCCAAAAAGTAAATTAACTACTCTTTTTTCGACACAAAAATTTGATGTCATTCATATTGCAACAGAAGGTCCCTTGGGATGGGCGGCACGCGATATCTGCATTCGGCGCCAATTGCCTTTCACAACTGCATTTCATACACGCTTTCCTGAAGTGCTGAAGGCTGCTTTGCATATTCCACTTTGGATGGGTTATGCACTTTTTCGTTATTTCCACAAGCCTTCCAGTGGCGTGCTGGTCCCGACTCAAGGTGTTTTGAATTTACTCAAAAAGCGTGGCTTTCAAAATTTGAAGCTATGGACTCACGGCGTTGATACCAACTTGTTTAAATATGCGAGCGTCAGTTCGCTGGTTCCACAGTTGGCGCATTTGAAAAGACCCATCAGTGTCTTTGTTGGGCGTGTTTCATATGAAAAAAACATTGAAACTTTTTTGCAAATGCCCTTTGAAGGCAGCAAAGTCGTTTGTGGGGTTGGTCCTTTAGAAGAAAATTTGCAATTTAAATATTCCGACATCACTTGGTTGGGGTTATTGCCTCGTACTGAATTGGCCAAAATATACGCTGCTGCTGATGTTTTTGTATTTCCTAGTCGAAATGAAACGTTCGGACTGGTGATGTTGGAAGCGATGGCCTGTGGGACCCCTGTTGCAGCATTTCCGGTGGATGGCCCACTGGAGGTCTTAACTGAAACATCAGGGCGGGTAAAAGGGGGTGTTTTGAACGAGGACCTTGCAGAGGCCGCTCGACAGGCACTTGCCGTACCTCGAGAATCTGCAAGGTCTAGGGCGTATGATTTCAGCTGGGCCAATGCAACGCAACTATTTATCAGCTACCTGAAGCCAATCGGCTAGTGATAGCACCATTAAAGGGCATTTCTGTACCTCTTCATCTTTTTGTCACAGAATTGACATCAATATTCGGAAGAATGGCTTGACCCAAAGCCCTCACTATCAAAGAGGTTCAAGAAATTGACTGTAAAGGAGGTCTTCGATGAGTAGGCCAAGTTCCTTACCCCAAAAAACCAACGAAGCATCTGAAATAGCCTTGCTAGACAGAGACCAAAGCATTTTGGCTTTCAATGAGCGCGTGCTTGATTGGGCAAAGCGTCCTGAGGTACCTCTGTTAGAACGGCTTCGCTATTTGTGCATTGTTTCGTCAAATTTGGATGAGTTTTTTGAAGTTCGAGCTGACCTCCACATGTCTGCCTTTAGGGCTAATGACAAAAAAGGGCTTTACAACACACACACGTTTGAAAATATTTATGAGTACGCACGGAGACTTGTGAATGAACAATATCGTTTGTACAACGATGTCTTGCTACCAAAATTAGAAAAAGAAGGAATCAGAATTCTTTCTCATGGCGAGCGCAATCTAGTGCAACGCAAATGGGTGAGTGATTATTTTCATCGGGAAGTCAGACCTTTGCTGGTGCCAGTAGGCTTAGATCCTGCCCACCCGTTTCCTCAAGTCGCCAATAAATCACTGAATTTCATCGTCCAGTTATCTGGCAAAGATGCTTTTGGTAAAACAAATGATATTGCCATTGTGAAAGTGCCGCGAGTATTGCCACGTGTCATTCCATTGCCCGGCAAGATTGCTAGCAAAGGTGTTTCTTTTGTGTTGCTGTCAAGTGTGATCAGAGCGCATCTTTCTGCTTTATTTCCGGGTAGACATGTTGGGCAATTTTCTCAGTTTCGAGTCACCAGAAATTCAGATTTATCAGTTGATGAAGAGGACGTTGAAAATCTCAGAACAGCATTGCGTCGTGGTCTTCAGCATCGTCAATTCGGTCTAGCACTCCGCCTAGAGGTATCCGACAGTTGTGCAGGGCATTTGTCTGATTTTCTGCTGAAGCAATTTGGCTTGCCTGACAGGTCTTTGTTTCGAGTTGCGGGCCCCGTCAATTTGGTTCGATTGGGCCAATTAATTGATCTTGCAGAGCACCCTAAATTGCTTTTTTCCCCTTACAAAGCAAGCTATCCAAAGCAGTTGACCAAAGGCGCCTCCGTGATGGCTCGAATGCGCCAAGGTGATATTTTGATTCACCAGCCTTTTGAAAGTTTTGATGGGGTGTTAGCTTTTTTAAAAGAGGCAGTTGACGACCCACAGGTTCTTGCTATTAAACAAACCATCTATCGAACAGGCAGTGATCCAGCCATGATGAACCTGCTAAGGGAGGGCGTGCGCAGAGGTAAAGAGGTGACAGTCGTCGTTGAGCTTAAAGCGAGATTTGATGAGGAGGCCAATATCAATTGGGCCGAACAATTGGAGTCTGTAGGCGCACAGGTGGTTTACGGCGTTGTTGGATTAAAAACCCATGCCAAGATGCTCTTGGTGACCCGAAAAGAGGGGCGAACATTAAAGCGCTATGGGCACCTTTCTACGGGCAACTACAACCCTCGAACAGCCAAGCTTTATACAGATCTAAGCTACCTAACCTGCGATGTTGCCATGACGTCTGATATGGATCGTTTGTTTGTTCATCTGGCAAGTCCTTCGCGCTTAAGTCGCATGAGAAAATTGATCACAGCACCGTTTCATATGCAGCGAAAACTCATTGAGAAAATTGATGTGGTTGGAGCTGCTGCGTTGAAGGGATTGCCTGCACGTGTTGTTGTTAAGATGAATGCATTAACTGACCCAACCTTAATTCACGCTTTGATTCGAGCCGGTCAAAAAGGGGCTCAAATTGATCTGATTGTTCGCGGCGCTTGTATGCTGCCTGCTGGTGTTACCGGTCAAACTGACAACATTCGAGTGCGGTCTATTATTGGCCGATTTCTTGAGCATTCTCGAGTTTTCTATTTCGAAGCAGGTGATGCTCAAGAGCTATTTTTGGCAAGTGCAGATTGGATGAGTCGAAATATGACGCGTCGAATTGAGCTGGGATGGCCAGTTAATGACCCTATTTTGCGCAGACGGATTATTGATGAGTGCTTGCTTGCTTATTTGTACGACACCCGCAATGCCTGGACGTTAGAAGCTGACGGTCAATATCATCGCGTTGAGAAGAATGGCCAAAAGGTGCAAAGCGCGCAGGCTTTACTGATGGGTCAATATGTTGAGACACATCGTCATAAATAAATTTTAATATTTGAGTTATTTGAAATGGATTTAATTTTTTGGCGTCATGCGGAAGCACATGAGGCGACAGATGGCCAGGAAGACCTGTCGCGAGAATTAACGCATCGAGGTGAAAAGCAAGCTGCAAAACTAGGGCAGTGGTTAGACCGTCAATTGCCAGAGGGTGTTAGAGTCATTAGCAGTCCAGCCTTAAGAGCAGAACAAACTGCGAAGGCACTAGGAAGGAAGTACAAACTCAAAACGGAGTTGCTCCCCGATGCATTGCCTTCTGATTTGCTGGATGCCATAGGTTGGCCAAATTCAAAGATGTCGGTTGTTGTTGTGGGACATCAACCCGTGATGGGACAATGCATATCTTTTTTACTAGGCTTTTCCCGCGGAGAGTGTGCAGTTCGCAAGGGCTCTGTTTGGTGGCTTCGTAGCCGTATTCGTGATGGCATTCCGCAAACTGTGGTGGTCAGTGTTCAAACGCCAGAACTTATCTGAAACTGAAGTTGCCAGTTTGTTTTGAGCCATGCTTCACATTCTTCCTGTAGCAAGTGAGCTGATTGCGGCCACTGCTGAGCCCAATTCTTTTTACAACTGATTACAAACCCTGCATCAACTTCTGCACGTTTGAAAGTCAATCCTTTAAGATCAGGTTCTCGTCTTGCATGGCAGAGAATGGCAGCAAGCCTAAGGCTAATCAGTTGGCACACAAAGTCTTCGTCTCTCAATTCAGGATCAAGTTTTTTTAACTTGCCGCGATGACCCAAAATTAATTGACTCAGTCTGTGTAATTCCGTCATAGAAAAGCCAGTAAGGTCTGCGTTGTCCAAAATGTAAGCGCCGTGCTTGTGAAAGTCGCTGTGCGAAATTCGAGTGCCAATTTCCAGCAGTTGCGCAGCCCAAGCCAACTTGTTTTCTAACCGAATAATGCGCCCACTTTTTTTTCCTTCTACGATATGCAAATTTTGGAAAAGATGCAATGCAGTTCGAGTCACACGGTCTGCTTGCGCCATGTCTACAGCAAAACGGTTGGCAAGAGCTGCCACCATGGAGCTTCTTAAGTCGGTGGTTTCGTCTCTCTCAAGTCGGTCCAACAAATCTTGCAAGACACCTTGTCTCAATGCGCCTTGAGCCGCTTCCATCTCCTCAATCCCTAGCAAGTCAAATAAAGCAAATAAGATTGACAAACCTCCCCCGATGACGGGTTTTCTGTCGTCTTTAACACCGTCTAACTTGAGGGTATCAACATGCCCTATTTTGATCAGTTTTTCTTTTAACCAATCAAGCCCTTCGCGCGTAATTTTTCCGGCAGGCCAGCCCTCTGCAGTAAGAACATCAACGACGGCGCCCACTGTTCCTGAAGAACCGTAAGCAATGTCCCAAGAGTTTCTAGGATAGAGGTTGAGAGCTTCGTCTAAAACAGCTTTTGCGGCAATCTCAGCCTTCGTGAAAGCTGAGGAAGTGAATTGACCGCTGCCGAAATATTTCATGGACCATTTAACGCTGCCCACTCGGTACGACTCCATTACGCTGGATTTGTAGCCTCTTCCCAATACCATCTCTGTAGAGCGTCCGCCAATATCAATCACGAGTCTTTTTTCATTGGATTGGGGAAGTCCGTGAGCAACTCCTAAATAGATGAGCCGTGCTTCTTCTTTTCCAGAAATGACTTCAATGGGAAAGCCAAGAATGGTGGTAGCTTGAATCAGAAAAAAATCTCTATTTTTAGCCTCTCTCAGTGTTTGTGTGGCAACAGCCCGAACATGTTCTAAGCTGAATCCTGCTAGCCTCTCTGCAAATCTGGACAGGCAATCCCAGCCTCGTTGCATGGCCTCTTTGGAAAGCATGCGTTCTGCATCCAAGCCATTTCCTTGCCGAACGGTTTCTTTGAGATAGTCAACGCGCCTAATTTGGCCATCTTCAAAAACACCAATTTCGAGGCGAAAGCTGTTTGAGCCCAAATCGACTGCGGCGACAAGTTGACCGTTTTGCATTGAAAGTACTGCTGTTGGAGTGATACCGATATTCTGTGTCTATTTTTTGTCATTTTGATGACGTGCTGTAGCTTGATTTGTGACTCTGCCCTTACGATCTACAAGTTTATACAGGGGTGCAAAACCGTAAATTGGAAAATTTGACATGAATTTGTCACAATCAGTGACTAAAGTTGACCTGTGACTAAAGACGGCTTAAGGGTCGTCAAAACGTCATTTAACGCTGAGTATTAACCTCCGAATCAAGGATTCAACATGCTAAAGATCAAAACTTGGATGGCCGCTTTGGGCTTATCCGTGCTCTCAGTGTCCGCAATTTCAGCCGAAATTACGGGCGCTGGCGCTACTTTCCCTTTCCCAATTTATGCCAAATGGGCCGAAGCCTACAAAGCTAAAACTGGCACCAGCATGAATTACCAATCCATTGGTTCTTCTGGTGGTATCAAGCAAATTAAAGCCAAAACTGTTGACTTTGGTGCTACAGATGCCCCTGTAAGTTTTGAAGATCTTGAAAAAGACGGAATGGTTCAATTCCCAGCCATTATTGGTGGTGTTGTACCCGTTGCCAATCTTGAAGGCATTAAGCCTGGTCAAATCAAATTGAGTGGCGAATTGTTGGCCGATGTCTTCGCAGGTGTCATTCCAAAATGGAACGACAAGCGCATTGCTGATATGAACCCAGGCTTAGCTTTACCTGATGCCCCCATCACGGTGGTGCACCGAGCAGACGGTTCTGGAACCACTGCTGTATTTACAGACTATTTGGCTAAAGTTAATGCAAACTGGAAGTCGACTGTAGGTGCGGGTGCCGCAGTGAAGTGGCCTGCCGCCTCCTCAGTGGGTGGCAAGGGTAATGAAGGTGTTGCAGCTAATGTGAGTCGCATTAAAAATGCGATTGGGTATGTCGAATTTGCGTATGCAAAGAAAAATAACATGACGCATTTGAACTTGCGTAATCAGGCGGGTCAGTTTGTTGCCCCTGATGACGAAACTTTTGCGGCAGCTTCTGCCAGTACAGACTGGTCTAAAGTGCCAGGTATGGGGATCTATTTGACCAACGCGCCTGGTGCGAAATCGTGGCCCATTACTGGTGCTTCTTTCATCTTGATGTACAAAGATCCAGCCAATAAAGCGAATTCTGTTGAGGTGATGAAATTCTTTGAATTTGCTTTCAAAGAAGGCAAAAAAATGGCCGCTGATTTGGAATATGTACCCATGCCTGACGCCACGACTGATTTCATTCGCAAAAACGTATGGAATAAAATCAACGTGAAATAAAGTGTGAACTAAATTTCAAATATTGATAGAAATTTGACATGAACAATGCAGACGAATTGATGACCTCGCACCGGCAGAGCGTATTGCGATGGCAGCGTTGGCAAGATTTTTTCTTTGAAAAAACAACCTTGGTATTCGCTTTGTCAACTTTGGTGGCACTAACGGGCATCATCGCCTCATTGTTTGTGAGCTCTTTGCCGGTTCTAGAGACTTTTGGTCTGAAGTTTTTTTACACCATTGAGTGGGATATCATCAATTCTGAATTTGGTGGGATGATTGCTATTTTTGGGACAGTGGTCACGGCCTCCATCGCCATTTTGATTGCTTTACCGCTTAGCTTTGGTATTGCAGTTTTCTTGACCGAAACATGTCCTATGAGATTGCGGCGTCCGTTGGGGACTGCAATTGAATTGCTAGCGGCGGTTCCGTCAATTATTTATGGCATGTTTGGCTTGTTTATTTTCGCGCCACTCTTTGCTGAGTTTGTTCAGCCAGCGTTGGCTTCTACTTTGGGTCAAATCCCTGTCGTTGGAATTTTGTTCACGGGTGCCTTCAACGGTATTGGTATCTTGGCAGCTGGACTCATTCTGGCCATGATGATCTTGCCGTTCATTGCCTCAGTCATGCGTGACGTGTTTGAGATTGTGCCACCCATATTGAAAGAGTCTGCCTACGGAATTGGTTGTACCACTTGGGAAGTGGTTACCAAAATTGTGTTGCCCTATACCAAAACGGGAGTTGTGGGTGGGGTCATGCTAGGCTTAGGTCGCGCCTTGGGTGAAACCATGGCTGTTACCTTTGTGATTGGTAACGCGCACAAATTATCGCCCTCTTTATTCTCACCCGGAAATTCTATTGCTTCTACTCTGGCCAATGAATTTGGCGAGGCGGAACCTGGCCTGCACTATTCATCTTTGTTTGCACTTGCTTTGGCATTATTTGTAATCACGCTCATCGTGTTATCACTAGCCAAATGGATGTTGATGCGCGCTGAGGCAAAAAAAGGGCTTAGAACATGAGTAATATGGACCCTAGCATTTACGCTCGACGCAAACGTGCCAATTTAATTGGGCTTGTACTCTCAATGTCTGCGATGGCAATTGGCCTTGGTTTTCTTTTGTGGATATTGAGCATTCTGCTTTTAAAAGGATTTTCCGCGCTGCACTTGTCCATGTTCTTGGAAAGTACGCCTGCCCCCGGATCTGAAGGCGGTGGTTTAGCCAATGCTATTGTTGGTAGCCTGATGATCGTTTTTTCATGTTCTTTGGTCAGTACACCCATTGGTGTTTTAGCTGGCGTCTACCTATCCGAGTACGGTGAAAAAAGTCGCTTGGCCTCCATCACTCGATTTGTGAATGACATCATGTTATCAGCACCTTCCATAGTGATCGGATTGTTTGTGTATGCATTGGTGGTTGTACCCAGCAAACATTTTTCTGGTTGGGCAGGTACTGTGGCTTTAACTTTAATTGCCATACCCGTTGTAGTGCGAACAACAGAAAACATGCTGAAATTGGTGCCAGTGAGCTTGCGTGAGGCTGCTTTCGCCTTGGGCGCACCAAAATGGAAAGTATCCACATCTGTTGTGTTGAAGGCGGCCCGCAGTGGCGTGATGACGGGCTTGTTGCTTGCCTTGGCCAGAGTAAGTGGTGAAACAGCACCACTTTTATTTACAGCACTCAATAATCAATTTTTTAATGCTGACATGAACAAACCCATGGCAAATCTGCCAGTGGTTATTTTCCAATTTGCAATGAGTCCTTATGACAACTGGGTGAACTTGGCCTGGGGTGGCGCATTGCTAATTACTTTGACTGTTTTGGCTTTGAACATTATCGCTCGCGTTGTGTTCCGAGAAAAAGTAGCTGCTTAAAATTAATCTTCTACCTATGAATTCAAATACTGAATCAAAAGAATCGATCTTGGAAGTTCGTGATCTGAACTTTTATTACGGCGCTTTCCAAGGCTTAAAACACATCAATCTAAATATTCTAAAAAACACAGTGACGGCATTCATTGGTCCATCAGGCTGTGGCAAGTCAACGCTTTTGCGAGCCCTCAACAGGATGTACGACCTCTACCCCGGCCAGCGTGCAGAGGGTGAAATATTTTTTGATGGCAAAAATATTCTTGATCCGAAACAAGATTTAAATTTGTTGCGCTCTCGAATTGGCATGGTGTTTCAAAAGCCTACGCCTTTTCCCATGTCAATCTACGACAACATTGCATTTGGCGTGCGCTTGTATGAAAAGCTCTCCCGAAGCGACATGGACGATCGCGTCGAATGGGCTTTGCAGAAGGCTGCTATTTGGGAAGAGGTAAAAAACAAACTGAACCAAAGTGGTTTGTCTTTGTCGGGTGGCCAGCAGCAGCGATTGTGCATTGCCCGTGGCATTGCTGTTAAACCTTCCATTTTGCTATTGGATGAACCCACTTCAGCGCTCGATCCAATATCAACTGGTAAAGTTGAAGAATTGGTGCACACTTTAAAGAGTGAATACACTGTTGTCATGGTGACTCACAACATGCAGCAAGCTGCGCGTGTATCTGATTTCACCGCTTATATGTATCTGGGGGAGCTTATGGAGTTCGGTGAAACTGATCAAATTTTCATGAAGCCAGCACGCCAAGAGACTGAAGACTACATCACTGGCCGATTCGGCTAATTAGGAGCTCTAGAAAATGGATAAACATATATCAAGTCAATTTGACAATGAATTAGGCAGTGTTTCAAGCCGTGTCCTTGAGCTAGGTGGCTTGGTTGAGTCTCAAATTAGGCATGCTGTGTTAGCACTATCTCAATTCAGCAATGAAGTGGCTGATAAAGTGATTGCTGCTGAAGCCCAAGTCAATTCAATGGAAGTTGAAATTGACCGTGATTTATCTTCCATTATTGCCAGACGTCAGCCAACAGCACGTGATTTGAGATTACTTATTGCAATCTCTAAAATTACGGCCAATTTGGAACGAGCGGGTGATGAGGCTGAAAAAATTGCCCGCATGGTGAAAACCATTGGCGCCAGTGGTAACGCTCGATTCTTGCCTGCGTCTGAATTGAGAATTGCTTCTGACTTGGCTTCCGGACTGCTTCGTAAAGCTCTGGACTCATTTGCCCGACTGGATGTGACAGAGGCGGTGAACATTTTGAGAGAAGACGATTTAATTGATGCAGAGTTTGATGGATTTGTTCGCAAGTTGGTAACTTACATGATGGAAGACCCTCGGACAATTTCTGCTAGTTTGGATTTACTTTTTATTGCCAAAGCCATTGAGCGTATTGGCGACCATTCAAAAAATATTGCTGAATTCATCATTTATGTGGTGAAGGGAGCTGATGTCCGACACATAGCTTTGGCCGATGTGGAGTCAGCCGTTAAATGAGAAATCTTCCCCGCATCTTGATTGTTGAGGATGAACCCGCCATTGCGGAATTAATTGCAGTTAACTTGCGACACAATGGATTTCAGCCTATTTGGGCCATGGATGGTGTCACAGCTCAAAAAGAACTCGACGATGTGCTACCAGACGTCATTTTGCTAGATTGGATGTTGCCTGGTGAAAGTGGCTTAATGCTTTCCAAAAAGTGGCGATCTAACCCACGAACAAAAGAGATCCCCATCATCATGTTGACCGCTAGAAGCGAGGAGTCTGACCGCGTTGCTGGACTTGATTCGGGCGCAGACGATTACATTGTTAAACCTTTTTCTACCAAAGAGTTGTTGGCACGTGTTAGAGCAGTTCTTCGAAGAAGAAAGCCTCAGCAATCAGGCGGCCGGATTCAGTTGAATGATTTAATTCTGGATGCAGATACTCACCGAGTGACTTTTCAGGAACAGCCTTTAAAGCTAGGACCTACTGAATTTAAATTGCTTCAATATTTCATGACGCATAAAGAGAGGGTTCACAGTCGTGGACAACTCTTAGACAGAGTTTGGGGCGATCATGTGTTCATTGAAGAACGGACTGTGGATGTTCATGTCAAACGCTTACGTGAGGCATTGGGCGCTGCGGGTGCCATGGTGGAAACTGTGCGAGGTGCAGGGTACAGGCTTACAGAAATGGTTTCTGTTCAATCACCGCAGTCTGAACATTAAGACTAAAAATTCATGTTTTCACGGTTTTTAGTCCTGGTCTTTTGGATGGCTGTTTCGGCTGTGGTCGGTTATTGGTATGCTCAAATTTATGGCGCTCTGGTAGGTGCGCTTTTAATTACATTCATCGCAAACTTAAAGAATCTTTGGCGCGGCCAAAAAATCTCGGAATGGCTACGCCATAGCACCGTTCAAGATCCTCCTGTTTTAGGTGGCTTGTGGGGAGATCTTATAGATCGTTTAAGAAGAATTATGAATGATCAGATAAAACAAACTGAGTCGCATCAGCAGCGTTTGCAAGACTTTCTTTCAGCTATTCAAGCTTCGCCCAATGGGGTTGTATTGCTTGACCCTGAAGGACGAATTGAATGGTGTAACCTAACAGCAGCGCAGCATTTGGGGTTCGATTCGAAACGCGATTTGATGCAGCACGTGGTTCATTTAGTTCGTGACCCTGTATTTAATAAATATTTTTCTCAAGAAAATCACGAAGGTGAAGTCATCATCGAAGGTCGTTCTGCTTCTTTCTTAAAAAGTGTGAAGTTGTCAGTCCAACTGCATGCGTATGGTGAAAATAGACAATTACTCTTGACGCGCGATGTCACTGCATTGGCTCAAGCAGACGCCATGCGTCGAGATTTTGTGGCCAATGTTTCTCATGAAATTCGCACACCTTTGACTGTGCTGAGTGGATTCATAGAGACATTGCAAACTCTTAATTTGAATCAAGATGAACGTACCAAGTTTCTTGAACTCATGGAGACACAAGCTGGCCGGATGCAAGGATTGGTTAATGATCTCCTGATACTTTCGCAGCTTGAGGGTAGTCCCATGCCTCAGATGACTGAAACATTTTCATTGGTAGATCTCATGAGTCCTGTGGAGTCGGAAGCCAGAGGCTTATCTCAAACGCATTTTTCAATTCTTGAAGCTCCTCAAATTTTGAAGTTTGAAGCCCCTCCAACTTGGAGCCTAATTGGCTCGCGACAGGAAATTTACAGTGCGGCCTCTAACTTGGTCAATAACGCTGTTAGATATACACCAGCCGGTGGCCAAGTTGATTGTGTCTGGTCTCAATTGCCTGATCAGCGACTTCAATTTTCTGTGCAAGACACGGGCCCAGGTATATCGACCGAGCATTTGCCTCGTTTAACGGAGCGTTTTTACCGCGTTGACCGCTCTCGTTCGCGTGAGTCTGGTGGAACGGGTCTTGGCCTAGCAATTACAAAGCATGTGATGCAAAGACATGGCGGCGAGTTGAAAATTGAGAGTGAACTGGGCAAAGGATCTAAATTTATTTTAATATTCCCAGCTTCCAGGACAAGTTTGAATCACCAGTGAACGCGAAAAAAAAGGGACCTAAAAGGTCCCTTTTTAAATTGTGGCTGCTTATGCGCCTAAGTTGTCACCGTCTTTGCGTGACACCACAACTGTGGCAGAGCGAGGACGTTTGATGGAGCTCGCAGAAGTCTGTGTTTCAGGCCATGCACTGGTTGGCTTGGCGAGGCTTCCATTTTCGCCTGGGTGCTGCACGTTAAAGAACATGGTCTTGCCATCGGGTGTGACGGCAATACCTGTAATTTCACAGTCTTTAGGCCCCACCAAAAAGCGACGCACTGTCTCTGGTGTGGCATTGGCTCCCTTGAGGGTGGATGTGCCGCCCGCTGCGGTTGCGGTGCCGCCATCGCCAACTTTGCCAGGCACTGCTGCCAGCATCATGCAATTGGTCACATCTGTGTAGGCGCTATCGTCTGTTTGAATCCAGAGCATGCCACGTGGGTCAAAGTACAAGCCGTCTGGGCTTGCAAAATCATTCACGGCTGTGAGTCCCGATAAATTGACATCGGGCTTGTCTGTTGCCTCTGCGCCAAACAAATAAATATCCCAACTGAATTTAACAGCGGCTTGATTGGCGGCATCCTCTTTCCAGCGAATGATGTGACCAAATGGATTGCCTTTATTTACCTTTGTAGAACCATCCGAGTTGGTGTAAGTGTCTTCGTAGTAGCGAGGGTTGGCAGCGTCTGGCTTGAGCTGGCTGCCTGTAGGTGTTGCAGCGACAGATACGCGGTTGCTATTGTTTGTGAGGGTCATGTAGGCCTCGCCATTCAAGGGATTGACTGCGCCCCACTCAGGACGGTCCATCTTGGTAGCGCCCACAATGTCGCCGGCCAAGCGAATGTTGATCAGGACATCAGCTTGATCTTCAAAGGCGTAAGTGGCGTTCTTTGAATCAAGGCTATTTTTGCCATAAGCCAATTCAATCCATTGGCCTGTGCCATCGGCGTTAAACTTGGCCACATACATGGTGCCTTCATCTAAATATTTGGCGCCAGCAGCCATGCCGCCAGCGACGTCTTTGGCATCCCACAAAGCCTTAGATACAAATTTGTAAATGTATTCATTGCGAGCGTCATCGCCTTGATAAATCACAATGGGCTGACCAACGACTGCGGGAGCTGGCCATGCACCTTCGTGATTGATGCGGGCAAGGGCCGTGCGTTTTGCGGGTATTGAAGTGGCATTGAAAGGATCAATTTCAACCACCCAGCCAAATGTATTGGCCGTGTTGCGATAGTCTTCTGTGGCATTGGCGCCTGTGGCTGTGGAAGACCAACGTGAATACAGGTCATCAGCGCCTGCTGTATCCCAAAGGTAAGGGCTTTTACGGTTTTCTGGCAAACCATAACGATTCAAAGCGACGACTTCTTTGGCTGTGCGATTGGCATTGTCTGCCGCAGCCCGGCTCACAACGTTAAGCCAGTTTTCTTCGCAGGTGAGGTAAGTGCCCCAAGGTGTATAGCCATTAGCACAGTTGTTGTTGGTGCCGCGCGTTTTGGTGCCATCAGTTGAGAATTTGGTTTTGAGTTGGGCGCTGCCTTTTGCAGGACCCGTGAATGCCATCTCTGTTGCAGACGTAATGCGGCGGTTGAACTTGGAGCCACGAACCATGCTCATGTCAAAACCAATGTTGCGTTTCACTTCAACCACACTCACGCCATGAGCGTAAATTTCTTTGTCTACTTCGGCGGCAACTCTGGTGGCACCTGCTGTAAGACCATTGGCATGCAAACCATAAGGCTGAACCACATATTCATGATTTACGCAAAGCAAACCGCGATCTGAGCGCTCAGCTTGGTAGGTGCCAGCATCAGCCATTCCAAAATAATACATGCCGTCGTGGCCATCACCAATGCGACGGTTATAAGACTCAGCAGTTTCACTCCCATTGTCTTTCCATGACTCATCGCCATACATCATAGGATCGCCCAGAGCATGCAAGATACTGACTTGATAACCTTCGGGCACAGTCACCACGTCTAATTTATTTTTCGCCACTGCGGCGAAACCCAATTTCAATCCGCTTGAACTATCGCCACCACATGCCGTCAAGCTCAGTCCGCCTAATAAGGCTGTGGCGGTTAGGCCAATACCGCCTTTGAGGGTTTGTCGGCGGCTTAAACGGATGGCCAACAAGTCATCCATGTGCAAATTAGTTGATGAATTGACAATTTCATTGTCGTCGTAAATGTTGTGGCTCATTGAAGAAGTCCTTTTGGGTTGAAAAGACTTAATCTAAAAAGAAAGGATGACAGTTGTATGAAACGGTCATCCTTTTGTGGGGATAAAAACTGGGTAGTTTTTATCTTGCAAAAAATTATTTAGCGTGTTGAACCATAACCGGCTCAATGTCAAAAACAGATTCGCGTTTGTCGTCTACAGTAACTTTAACCCAATGAATGTTGGGGCTGCCAAATGTTTGAAGGCGAGTGAGGTTGGGCAACACCTTGGTGGGGCTGTAAAGTGGCTTGTCAACTTTAAAAAAATGGGTGTCGCCGTGTACCAGTAAAACTTGCCCCTTGTAATTCTCTGTTTCTTTCACTACGGCTTGTAAAAATACTTGGTAGCCACTGACCAAGGGCGCTTTACTTTCGTCTAAGTCTTCAGTTTCTGGCAAATCAAAACCAGGATCGCCTTGGAAGGCCAACAAGATACCCCGAGCATTTTGTTCCTTGGCTTTCTGAAAACTAGATTTCATCCAGTTGATGTTGGCAACATCGCGAGCAGCATATTCAGCGTTGCCTTGCTCGCATTGAAGCGGTGTACGCGCACTTTTATTTTTGCAATCTTTTTCATCCAAAATTTTGTTGTTGTTGCTACCAGGAATATTGAGTGTGACAAACAAAACATTGTTTTTGCTGAAGCGCTTGTTTTCAATGTAGGTGCTGTCTTGATCTTTGGCGCTTTCCAGGCCGATTGCCCTGGGTCCAAAGCTAACGGGCTTGGTAAACATGACCTTGCGAATGTGAGCTAATCTTTCTTGAGAATCGTAGCCGCCATTGTTCAGTCGGTGGCAGTCGGTCCATTCGTTGTCGCCAGGAATGTAAACTACAGGATGGCTCATGCTGTCAAATAACTTGATGGCATCTGTGTATACATCGTCTGTGCACTTAGAACTGCCATCTTTGATATCACCCACAAAGATGCTGAAGTCAATTTTGGCACTGTTCAAACTACTTAAAAAGGCAGGCATTTTGGCGGCATCGCCTGCTTTCTGATACGGCATGTCGCCCCATAAGCCGAAAGAAAAGCTTGCTGCTTGGACAGACATTGTGAAAGTCAATGTCAATGTGCCAAGAAGGGTATGTAGTCTTATATTTTTCATGTGGTACTTCAAAGTTAAAAAGAATTTCAAAATTTCAATCTAGCGGATGAATGTGACAATTTAAAGAAAGTGTGTGGCGAAGATCAGACGTCTATTTTTTGTCGTCACGATTTCGTCATGTGTTTTGTTTTAAATACATACAGCTTCTATCTCAGAAAGCTTCTTCAACTTAATTTAAATTGAATCATGAAAATCAAACACACTCTTTTAGCCGCCTCTTTGCTGGCAGCCATGTCGGCTCAAGCGCAAACTGCTTTCACCGTTTATGGTAACGCAGACATTGCGCTCAACAATGATGTGAAAACCGCAATAACAGGCATCAAAACAGAAGAAACTTCTGTGGTCCCTGGTGGCTTGTCTACCAGCAATGTTGGATTTCGTGGCGAACGCGAAATTGCCCAAGGTTTGAAAGCAACATTCCAAATGGAATTTGAAGTGGACCAAACAACTGACTCTGGTATTGTGAAAACACGTGCTGGTTTGGTTGGTTTGACAGGTTATTTTGGTGCTGTAACATTCGGCCGCCGCACAACTTTGGCCAAAGCCGCCATTGACTTTTTGGATGCCAACGACGGTGCCAACACAGCAGGATTCATTGGCGACAATGCCCGTGACTCACGTCGCAACGACATGATCACCTACTCTACTCCCAGCTTTGCAGGTTTTTCTGCAGACGTCCAATTGGGCTTGGGATCACCTACACGCATCACCAGTGCTACTGGCGCTGTGACGCAAGACGGTAAAGCTGAAGACTCTAATTCAGTGGGCTTGAACTACATAAATGGCCCACTGGCTGTGAAGTGGGTCAATGACTCTATTAAGAATTACAGCAAGTCTGTGTCTGTTGCCGGTTATAGCGTTGCTGTTCCTACGGCCATTGCAACTCGCAAAAACGAAGCAGTGGGCGCAACTTATGATTTTGGCGTTGCCAAGTTGTATGTGGTTGACACCAAGATGAAGCAAGGTACAGATGCAACTTTGGTTTCCTTTGATACGCAAACCATTGGTGTGCGTGCACCCATTGGCAACTACACATTGGTTGCTGAAGTTGGCACAGGCAAAGCAAAGCTGACCAACTCTGCTGAAAAAGCTAAAGTTGACGCGCTTCAGTTAGCCGTTTTGTACACACTGGCCAAAGACACCACATTGTTTGGTGTGTACGGTACAGAATCAATTGCCCATTCAACTTTCTTGAAGAAAGCTGAACAAAAGAATACGCAAATTGGTATTCGTTATAAGTTCTAATTTTTTTGTTTTTCCAAGGTAACTTACAGGCCCGCTTTGCGGGCCTTTTTTTGGCACGCCGAAATCTGATAAATTACAACAATGTCAGATAAAAAATTTGGGCTTCAGCCTTGGCACTTGTATTTAGCCTTGTTGCTCGTTGGGACAATGTCGTTTCCTAATGTTGCTTTGAGTTTTTTTGGAAAAGATGACGCGATTGAAGTGCCGTTAACTAAACCTGAACTACAAAAAATCAATGTGAATGCGGGCTGGGCTAAGGGCGAGGATCAAACCTTGATCTTTGAATTGCACAACGGCTTGAAAGGCCCAATTCAGTGCGGTGCTGCCAACGTTGAATTGAACGATGGCAAAAAGGTGGGGAAGGTTTTTGTGCCTAAGTTTGCAATTCCTGGCAATGCCACAAGAAATGCAAGTATGAGTGTGGTCAAAGGCACGATGAAATCTTATGCCTTGACCTGTTCATGCTTTAAGCTCAAAGGTTCTGATGAGTGTGTGAACCCGCTTAATTAACGGGTCTTGCGCTAATGACTTGGTTAAAACTCGACGGTTTGGCCTTCGGTCATCACGATGATTTTGGTGCTGGAGCCTTTCATGGCTTCAATGAATTCAGCAGCAGTGCCCTTGGTTAAAGGGTTGGAGCCGTAGTGCATGGGGATCACTGTCTTGGCTGGAATCCAGCTCTTCATACCGAAAGCTGCATCTTCAGGGTCCATGGTGAAATTGCCGCCGATGGGAATTAAAATCAAATCTGGTTTGTAGCGGTCATAAATGAACTTCATGTCACCAAACAAGCCGGTATCACCCATGTGCCAAATTTTGAAGCCGTTTTCCATTTGGATAATGTAGCCAACGGCCTCACCAGCGGGGTGTGATTCATTTTTGCCTGTAGCAGGGTTGTTGTGAACCAAAAGTGAAGAGTGCTCAGCTTGTACGGCTGTTACCTTAATGCCTGGCAAGGGGGTCACGTGGCCAGTTTTGTTAAAGCGGTGGCCTAAGTTGGCTGGCAATACGCCCAAAGTGATCAAGGGTGTCACCATGTCGGCTGGCCCGTACAAAATGGTATTTTGAGCTTTGGCAATGGCCGGTGCATCACCGATGTGATCGACGTGTGCGTGAGTGACCAACAATAAATCGACTTTGCCGATGGCTCCGATGTCTGTCTTGTAGGGCGCGGGTGTTTTGGGGCCACCGGTGAGCCAGGGATCGATAATGATGGTTTTGCCACCGGGAGTTTTGATTTTGAAGCCAGCTTGGCCAAACCAATACAGCTCGGTTTTGCCAGTGGTTCCTTGGGCTTGAACTGGTGCGTGTAGGCTAGCTGCACCCAGACCCAAGGTTAAAGTTAAAGCCAAGCTGACACCTGCAGTCAGGCTGCGGCTAGCTTTTGCGGCTAAATTGAAAGATTGTTGAAAGGGAAACATGGATTCTCCAGAAATGGTGATTGCATGCTAATTGGGTTTTGAGAACTGAACACTAGGGTTTTTCATAAGGGGTTAGAAAAACTCTCAGGTGATTGCGGTGAATAATGGTTGCCCTATTAATTGTTAATTTACCTCTAGGAATGTTTCATGAAAACCACTTGCCGCTTCATCTTGCTTTCCTTGACTGCCGTTTTAAACTTCACATTGCCTATGACTTCTTCTCACGCTCAAACACCTTCAGCGTTGGCTCAGGCATTTGCGCCTACGGGTACTTTGCGGGCTTCTATCAATTTTGGCAACCCTATTCTGGCCAACAAAGATGCCAACGGCCAGCCGGTGGGGGTGTCGATTGATTTGGCTACCGAACTGGCCAAGCGCTTAAATGTGCCGCTCAGTTTGGTGGTGTTTGATGCTGCGGGTAAATCGGTCGATGCAGTAACTCAAGAAAAAGCTGACTTTGGATTTTTTGCCATCGACCCCGTTCGCGGGCAAGGCATTTCTTTCACGGGGGCTTATGTGCTCATTGAAGGCAGCTACTTGGTTCAAAACAATTCACCGCTGACAAGCAATGAGCAAGTGGACAAGAAGGGCATCCGAATTGCCGTGGGCAAGGGCAGTGCCTATGACTTGTTTCTGACGCGTGAAATTAAAAATGCAGAACTTCAACGCGCACCCACATCGCCCACCACGGTTGACTTTTTCTTGACTGAAAAATTAGAAGTTGCGGCGGGCGTGAAACAGCAACTTGAAATGGATGCCAAGCGACTGCCAAATCTGCGTTTGTTGCCGGGGCGTTTCATGGTCATTGAGCAAGCCATGGGGTTGCCTAAAACGCGAAGCCCAGAAGCGCAGGCTTATTTGAAAAAGTTTGTCGAAGAAATGAAGTCATCTGGTTTTGTGGCGCAGTCCTTAATGCGACACAAAATTGAAGGCGCAGCCGTTGCACCTGCAACGCCTCTTTGAATTTTCAATCTAGCAGTCTTAGTCCAAATAAAACGCACGTAGCTTATCCAAAGCAGCGGGTGTTAGTCCTAGCTTGTTTGTCATGTAGTTTTCAATGCTGCCGTGTTGAGTATGTATGACTTCCAGCGAGGCTTGCAAAAAGCTTTCTTGCACTTCCCAAACAATTTTCAACACATCGGGTGACAAAGTGGTGACCCCTGTGCTGTTGCGCTTGTAAAGTTGGTTGGTGAGTAAATAATCTTTCCAGATGTCTTCTTCGGAAACACCTAAAGCACTGAGTACCAAAGCTGCGGCCAGTCCGGTTCTGTCTTTTCCTGCGGTGCAATGAAAAAGTAGCGGCTCTGGTTTGTCAAGTAAGTGCTCAAAGAGTTGTGCAAACCGATGAGAGTCAGAGCGAACAAAATCGCGGTAGGTGGTTTGCATGGCGTCTAAAGCATCTGCCGCACTGAGAGGCCTGCCCGTGAGGTGCTGGGCTTGCAGTCTTTGAACCACAGTGGGTTCAATGCTCAGACTATGGCGTGAAATGGTCGGCCAATCATAAGACTGCGCCGCACTTTCTTGAACACCCCTAAAGTCGAAAGCTCTGTCAACTCCCAAGCTTTTCAGTTTGTCTAAGTCTTCAGGTTCTAAAAACGCCAAGTGATCCGACCGAAATATCTTGCGCCATTTCACGGCGCGCCCACCGTGCCCCTTGTAGCCACCCACATCTCGGAAATTGCTGGCCCCCTTAAGTGGAATGTGGCGTTGTGATAGGTCGATTGTGCTGTGCGTCATCATGTTGTTAAATAATTCGACCGACTTTGGCAAAACTCCGCGTGCAGGCCACCATAATGAGCAGCATGCCCAGCAGGGCAACATAGGAAGTGATCTCACTCAAGGCTCGCTTTTCAAATTTCAAGCGATAGCCTAGCGTGTCGTAAATTTTGACCAAGCCCTCTGTGCTGTCGGCCCTGAAATACTCACCCTGAGTAAGGGCGGCCACTTTCTTTAAGGCTTCTTCTTCTAGTTTGACGCGCATGCTTCGACCTTGAATATGCACCACATCTCCCTCCGCTGTGCCTATGCCTACGGTGTAGACCTTTACTTCGTGTGAGGCTGCAAGCTCTGCCATTTTGAGTAGTTCTGGGCCCATGTTACTTTGGCCGTCACTCATGAGGACGATGGCCATGTTGCGGCCTCTGCTGGCGGACGCTTCAGATTCTTTGGCCTTGGCGTTTTTGTCATCTAGGGACTTGCCTAAGTTGGCTGGCTTTTTGGGTCCACTGCCATCCGCAGATTCATTGATGATTTTTTGAGCGTCAATGCCAGCGCCTGGCAATAAGGCTTCTAATGAAATAAGCAAACCTGAGCCAAGTGCTGACCCATATTGCAAGGGTAAGTTTTCCAGCGCTTTGCGAAGTGCTTCTTTTTCTTCGGTAGGAGATTGGGCCAATGCCGCAGTACCAGCCACCGTGACCAATCCCACACGCAAACGCGGTGGTTTGTTGTCAATGAACTTTTGTGCTGCCTCTTGTGCCGCCTCAATGCGCGACGGCTTTAAATCTTTCGCGCGCATACTGCCTGAGGTGTCCAGTGCCAACATCACGGTGGCCTCTCTCAGGGGCGTCATCAAGACTGTTTGCGGTCTTGCCATCGCAATACAAAGCAAACACATACCGAGGCTTAAAACAATAGGTGGAAAGCGTCGAGTTTGGTAAGCATAAGCCATTCCGAAGACTGCAATGAGCAGACTTGTGTATAAAAGCAGAGGCCACAAAAAAGTAACAGAACTCAGGTCAGGCACGCCAGAGCCTCCTTTTTCTTAACTCAGAAAATCTGAGTAAAGCAGCGGCAATATCTTCATTCGTAGACAGCTCAAATGCATCGACGCCAGCTTTGGCAAAAGTTGATTGCAGTTGTGCTTCTCTTTCTTCTACCAGTTTGGCATAGCGCTTTCTAAATTGAGGATGGGCCGTATCTAGCAGTAATTGCTCTGAAGTTTCAGAGTCTTGTAATAGCATGAGACCCGCTTTCGGTAAATTCATTTCGATGGGGTCGTACAACCTGACAGCCACCGCGTCGTGCCTTTTCCCTAATTGCGCCAACTCCTTGGCCCAATCAAAATCTCCCATAAAGTCAGAAACGACAAAGACGCAAGATCTTCTTTTCAGCAAGCCGTTAGCGCGCGTGAGCCATTGGTTTAAGTCTGTTCTGTGAGGCGTTTTGGAGATGCTGGTATTCATGGCGGTGTGCAATACATGCAACAGGTGCCGACGCCCCATTCTTGCAGGAATATATTTAAAGCCTGCAATTTCAATGGGGCTTAAGATGAGCGCGCCAATGCGATTGCCACGTTGCATCAGTAATTTGGCCATGACACCTACAAAGGCCATCATGACGTCGCGTTTGCTTTGACCTTCGCTGCCAAAATCCATCGAGCCACTCAGGTCTAACAAAAACCAAGCACTGATTTCCCGATCTTCTTGGTGCTCTCTCACGTAGGGGGTCTGCATCCGTGCAGTCACGTTCCAATCGATGTGCCGAACATCATCATGCGTTTGATATTCGCGCAAGTCGGCCAATTCCAAACCTGCACCTCTGAACAAGGTTTGATGGTCTCCTTGAAGCAAGCCATCGAGTCGACGTAGTACCGTCCACTCAAGTTGCTGCAGCAAAGCTTCAGCGGACATGCGACTCAAGCGGTTTGTCTGGCATGGGCACGGCTTTCATCACTTCTTTGATGATGGCATCTGCTGTTTGTCCCTCTGCCAACGCTGTGTAGGAAAGTACAAGGCGATGCCTGAGAACATCGGGTACCAAATCGGCTACATCCTCGGGCAGTGCGTAATCTCTGCCGCGCATTAAGGCCAAGGCACGCGCACCTTCGATTAAGCCAATGCTGGCCCTGGGACTGGCACCAAAACTGATCAAACCTTGAAGTTTTTCAAGTCCATAACGTGCTGGAAAGCGAGTGGCCGATATCAATTTCACGGCGTAATGCACAAGGCTGGGATCGACATAGCAATGCCTGCATTGAGCTTGCAGTGTTTTTAGCTCATCGGGCGTGACAACGCCTGTTACTTGTGCACCGCCAGAAATGACACGTTGAACAATGACAAACTCGTCATCTTCAGTGGGGTAGTCGATGAGGACTTTCATCATGAAACGATCAACCTGTGCCTCAGGCAGTGGGTACGTGCCTTCAGTTTCAATCGGGTTTTGAGTGGCCATGACCAAGAAAGGCGTGGGCACCCGATGTGTTTGCCCCGCAATGGTGACTTGCCGTTCCTGCATCACTTCAAGGAGCGCACTTTGCACCTTAGCGGGTGCGCGATTAATTTCGTCTGCCAACAACAGATTGGTAAATACGGGTCCTAAAACAGTGCTGAATTCGCTGGTCTGTTGGTTGAATATGCGTGTGCCAACGAGATCTGCGGGAAGCAGATCGGGCGTGAATTGAATCCTGCTGAACTGACCAGTCAATGTTTTGGCGAGTGTGTTGACGGTCAAGGTTTTTGCAAGACCAGGGACGCCTTCAATGAGCAAGTGACCCTGCGCCAACAAAGCAATGAGTACACGTTCAAGAAAAATATCTTGACCCACTACCACGCGCTTCACTTCGTAAAGTATGCGTTGCATGAGCGCTGCTGCTTCGGCAGGATCTTTCAGATGCGTTGCGTTACTTTGACCTCGCCAAGCTTCATTCAACTGAGTCATTTGTTTCCCTCCAAAAATTTAAAAAGGCGGTAGCCCCACCGCACTGCCAGCACTTTCAATGGTGGTGGCAAAGCCAATGCCTATGAATGTTCTGGCGGAGCTAGGGTTGAGAATGGCCGTGACAATGCCAATCACCTCTCCCGACATGTTGACCAAGGGGCCACCAGAGTTGCCAGGATTTGCCGCGGCGTCAAATTGAATCAAACCTGTCAGCATCTGTTGGCCATCGGGCGATTTGAACTGTCGATTTAAGCCTGAGACGACGCCAGCGGAAACGGAGGGACCAATGCCAAATGGGAATCCCACCGCCACAACGTTGTCACCTGGCACAAGTTGCTGACTAGATCCTAAAACGGCGGGCTCAAGGTCGTCTGGAATTTTTTGAGGTTTGATCACTGCCAAATCTTTGTCGGGCTGCACCGCAATGACCTGTGCTTCAGCTTCGGTGCCATCAAAAAATGTCACTGTTAGACGCTTGGCGCCAGCAATCACGTGAAAGTTGGTCAAGATGGTGCCGTCGTCTTTAATGACCACACCCGTTCCCACACCACTTTCTTTGTCTTTGTCCTTGTTCTTGGGGTCTTCGACATAGGACTGCACATGCACCACTGCGCCCTGAACTGAGGCTGCTGCTTTGGCAGTCTGTGAAGGAAGATCTTTGGTTTGCAAAGTGTGCAAGACAGCACCGTCAATGTCGCGCTGCGTGAGACTTTTGGGCAAAGGGTTGAGAAAAAGAAAAATGCCCACCAAGACCAAACTCAAGATGACGCCCAAAAGGAAGACAGCCGCAAAATCCCAACGAAGCAAGGAATTCAAAGTGGGGCGTATAGGGGGCAGGGTCGTGGTTTGTTCCGCAGCGTCGTGCGTACTCGAACCCTCGGTTCGCGGGCTTTTGCTAAAAACCGCTTCTCTTTTCATTAAATAACCTTAACATAGGCTTCAATGTTAAATTGGCGGGACTTGCGAAAACCCTATTGGCTATGCAATTTTTACACCCCTCCATGTTGTGGTCGCTTTTGCTGCTTCCACTGTTGTTTGCCGGATACTTGTGGCTTTTAAGGCGAAAGCGCCAGCAGGTGCTGGCCTTTTCGGCCGTGTCCTGGATCTTGCGAAACATGGACATCCCCTCACCCTGGCGGCGCCATGTCCCACCCGCACTGATCGGTGCTGCTGTGGCCCTTTTGTTGTTTGCCAGTGCGCGGCCGATGGCCCGGGTGACTTTGCCAGCCGATTACATGACACTCATCATGGCCATGGATGTGTCGCGCAGTATGTTGGCCGAGGATGTGGAGCCTAGCCGGATCAAGGCGGCGCAGAAGGCTGCGAAGGAATTTTTACAAGATTTGCCTCGAAATATTCGGGTGGGTATCGTTTCTTTTGCGGGCAATGCGCAGGTAGTGCAGCATGTGTCGCAGGACAAAGAAGATTTGGTTTCTGCCATTGATCGATTTCAGTTGCAACGCGGTACGGCCACTGGCAGTGGTTTGTTATTGGCTTTGAGCGTCCTTCGCCCCGAAGCCGCAATTGATTTAGAGTCCGTACTTTACAACCCCAACCCCTTTGGCTACAGCGACTCGGGAAATCAAGCGCAGGCAGGGGGCGCCAAAAGTTTAGACACCAAGCCTGCGCCTCAAGCGCGTCCCCCTGAGCCGCCCGGTTCCTACAAAGGCGGTGCCATCGTGTTGCTTTCGGATGGTCGTCGAACCACAGGCCCTGATCCATTGATAGCTGCCAAGAGGGCGGCCGATTTAGGGGTTCGGGTTTATACGGTGGGCTTCGGTACCCCCAATGGTTTTATTCCTGGATACGAAGGCTATTCCTTTTTCACACAAGTTGATGAGGAGGCCCTTAAAGGAATTGCCAAAATCACCGAGGCCGATTATTTCAAAGCAGGTTCAGCGGAAGATTTGAAGCAGGTGTACAAGCATCTGTCGACACAATTCACGATGGAGAAGCGCGACACAGAAATCACAGCTTTGTTGTCAGGGTTGGCATTGGTGTTTGTTTTTCTTGCGCTTTTGCTGTCGTCGCTTTGGTTCAAAATAGCCCCTCAGAATTCTTTTAAATCTTCACCCTAGGCATGGCAATGACCGAAAACGGCATCTTGAAAATTGAGTCCATGAAAAACCGCTGTTCTGAAGAAGAATGGCAAGCTAGGGTCGACTTGGCGGCTTGCTATCGATTGGTGAACATCTATGGCATGTCAGACATGATGGCCAATCATGTTTCGTGCAGTGTGCCTGGAGAAGAGAGCGCCTTTTTGATCAATGCATACGGCATGATGTATGAAGAAATCACGGCATCCAGCCTGATCAAAATTGACATTCATGGCAATATTTTGGACAAGCCAAATTTTGGTGAATTGAATTACGGTATCAACAAAGCGGGCTATGTCATTCACAGTGCCATTCATGAAGCGCGGCCTGAAGTTAGGTGTGTGATTCACACCCACAGTTGGGCCTCCATGGCGGTTTCATCTTTGGAATGTGGACTCTTACCCTTAACGCAAACTGCCATGCGATTTTTAAAAATTGCCTATCACGACTACCAGGGTGTGGTGCTTGACAATGAAGAGAAGGCATCCTTGCTCAAAGATTTGGGACAGGGCGAGGCTTTGATTCTTCGCAACCACGGCGCCCTCACTGTTGGGAAAAGTGTGGGGGAGGCCTTTAATTGGATGCACCGTTTAGAGTTGGCTTGCCACTCTCAGTTGGCCGCCATGGCGTGCAACTCGCCTTTTGTAAAGGTCGCGCCCGAAGTGTTGGAAGAAACTTGGAATAACTATCAGCCCAGTACTCGCAGACCCTATGGCCTGATGGAGTGGCCTGCTTTGCTGCGCAAATTAGACCGATTAGATCCAAGCTACAAAACCTAAGCCCTTTGTCCGCATGAAAATTTTGCTGTCAGAAAAGTCGCTTCAAAGCCTGAGACAAAAGATAGAAAAGATGATGGCAGGCCAGCCATTTGAATGTGTCACCTTCGAAAGTGCCATCGCATCAGGACGTCGTGATTTTGATGCCGCCTTTATTTCTCGCGACGTGACTGGGTTGTCAACCAAACATGAACTCGCACCAAGCTTGAAGGCCTGCTATCAAGTGCTAGATGAGACGCAGTCTTTGCGTTGGGTGCACATTCATTCTGCCGGTGCCGATCGCGATATTTATGTGCGCTTAAAAGCCAGGGGTGTACAAGTGGCCACATCATCAGGTGCCAACGCCGATGTGGTTGCGCAAACTGCATTGGCAGGATTGCTGGCCTTGTCGCGAAAATTTCCCCAGCTGGTTCATGCCATGCATGAGCGCAAATGGGCGCCACTGTTGGGATCTACATTACCCCCCGACTTGGAGGGTCAAACGGTTGTGATGGTGGGGTGGGGGCCCATTGGGCAGCGCTTGGCACAGTTTCTAACGGTGCTGGGACTTCATTTGGTTGTGGTGAGGCAAAGCCAACATGCCACCGCGCAGCCGGCCAAACAATTGCCGGAGATGATTACATTTGAAATGCTGGAAGGTGTGCTGCCCAACACAGACTGGTTGGTATTGGTCTGTCCTCTGACTGAAAAAACGAGAGGATTGGTCAATGCCAAGCGCATGTCTCTGATGAAACCCACCGCCGGTTTGGTCAATGTGTCGCGAGGAGAAGTGGTGGTCGAAAAAGACCTGATTCAAGCCTTGCAAACGGGTGTTTTGGGGAGTGCCTATTTGGATGTGTTTGAACACGAGCCGCTGCCCCAAGAATCAGCTCTGTGGCAAATGCCCAACGTGATTGTGACGCCGCATTCAGCAGGTTTTTCGTCAGGTAATGAACCGAGGGTGAGTCAAATGTTCTTGTCGAATCTAAAGCAATGGTCTTTGGTTGGGCCTTCATGAAGCAGGCCGCAAGCAAGTTAGTTCCAAAGTGCTAATTTATTCGGCAAAAAAAATCCCATGCTATAATCTACAGCTTAGCGGCTGTAGCTCAGCTGGATAGAGTACTTGGCTACGAACCAAGGGGTCGTGGGTTCGATTCCTGCCAGCCGCACCAGATTTCGATTCTATTTCGATTCTAGAACAACAGCTTAGAGGCGTATGCCCCTAGGCTGTTTTTCTTTCCGACCCCATCCAAATCGCCATGTCTGCACCTCACTACTTTGTTTACGTTGTGCTTCTAAGTTTTGAGGTGCTAAAGCACCCTAAATTTATCAAAGCCAATGTCGGTTACAAAGCAGGTGAACCTTGTGTTTACGTTGGCATGACAGGGCTGGACCCAGACACACGCTTTGACAAGCACAAAGCCGGCATCCAATCCAATCGCTATGTTGAAAAGTATGGAATCAGACTCATGCCAGAACTCGTTGACGATTTGAAGCAGCCGATGACTTACAAAGATGCGCAATATCTAGAAGTTGAGGTTGGAATTAAGTTGAAGGAGCTTGGCTATGGGGTGTGGCAAGCTTAATCAGCGCGCTAATTTGACCTAAGATGCGCCTATCGTGAGCAAAGCATTTACCCGTGAATCAGATGCCGAACCGGAAGACGACGGCGAAGACCCCAGTTTGCCGCCGTTACCGGCTGGTACGCGCAACTACATGACCCCCAAAGGCTACGCCAGTTTGCGTGCCGAGCTTTTTGAACTGATGGACGGAGAGCGTCCCAAAGTGGTCGAAATTGTTCACTGGGCTGCCAGCAATGGCGACCGATCCGAAAACGGTGATTACCTGTACGGTAAAAAACGCCTTCGCGAAATTGACCGTCGCATTCGATTCATCACCAAGCGTTTAGAAATTGCAGAGGTGACAGACCCCAGTGCTCACCACGGCAAGGCACAAATTTTCTTTGGTGCAACCGTCAAATACGTTGAGGAAAGTGGTGATCAAAGAACAGTCACCATTTTGGGCATTGACGAGGCAGACAGCTTGAAGGGAGAAGTGAGTTGGGTGTCGCCTATTGCCCGAACCTTGCTAAAGTCGAGCACAGGTGATGTGCTGAAATTGGTAACGCCCCAGGGCTGGCGTGAAATTGAAGTGCTTGAAGTCTCTTATCCCAAACCAGTGATCAGTTAACCTGATTTGATCATTCAGATTTACTCTGACCTCTGACGCGATGCGTTATCCGCTCTGCATTCAAAACTGCGGGTGTGCGCTTTAAATTGCGTAAAACGGTTTCCAAATGGTTAAGGTCGCGCACCGAAATAATGAATGTGTTTTCTGCCGCATCTTGGGCACTGGCTTGTCCCATTTCAACGTGAATGATGTCAACTTCTGAGTTGGCCAAGGTGCCGGCCACTCGCGCCAAAACGCCTTTGGTGTTCACCACAGTCACGCTGATGGTGGCTTCAAAATTGCGCAGAGGTTCATCTGACCAATCCACGCCAATGAACCGCTCGCTGTCTTTCTGTTGAAGCTTCAGTCCCACGCCGCAATCTGCGGTGTGAACCGCCAAACCTTCGCCGCGGCCCAAGTAGCCTATAATTTTGTCACCAGGCAGTGGGTGGCAGCACCTGGCATAAATCACCGACGCGTTTTCAGTGCCGTCTAGCATGATGGCGCCTTGTGATTCTCTGTCATGAGCCATAAAACGTTCGCGCGTCATGAGCAAGGGGTCTGGCTTCTCGCCAAGTTCGGACAGCAGGCCGGTCATTCGTTTGGCCACAATGCTGGCAATTCGTTTGCCTAAGCCAATATCGACCAACAAATCGCTTCGGTTCTTGTTGCCGGTAAAGCGCAATAATTTTTCCCACAAACCGTGGTAACGCGCTGGATCATCTGGCATGTTTTCAATGCCCTCAGAGCGCAAAGCTTGAGTGAGAAGTTTCAAACCTAATTCCATGGATTCACTGTGCGCCATGGTTTTAAGGTGATGCCTAATTCTGGAGCGAGCACGTCCAGTTCTGACAAAACCTAGCCATGAGGGGTTAGGCGCAGACACAGGTTCTGTCATGACTTCAACGACATCGCCATTTTTTAACTCAGTGCGCAAAGGCACTTGCTGATTGTTAATTTTGGCAGCTACCAAATGGTCGCCGATATTGCTGTGAATCATGTAGGCAAAATCAACCACCGTGGCGCCACGAGGCAAGGACATGATTTGGCTTTTGGGTGTGAACACATACACGGCGTCTGGGAATAAATCAACTTTGACATGATCCCAAAATTCAGAGGCATCGCGGGTTTCTTTTTGAATGTCTAAAAGTGATTGCAACCACTGTGTGCCTAAGCGTTCGGCTTCCATGCCAGCCGCAACATTGTCTTTGTAAAGCCAGTGCGCAGCCACACCCGATTCGGCCACCACATTCATGGCTTCAGTTCGCATTTGAAATTCAACGTTAACGCCTGAGGGGCCCACCAGCGTGGTGTGCAAAGACTGATATCCATTGACTTTACCAATGGCAATGTGATCTTTAAATCGGCCTGGCACAGGCTTGTACATTTGATGCAAGATGCCCAAGGCGGTGTAGCAGTCAATCACTGAGGGGACGATGAGTCTGAAGCCATAAATGTCGGTCACCTGAGCGAAGCTTAAGTGCTTACCATCCATTTTTTTATAGATCGAGAAAAGCGTTTTTTCGCGTCCCGAAATATGAACCTCAATGCCGGCTTTTGAAAAAGTAGATTCAAGTTCGCTCTGAACTTTTTGGATCAAATCACGGCGTCTATTGCGAGCCTTTGCAACTGCTTTGGAAAGCACGGCATAGCGCCATGGTTTCAAATGCCTGAAAGACAAATCTTGTAATTCACGGTAGGTTTGATTCAAGCCCAGTCGATGTGCAATGGGCGCATATATTTCAAGTGTTTCAGAAGAAATACGGGCCCACTTTTCACGCGGCATATCGGACATGGTGCGCATGTTGTGTGTGCGGTCGGCCAGCTTGATCAAAATGACGCGCACATCGCGGGCCATGGCCAACAGCATCTTGCGAAAAGACTCGGATTGATTTTCTTCTCGCGTGTTGAACTCTAGTTTGTCTAGCTTTGTGAGGCCATCGACCAACTCGGCCACAGAGGAGCCAAACTTTTCAATCAGGTCGGCCTTGGTCACACCGCAGTCTTCCATCACGTCGTGCATCAAGGCGGCCATGAGGGCTTGTGCATCCAGCTTCCATTCAGTGCACTGGGTTGCTACTGTAATGGGGTGAGTGATGTAGGGCTGACCGTTCTTGCGCAGTTGGCCAAGGTGTGATTCATCCGCAAAGCGGTAGGCTTTGCGCACCAACTCAATGTCGGATTTGGACAGATAGTTCAGTTTTTCAACCAGCGCTGCAAAACTGGCGGCGGCGGCATTGGCAGCACTGGCAGTGGGTGTGCCCACTAGAATATTGTGTGCGTTGTCGCGCTTTCCGGCCATGGAGGTACTTCCGGATTTGTGAAACATAGAAGAAAAAGCGGCGCGCATGCCTCAAATGTACCGTGACTCAGAAATCTGCATCAAGTCTGTATCAAACCTCACCCTACAACAGACATGAAAAAGCCCCAGGCTTTGACGCGTTGGGGCTTTTTGTTGCAGAACTTAACAGTTCTGCAAATTGAAAACGTTAGTTTACTTTTTTAAGCATTTCCAAACCCACTTTGCCAGCTGCAATTTCGCGCAGCGCGGTTACGCCAGGCTTGTTTTTGCTCTCGACGCGGGGTGTGTGGCCTTGGCTTAGCATGCGAGCACGGTAAGTGGCTGCTAACACCAACTGGAAACGGTTAGGAATCTGTTCCAAGCAATCTTCAACGGTAATGCGGGCCATGACGGTCTCCGGTAAGTAAATCAGGTGATATGAAGGGATTCGAAAGTTTCGGCACGGGCTCTGTGCTGAGCCATGTACTTCAGGCGCTGAGCGTGCACGATGGCCTTGAGATCAAACAAGGCGCGATCGAAAACTTCGTTGATTATAACGAAGTCAAATTGTTTAACCTGAGCCAGCTCAATGGCCGCATTTTGCAGGCGCAATTCAATGGTTTCGGTGCTGTCCTCGCCGCGGCGCTCAAGGCGGCTTCGAAGTTCTTCCCAGCTGGGGGGAAGGATGAAGATCAGGATGGCGTTGGCATACATCTTTTGAATTTGGATGGCGCCCTGGTAGTCGATTTCCAAAATAACGTCAGAACCTTGCGCCATGCGCTCTTCCAGCATTTTTTTGGAGGTGCCGTAGCGGTGGCCGTGCACATTGGCCCATTCCACAAACGCGTCGCCTCCCACCATGGCATCAAACTCGTGCTGAGACACAAAGAAGTACTCACGTCCATGCTTCTCTTGGCCGCGGGGCGCACGGGTGGTGTGCGACACGGAAGGCAGCACGCGGGCGTCAAGCTCCATGAGTGCTTTGACCAAGCTGGACTTGCCCGCTCCGCTAGGGGCGGCTACAACGTAGAGGTTTCCAGGATATTCCATGGCAAGGAGTGTAATTCGGAGTCGGGCTTTTGAGGGGGTGAGTGATCAACTTATTCGATGTTTTGCACCTGCTCGCGCATTTGCTCGATCAAGACCTTCATGTCGACAGAAATTTTGGTGAGTTCGAGAGCGGCCGATTTGGACCCCAAGGTGTTGGCTTCTCGGTGCAATTCTTGAATGAGGAAATCGAGTCTTTTGCCGACATCGCCGCCTTTTTTCACCAAACGGCTAATTTCATCCAAATGAGAGGCTAAGCGAGTGAGTTCCTCGGCCACATCAATGCGAATGGCAAAGGCAGTGGCTTCGGTCAAGGCGCGATCTTTGGCCACATCTGAAGAAACATTGCCATCAGACAAAGCCATGGCCTCATTCCAACGGTCAATGAAGCGCTGGCGTTGCTGCTCCACCAACTGAGGGAGCAGGGGGGCAGCTTGCTCGGCCAAAGAGCGAAGTTGACCAATGCGGTCTATGAGCATTTCGGCCAAGCGTGCGCCTTCTCTAGCGCGTGCGTCTTTCAATGCCTTGACAGCTTGGGTGGCCAAAGGCATGAGGTCGGCTTCGTTTAAACCGATGCCAGACTTTTCATGCGAAGCCAATTTGATGACATCTGAGACGCTTAAATCACGGGCCTCAGGCAGCCAACTTTGAATTTTGTTTTGAAGATTAAGCAATTTTTGCAATGTGGCCACATTGGGATCGGCCAGATCGTTGTCTTGGCTGCTGTGATAAACCGCACGAACTTCTACTTTGCCGCGTTTAATGTGCTGCGTAATGTGCTCTCTAAGCGCAGGTTCGGTGTGGCGCAGTTCGTCGGGCAGGCGGAAGCTGAGGTCGAGAAAGCGGCTGTTGACGGATCGAATTTCCAAGCCGAATCGAACCGAGGGGGTGGCCGAAGACTCGGTGTTGCCCTCTGTGGCGGGCGTGCTGGATTGCACACTGGCATACCCGGTCATACTGTAAACTGGCATGGATTCTTTCTAGAGTGCGGCAGACAAAGTGCTGCCGATCAATGGGGACTTTGGCCTCAGCTTTAAATTTATTTTGAGGGGCCAAGGTTGACCAAGATTGGCTCAAGCCCATTCCCAATTATCTCAAACTTATTTCAAATCTAACTCAAACTGAAGTGACTCCCCATTATGACCAACGCTCAGCCCGCAACCTCAGTTTCAACACGTGCCCAAGGCCGCTCGCAAGATCAATTGCGAAATGTGCGCATCACCCGAGGCTACACAGTGCATGCGGAAGGGTCCGTTCTCATTGAATTTGGCGATACGCGTGTGTTGTGCACGGCCTCGGTTGAGGAAAAAGTGCCATCGCACAAAAAAGGCAGCGGTGAAGGGTGGGTTACCGCTGAATACGGCATGTTGCCCCGCGCCACGCACACTCGAGGTGACAGAGAAGCTGCGCGTGGCAAACAAAGCGGCCGCACACAAGAAATTCAACGGCTCATTGGCCGCTCTATGCGGGCTGTGTTCGATTTGAAAAAATTGGGAGAGCGCACCATTCATTTAGATTGCGATGTGCTTCAAGCTGATGGCGGCACGCGAACGGCCAGCATCACAGGCGCCTTTGTAGCCGCCCAAGATGCGGTCGATTGGCTCATTCATCAAGGCAAACTCAATGAGAGTCCTATTTTGGATTCTGTGGCTGCTATTTCTGTGGGTTTGAAAGAAGGTACGGCCTTGCTTGATTTGGATTACACAGAAGACTCGTCGTGCGATACCGACATGAATGTGGTCATGACCGGTGCTGGCAATTTTGTCGAAGTGCAAGGTACAGCCGAAGGTGTGGCATTTACGCGCAAAGAGATGGACAGCTTGCTTGCGTTGGCCGAGAAAGGCATTGCCGAGTTGGTGCAATTGCAAAAAAAATCCCGTCAATCCCACGTGCATGCAGGGGCGTAAATTCATGAGGATGGTTTTGGCGTCCAACAATGCAGGCAAGCTGGCCGAGTTGCAAAACATGTTCAGCTCGCTCCATGTGCAATTGGTGCGTCAGTCTGAATTAAATATTTCAGAAGCTCCAGAGCCTTACAAAACTTTTGTTGAAAACGCCTTGACCAAAGCCCGTCATGCTTCAGAGCAAAGTGGACTGGCTGCCGTGGCTGACGATGCAGGCCTTTGCATTGATGCGTTTGGTGGTTTGCCAGGTGTTGACACGGCCTTCTATTGCACGCAATTTGGATATGAAAAATCGGATGCCAACAATGTGAAGGCGGTGCTTGAGCAAATGGCCTCACTTGAAAATCGACGTGCAGCCATGGTCAGCACCTTGGTGGCCGTGAGAAGTGCTTTCGATCCAGAACCTTTGATTGCAGTGGGGCGAGTGGTGGTTGAAATTGCCCGTACACCCATGGGTGAAAACGGATTTGGTTTCGATCCTATTTTGTACTTGCCTGCGTTTGGCAAAACGTTTGCCCAAATGCCAGAGGATGTGAAAAATGCCAACAGCCATCGCGGCCGATCTTCACAAGCCATGGTGGCCTTGATGCGCGAGCGTTGGGATCTTTGAAGCATGAACAATCCGTTTGATGTGCTTCATGCCATGCGGCCGGGCTTGTTGCAGTTGCAATCCTTGCCGCCGCTGTCTTTGTATGTGCACTTGCCTTGGTGCATTCAAAAATGTCCCTATTGCGATTTCAATTCTCATGAGTGGCGCGGCACAGAGGGCGTCATGCCAGAATCGACCTACATTGATGCGCTACTTGCCGATTTAGAAACAAGTTTGCCTTTAGTTTGGGGGCGGCCAGTTCACAGTGTGTTTCTGGGTGGCGGTACCCCCAGTTTGTTTGAGCCCCAAAGCATCGACCGATTGATCAGTGGCATTCGCGCTCGATTGCCATTAGAGGCTGAGGCAGAAATCACGCTTGAAGCCAACCCCGGGACTTTTGAAAAAGACCGGTTCAAAGCCTTTCGAGCGGCAGGCGTGACGAGATTGTCAATTGGCGTGCAAAGCTTTAACGATGTGCATTTAAAAGCCTTGGGCCGAGTTCACAATCGCGATCAAGCCATGGCTGCTGTGGCAGAAGCACAGCAGGCTTTTGAGACCTTTAACTTGGACTTGATGTATGCCTTGCCTGGCCAAACGATGTCCAACCTGAGACAAGACGTTGAAATAGCGCTGAGCTTTAACCCGCCACACATCTCTATTTACCACCTGACCATTGAACCAAATACTTTTTTTGCAAAGCACCCCCCCGTTTTGCCTGAAGAGGATGACGCATACGCCATGATGGACCTGATCACCGAAATGACCGCTTCAGCAGGATTACAAAGGTATGAAGTTTCTGCCTATGCCAAGCCTGGGCACAGATGCTGGCACAACCTCAATTATTGGCAGTTTGGTGACTATTTGGGCATAGGGGCTGGCGCACACAGCAAATTGAGTTTTCCTCATCGGGTTACACGACAAGTTCGCTTTAGAGAACCGCAGCGCTACATGGCGCAAGCTCTGAAAGGTGAACCCGCGACATTGTTTGAGGAAGTGTCTAGAGAAGCATTGCCGTTTGAGTACATGCTCAATGCCCTTCGCTTGAAGGAAGGCTTTGCATTGACCGACTACATGGCGCGCACGGGTTTGGCAATAACGTCCATTCAGAAAGGCTTGTCTGAAGCAGAAGCGAAGGGATTGGTTGCCAGAGATTTGGCAAAGGTGTGGCCCACAGAGCGTGGCTTTGACTTTCTCAGTGATCTGCAGGAATTGTTTTTAGCAGATAACTCAAACTAACAAGATGTCAGTGTGATACCACCGAGATGGCAGAGTTCATTTTTTTGCCGAAGTCGCCAAACAAGGAAATGGTTTTTTCGGTGGGAATTAAATATTTAGCGCGCTTGTCTTCAGGCTGATTGAAAGTCATTAGCATTTGTTTTTGACGCAGACGCGTAATTCGTTTGTGCAGCGTGGCCGGCGAGCCCAAATGTGCCAAACCAATGGCTTCACGAACGGTCATGGGTTGGTTTTCAAACCAGCGCAAAGCAACCTCTTCAAGCAAAGCCTTTTCGTTGGCGTCTAAAAGTGGCGCATCAGGCATTTGCTGAATGCTCTTGGCCAATTGCAAAAAACGAAGATAGGCATTGGCTGTGGCAGTGGTACTCTTTTTGGTCATAAATTATTCTATGGCAATAACCATGCAAATTTCAAGAGCCTCTGTGAAGATAGTTAACGTTGTTTGTGAATATTGCTCTAATTTACTGCATGAGTTCCCATATACGGAACGGCGTCATGGGCATTTGAATGTGGGCTGACTTACGCCCCATGCCATTTCGGGCCAGCGCATCGGCAACGGCATTGACCACACTAGGCGTTGCACCAATGGTGCCTAATTCGCCCACACCCTTCACGCCCAAAACATTGTTGGTACTGGGCACAGTTTGGTTGGTGTAGGTGCGAAACATTTTGGGCATGATGTCTGCACGCGGCGCAGCATAATCCATCAAACTGCCAGTCAGCAATTGACCACTTTCTGCGTCGTACACCAAGGCCTCTAGCAAAGCTTGCCCCATGCCTTGAACGGCGCCACCGTCAAGTTGACCATCCACAATCATGGGGTTCACAATCCGGCCCACATCGTTCATGGATGTGTAGGAGACCACTTGGGTTTCTCCTGTAGAGGGGTTCAGCTCAACTTCGCAAATGTGGCAGCCGTTGGGCCATGTGGGGCCGCTTGCTGTGGTGCTCGATTGCATTTCAATGCGTGCATCAGGTTGACGCTTGGCCAACTCAGCCAGAGAAATTTTTAAATCGGTGCCCTTGACACTGAAGGTGCCGCCTTGATAGGCTAAATCGGCTGGACTCGCTTCAAGCGCTTGACCCGCTAAATCACGCGCTTTGTCCAAGGTTTTTTCTGCGCCCACCCGCATGGCCGAGCCGCCCGTGAAAATAGAACGAGAGCCCGCACTGCCAAAACCATTGGCGCGGTCTGTGTCGCCCAAAATAACGCGCACTTGCGAAATGTCGACGCCAAAGACATCGACCACCAGTTGCGCCAAAGAGGTGGCGATGCCTTGGCCCATGGCATTGACCGCTGATGCCACTTCAATCATGCCGTCTGACAAAATTTGCACTTGCACCGTTTCTTCTAAGGCGTTGCCGCCAGTCCATTCCAAGAAAGTGGCAATGCCTAAACCGCGCCATAGGCCATTGGCTTTGGAGGCTGCTTCGCGTTGCGTAAAACCTGCCCAATCGGCCTTCCCCATAGCCTCATCCATGATCATCTCGAACGCGCCTGTGTCGTAAACCTGGCCCATCGGATTTTTGTAGGGCATTTGTTCGGGCTTGATGAAATTTTTGCGCCTGAGTTCAATTCGGTCGATGCCACTCACCCTGGCGGCTTCGTCCATTAAGCGCTCAATGTTGAAGATAGCTTCAGGCCTGCCAGCGCCCCTGTAGGCGCCTGTACTGGATGTGTTTGTCATCACGCCTGTAAAGTGGTAGTCAACGGTTTGAATGTCGTAAACACTGCTTTGCACCCAGGGGCCAATCATCATTTGGATGGTTAAACCCGTCATGGTGGGGTAGGCGCCTACGTTGGCCAAGGTTTCAATTTTCAGGCCCAAAATTTTGCCATCTTTGGCCAAGGCCAAAGAAGCTTTGGTTTGAATGTCTCGGCCGTGAGAGCTGCTTAAAAATTCTTCGCTGCGATCGGCGATCCACTTCACAGGTAGACCCAGAGTGTGTGCGCAAAATGCCGTGACCACATCTTCGGCGTAGGCACCTGTTTTCATGCCAAATCCACCGCCCACATCACCCACGATCACATGTACTTTTTCTTTGTCGAGGCCTAACAATTCGGACAACGTGGTTCGAATACCCGTAGGCATTTGACTGCTAAGCCGAATATGCAAACGCCCCTCGTCTGGGTAAGCCAAAACGCTGCGTGGTTCTATCGACAAAGCGGCCACACGCTGATTCACAATGTCCAAATGCACCACATGGGCGGCTTGATCAAAAGCAGCTTGGGTGGCTTGGGCATCGCCATATCTTGTCTCTGCCACTCGGTTGTCGGGGGCCTCTGTGAACAAGGGTGCATCTGGGGCTAATGCGTCAGCCAGGTGAGTGGCGCTGGGCAAAGCCTCAAAATCAATTTGAACGGCTTCGGCGGCATTGCGGGCTTGCTCCTCGGTATCCGCCACAACGGCGACGATGGGCTCGCCTACAAAACGAACCGTGCCATTGGCCAACGCGTGGCGCGTGGTGGATGAAAGAGGGGTTCCGTCTGCGCGCTTGTAATTCAGGGGTCTCGCCATGGGCTTGACGCCGGCGGCCGATAGGTCTTGGCCGCTGAACACGCCGCGAACGCCGGGCATGGCCTTGGCCGCCGCAGTGTCCAATTGGGTGATCTTGGCGTGGGGGTAGGGCGAACGCAAAAAGACCAAATGGGTTTGTTGGGGCCGGCTAATGTCGTTGGTGTACTGGCCGGCGCCCAGCAGAAGTTGTTGATCTTCAAGCCGCTTAACGGCATTCCCGCTTCCATAGCGGGACGTCTCTTGAGTTGGGGTGGCAGATGCACTGGCAGATGATGTGTTCACAGACTGTTTCTCCTAGTGGCGCAGTGTATCTTTGAAGCAGCGTTTTTGCAGAGAAGGGTATTTGGTAACAACGCGGAGTTGCCGCCTGGGTGACAGTTGAGTAACATCGGGGTTCATATCTGAAATGAGGTCCTGTATGGACAATTTTTTCCTGTTGGTCATAGCGGTGCTTTTCATCCTTTTGGCTGGTTTTCTGATTTTTTATTTCCAAACCCAGCAAAATTTCCTTGAAATCAGCCAAAAGCTAGAGGAAATTCAGCATCCCCATGCCTCGATGCTTTCAACAGAAACCCTCAAACGTGAGCTTGCTTTGAATCATGACAAGTTGGTGGTGCTTGAAGCCGATATTTCAAAAAACAACCGCGAATCTTTGATGGAGTCTGAACTCAAAATGTTTGACGTCGCGCGGCATCAAATTAAAGCCTGTATTGCCGGCCTGAAAGCCAACGGTGATTGGATCGGCATGCCCTATGAGTTTGAATGGGCTGAAATGCTCGAACGACTGCCCAATGTTTTAAAACTTTATCGAAAAGCTGAAGCCGACAAGCAAGCCATGGAAGTGGCTCAGGAAAAAGGCCTTCAGCCAACTAAACCGCCTTCATCCTCCTAATCCTTGATGCTTGTCGCATGAAGGTGTTTACAAGCAAAATCGGCGCATACGCCTTCGGTTCAAAGCCTTTTCTAACAATCCCGATTTAGGTTTTACCCTTTTTTTACCCCTTTTTTTTGACTTCAATCAATTCTGAATGGGCATGTTCTGCGATGATCCTGCTACATGCTCAGCGTTACCCATCTTTCTTGTTCCCGCGGCGATAAGCGACTGTTTTCTGGCGTCACTTTAAGCCTTCAGCCTGGCCAATGGCTTCACCTAGAGGGTGACAACGGGGTGGGCAAAACCAGTTTGCTTCGTTTGGTTTGTGGACTGAGTGCCTTGGAAGAAGGTGAAATCAGTTGGAAAAACCAATCGGTAGTCAAAAATCCCGAAGAATTTCGTGCTGATTTGGCCTATTTAGGTCATCAATTGGCACTCAAAGAAGACCTGAGCCCTCTCGAAAACCTGCTGGCGGATGCGGCTGTCGCCGGGCGTACATTGTCAGAACCTGAGGCCTTGGCTGCGTTGGCGCAGTTGGGATTGAGGGGCAGGGAGCATTTGCCCGTCAGAGTTTTGTCCCAAGGGCAAAAAAGGCGCACGGCTTTGGCTCGCTTGGCAGTCAGCCAAGCCAAATTGTGGATTCTGGACGAACCCTATGTGGCGCTCGACCCCACAGCACAAAATGCACTTTCTGAGGTGATCAATGCGCACTTGGCCAATGGGGGCATGGTGCTGCTGACAAGTCATCAGTCGGTGGCCCTTCAAGGCCAAGGCAGCTCTTACAGGTTAACGGCATGAGTGCCTTTGTTGCCATTGTGAAGCGCGACTTGGTGTTGGCCATGCGCCGCAAGAACGAGGTCATTACCTCTGTCTTCTTCTTCGTGGTGGTGGCAGCCTTGTTTCCTTTGGGAATTGGCCCCGAAATGAACACTTTGCGCTTGGTAGCGCCGGGTATTTTGTGGGTGGGCGCTTTGTTGGCCAGCATGCTGTCATTGGGGCGCATGTTTGCAGCTGACTATGCCGACGGCACCTTGGAGCAAATGGCCTTATCACCCAACAGTCTTTCGATGTTAGTTGCCGCCAAGATTTTGGCGCACTGGCTACTCTCTGGTTTGCCATTGGTTTTGTTGGCCCCTATTTTGGGTTTGCAGTTCGATTTGTCGGCCAATGCCTTGTGGATATTGACCTTGAGTCTTTTGTTGGGAACACCTGTGTTGTCTTTGATTGGCGCCATCGGCGCTGCGCTCACATTGGGTGTGCGTGGCGGTGATGTCTTGTTGTCTTTGTTGGTGTTACCTTTGTATGTGCCTGCTTTGGTTTTTGGTGCTGGCGCAGTCCAAGCGGAGATCAGCGGTTTGGGTGCCTCTGCGCACTTGTCCATATTGGCCGCCATGGCTTTGGTGGCTGCCGTGTTCAGCCCATGGGCTAGCGCAGCGTCGCTTCGAATTGCACTTGAATCATGAGAGTTGTTTAAATCAATGATGCAAAAATTATTTCATTTCGCTTCGCCGCAAAACTTTTATCAATTGGCTGGAAAGCTCTGGCCTTTGTTTGCGCTTTTGGCAACAGCACTCACGGTTTGGGGTTTGTGGTTGGGCATGTTTGTAGCGCCCACAGATTTTCAACAAGGCGAAGGATATCGCATTATTTTTGTGCACGTGCCTGCCTCATGGATGTCCATGGTCATTTACTTGGCCATGGCCTTTTGGGCGCTGTTGGGCCTCACTTTTAACACCCGCATTTCGGGCATGATGGGCCGCGCTTTGGCACCCACGGGCGCCATCTTTGCATTCCTCTCGCTGTGGACGGGCGCACTCTGGGGCAAGCCCATGTGGGGCGCTTGGTGGGTATGGGATGCCCGACTCACTTCAGAACTCATTTTGTTTTTCTTGTACTTGGGATACATCGCCCTGACCAGTGCCATAGATGACCCGCGCCGTGCAGACAAAGCCGGCGGCATTTTGGCATTGGTGGGCGCACTCAATGTGCCCGTGATCTATTTTTCGGTGAAGTGGTGGAACACTTTGCACCAAGGGGCTTCTGTTTCTCTGACCAAGGGTTCAAGCATGGCGCAAACCATGTTGGAGGCCATGCTGATCATGGGTGTTGCCTTTTGGATGTACGCTATTGCCATGGCGCTTTACAGAGTAAGAAGCATTATTTTGATTCGCGAAAGACACACGCAGTGGGTCGCTGACTTGCCTGAAGTGAAAGCTAAAAATACACAAGTGCAGTTCATGGAGGCTCAATCATGATTTGGAACAGCTTTGCAGATTTTTGGGCCATGGGCGGTTATGGTCTTTATGTATGGGGCAGTTTTGGCGCCACTGCTGCGCTCATGGGGTTTGAAATATTTTGGGTCAAACAGGCCCGAGCGCAAGCAATCACTCAAGTGGTCAATGAATTGGCTGCTGCCGAGACACACGGTAAGGATTGGCACTGATGAAACCTAGACACCAACGATTTTTATTGATCTCTTTAGGCGTGACGGCTTTGGCCATTGCGGGCATGTTTGTTTTGAATGCGTTTCAAAGCAACTTGGTTTTCTTCTTTACCCCCACTCAAGTCTCGCAAGGTGAAGCACCCAAGGGCAAGGCCTTTAGAGTGGGCGGCATGGTCAAAGAGGGAAGTCTGAAAAAAGATGGCGAGAACGTGGCATTTGTGGTTACAGATTTCGCGCACGATGTGCCAGTGACTTACAAAGGTTTGTTGCCCGATTTGTTCAAAGAAGGTAAAGGTGTTGTTGCGCAAGGTAAGCTGTCGGCAGACAACCTTTTCGCCGCCTCAGAAGTACTGGCCAAGCACGATGAAAACTACATGCCGCCAGAAGCCAAACACGCTCTGGACCAGGCCGAGGCCGCGAAAGCTGCCCAATCTTTGAAACCTTCTAACTAAACGGCACCGATAGAAATGAGTATGTCATGATTGTTGAAATTGGTCACTTTGCTTTGATTCTGGCGGCTTGCGTGGCGCTGGTTCAAGGTGTTTTGCCGCTTGCTGGCACGGTCAACGATTACCAGCGTTGGCAAGCCTTGGCTAAGCCCACAGCCATTGTGCAGTTCTTGCTCATCGCTTTTTCATTTGGTGTGTTGGCCAATGGTGCATTGACGGACGATTTCTCGATTAAGTACATTGCTGAGCATTCCAACTCATTGCTGCCTTCGCAATACAAGTTCGCCTCGGTTTGGGGTGGCCACGAAGGTTCGTTGCTGTTGTGGGTTCTGATGCTGTCGGGTTGGACCGTGGCGGTGGCACTTTTTTCTCGTTCCTTGCCCTTGGCCATGGTGGCGCGTGTGATTGGAATTCTGGGCTTGGTGTCCACCGGCTTCCTGATGTTCATTTTGACCACCTCAAGCCCCTTTGAACGTTTGTTGCCAGCGGCTGCTGATGGTCGCGATTTAAATCCTTTGTTGCAAGACCCAGGATTGGTCATTCACCCCCCTATGCTTTACATGGGCTATGTGGGGTTTTCTGTGGCGTTTGCTTTCTCTGTATCTGCCTTGCTCTCGGGTCGGATGGATGCCGCATGGGCCAGGTGGTCACGCCCTTGGACGGTGGTGGCTTGGATCTTCATGACGGCAGGCATTGCTTTGGGTTCTTGGTGGGCTTATTACGAACTCGGATGGGGCGGATGGTGGTTTTGGGATCCGGTAGAAAACGCATCGCTCATGCCTTGGTTGTTTGGCACCGCACTCATTCACGCGCTCATGGTGACTGACAAACGCGGAGGCTTTAAAGCCTGGTCTGTGTTGCTGGCCATTGGTGCTTTCTCATTGTCACTTTTAGGAACTTTTTTGGTTCGTTCGGGTGTGCTCACGTCTGTTCATGCATTTGCGTCAGACCCCAAACGAGGCGTGTTCATTTTGATTTTTTTAGCCTTGGTGGTGGGTATTTCTCTCACGCTCTTTGCATGGCGAGCCCCCAAGGCGACATTGGGCGGCAAAATTGGTTTGGTATCCCGTGAGTCCATGTTGTTGGTCAACAGCGTGCTGTTGGTGGTTGCCACAGGCGCGGTTTTGTTGGGTACGGTTTACCCACTCATCGTCGATGCTTTAAATCTGGGTAAGTTGTCAGTGGGCGCGCCTTATTTCAATGCCGTGTTTGTGCCTCTGATGGTGCCTGTTGTTTTTCTGATGGTGCCGGGTGGTATTGCGCACTGGCGTGAAGCGCGTTGGAAGGAATTGGGTCATGAAATGCGTGTGCCCGCTTTGGCTGCCGTGTTGGCCGCTGTAGGTATTTGGACCTTGACAGAACGTGGCAATTGGTTGAACGCCATGGGCATGGCCTTGGCCACGTGGGTGGTGGTGGGTCTGATCATGCAAATTGTGCGTCGCTTCAAAAAACCGGGTCGAATTCCACCGTCTTTTTGGGGAATGCACTTTGCGCATTTGGGCATTGCGGTGGTGGTGGTGGGCGTTACCTTGGTCAAAGGTTATGAGGTCGAGCGTGACGTGCGCATGGGCTTGAACGACAGCGTGAGTATCAGCGATTACACCTTTGAACTCATGGGCGTGTCAGATGTGATGGGGCCAAATTACAAAGCCGTACGTGCTGAAGTCAAGGTTTCCCAAAATGAGAAATTCTTAGAAACTTTGTATCCAGAAAAACGCCGGTATTTTTCTTCAGCCATGCCCATGACGGAAGCCGCCATTGATTCTGGCCTGTTTCGTGATTTGTATGTTTCGTTGGGGGAGGCCATTGATGGCGAAAAACCACAGTGGACAGTTCGAGTTTTCTACAAGCCTTTTGTATCGTGGCTTTGGTATGGCGCTATTTTGATGGTCTTGGGGGGCTTGTTAGCGGTCAGCGATCGCCGATACCGCAAATCTGCCACCAGTGCGGCATAAGGTCAGAGAGGCGTACCTGTGAAAAAGTTTTTAATTCCATTGGCATTTTTCTTTGGACTGGTGGCTTTCCTGGCCGTGGGATTAAACCGTGACCCTAAAGAAATTCCATCGCCACTGGTCGGTAAACCAGCCCCTGCATTTTCCTTAAACACCTTAGATGGCAGTGGGCCAAAGTTTGGTCCGCAAGACATGAAGGGCAAAGTTTGGATGCTCAATGTGTGGGCCACTTGGTGCGTGGCTTGTCGTGAGGAACATCCCGTGTTGGTGGCATTTTCCAAAGCCAACCAACTTCCCATTGTGGGGCTCAGCTACAAAGAAGTTCAACCCCAAGACGAGCCTGCAGGCCGTAAATTCACGCCCGAAGAAAAACTCAAGTTAGCCCGTGAGCGAAGTGAACTTTGGCTCAAGCGCCATGGCAATCCTTACGTCTTGTCGGTGCTTGATTTGGATGGCCGTGTCGGCATTGACTATGGCGTTTATGGCGTTCCCGAAACCTATGTGATTGATAAAAATGGCGTGATTCAATACAAGCGTGTGGGTGTCGTCACCCCCGAACTGTTGCAGTCGACTATTTTGCCTTTGGTGCAAAAATTGAATGCCTCTTAAGGCGCAGTGAAAGATTCCATGAAATTGAATTCTCAAGGGTTGAAGTGGGCGGGCATTGTGGCCCTTTCACTTCTCACATACTTAAGCATCGGGCATGCCAAAGAAGCAGCGCTCTTGGCTGAGGATCCAATCGTAGAAAAACGCTTGATCCATATTTCGGAAGAATTGCGTTGCATGGTTTGCCAAAACGAATCCTTGGCATCCTCTCGTGCGGAATTGGCCAACGACCTTCGTGAAGAAGTTCGAAAACTCATTCGTCAAGACAAGAGTGATTCGCAAATTAAAGAATATTTGGTCACACGCTATGGTGATTTTGTGTTGTATCGCCCCGAGGTCAAACCGCTGACGTGGGTGCTCTGGTTTGGCCCCTTTTTGTTGTTGGTTTTGGGTGTTGTTGGCATGTTTTTTTATTTACGGCAGCGACAATCCGTAAGCCCAGCTAAAGAGCAACTGAGCGAAGAGGATCGACGCAAAGTACAGGAAATTCTGAAATCTGGAGATGCATCATGAATGCCAACATGTTGTTTGTTGTTGTCTCATTAAGCATCGTGCTGTGCGTGGCGGGCGTGTTAATTTGGGTGCTACTCCGTCAGCGGCAAATGGCGACTACTGCCAGTCAAGCCAAGGCCAATGCCAAGGTCTACCGTGAGCAAATCCTTGATCTCGACCATGAACATGAGAGTGGTCACATTAGCGATGAAGAATGGCAGCAGTCTCGTGACGAATTGAGCATGCGTCTGCTAGAAGATACATCGGCAGTCGATGACCCTGCCGCGAAAAAAGAAAAGCCTGCAATGTGGACGGCTGTGATTCTGGCGATGGCTTTGCCTTTGTCCTCGATGGGGTTGTACATGTGGCTTGGTGAGCCTGATGGACTCAATCCGATGGCTGTCAAGGCGCCTGAAAAAGTCGACCAACCTGAGTTGTTAAAGATGGCAGAGAGCTTGGCTCTGAAGCTAGAGGCGAAGCCAGACAATCTTCAGGGGTGGGTGATGTTGGGCCGCACCTATCGAAGTTTGGAAAAATACGAAGCCTCTTTGAAAGCTTATGACCGTGCTTTGAAACTGACTGCAGACGATGATTTGAATATAGAACGCATTGAAGTCATGGCCATGCAAAGGCAGGGCAATTTTGATGGTGAGCCGTGGCGTGTCATTCGCGATATTCTGCAAAGAGATCCGCAGCACTACGCCGCATTGTTGATGGCAGGCAGTGCATCCTATGCAAGTGGGCAATATCCTGATGCCTTGAAATATTGGCAACAAGCCCGTAAGCCACTCGCGGCAGACAACCCCGATGTGCCAGGCTTGGACAATGCCATTGCCACCGTTCAGGAAAAACTAGGTTTGCCAGTGAAGCAAGATTCGGCTTCCGCTGCCAAAGGTGCTGCTGGATCAGTGCTGAGCCTTACTGGGCAGGTGACTATTTCTGCTGCCTTCAAAGACAAAGTCAGTCCGAACGATGTGGTGTTTGTGTATGCCACGCCTGCCAATGGTGAGCGTATGCCGCTGGCTATTTTCAAAACCACTGTCGCGCAGTTGCCTCTGAACTTTACCTTGGACGACACCACAGCCATGACGCCAGATCGCAAGCTATCGGCTGCAGGTGAAGCCTTTGTGAAGGTTCGTGTTTCTAAGTCGGGCAATGCCATTCCACAATCAGGCGACTTGTCAGGCAGTTTGGGTCCCGTTAAAGTGGGTTCAAAAGGTTTGAAATTGGAAATCAAGGATCAAATTCCTTGATGCAGAGCAAGATGCTGATGGGGGGAAGGGCGTAGTCTCAAGTTCCAGTGTTTAACTGGAAACTTGAGATTGAAATGCCCTTAGATACCCAGCCCCTCGATGCTTTAGCATCTGGCGTTTTTAACGCTCCCCCGCAAGAAATTTCCGTCGACATCCTGCTTGAAAAATATGCTAAAGCGGGAGAGCAGTCGATTGAAGATGTCTACCGACGTGTTGCCAAGGGCTTGGCGTCAGTCGAAAAACCTGAACGCCGTGTACATTTTGAACAAGTTTTTTTAGCCAATATGCAGGCGGGTGCCATTGGTGCTGGCCGCATCATGAGTGCGGCAGGCACGGACATTCAGTCCACCTTGATCAATTGTTTTGTTCAGCCTGTAGGAGATTGCATTCAGGGTGTTGACGACGAAGGCTTCCCTGGTATTTACGAAGCACTTAAACAAGCTGCTGAAACCATGCGCCGAGGCGGTGGTGTGGGCTATGACTTTTCGCGGGTGCGACCGCGTGGTGCGCGCGTCAAAGCCACAGCCTCGTTGGCGTCGGGACCTTGCAGTTACATCAATGTATTTGATCAATCGTGCTCTACCGTAGAAAGTGCAGGCGCACGACGTGGTGCTCAAATGGGTGTGCTCCGCATTGACCATCCTGATGTGCTGGAGTTCATCACCGCCAAAAGAACGCCAGGTCGCTGGAACAATTTCAATGTCTCTGTGGGTGTCAGTGATGCATTCATGAATGCGGTACAAAACGATTTGCCTTGGCAGTTGGTTCACAAGGCCCGCCCAGGCGAATTGTTAATGGCGCAAGGCCTCACGCAAAGGGTGGATGGTTTGTGGGTGTATGCCGAAATGCCAGCCCAAGAAATATGGCTGACGGTGATGCAATCTGCCTATGATTTTGCCGAACCTGGCATTTTGTTTTTAGACAATATCAATCGCGATAACAATTTGGCGTATTGCGAAACCCTAGAAGCCACCAATCCTTGCGGGGAGCAGCCTTTGCCGCCTTATGGTTGCTGTGATTTAGGCCCCATCATTTTGCCAAAATTTGTGCAACATCCTTTCGGCTTGGATGGCACCGCACCTGGTTTTGATTTTGAAGCCTTTATGCAGGCCGTCTTCACGCAAGTGCGCGTGCTGGACAACGTGCTCGATTTGACGCACTGGCCTTTGCCAGAGCAAGCCAGAGAAGCCGAAGCCAAAAGGCGGATAGGCGTAGGGTTTACAGGGTTGGGTGACACCTTGGTCATGCTGAACTTGCCATACAACTCCGAGGCAGGTCGTGTCATGGCTGCCGACATAGCGCGCGTGATGCGCGATACCGCCTATGCGTCGTCCATTGAACTAGCACGTGAACGTGGCAGTTTTCCGTTTCTAGATAAAGAAGCTTACTTGGGAGGCTCTGGTTTTGCCAGCCGATTGCCTGAAGAAATTAGGGACGGCATTGCCCGTCATGGTTTGCGCAACAGCCATTTGCTTTCTATTGCACCCACGGGCACAGTGAGTTTGGCGTTTGCCGACAATGCTTCCAATGGCATTGAGCCCGCCTTCTCATGGGTCTATACCCGTAAAAAACGAGAGATGGATGGCAGTACCCGTGAGTACACCGTGCAAGATCATGCATGGCGTGTCTATCGTGAATTGGGTGGTGACGTCGATCAATTGCCCTCCTCATTTGTAACAGCCCTTGAAATGTCGGCTCAAGACCACATTGCCATGATGGCTGCAGTTCAGCCTTATGTGGATACGGCCATTTCTAAAACAGTGAACGTGCCTGCTGAATTTCCTTTCAAAAATTTTGCCCACCTTTATATGCAGGCTTGGACGGCACATTTAAAGGGATTGGCAACCTATCGCCCCAATTCAATTTTGGGGTCGGTGTTGCAAGTGGCGCCAACGGCAACAGAAGTGGCGCAAGCCGCTTCTGCAGAGTCTGTCAACGAGGTCGATCCTTTCCGTTGTGTGGTGGACAGGCGCCCTCATGGTGAGTTGCCAGCCGTGGCTGAGAAAATAAATTATTGGACCCAAGACGGCCTTAAAACTTTGTATCTCATCATTTCTTTCTTGCCGGTAGCAGGTGTGGTGAAAGGGCAATCCGTTCAAGTAGAAAGGGCGATTGAGTTCTTTATGCCTGTAGGCCAAAACGGCGAATCACAGCAGTGGATTACCTCCAGCATGCGTTTGTTGTCGTTGGCGGCGCGCGGCGGATTTTTGGCACGAGCATTGCAAGACATGCGCAAGGTGGCGTGGGATCGAGGCCCGGTTCGTTTAGGCACATTGAGAAAAGACAGTGGTGTAGAAGTTCCCATGTGGCATGACTCTGAAGTGGCTGCCGTGGGTTATGCCATTGAGCAAATTTTGGAGCGGCGCAGCAATGTACCGCAGATTTTTTCTGCACCAACGGCCGTACCCCAAACTACCAATGCAGCTGCACATGTGTCGCAAGAGGTGGCACATCAACAAGACGTATTGCAAACTGTGATGGCGGGAAAAAAGTGTCCTGAATGCGGTGCGCATGCGCTCATCAAGCGCGATGGCTGTGAGTACTGCACCAGTTGTGGCCACTTAGGCACCTGTGGGTAATGAAATCTATTTGAAGGCATAAGGGCGTATGGATTTTTCAGCAGAACTCGACACGCATAACATGTTGCACAAACTGCAGACGTTCATCGGTCGTTATGTCTTGCCCTACAACCCTGCTTGGCATCAGGCTGTTGCCCAAGGTGATTACCCGCCGCCTTTTTTGGAAGATTTAAAAACCTTGGCCAAAGAGGAAGGTTTGTGGAATCTCTTTTTGCCAGAGTTGAAGTCTGAAGAGCCAGGGACGCGATTGAGTCATTCGGCCTATGCCCCCTTGGCTGAAATCATGGGTAAATTGCCTTGGGCGGCAGAGATTTTCAATTGCCAAGCCCCCGACTCGGGCAACATGGCTTTGCTGCATCAGTTTGGATCGGATGCGCAAAAGAAAAAATGGTTAACGCCACTGCTAAACGGTGAAATGCGTTCTGCTTTTGCCATGTCTGAGCCCGATGTTGCATCCTCTGACCCCACTAATTTGCAAACCTCTTTGCGCGATGATGGCGAAAGCTTGGTGTTGAACGGTCGAAAGTGGTTCATCACGGGTGCTGCACACCCGCATTGCAAAGTTTTGTTGGTGATGTGTCGAAACGAGGGCGCTTCATCGACTGAAGATTCAAACTGCAAGCACCATCAGCACAGCATTGTATTGGTGCCTGTTGACACGCCCGGGTTAGACATTGTTCGCAATATTCCTGTAGTTCATCACCTTGCCCCTGAGGGGCATTGCGAAATGGTGTTCAGGCAAGTACGTGTGCCTAAAGATCATTTGTTGGGCCAGTGGGGCGAGGGCTTCACAATGGGCCAACTTCGCTTAGGACCAGGACGAGTGCATCACTGTATGCGCAGCTTAGGCCAGTGTGAGTTGGCGCTGTCTTTGGCGGCGGAGAGATGTTTAGAGCGCGAAACGTTTGGCCATCATTTATCTGAATATGCCAGTGTGCAAGAGTGGTTGGCTTTGTCACGCATTGAAATAGACCAAGCACGCTTGCTCATCTTGCAGGTGGCTTGGATGTTGGACCAAGTCGGGTTTGATCATTCATTGTTAATGGCTAAAGTGGCGGCCATCAAAGTGGTGACGGCTCGATTGCAAGTGCGAGTGGTCGACAGGGCGATGCAAATTTTTGGGGCCATGGGTCTTTCGCCAGACACACCCCTGGCATATTTTTGGACTTGGGGCAGGGCTTTGCAAATTATGGACGGCCCCGATGAGGTGCATTTGAGAACCGTGGCCCGACATGAGCTGGCGTTAGCGCGGGAGCGGAAGGGGGCTTCCTCAGACTACTTCACAACGCCAGCGCAAATGCAAAGGTCTGTGAATATTCGTTAGCCACCACTGGCTTGTTTTAAAATTTGAGTGGCATGGATGGCATCGTTTCCGCGCCAGGCCACAATTTGGTCGGGCCTGATCAACACCAAGGGTGCTTCATACAAATCAAACATGTCTTGTGAGTCAAAGCGAACGACTTTCAAGTCCAATTGTTGGTAAGAAGCTGTTTCTGTAAATTTCAAAACATCTGCTGGCAGATGTGCGCTGTCATGTCCTAGCACCAGCAAGGTCCATTCAAAATTGAAGTGGTCAAACAGAGAACTGCCATCAGGCATCCAGGCGTGGGGAGGGCGACCCCCTGGGCATGCTGAGGGAACATAAGTATTAGCGGCATCAGTGGGTGCTTGCGTGCCATCTGAAATGATGAGTGGCGACTGAGCGTATCGGCCGCCAAATGTCACGCCTGGAATATTGAACTCTCGTCTTACATGGCCATTTAAGTATTCGGACGCCATACTTCGCGCTTGCTCGCCTTTGGGCGAATTATTTTCAAGTTCCTTGTCAGCGTCAAACAGGCCGATGGAGTCGGCAAACTGCCTTGCATAGCCTGTATTTCGAATGGCCAGAGGTTTTCTTTCAATCTCATAACTGTTTAGCAAAGTGGGGTGGGCTTGTCCCTTCAAAACGGCTGACAGTTTCCAGCCTAAATTCACAGCATCTTCAACGGCCGTGTTGTAGCCTAGCCCGCCGGTGGGTGTGAACAAATGAACCGCATCGCCACCTAAGAAAACGTGCCCTTTTTGAAAGCTGTCTGCCACCAGTGCGTGCCCTGCCAACCATGTGGCCATGGATAAAATTTCAATCTCGATGGGCTGGCCGTAAGCCTGTGCAAAAAGTCTTTGAGCATCTTCTTTTGTGAGCGCTTCGGTGGCTGCATCGTCTGCCATCTGTACATGAAATGCAAACTCACTCACGCCGTCAACCGACATGATGAAGGCTCGTAGCTCAGGGTTGACGATCACGTACATCCAAGCTCTGTCGTTGGGATTTCGGTCGTAGAAATGCGGAGCCTTCAAGTAAACCGCTAGCATTTTTCCGCCCATGAAATTGCGCTTGAAGCCTGTCTCACCGCCCCAAGCAATGCCAAGTTCATGACGAATGAAACTTCTTGCACCATCGGCTCCGATCAGGTACTTTGCTCTGACTTGAAGAGTGGCAGCGGCAGTTGAATTTGCTGATTGAATGACTGCCAGGATGGGATAGTTGGATTCATCTGACTCAGTTTGTTCGGGTGACTGACTTTCATCGCTGAAAGATTCAAGCTTCCAGCCATATCGAATATCGTTGCGCTTCCATTTTTCTGCGTGATGGCGCAGGGTCACTTCGACAAACTTTTGTGAAACCCGATGAGGCAACTCAGCAGCACTCCATGAACCCGTCATGGCTTTGATGGCTTGGGGTGCGGCGGCTGCAGTTGGCAGTCTTAGTCGGGCCAACTCAATGCCACTAAAGCGAGTGAGATAAGTAATGTCTGTGGGGTGGTGAGGCGGAAGTCCTTGATCTCGAATTTCTTGGGCAAAGCCCAGTCGCCGAAAATGCTCCATGGTGCGCGCTTGCGTTGCATTGGCTTGTGGGTTAAAGGCTGTGCTAGGTTTGGGGTCAACCAACAGGCACCTGATGTGTCTGCGTCCTAACTCATTGGCCAACATGAGACCAAAGGGTCCGCCGCCAGCAATGAGGACATCAGTTTCTAGGACGTTGGACACCAATCATTCCACCGAAATTTTGGCATCTCGAATGACGCGGGCCCATTTGTCAGTATCGCGCTGTGTCCATGCCATGACATCCTCTGGTGAGCCAGGTTGAAGCTCTGTTCCAGCGGCTTCAATTTTGGCCACCATGGCCGTATTTTTCAAAGCTTTTGTGAGCGCGGCATTGATGCTGTCCACAATCGGTTTAGGTGTCGCTAGCGGGGCATACATGGCATACCAAGTGGTGTAGTCAAAGCCGGGCAAAGCGGTCCCAATGAGGGGCAATGATTTTGTGGCGGCAGACTTGCTAGGAGCTGTAGCAGCCAAGACTTTGACCAAGCCTTTGTCGGCCAAGCCTTGGAGCGAAGGCAAGCTGCTGAACATGGCGCTTACTTCACCAGAAATGAGATCATTCACGGCACCTGCACTGCCTTTGTAGGGCACATGAATCACATCTGTTTTAGACAATGCTTTGAACATCTCCATGCCCAAATGCGCTGTACCGCCAGTACCAGCAGATGCAAAACTCACTTTGCCTGGATTGGCGCGCGCATAGTCAATGAGTTCGGGAATGTTTTTAACCGGCAGTTTGGCAGAAACCACCAGCACATGAGGGCCTGTGGAAATGGTGGAAACCGGCCTCAGTTTGGCGACCAAATCTGCACCCCCTTTTTTGCTCAGCATGGGTTGAAGCACCATGTTGCCAAATGCAGCCAAGAGCAAGGTGTGACCATCGGGGTCGGCGCGGACGACAACGCCAAGGGCTGGTACACCCATACCGCCCCCTTGATTTTCGACTGTGACCGGTTGCTTCAAGTCAGCAGAGAGGACCAAGGCCAGTTCGCGGGCAACCACATCGGCAGGGCCTCCAGCGGCGTAAGGCACCAAGAGTTTGATGGGTTTGGATGGCCAAGCTGCAACGGTTGTTTGTGCAAAGCTGAAGGGTGTCGTGGCTAGCAGTAAAGCAGCCACAATGCTGCGGCAATAGAAGCGATTAAGCATGAGAGGGTCCATGGGTTTGTATTTTACTTTGGCACTTATTTCACAACGGCAAACAAGCTGCTGTAGTCGTCGGTCCAAGGCACAAACCCGGTTTGAGTGTCCAGGGTTTTTGCTGCCTTCAAAGCAATTTGCTCAAACCATTTTGGGTCCTTGGCCAGCAAGGCCCAGCTAGAAGAGTAAATCAATCGAGCATCGTCCCCAGGGTGTTCAATAAGTCGGGCTGTGAAACCTAGATTTTGTGCGGCAGTTTGAATAACGGGTTGAAGATCTAAAAAACGGTTGGTGATGTGGACAGCCATCACGCCATTGGGCTTCAAATGCCTTGCATATTGTTCAAAGGCCTCGCGTGTGAGCAAGTGAACGGGCACTGAATCACCTGAAAATGCATCGACCACCAAGACGTCGAATTGTTGTGGCGCTTCAGCTTCGAGTTGGAGTCTTGCATCGCCTAGAACAAGTTCTGTTGGGGCCAATGTCTTCGATAAAAAACTGAAGTTATTTTTTGCCATGGCAATTACAAGCGGATCGATTTCATATATTCGATATGTGTCGCCTTGTCGGCCATACGCAGCCAAGGTGCCTACTCCCAGACCAATCACGCCAACGCGAACAGGGCCCTTGGCCATTTGTGCAGTGATGGCAAGTCCAGCGCCCGCATCGGCGTTGTAATAAGTGGTGGGCTCCATGGCGCGCTCAGGTGCTAAGAATTGTTTGCCATGCACAATTTGTCCATGCAACATGCTCCGGTACCCGTCATTAGGGAATGCGAAAACTCTCAGACTGCCATAGAAATTTCGACCCTTCATTTCCACACCCGCCGCTTCTTGAATGTGGTCGTTCACGGACACGGTAGTCAGCGCCACCAGCGCCACTGCGCTGCCAACAGCAAAAATGGGCCTGCGTAACCCATGCGCAATGGTTGGCCATGCGCGCCAAAGCGACAGGCTAACCACCATGCCACTCAAGATCACCGCCACCGATAATTCGTAGTGGCCATCGAATGCATAAGGCGCTATTACGCCAACAAAAAAACCACCTAAAAATCCGCCCACAGACAACATCAAGTAATACAAGGTGAGGTGCTTTGTTGGAGGTTGTTGCAAAGCCAGTTCACCGTGACAAACCATGCACACCACAAAAAAGGCTGCCAGGTTGATGCCCATGGCCAACAGCAGCGGCAAATCTGACAAGCCCAGCATGGGCAGGTAAGCCAGAGCGCTCAGACTCAAAATCATGAGCGGTAAAAAAATTCGTCTTTGGTACCAACCCTGTCGTTCAAAACACAAAATGAAGGTCAACAGATAAAGTGCCAATGGCGCAATCCACAACAAGGGAATGGGGGCAATGTTTTGTGTGAGGTAGCTTGTGTCAGCCACCATCAAAATAGAGGGGCAGGCTGCCAACGCTACCCACAGCAGCAATTGGCCAGCTTGTAGGGTTGAAGAAGCCTTGTTCTCGGTCTGGTGTTCGAAGGCTTGCGTTTCATCGGCTAAGGGCTTGGCATGCCTGCCACGCCAAGCCAAGCTGCCACAGGCCAGCACAAACAAAATAAACAAACCCGACCATGCCAAAGACTGCCAACGAGTAGGCAACAAAGGTTCCACCACAAAAGGATATGCCAGTAAGGCCAACATAGAGCCAAAGTTAGACAGCGCAAAAAGTCTGTAAGTCACCGCGCCGCTGCGTTCACGCGCAAACCAAGCCTGCACCAAAGGGCCCGTTGTTGAGAGCACCAAGTAGGGTAGGCCAATAGACGCACTTAGCAAACCCAAAATACGCACAGTTGGATTCTCGCCTCCTGTGGGTTTCCAAACTTCACTTGGCGTGATGGGCAGTAGAAATACACAAACGGCCAGCAACGCCATGTGAAGAAGGCTTTGGCGCAGAGGCGACAAGTGATTGACCACCCAGTGCGTGTAGAGATAGCCCAACAGCAGCAGGGCTTGGAAAAACAACATGCAAGTGGTCCAAACTGAGGCAGATCCGCCAAACCAAGGCAGGATCATTTTGCCCATCATGGGCTGAACTTGAAAAAGTAAGAAGGCACTGAGGAAAATGGTCAGGCCATAGAGAAATACGGCCTTGAGATCAGTGGATTTTTGCATGCAGGCGATTATGACGCTTCAAAGACAATTTTCACTGAAATGTGTCAGTCCATGACTTATCTTTAGACGCACTTTATGGGCTAGTTTGAGGGTGCGTTTTAATGAAAAAGCCCCGTAAGGGGCTTTTCTATTGGTTTTCTGGCGGAAGCGGTGTCCGCCCTACATCATCGAATTTAAAGGCTTGTGAGGGACATTTTTTTAAATACCATCATCTATGCCTACATAGAATTTTACGAACCTTAAAAGTCATTTTTTAGGGCTGCTTCCAATCAAATCAAAGTAATTGCATTTAAGCACATCTGACAAGGCGCAAATGATTGCAAGTGATGGGTTTGCAATTGCTCTTTCAATTTGACTTGCATAAGTTCTATCTATCCCCGCCTGAAATGCAAGTTCCTCTTGGGTCAACCCAAGTTTTTTCCTTGCCTTCTTCACGTTTAGGGCTAGGTTTGATTGGGCAAGTGACAGAGAGGTGGTTTTCACGCCCCCTAATATCAATAATTCGAGATTGTCAGTCCACGGAAAATAGTCTACATTTATAAATTAAATATTTAACAAAAAACAAGATAGGTGTGGCCATGTACAAATTTCTCACAATAACCATTCACATTGCTTCTAATTTTCGATTAGCAGTTCCATTTATATTGATTGCAACTATTACGGGTTGTGGTGGAGGTGGGAGTTCAAGCCCAAGTGCAACGCCAGTGCCTGTAATTGTTTCGACAAATACTTTTAATTTTCAAAGTGCTTGGCAAAAGTTTAATACTTCGCAATATTCCAAATCTTTGAGTGTTTCTGGGGCTTGCAGTGGTTCTATGACCTATTTGCATTCAGCAGCAAGTCAACCAATGGCTTTCGATTACAGCGATTTATCATTTCCACATCCTGTGGGTAACGTAAATCCCGCTTACTTTGTTTGGAATCAACAACAAATTAAATCCGACCTTCTGGGATGCGCTGCGTCAGCATCAAGTACGACTACCAAGGTCTATTTCGATGCAACCACATTTGCCCCATTTGGTTACATAGGTGGTACTGCATATAACGGTGCAACTTCCTATCAATCGACTTTTAGGGAGTTTAGTACCAGAGTTGTTTTGCCAAGTGCCATTAAGGTTGGGGATGCCGGAATAGTGGGTTCGGTGATGACTTACAACATATCTAACTTTAAAAAATATGGAACACCTCAAGGACAAACTGACGTCACATACCTTGTTGAAGCCGATACCTCTAGCACTGCATTGGTGAACATAATTAGCAAGGTCTATGACGCAAATGGAAAATTAACTTTGGTAGACCAAACAAGGTATCAAATTGATGTTGGAAACAATCTAACGCTAAGTTCAATTGACCAACAATATTCCGATTCGCTATCCCTGCGCATAATCGCGAAATAATATATCGACAAAAAGCAAGGGCTGATTGTGGTTTGCAAATGCGAAAATCACAATTAAAACGGCCCTGCTAAAAATTCTTCGATTGCAAGTGATTCTGGGCTTCTTGACCTAACTATTCCAATTCGATGCGCAGGAGTTAAGCCTAGTTCTTTCATTATTTGAATTGCTCGATTTAACGCCTTATCCGCCATTGTGAAGTGCATGCTAGGGCCTGATGTAGCCCCGTTGTTGTAGGCTTCCACAAGGCCTTTAGAAGCCATTTGGCGTATGCATTGGACATACAAATCAACTTGAGTGCCTAGCATTTGAATTAGCACCATGTTTGCGTAAGTATTGACACCTTGTGAAGACTCAATTAGTTCAACAATTTCGGCTTCAAATAATTTTTTATTCCAATCATCCGAAGGTGATAGCCAATCCATTGGTTGGAAGGTCAATTTTTCAGGTATGACTTTATTTTTCTTCTCACTTTTAACGATGTGGAATTTGTAGTCGTAGGAATTTTCCATTTTTGTGTATAGCCTTAAAGGGCTACCCCCTTTTGAAATTTTGGTTCGTGCGAAATTGGCCTCCGACCTGCTATGCGCTTATTCATAAATCATTAAGTTCTTGATTTGTTCGTAACTGTCGGTGTTGTTGAATTTTTTCAAGTGTTTCAAGAACCAGAAAATCGGAAGTCGCCCGCACAATTCCTTTGTTTGGTCTATGAATTTCCTCAAATTCACCAGTTATGGAATTGAAATAGGCGCTTGGCTTTTGGAGTTCCCTATCAACTTTGCTAGAACCTATTTCATCTTCGGGTTCAATCACTTTGTTTGTTTTTAACGTGCACTTATTTTGGGGTGATTTTTGGAAGCCTACAGAGCATATGTTTACATTTTTTTCGTTTACAAAGCCTATATGCTCTGGCATCTGAAATCTGCTGCCTTTACCAGATGATGTGAAAATTTGGGCCATAGTCTTTTGAGGCTTAGTTAATTTTTCGCGCACTTGAATTCCTGTGTCCAAAGCAAAATTCAATGGTGCAGAAAATATTGCATCTTTGATGCTTTGCCAGACCACTGAGTTGGTTGCGGGGTCTTTCGTGTGGACTAGGTGATTGATGATGTCCTGAGCGATATTGTTTTTAGCCAATCCAAATAACTTTTTCGGAGGTTTTGAAAAACCATAACTTTTGGCAACATTTGCATGGAATGACTCTTGAAGTGCTACCAGTCGCTTTCTATCCCCAACAAGTCGTGAACCATTCATCTTTCCATCAACTAATGGCAACAAAAGTATGTGACAGTGCGGAGACGATTCATCACGGTGTATGTCTACGCTAAGCAATTCGCCGCCTATTTCTTTGCTAACCCATTGCGTGCAACTTTGAAAGAATTCGTATTCACTAATTGTGTGTGAACTTGGTAGTGAAAAAACACATTCAATACCTCTTACGGCATCCTTCCGAAGCGGTTTTTTTTGTGAATTTTCTATGAGTAATAATGCTTTATGGGCAATTGCTTCTGGGCTACTGTCATCCAATATTGACTGATTTAAATTAGTCAAACTCGGATTTATTTTTTCTGATTTGATTAGTTCTGCTGCGATAGTTCGTTTGTTGTGTTTTGCGGCATTCAGGATAATATTTTTCCCCTTGAGTTTTTTCATTCGGAAAAATGCAAATTGAATATTTGGATGTATTACATTCATTTTCAGCCCCTGCGCTGCGAAATGAAAAAATCAACATCTTCAGTGTTCCACACCGTAATGCGGTCGCTTAATTTGAAAGGTTTTGGAAACTTACCTTCCTTAACCCAACGCCAGATTGTTGCAGGGCTAACAGGAATACGCCCAGTCCTGTCCTTTGAGTTTGCCAATTCAGAAATGCGAATTACTCTCTTTGACATGTTTATCCCTTCTACAACTCTATTTTGAAATCACCCAAACAACGATATGTTGCTTTAAAAGGTTGTATTCAATTCAGTGGTATGTCGTTAGGTTAGGGAATGCTGTTTCAATGTGCAAAGACCACGAATTTTAAAATTTGGTGGTCTTTTTAAAGTAATTACAAATCAAATGGATTGTTGGCGGCGTTTGGCGTTGCTTTGATTTTTGGGGCTGCTTTTCGACTAACCCTTTCGTAACTTCTTTTACCTAGTACGTTAGGCAACAAGTCGCGCAATTCCTTCTCTGTCATGCCTAGTTGTTGTGCCGCCTTTTGTCGCCCCAATCTTGTTTTTGGATATTTTTCAGGGTCGGAAAATAAATGTCGGATAAGCCCCGTCTTCACTGGTTGCCAATTTAGTAAAGCCGCACTACCACTTCTGACGGGCTTGGCATGCATACCTTTGCGAAATGGTTTTGGAAATACATCATCCCAACTTGTTTTTTGTCCGGAGTTGACTTGATTAAAGCAAAGCATATATGCGTCACTTAGCCATGTGGGTAAAACTAATTTTGATTCAAAGCATATAGCCATTCCAATAAGTGGATTTGCAATAAATTCGGATTTTTTCGTACTCAAAACTTGAGCGGCTTGCCATTGGCGATGGGGACTCCAAGGAAAATCTTTGCTATTCGGCTGCGCTAACGCTTCCTGCTCATCCGCGGTAAAGGGGTCAAAACTAGTCATGCTTCTTTCCTAATTGGGATGACATTTGGTTCTTTGTTTGGATTCGCTTCTATGAATTTAGCCCAATCGTTCATTAAATCCACACGGCGTTCAAATAAGTCACCTCTTTGGTAAACCGCTTCTGTTTTATTTTTTACTGCGTGTGCTAAAGCCATTTCACGCAATTCCGGTGAGTAAGTGGTCTTTTCCGCTGCCCACATTGTGAAAGTGCTTCTGAAGCCATGTGGAACGGCGTTGACCTTCATACGGCGCAATAACTGTGTAAGTGCCATATCCGAAAGCGGTCTGTTGCTGCTGCTTTGGAAAAGAAAGTCGTTACTTTCAAACCGTGGCAATGAACGAATTAAGTTAATTGCTATGGAATTTAGCGGGACACGGTGTTCCCTTCCCGCTTTCATTCGACTTGGGGGGATAGTCCAAATGGCATTTTCTAGGTCAAATTCGACCCATTGGGCTTCTCTGGCCTCACCTGAACGGGTGGCGGTGGCTATTAGTAGTTCTAAGCACTTAGCACTCATGCTTTCTAGATTGCGCAGTTGAGAAATAAATGTGTTGATTTGCTCGAATGGGAGTGATTTATGCGAAGTTCGATTGTTAACAGAAGATGGCTTAGGAAGCGTTGCATCTAGATTGCCGCGCCATCTAGCGGGATTTTCGAGTGGGCGATACCCCCTAACCGCTGCCCACGACAGGATTAATTCAATCCTGTTTCTAATACGCACCATAGTTTCGTTTTTGGAATTCCAATCGGGTTCTATGACTGAAAGTACATGACCAACTTCAATATTTCGAACATGAAGGTCGCCAATAATTGGGTGGACATAGGTGTCCAATGTATTTACCCACTGTTGCCCGTGCTTGGGGTTTTTCCAAGAATCCCGTCGCATTTTTATGAATTCATCGGCACACCTTCTAAAAGTCCACTCAACCAGTGACTTTCTATGCCGCCGTTCTGCGATGGGGTTTTCGCCGTTTTTTATTGATTCTTTAATTTCAGTTGATTTAACTCTAGCAAGCGAAAGCGAAATGGATGGATAACTTCCTAAGCCAATGTCATGCCTTTTGCTTCCAATCATTGTGCGAAGAATCCACGACCGTGAACCGTTTTTGCCGATGCAAAGGTAAAGACCACTTACCCCTCCAACGGCGTGCAATCCGCTTGTGGATAGATTTTTGACCGCAAGGGCGTGTAATTCTTTGGCGATTTTTGGCATTTTCCCAATCCCCTCATACATCCCATCAACGAAATGTGTAATGTGATGATATGCCTTAAGACGCTATTGGTCTAGGCTACAGAGGGGGAAATGGCTAAATGATGCCAATTTGAGACGAAAAAAAAGGTCGTAAAACGACCTATTGGCGGAAGCGGTGAGATTCGAACTCACGGGCCCTTTCGAGCCGCCGGTTTTCAAGACCGGTGCAATCGACCACTCTGCCACACTTCCTGCGGGTCAAATTGTAACCTTGTTCCGAGCCCAATTTGGGGCGGGTTTTGAGGGGCGCAGCAAATTAATTGTGATCTGACCCCAATTAAGTGACCCCAATTAAGCGAGCATGCCTTGGGTTTCGATGAAGGTGATGACTTCGGCAAGGCCGGTTTGGGTTTTGAGGTTGGTCATGACGAAGGGTTTGAGGCCTTTGGGAGTGGTGCGCATGCGGGTGGTATCTGCATGCATCACGCCTAGGTCCGCGCCTACGTAGGGAGCCAGGTCGGTTTTGTTGATGATGAAGAGGTCGCTTTTGGTAATGCCGGGGCCACCTTTGCGTGGTATTTTTTCACCGGCTGCCACATCGATTACGTAGATGGTGAGGTCGGACAATTCGGGGCTGAAGGTGGCTGCCAAGTTGTCGCCGCCGCTTTCCACAAACACCACATCGGCGTTGGGAAATTTTTCCAGCATGCGGTCAATGGCTTCAAGGTTGATGGACGCGTCTTCGCGGATGGCGGTATGAGGGCAGCCGCCAGTTTCTACGCCCATGATGCGATCTGCTTCCAGTGCACCACTGACTGTGAGTAAGCGTTGGTCTTCTTTGGTGTAGATGTCGTTTGTGATGGCCACCAGATCCCATTTTTGGCGCATGCTTTTGCAGAGCATTTCTAGCAAGGTGGTTTTGCCAGAGCCCACGGGGCCTCCAATGCCGACGCGAAGCGGGGGTAGTTTTTTGGTGCGATGGGGAATGTGGTGCAGTGCGGTCATGATCTAAAAAGTCGAGAGTATTGTGTTTCGTGTCTGGCAGACATCACGGCCAGCATGGGACAAAAAGCTTGGCGATCGTCATCGCTTAAAGCAATGGCGTTTTGCACAGCTTCGGGAATTTCGTGGGCCAGTCGGGCCAGTATTTTTTGGCCAGAAATTTGGCCCAAGGGTACTGCTTTAAGCGCCGCTTGTGTCATGTTCTCGGCCCAACCAAAAGCATAAGCCTGAAGAGCGTTTTCAAGCGGTGCTTTGGCCAATGACAAAGCCAAGGACATGGCCATGGGGTAGGTGGGGCGAAGTTCGCTGCACAAAGCAAGTGCTTGTGCGGTGGCTTTGTTTTGAATTCGCAGCCAGTCTAAAAGCGAGCGCCCCATCTGCTCTGTTTGCAATCTCATTTCATGGGTTTCGCGCGTGGCGTGAACCCACGCGCTCAGTTCTTTGAGTCTTGCCATGTTCAAAATTTGCCAAGCAGGAATGGCTTGTGCCATCAGGGCCATGTCGCCCCGTGCTTGTGACAAGTGAAGTTGATCGGCCAACCAATCTGCACACGAAGATTCATCGTGCACATGTTCGTGATCGATGGCTGCTTCAAGCGCTTCAGAATAGGAGAAGCCACCCACTGGCAATGCAGGTGAGGCCAACCAAATGAGTTGCAGAAGCTCAGTGGTCATGCTTGCAGTGCGGGCCGTGAACATGGGGGTGTTCATCTGCGTGGTCATGTGAATGATCGTGTTCGTGTGAATGTCCAGAACCGCCATGCTTGGCACCGTAGGCACCCCCTTCAGGTTCAAAGGCTTCTTCCACGGTGTTCACCATCAAGTGCATAGACCGCAGCATGTCAGCCAACACTGCATCGGGTTCAATTTTAAGGTGATCTGGTTTTAACTCGATGGGCACATGGCGATTGCCCAAATGGTAAGCAGCCCTTGTGAGGTCAAACGGACTTCCGTGCTGTGGACAGGTGCTAATGCGCAGCAAAGTTTGGGGTGCTGCCGCCACTTTCACCAAACTTCCATCTTCGGCTACCAACACATCGCCACCCCGCACCACATGTCCGCGCTGCAAAAACACAGACAAAACGCGATTTGTAGAATCGGTCACTTGGAAGCGACTTTTTTGTCGCACGTCCCAATCCAGTGAAACAGTGGGTGCACGTTTGACCAATGTTGGCGCCAGACCTTGGCCACCGGAAATTAATTTAGAGCAAGTAAGCATTCAATCCATCAAATAAAAACCAAGCACATCAGAGTCTGTGCATCAGAATAAGAAATAACGCTGCGTCATGGGTAAACTAACGGCAGGTTCGCACGTTAGCAATAAACCGTCTGCACGCACCGCATAAGTTTGGGCATCCACTTCCATCTTGGGTGTGTAGTCATTGTGAATCATGTGGCGTTTGCCCACACCTCGAATACCTTTAACGGCAGACAGTGTTTTCTGCAAACCATATTGTTGCCCGATGCCTGCGGCCATGCCGGCTTGAGATACAAATGTGAGAGAGCCGCGGGCCAGTGCACCACCATAACTGCCAAACATAGGTCGATAGTGAACTGGCTGAGGCGTTGGAATGGAAGCGTTGGGGTCACCCATGGCGGCCATGGCAATGAAGCCGCCTTTCATGATGATGGCAGGTTTCACACCAAAGAAGGCGGGTTTCCAAATCACCAAGTCAGCCCACTTGCCTGCTTCTATGCTGCCCACTTCATGGCTGATACCGTGCGCAATGGCAGGGTTGATGCTGAGCTTAGCCATGTAGCGTTTCACGCGTGCATTGTCATGACGCTCAGTGTCGCCTGGTAACTTGCCACGCTGCATTTTCATTTTGTGGGCGGTTTGCCAGCATCGCAAAATGACTTCTCCCACGCGGCCCATGGCTTGACTGTCTGAACTGAACATGCTGATAGCGCCGAGGTCATGCAGGATGTCTTCTGCTGCAATGGTTTCTTTGCGAATACGGCTTTCTGCAAAGGCCAAGTCTTCCGCTATAGAAGGGTCGAGGTGGTGGCAGACCATCAACATGTCAACGTGTTCGTCAAGGGTGTTGATGGTGTAGGGGCGTGTGGGATTGGTGGAGGAGGGCAGCACATTGGCTTCGCCCACCACTTTCAAAATGTCGGGGGCATGGCCACCTCCGGCACCCTCGGTGTGGAAGGTGTGAATGGTGCGACCTTTGAACGCGGCCACGGTGTCTTCCACAAAACCTGATTCGTTCAAGGTGTCGGTGTGAATGGCCACTTGCACATCTGTTTCTTCAGCCACGTTCAAGCAGTTGTCGATGGCTGCAGGTGTGGTGCCCCAGTCTTCGTGAAGTTTGAGGCCGATGGCGCCGGCCTTGATTTGTTCGTGCAATGAAGCAGGCAGGGCGGCATTGCCTTTGCCCAAGAAGCCGAGGTTCATGGGAAACGCATCGGCTGCTTGCATCATGCGTTCAATGTTGTGGGGCCCAGGGGTGCAGGTGGTTGCAAAGGTGCCAGTGGCGGGGCCAGTGCCGCCACCTAACATCGTAGTGATGCCACTCGACAAAGCTTCCTCAATTTGTTGGGGTGCAATGAAGTGAATGTGGGTGTCAATGCCGCCAGCAGTGACGATCATGCCTTCACAACTGATGATTTCAGTGCCTGGGCCAATGATGATGTCCACCCCAGGTTGCGTGTCAGGGTTGCCTGCTTTGCCAATGGCTGCAATCCGATTGCCTTTGAGGCCAATGTCGGCTTTCACAATGCCCCAGTGGTCGATGATGAGTGCATTGGTGAGCACGCAGTCCATGGCACCTTCTGAATTGGTGCGTTGCGATTGGGACATGCCATCGCGAATGGTTTTGCCGCCGCCAAATTTCACCTCTTCGCCATAGCTACCTGCTTGCAATGTGAAATCTTTTTCGACTTCAATGATCAAGTCGGTGTCGGCCAAGCGAACACGGTCGCCCACCGTGGGGCCAAACATTTCTGCATAAGCGCGTTTGTTAATCTGGGCCATGTTAGGAAGCTTTCTTGAAAGGTGCGTCAAGGGCGCCGTTGGTCAGGGCTCTAAAGCCATAGATCACGCGGTCACCCGCGTAGTCGACCAATTCCACGGTACGTTGCTGCCCAGGTTCGAATCTCACGGCGGTGCCTGAGGCAATGTTGAGTCGCATGCCGTGAGCCGCGGGGCGATCAAATTTCAGACCGCCATTGGTCTCAGCAAAATGATAGTGAGAGCCAACTTGAATGGGCCGATCGCTGGTGTTTTGAACCACCAGAGTGCAGGTTCTTCTGCCAACGTTCAGATTGTGTTGACCTTCGTCAATGAGGAGTTCGCCAGGTGTCATGGGTAGACTTTCAAACTTGAGTGAACCAGTAAATGAACACAAGGATGCTGGCGGTGCAGAGTGAACCCAAGATCAAGGCGCGTGAATTGCTTGCATGAGCTTTGATGTGTTGGGCAATGCCCATGCCGCCAAACTTGACGAAAGCAGTGACCGCGATGAAACCAATGACATAGCTCATGAAGTCAGAGGGGTGGGCGCCGGCTCCATGTGGCTCGCCATGGCCCGCGTGCGCAAACGCCATGCGCGTGCCGCACATCACCAGTGCCAGTGTGATGAGTTTGAGAGTCAGACTTAGCTTGTGGGTCATAAAAGCTCCAATGATTGAAACAGCAGTTAATTAAACAATGGGTTGATGAACAGTGACCAATTTTGTGCCGTCCGGAAAAGTGGCTTCCACTTGAATATCGGGAATCATTTCTGAAATGCCATCCATCACATCGCTGCGGGTAAGCAGACCCCGGCCTTCGCTCATGAGTTGGGCCACTGTTTTGCCATCCCTAGCGCCTTCCATGACGGCAGCACTGATGAAGGCCACAGCTTCTGGATAGTTCAGTTTGAGTCCGCGGGCTTTTCTTCGCTCTGCCAATAGGGCGGCTGTAAAAATCAGCAGTTTGTCTTTTTCGCGTGGGGTGAGTTCCATGGTGCACTAGATTTAATAGGTTCAGATTCAAGCTTAACTCAAGCAACATGCATGCCCCAAGAAAAAACACTGACAGAAAGGCGCACCGCTTGGGTGCGGTGCTTTTTTGGTGCTGAGAACCCATTTGCGCACAAATTTGGGTCATTTTTTGACTTGCTTGTGCATGTGAAGGCGGGATTTTGTTCTTTTATTCAGTGCTTTCGCAAGCTTTTCACTCTGAACTCAAGTGGAAGCAGAAGGTTGGCACAGCCTTTGCAGAGCAAAGGAAAGCGTTGCAGTTCTTCGCTTGTTTACCAACCTTCCTTTTATTGATTGGAGTGCTCTTATGTTGAATCGTCGTGGCAATCTCAAAGCCTTGGCTCTTGCATCTGCTCTCGTGGCAGGTGGCTTGTCTTTCTCTGTTCAAGCTCAAACGTCTAACACCATCAAAGTGGGCATTTTGCACAGCTTGTCTGGCACCATGGCTATCTCTGAAACGGTGTTGAAAGACACTGTGTTGATGGCCATCGATGAGATCAACGCCAAAGGCGGTGTGTTGGGCAAGAAATTGGAACCCGTGGTGGTCGACCCCGCTTCCAACTGGCCGCTGTTTGCTGAAAAAACGAAACAACTTTTGGGTCAAGACAAAGTTTCCGTCATCTTCGGTTGCTGGACTTCGGTGTCACGTAAATCTGTATTGCCCGTGGTTGAAGAAATGAACGGCTTGCTGTTTTACCCCGTGCAATACGAAGGTGAAGAGCTGTCCAAGAATGTGTTCTACACAGGTGCAGCACCTAATCAACAAGCCATTCCTGCGGTTGACTATTTGATGAGCAAAGACGGTGGCGCTGCCAAGCGTTGGGTATTGCTCGGTACCGACTATGTGTACCCACGTACCACCAACAAAATTTTGCGCGCTTACCTCAAGAGCAAAGGCGTGAAAGATTCTGACATCGATGAGAAGTACACACCCTTCGGTCACTCAGACTATCAAACCATTGTGGCTGACGTAAAGAAATTTGCCGCTGGTGGCAAAACAGCGGTGGTGTCTACCATCAACGGTGACTCTAACGTGCCTTTCTACAAAGAGTTGGGCAACGCTGGCTTGAAGGCCAAAGACGTGCCTGTGGTTGCGTTCTCAGTGGGTGAAGAAGAGCTGCGCGGCGTTGACACCAAGCCTTTGGTCGGTCACTTGGCTGCATGGAACTACTTCATGAGCATCAAGAACCCTGCCAATGACGAGTTCACTAAAAAGTGGGGCACTTATGCCAAGGCCAAGAACATTGCCGGTCACAAAGACAAGCCTTTGACCAATGACCCCATGGAAGCGACTTACATTGGCATCAACATGTGGAAACAAGCCGTTGAGAAAGCCAAGACAACGGATGTAGACAAAGTGATTGCTGCCATGGCAGGCCAAACCTTCACTGCGCCAAGCGGTATTACCTCCAAGATGGATGAGAAAAATCACCACTTGCATAAGTCAGTGTTCATTGGCGAAATCAAGGCGGACGGCCAATTCAACGTGGTTTGGAAAACACCAGGCCCTGTGAAAGCCAAGCCATGGAGCCCTTACATTCCCGGTAACGACGTGAAGCCTGACGAACCCGTCAAGAAGTAATTTCTGAAGCTAGCCCTAGAGGAAGGACGGCTTCGTCCTTCCTCTTTTTTTTGAATGTCGCAAAGACAAAACATGATTCGATTCAGAACTTGGCCAGTGATTTTTTTACTGGTGACACTCTTGGCAATGGCTTTATTGGCCAGCCCTGCAAAGGCGATGAGTCTTGCGGAGATGAAGGGGTTGGTTGAAGGCGACACCGATCAAAGAATTGAGACCCTGAACAAAGTGGTTGCGCAGGGCGATGAAAATACCTTGGTATTTTTGCAAGCTTTGGCTGACGATGCCGTCAAAGTTGCAGGGGACAAAATTTGGATTGTGCGCGACAGCTTGGGTGCTGGCAAAGCACTGGATCCGCTAACGGGACAAAAGGCGGATTTACCAGCCGATGCGCAAGATGTTGTGAGCAACAACCGTTTTCGCAGTGAAATTGAAACTGCTTTGGCGGCTTTGAAGCTGTTTAGCAGCGACATGAAAATGCGTCAACAAGCTGCCAAAGCGTTGCTCAAAGAACCAGACGCAAGCAAGATTCCTATTTTGATCAAGGCGTTGGCACAAGAGCAAGATGTCAATATTCAAAATCTTTTGCAACTGGCCAAGGCGGCCGCGCAATTGGGCGATGCCGATGTGGCTGTTCGCTTAGAAGCCGCGCAACGATTGGCTGAAAGCCAAACACCTGATACGCAATTGCTTTTGAACCAGCGCTTGGCCGAAGAGACCGATGCGCAAGTGAAGGCGCAACTCAAAAAATCACTCGCAGCCATTGAAGGTGCTCTGAAAACGGGTGAACGCTTGGGTGCACTGTTCACAGGCATCAGCTTGGGTTCAATTTTGTTGTTGGTGGCACTGGGCTTGGCCATTACCTATGGCCTCATGGGTGTGATCAACATGGCTCACGGCGAGCTCATGATGATTGGCGCTTATGCCACCTATGTGGTTCAGTTGCTGTTCCGTCAATACCTGCCAGATTATTTTGATGCTTATTTGTTGTTGGCCGTACCCCTGTCGTTTTTGGCATCTGCTTTGGTCGGTGCATTTTTAGAGCGGACTGTCTTGCGCTTTTTGTATGGCCGACCGCTGGAGTCCTTGTTGGCTACTTGGGGCATTAGCTTGATATTGATGCAAGCTGTTCGCTCCTTATTTGGCGCGCAAAACGTAGGGGTTGAAAACCCGGCTTGGATGAGTGGTGGTATTCAGGTTCTGTCTAATTTAAGCTTGCCCTATAACCGTTTGGTCATCATTGGATTTGCGGTGGCTGTGCTGCTTGCCATGACCCTGGTCATTGGCAAAACGCGCTTGGGCTTGTTCGTGCGCGGTGTGACGCAAAACAGGCCCATGGCGTCGTGCATGGGTGTGAATACCGCACGCATTGACACATATGCATTTGCGCTAGGTTCTGGTATTGCAGGCTTGGCCGGCTGCGCCCTGAGTCAAGTCGGCAATGTCGGTCCTGATTTAGGTCAAAGTTACATCGTGGATGCCTTCATGGTGGTTGTTTTGGGTGGCGTGGGTCAGTTGGCCGGTACCGTTTATGCGGCGCTTGGACTGGGCTTGGTTAACAAGTTGTTAGAGGGCGTGACTGGCGCCGTGCTTGCCAAAATTTGTGTACTGGTGTTCATCATCATCTTCATTCAAAAACGCCCACAAGGTATTTTTGCCATGAAGGGTCGGAGTGCGGAGGCTTGAGATGACTACTTTGAACCCGTCAAAAATTGTATTGCCAGGCCGTGAGCCTTTGTTCACTCGTTCTGGATGGTCTGCCTTTCTGCTGGCGCTGTTTTTTGTAGGCTTGTGTGTGCCATTGATGAATTTGGTGGTGCCCCAAGGACACTGGTTGCACTTCAGCGATTACGCGATCAGCTTGGTTGGCAAAATCATGTGCTATGCCATCTGCGCACTGGCCATGGACTTGATCTGGGGCTACACGGGCATTTTGTCCTTAGGACATGGTTTGTTCTTTGCCATTGGTGGCTATGCCATGGGCATGTACCTCATGCGCCAAATTGGCACCGATGGCAATTACAAAAGTAACTTACCCGATTTCATGGTGTTTCTTGATTGGAAAGAACTGCCATGGCACTGGTCACTGTCTGACAGTTTCGTAGCTACCTTGTTTTTAATTGTGCTGGTACCTGCGCTGGTGTCGGGTGTGTTTGGCTACTTTGCCTTCAGATCGCGCATCAAGGGTGTGTACTTTTCTATCATCACGCAAGCTATGACGTTTGCGGCCATGTTGTTGTTCTTTAGAAATGAAACAGGCTTTGGCGGCAACAATGGTTTCACAGACTTCAAGCGGATTTTGGATTTGCCTTTGGCCACGCCCAACATGCGCATGATTTTGTTTGTTTTAACGGGCCTCACTTTGCTGGGTTTCTTTTTAATGGCGCGCTGGCTCATTCGAAGCAAATTTGGACGCGTGCTTCAAGCCATTCGAGATGCTGAATCGCGTGTGATGTTCTCGGGCTATTCACCTTTGCCATACAAGCTGAGCATTTGGGTTATTTCTGCTGTGATGTGTGGTGTGGCAGGGGCCTTGTATGTACCGCAAGTGGGCATCATCAACCCTGGTGAAATGAGCCCCGCCAACTCTATCGAAATTGCTGTGTGGGCTGCAGTGGGTGGGCGCGGCAGTTTGATTGGACCTGTGGTGGGTGCATTCTTGGTGAATGGTGCCAAGAGTTGGCTCACTGTGACGGCCCCAGAGTTTTGGTTGTATTTCTTGGGTGCGTTGTTCATTGCAGTGACCTTGTTCTTGCCACAAGGTGTGGTTGGCTTGGTGCAGCGCTTTAAAGGAGGTCGTTCGTGACCCCTGATTTATTAAAGCAAGGCGCACAGCGAGTTGCTCAACGCATTGAGAAAGTGAGTAACGAGACTGAGTCGGGTGGCCGCGATGCCAGTTATGGCAGAGTGAACTTACCAGGTGAAGTGGATGTGTCTCACGGTCGAATTTTGTATTTAGAAGAAGTGAGTGTGAGCTTTGATGGCTTCAAGGCCATCAACAAACTTTCTCTTGACATTGCACCGGGAGAGTTGCGTTGCATCATTGGCCCCAATGGTGCTGGTAAAACCACCATGATGGACATCATCACCGGGAAAACTCGGCCCGATGAAGGGCGGGTTTATTTTGGTAGCACCATTGATTTGCTGCGTCACAACGAACCAGAAATTGCACAATTGGGCATTGGCCGAAAATTTCAAAAGCCCACGGTGTTTGAATATCTCACGGTGTTTGAAAACTTAGAACTGGCCCTCAAAACACCCAAAGGTGTCAAGGCGTCGATGTTTTTCAAACTTGATTCTGCGCAGTCTGATCGTTTGGCGGAAGTGCTTCACACCATTCATTTGGCAGACAGTGTGCTTACGCAGGCTGGCAATCTAAGTCATGGCCAAAAGCAGTGGTTAGAAATTGGCATGTTACTCATGCAAGACCCCAAATTATTGTTGTTGGATGAACCCGTGGCTGGCATGACCGATCATGAGACAGAGCGTACCGCTGAATTATTTCTAAGTTTGAAGGGCAAGCATTCTTTGATGGTGGTGGAACATGACATGGGTTTCATCAAAACCATTTCTGACATTGTCACGGTGCTGTGTGATGGTTCAGTCTTGGCCCAAGGCACCCTTGATCAGGTTCAATCTGACGAGCGCGTGATTGAAGTTTATTTAGGCCGTTAAGAGGCATTGACATGAATTTAACGGTACAAAATATTCAGCAGTATTACGGTGGGTCCCATATTTTGCGTGATGTGAGTCTGGAAGCTAAGCAGGGTGAAGTAACCGTTTTGTTGGGCCGAAATGGCGTGGGTAAAACCACCTTGCTTAAATCGCTGATGGGTGTGGTGCCTATCAAAAGTGGGTCGGTGGTATTGGGTTCGCAAGACCTGACACGAGCCACGCCTTACGAACGTGCCCGCGCGGGGGTAGGCTATGTGCCACAAGGTAGAGAAATTTTTGCACGACTTACCGTGGAAGAAAATTTGCAGATGGGCTTGTCCACTCAGCCTGGCGGCACGCCTATTCCAGCAGAGTTGTTTGAGTTGTTTCCAGTTTTGAAGCAAATGCTGCATCGCCGCGGTGGCGATTTATCGGGCGGACAGCAACAGCAATTGTCGATTGCCCGCGCTTTGGCCGCAAAACCAAAACTACTTGTTTTGGACGAGCCCACAGAAGGCATTCAACCCAGCATCATCAAAGACATTGGCCGCGTGATTCGAAGTTTGGCTGATGAAGGGATGCAAGGGCATCGCATGGCTGTGCTTCTGTGTGAGCAGTATTACGACTTTGCTGAGGAGCTGGCAGACGCGTACATGGTGATGGAACGCGGTGAAGTGATTGCCAAAGGCCCGGGCCATGAAATGAAGGCCAAGGGCATACGCCAATTGGTGGCGATTTAAACGCTCCAAATGCGAGGCGGCGTGCTAGGCAATGCCCAAAGCGTGTGACGCCATGTGGCCCAAACTTGCTTGAGCAAGTCCATGGTGGGTTCCACCAAGGGAGACATGACTCGCAGCACAATGACTTGGGGATGCGCGCAGGTTAAGCCAGCTTGTCCTTTTAAGGCGTGCGCTTCCAAAACCTCCTGAGCGGCTTCTAAGGCGTGTTCTGCGCGGCCAGGTTCAATGGCGCTGCCTGCAGCAAAGACCAATGTACCCAAGCACTTTTGGCCTGCCATGCCAAGAGGGCTGTTCAGCCAACGTGCATCGGTGCCACGGATGTTGCCTTTTTCTAACCACACACCTGGAATTTCCAAATGTTGCTGAAAGTGGCCTTGGTTGAATGCCATGTCCGAGCTGGGAAGACCTAGTGCTGTCACATCCCATGTGATCAATTCAGCGCTAGGCTCCAAATTGAAGATGGCTCGATTGGTGGCTTCGCAGTTGTTGTAAGCAATGGCTTCTAGCGGCAACCATTCAAGGCGTGCACCATTTGATACGTGCGCAACAACGTGCTGAAGCGCAGGGTGCCCGCCAGATTTGTAAAACCGAGTGGCACCAGGTGTACTTACCAGACCATGGGCGCCCTTTGCCACACTCACCCGAATGTCTAATGTGTCACCACCCACTAAACCACCGGGTGGATGCACCAGCACGTTATGGCAAATTTGATCGCCTTCTGGGTACAGGCTTTGCAGAATTCGCAAAGGCCCTTGGTGCAAAAACCTGGCAACGGTGCGCTGTGACTCGAGGGTGTAATCTAGTTTGAGTTCAGCGCGCCACGCCATAAGGACCCGTGTTATTTGGAGGATGATTGTTGAAGACCAATCAATATCCAAAGCTTCTTGTCTGTTTCTGTCAGTCTCTCAGAGCCGTCTACTGCTGCATGAAACTTTTCTTGGTCCGTCAATAAGCTGAGCTGTCTGACTTGACCCAACAGGTGTTTGAAGTGTTCGATGGTGTGGTCTGTGTTGGTTGCGATTTTGTGCAAAGGCAGAATTGCAACGTCGTCCATCAGTTCACGTTCCCGCTTCGCTTTTTCGATTAAGAGTTTCACTTCTTCATCACTCAAGTGCAAGCGCTTGGCTTCTGTTTTGATATACAGAGCCTCATCTTCGTCAATGTTACCGTCTGACAACATTTCGAAAAGCTTGTTCACCAAGGCCTCGCGGTCCGATTTAAGTTGGTCACTGAAAGCGGACGACAAGAGCGCAGCAGGAATCGCAAAAATACCAATGCCGATCAAAGCCAGCACAATGGTCATGGCGCGGCCAGCGGGTGTGACGGGCGAAATATCGCCATAACCCACTGAGGCCAGTGTGATCACCGCCCAGTAAATGGATTGGGGAATGTTCTCAAACTTTTCAGGCTGCGCTTCGTGCTCAAACAAATAGCCCAAGCTGGCGGTCATGACCACCAGCAACAACATGATGAAGGCCGAGGCGGCCATCACAGGCCATTCGCGAGCGATCACTTTCATCAGTGATTGTGTGGCACCTGTATAGCGCGTGAGCTTGAGCAATCGGAGCAAGCGGAACACCCGCATGAATCGCAAGTCAATCAGGTGGTGCAAGAACACCTCTAAGAAGAAGGGTGCAATGGCCAACAAGTCGATGATGGACGAGGTAGATTTGGCCAGTTTGAGCCTTCCTGTAAAGGCCTTTTTGTAGCCGGGCTCTTCAACGCAACAGTACATGCGCAGGCAGTACTCAAAGGTGAAGATGGAAACCGCAATGGCATCCAAAATGAGGAACTCCATGTTTAGCAAGTAATGAATGCTGTGCACCGATTCCAAGATCACGGCCAATACAGAGATGACCACCCAAACTACAATGAAAGAGTCGTAAAGGTTGTGCAAGTCGCCACCGTAGGCACTGGGAAACACCAGAGCATGCACGCGCTGGCGGAAGGTGCGGCCTTTGTTGGCTATGCTGAACGCTTTGTAAGCCGGAATCAAAACTCGGAAGAGTTTCAAGATTCGCAGCAGCCGCAAGAACCGAAGGTAGCGCAAGTCAATGGAAATAAAGGCTTGTAAAAAGAAAGGCAGGATGGCAATCAAATCAATGATGGCAAAGGGACTGGTGGCATATTTGGCCCGCGAGAATCGGTGCTTTTTAAACTCCTCGTCTTCGGGCGCTAGGTAGAAACGAACCAAGTACTCAATACTGAAAATGACCACTGAGGCCACGTCAAAGTAATGAAACCAGGTTGAGTAAAGTTCATGAATGGCCGGAACTTGCTCGAACATCAGTGCGAACAAATTGGCCACAATCAAAATGCCAATCCAACGGTCGATGGTTTTTTGATAATTGCCCTCAATGTGAGGGTTTAACAGCCAGCAATAAAGCCATTCGCGAAACGGTAAATCGCTCGAAATGTGGGCTTCATGGTCGGTGATGAGTTGGGATTCTAAGTCATTGATTTGCATGATCGTGTTCCTTAGAATTCAAATTCATCAACTTTAACGGGGTAGCCACCCTTATCGCACACCGTCAACTTTAAAGTTAATTTGGTGTCGATGGGGTCGGTGTCAACCAACTGAGAGGCCGCCACGGGAATGGCCGAGCCCACTGGGGTTGCCATCAGTTTTTCTAGAAAGATGGCGCCAATGGTGCTCCTGTCTTTGGGGTCGCATTTGGCAACAAAATGAACAGGTTTTTGGGTGAAAGGGTTGGTCAGGTTGTTTAGTGAATCAACTTTTTCAGTCAGTTCTTTAAAACAGTCGCCCCAAAGTTTGCGCTCCATGTCGCTGGCAGCGCAATTGCCAACGCTGAAGCCTTCTTTACTCCGGGCTTCGCTGTTGTCCTTCATCCACTTCATCCAAGCTTCGCCGTTGTGCTTGGTGACTTCGTTCTTGTAGCCCTCTTTGTAAGCCAAAACGCCAACCCATGCCACAGTGGCCATGATGCAAGCTAAAAGGATGAGAAACAAAAAATCGGATCGATTGGGCATGCCCGAATTGACCGGTGCTGCTTGAGCGGCATCGTGTGTGTGAACATTGTCAGTCATGTGAGAGGATTCCATGAAGATGGCAAAAAATGTGAAATGCCGATGCGGCATTTCCATACATATGTGCATCGTATTGAATCGGCTTGGAACGTCAAGTCTTTAATGATTTTTGCAAGCGATACGGGCAATGAAGTATAAAAAAGTTTTCAATAATATTTCAATAAGTCAAAAATATGACGTTTATTCGTTGTTGGTGCTGCGATGAGCCCAGGCTGTGGTGTGCTTCTCGATATAGCTAAAAAGCTCGTACATCACCATGGCCATTGCGCCCACCACGACCAAGCCTGAAAAAGCCAAGCCCATTTGCATGGCGGAACCTGCTGAAATTAGCAAATAGCCAATGCCTTCATTGGCCGCGGTCATTTCAGACACAGTGGTGCCTACAAATGCCAAGGTAATGGCCACCTTCAGTGAGCCAAAGAAATAGGGCATAGAGCGGGGTAGGCCCACCTTAACCAACACATCCCACCGCTTGGCGCCCAGAACGCGCAGAACATCTTCTAGTTCGGGTTCAAGAGTGGCCAAGCCCGTGGCAATGTTGACCATGATGGGAAAGAAGCTGATGAGAAAAGCAGTGAGGATGGCGGGGCCAATGCCAATGCCAAACCACACCACCAAGATGGGCACAAAGGCAGCTTTGGGCAGCGCATTGAAAGCAGTCATGAGGGGATAGACCGCGGCATACGCCAGGCGGGAACTGCCAATGACGAAGCCCAATAAAACACCCACCACAATGGCAATGCCAAAACCGGCCATGGTGACCCAGTAAGTTCGCCATGCGTGTGCCGCAATGACGCCGCTAAATTCAACGGTTTGTTGAGCGATGCGATACGGGCTGGGGAAAATAAATTCTGAAACATTGAAAATACTGCAGATGGCTTGCCAGATGACAAGCGTGAGTACCAACAAAATCCAGGGTGCGGTTGCTTCTAGCGTTTTCTTATTCACAACATCACCTGATTATGGATGGCTGGCTGCGCCAGCTTTGCGAATGGCGCCAATGTGGCCGCGCAATTCGTGAACGATGTTGGTGAACTCGGGTGAGTAAGTTACTTCCAAATCGCGAGGACGAGGCAGGTCGATTTCTTTTTTCACAACAAATCGGCCTGGACTCTTGCTCATAACATAAACCGTGTCGGCTAAAAAAACCGATTCGCGCAAATCATGTGTGACCAAAATGACATTGAACCTTTGCTCAGTCCAGAGGTCGCGCAAAATGCACCATAACTCTTCGCGAGTGAAGGCATCGAGCGCACCAAAGGGCTCGTCGAGTAACAACATTTTGGGTTCGTGAATGAGCGCACGGCAGATGCTGGCGCGCTGTTGCATGCCGCCAGAGAGTTGCCATGGATATTTGTCTTCGTAGCCACCCAGACCCACCGTTCTTAAAAGCTTTCGGGCACGCTCTGCAAATTCTTCTTTGCGTTGCTTAAATTGGGTGCGAAAAGGTTCGACAATTTCAAGCGGCAACAAGACGTTGTCAAGCGTGCTGCGCCATGGCAAAAGAGAAGGGGCTTGGAAAGCCATGCCGCTGATTTTCAAGGGGCCGGTAACGGCTTGGCCATCGACAAAAATTTGGCCCTTGCTAGGCCGCTTCAGTCCGGTGGTAAGCTTCATGAAAGTGGACTTGCCACAACCAGAGGGGCCCACAATGGCAATGAACTCGCCCTGTTTGACTTGCAAGTTGATGTCTTCAACGGCAAAGTGATTTTCCGCTAACAACTCGTCGTTGTAGGCCAACCAAACATTTTGGAAATCAACGAAATTTGCAGTGGTCAAAACAGGACGCCTCGTTCAATCAATTACTTTTTGGGCTTTGGCAAGATGTCGAGTTCTTTGGCGCTTGGCAAGAACGAGCCATTCCAAATGTCTTCAGACTTGACGCGTGTTTTGGTGTTGAACGCGTCTGACACTTGCGATGCCATGAGTGACAGGCGAGGGCCTTTGATTTGACCAAAACCTTCTTCACGAGCGGAGGGGCTGTTGATGACAGTGTCGATAGCCAACTGCAGACGACGCGTTTCGAGTTCCACGTTGATGATGCCGTCGCGCGCTTTGACATCGGCAATCACAGCGGCAGGGTTGTTGATGACATCCTTAGCGCCTTTGGTGAAAGCGGCTAAGAAAGCTTTGACTGCAGCTGGATTTTCTTTGATGATTTTGGGTGATGCAATGATGGCGTTGCCATACAACTTTACGCCAAAGTCTGGGTACTGCATCACGACCACTTCTTCGGCCTTGACGCCGCGGGCTTCGATGTTGAGCAATGATGTGAATGTGAAGCCTGTGATGGCATCAACATCGCCGCGGACCAACATGGTTTCACGCAGTGGTGGGTCCATGGCAGTCCAAGCCACATTGCCAATGTTGTTGGCTTTTTGGAAGATGGGGAAAGCGCGTCGACCTGCGTCAAAAACAGGGGCGCCCAATTTTTTGCCAGCTAAATCGGCCGGAGTTTTGATGCCCGATTTTTTAAGTGCCATGACCGAAGCGGGCGTGTTGTTGTAGACCATCATGATGGCCACAGGTTTATTGGGAACTTCGGGGTTGTTGGCGTGGAATTCCATGAGGGCAGCTAAGTCGGCAAAACCGATGTCGTAGCTGCCAGAAGCAACGCGAGTGACAGCGCCGCCAGAACCATTGCCAGCATCAACTGTGACATCTAGCTTGGCATCTTTGAAGTAGCCTTTGGCAACAGGCGTGAGGAACAAGGCTGCGGGGCCTTCAAAGCGCCAGTCCAACTGAAATTTGATGGGCGTGGTTTGGGCACTGGCGATGCCAAATGTGCAGGCCGCTACAAGAGCAGCTGTTGTCTTAAGCAAGAAACGTTTTTTCATAGAGGCTCCGATTAAAAAAATGACATTGATTTTGATAAAGTACTTAGCAATAAGGATGCCATTATGAAGTGCTTGAAAAGTCACTTTGTTTTATAAAGTGTATACAATTTGAGCTATTTTAAGCCTCGGTAAAACCCTTGTCCGCACCAAAACGACTTTAAATTAGCTCAGAAGGTCCAAAAGGGTGCGTGAAATAACTTGGGTCGCTTTCCGCAAATCTTCTAAATTGAGTCGTTCATCCGCGCGTTTGGCGTGGGATTCTAAAACTGTGCGTGGCCCCGCACCATAAATCACACCGGGAATGCCTTTTTCAACGTACAAACGCACGTCTGTGTATAGGGGGGTTCCCATGGCAGGAATGGGCTCGCCAAAAATCTCGCTGCCGTGCTTCTGAATGGCTTGAACCAACGGCGCATTGCCAGCCAGTGGTTTCATGGCATGGGCCATGAGAATGCGTTTGATCTCAATGCTGACCAAGGCATCAGATGGCCTGCCTTCGTTAAAGACATTTACAGCGTCTGCAATGACCTGCCGAATGTTGGCCTCCACCTGCTCTGGATTTTCTTCGGGAATCATGCGGCGATCGAGTTTGAAACTCACAGTGCCCGGCACCACATTGGTGTTGGTGCCGCCTTCAATTCTCCCCACGTTCAAGTAGGGGTGGTTAATGCCTTCTACTTGTGAGCTGATTTGTTTGTAAAGTTTGTTTTGTGCGTAAAGGCTGCTCAAAATTTGAACTGCAGCTTGGAGTGCATCAACACCTGTGTCGGGAATGGCTGCATGAGCCATCTTGCCGTGAACTGTGACTTCCATTTGCAAGCAACCATTGTGCGCGGTGACCACTTGATAGCTAAAGCCTGCTGCAATCATCAGGTCGGGCCGCGTATAGCCTTTGTCGAGTAACCAGCCAGGGCCTTTTTCGCCACCAAACTCTTCGTCATAGGTGAAATGCAATTCAACAATGCCTTTAAGAGGCAGATTGTTTTTGGCTTGCATGGCTTCGACGGCACGCAGGGCAAATGTGAAGGTGGAAAAGTCGCATTTGCTCACGGCTGCAGCGCGGCCATACATGTGGCCGTTTTCAATTTCAGCGCCATAGGGAGGATGCGTCCAACCTTCTCCGGGTGGCACCACATCGCCATGCGCATTCAAGGCTATGGTTTTACCACCCGGCCCAAAAGGTCTGCGAACAATGAGGTTGGTCAGTGAGGTGAGTCCGTAGGCTTTGACTTCTGCTTCAGGTACCGGAAATTGTTCTGCCTTGTAGCCGATATTTTTCAGAAGCTCAGTGGTTTTTTCGGCATGAGGTGCATTGTTGCCAGGGGGAGTGTCGGTGGGCACTTGCACCAAGGCTTGCAGAAACTGAACTTGCTCATCAAAGTGGGCATCGATCCATTGATCGAGTTGTTGGTAAGTTGTTTGTTGAGTGGTCATTGATATTTTAAATTAAGCAAATTGGTGCAAGACATGCGAGAAGGCATCAATGCAAAGCTGCATGTCGTCACTGGTCGAAGACTCCAAAGGGTTGTGGCTGATGCCACTGTTTTCGCCGCGTACAAAGAGCATGGCCTGGGGCATGACTTCGTGCAGTTTCATGGCATCATGGCCCGCGCCACTGGGCATCACAAAGCAAGGCACGCCCATGTCTTTCAAGGCCTTTTCCCAGCGCGCTTGCCACTCAGGCGCGCTAGGGGCTGCTGGCGCTCTCAACGTTATTTCGCGGTGGCACACAAGTCCGCGCCGAGTGCAAATTTCATCCAATGCAATCAACACGTCTTTCTCTAAGGCGTCACGCTGAGGATCTGCAGGCGCGCGCATGTCCATGGAGAAAGTGCATTTGCCAGGCACCACATTGATCGATCCATTAGGCACTTGGAGTTGCCCAATGGTGGCCACAGAATCGCCGTCTGCAGCAGCGCGTTTTTCCATGTAGAGGGCCAACTCGGCCACTGCGCACGCGGCATCACGCCTGCGGTCCATGGGGGTGGTGCCTGCATGACTGGCCATACCTATCATTTCGCAAACATAACGCACGCTGCCATTGATGGAGCTGACCACACCCAAGGGCAGGTTCAGTTCGTTGAGAACCGGGCCTTGTTCAATGTGCACTTCTACGAAGCCTACGTAGTCGGATGGCTTGCGTTGAATGTTGGGAATTTCTTTTTCATTCAAACCCGCTTGCTTCATGGCATCACGCATGGCAATGCCGTTGGCATCGACCTGCGAGAGCCAATCTGAATTGAACTGACCGACCAAGGCGCCAGAGCCTAAGAAGGTGGCCTTGTAGCGCTGGCCTTCTTCCTCTGCAAATGCCACCACTTCAAGACCAATGGGCAAGCGTTGCTGCGCTTTTGACAATGTTTGAACACAGGCAATGGGCACATAAATACCCAAACGCCCATCGTGTTTGCCGCCATTGCGAACGGTGTCGAAATGGCTACCAGTCATCAGGTATTTAGCACCGATCGTGCAAGGGTGATAACGGCCGACCACATTGCCCACAGCATCAACAAAGACTTCGTCAAAGCCTGCCGATTTCATGGTGTTTTGAATGCTTTTTGAACAAGCCAAATGAGCTTCTGTGAGGTAGGTTACGGTCAGTTGACCCGCCTCCTTAAAACCGGGGTCGCTGAATTGAGACAAGTCTTCTTGCCAATCCCAAACTTGCTGACCCTGAAGCGGGTGGCAATTGGTTTTGTCGTTCAAACGAATTTCAACAATTCGGTGAATGTTGCGCAAGCATTCTTGTAGTTCAAATTCAGGGTGACCGCTGAGACGTCTTTCAAAAGTGGCCATGATTTGTTGCTTGTTCAAACCAAGTCCGCGTGGTCCTCTGACCGCCAGAATAAAGGGCCAACCAAACTTTTGGTTGTAGGCGGCATTCAGTCTTTGAATTTTTTCAAATTCAGCGGGGGTGCATTCTGTGAGGCCCGCTTTGCTTTGCTCGTGGGTCGATTCTGCGGTCAATTCTTTGCGTACCATGGCTTTGCCTGCCAGTTCGGGGTGAGCACGGATCAGGCCAATTTGCGCATCTCTGCCTGCCTCTTTGAGCACCTGCGCCATGCAATGTTTCAGGTGCGCCCAAGACGCAAAAGGACGGTGCTTGAGCGCGCCCTTGGCAATCCAAGGCGAGTGTTCGTACAAGCCATCGAGCAATTGAATGGCTTCTTCAGGCGAAGCCGTATTGAGTTGTTCTAGGCTGAGTGTCATGGTGCGTAAGGGTGAGTGGTTTTCCAATGGCGCGCAATGTCTAAGCGCCGGCAGACCCAGACATGGTCATGGGCTTGGATGTGGTCTAAAAATCTTTGAAGCGCGGTGATGCGCCCAGGTTTTCCTAGAAGCCTGCAGTGCATGCCGATGCTCATCATTTTGGGGCGGTTCAGGCCTTGTGGATTGCCTTCTTTGTAGAGTGCGTCAAAGCTGTCTTTCATGTATTGAAAAAATGGGTCGGCATGCGAATAGCCCTGTGGCAATGCAAAGCGCATGTCGTTGCAATCCAAGGTGTAGGGCACGATGAGTTGAGGCGTCACTTGGCCATCACTTTTTTCAACCTTCATCCAAAATGGCAGGTCGTCGCCATAGTAGTCGCTGTCATATTCAAAGCCGCCAAAATCTGCAACCAAGCGGCGGGTTCGAGGGCTGTCGCGGCCGGTGTACCAACCCAAGGGTCTTTCTCCGCTGAGTTTTTGCATGATGGCCATGGCCTCGGCCATGTGCGCGCGTTCGGTGGCTTCATCGATGTTTTGATAGTGGATCCATTTCAAGCCATGGCACGCAATGTCGTAGCCCAATTCTTGAAATGCAGCCAAGACTTCAGGACACTTTTGAAGTGCTGTGGCAACGCCAAAAACCGTTAAGGGTAATTTGCGTTTTTCAAATTCACGCAGCAACCGCCATACCCCTGCGCGTGATCCGTATTCGTAAATACCTTCCATGCTGATGTGTCGATCGGGGTACGCGGCGGGGTTGAACATTTCAGACAGAAATTGTTCCGAGCCCGCATCGCCGTGCAGAACTGAATTTTCGCCACCCTCTTCATAGTTCAAAACAAATTGAACTGCCACGCGGGCTTGGCTCGGCCATTGGGCGTGGGGTGGATTTCGGCCATAGCCTTTGAGATCTCGTGGGTAAGCAGCGGTAGCGTCGTAGACAGGTTGTTTCATAACAGCGCCATTGAAATATCGTGGGTGGGAATTTTTTTGTCAAAGCTCAAACTGTGCTCGACAAAAATCAAATGTTCTTCCATGAGCCGCGCTGCAAGGTCTTCGTCTTTCTTGGCCATGGCGTCAACGATGGCTTCGTGCTCATCGGCCGAGTGCTGCGCTGCATTGCGCGACTGGTACATGAGCGTGATCAGGGCGCAGCGCGAGATGAGTTCGCCTAAACTTTGGGCCAAGACATGGTTGCCCATGAGTTCTGCAATGCGGACATGAAAATCGCCTAGCAATTCGGTTCGTCCGTGGACATCCTCTTGTGCTACAGCCAGTTTTTCTTGCTTGGTGTGAGCTTTTAAGGCGCGAATTTTGGCAGGTGAGATGTTCCGCACAAATTCACGTGTCATCTGAACTTCAAGCATGCGTCGAACCGCAAAAACCTGTTTGGCTTCATCGGCAGAGGGCGCGGCCACAAATGCCCCCCGAGCGGGCTCCATTCGGATGAGCCTGTTTTGAGAAAGTTGAAAAAGAGCTTGCCTAACCAGCGTTCTGGAAACGCCAAAATGGTTGGCCAATTTTTGTTCAGCCAATTTGGAGCCAGGCATGAGTCGGTGTTCCACAATGGCTTTGGTCAATGCGCTCACAATGGCGTGGGTTGATGAGGTTTCCATGCGGAATCATGATAGCTTCAAATGCCAAAAGTGTATACACTTTCAGTCGACCAATTCAAGGAAAGATGCATCATGGGTTTGAGTACACACGTTTTGGACACCATGCACGGCTGTCCCGCAGCGGGTATGCAGGTGAGCCTGTACACCACAGAGGGGCAATTTGCCACGCTGGTGAAAAGTTTCAAATTGAACGCTGATGGGCGCAACCCTGATGGACCGCTCTATGACAACGCAAGTTTGCTAAAGGGCACTTACCGCTTGGTCTTTGATGTGGCGGGTTATTTCAAGGCCAAGGGAGTGAAACTGCCAGAGCCCTCGTTTTTGAATCAAGTGAGCTTGGATTTTGGGGTGGCTGATGTCACGCAGCACTACCACGTACCCCTCTTGGCAAGCCCTTGGAGCTATTCAACCTACCGCGGCTCTTGAATTCGCAATTATTTCTAGTTGAGGCGCCCCGTCTGAGGTGGTAACTCAATAAAATAAGTCTTTGTTCAGAACCCAAACCAACCCACTCCTTATGAGCCAAGTGACCAATACAGTTCGTTTTGTGCTTGACGGCAAAATCGTCGAAGCCCAAGGCGCGCGCCGCACCACCACCGTTTTAGATTACCTGCGCGAACAATTGCATCGCACGGGCACCAAGGAGGGTTGCGCTGAAGGCGATTGCGGGGCTTGTGTGATCATGGTGGGCTCATTGAACTCAGCGGGTCAAGGTGTTGACTACGTGCCCGTTAACAGTTGCATTCAGTTGTTACCAACCCTCGATGGCAAGTCGGTCAAAACAGTTGAGAGTTTGAAAAAGGCCGATGGCACTTTGCATCCTGTGCAACAAGCCATGGTCAACTGCCATGGCTCTCAGTGCGGCTTTTGTACGCCTGGCATTGTCATGAGCTTGGTCAACTTGGTTCAGGTCAATCAATCACCTAAACGCCAAGATGTGAGTGATGCACTCAGTGGCAATCTTTGCCGTTGCACGGGTTATGCCCCTATTTTGGATGCCGCAGCAAAGGCTTGCGGCAACAAGGCTGCCTTAAAGCTAGACGATGCGGTTGATGTGCCTTTGTTGAAAGAAATTCAACGCACGGCCACACCCACGCTCAGTTTGGACGGTGACATCATTGTTCAACCTGTGGTTCGAACACGCAAAGGCAATGAATTTGTATCGCCTGCCACTCTGGCTGAAGTGGCTGACTATTTGGTCAAGCACCCCACGTCTACATTGCTTGCGGGAAGCACTGAAGTAGGCTTGCAAGTGAACAAAAAATATTCACGCCCCAACCACATTGTTTATTTGGGCAACGTGGCCGAACTCAAGCTAGTCAAAGACACGCCTCAGGCTTGGCACATTGGCGCTGTGGTTTCGCTCACTGAAGTCGAAACATTGGTGGCCAAGGCGTACCCCGATTTTGCAGAGGTGCTGCGTCGTTTTGGCTCGCCCCCCATTCGCTCTACCGCCACACTGGCTGGCAATATTGCCAATGGCTCTCCCATTGGCGATTCCATGCCTTGCCTGATGGCCTTGGGCACCACACTCACACTGCGCCGTGGCGATAAAGCGCGCACCGTTTCTTTGGACAAGTTTTATACCGGTCAAAAACAAACTGTGTTGCAAGCCGGTGAGTTCATTGAAGCTGTTGTGTTGCCCAAGCCGCAAGCAGGCCAAGTGTTTCGTGCACACAAAGTCAGCAAGCGATTTGAACAAGACATTTCTGCCACTTGCGCAGCCATCACTTACACCTTGAAAGCTGGCAAGTTGAGCGGCGTTAAGTTGGCTTACAACGGCTTGGCACCTTCGCCATGCAGAGCGCCCAAACTCGAAGCTGTGTTGGAAGGCAAGGCGCCTACCGATGTGTCGTCATCTGACTTGGATGCAGCCATTGCCGCCAGTTTTGTGGCGCGCGATGGACTGCGAGCCACATGGGCCTACCGCGCATTGGTAGCCCGCAATTTGGTGATCGATTTCATTGAAGAACAAACTCAAACAACCACGGAGGTGGCTTAAATGAACGCGCCTATTTCTTTGCACAATTTGTTGCCCGTCTCGGGCATTCAGCAAGGCACCGATGTCATTCATGAGTCTGCGCATTTGCATGTAACAGGCGGCGCTACTTTCACCGACGACATGCCTGAGTTGGCGGGTACTTTGTATGCTGCCATCATTAAGTCGCCCGTAGCGCATGGCGAGCTCATTGGCGATGGCATTGACCGCGAAGCTATTTTGAAAGAGCACGGTGTCGTGGCGGTTTACACAGCCAAGGACATTCCCGGCGAAAACAATTGCGGCCCCATTGTTCACGACGATCCATTTTTAGCTGTTGGCAAGGTTGAATTTTTGGGCCAAGCGGTGGCTGTGGTGGTGGCACGCGAAATGTTGTATGCCCGCGAAGCGGCTCACAAAGCCAAAGTGTTGGTCAAAGAACTGCCTCCCATTTTGACCATTGACGAAGCCATGGCAGCGCAAAGTTTTGTCATGCCCGCCAAAGGCATCACGCGCGGCAATGCATCAGAGGCCATTGCGAAGGCCCCTCGCAAAGTGAAGGGCAGCACCGAAACCGGACAGCAAGAACAGTTTTACATGGAAGGCCAAATTACTTACGCGGTGCCGCGTGAAGATGGCCAACTCACTTTGTATTCGTCAACGCAACACCCTGATGGCAATCAGCGTGAGGCTGCTGCTGCCTTGAACTTGAGCACCAACGATGTTGAAGTGATTTGCAGACGCATGGGCGGTGGCTTTGGCGGCAAAGAAGGTAATGCCAGCATTTTTAGCCAGAGCGCTGCGCTGGCTGCATTCAAATTGCAAAAGCCTGTTAAGTTGCGCGTGAACCGCGACGACGACATGATGATCACGGGCAAGCGCCACGATTTCCGCATTGATTACGAAGTGGGCTACGACGATGAAGGCCGTATTTTGGGCGCCGACATCACGCTCTTGTCGCGCTGTGGTTACAGCACCGATTATTCAGGCCCCGTAAACGACCGTGCGTGTTTGCACATCGACAACTGCTACTACATTCCCAATTTAAAACTCATCAGCCACCGCTGTAAAACCAACACCCAAAGCGCTACGGCTTTTCGTGGCTTTGGTGGCCCACAGGGCATGTTTGGCATTGAGACCATCATTGAACAAATTGCCAATGACATTGGCAAAGATCCGTTAGATGTTCGCTTGCTCAACATCTATAAAGACCCCGCTGTTTCAGGCAATCCTGCCACCATGGTCACGCAATATGGTCAAACCATTGCCGATTGGGTGGGCGACAAGGTCATAGATCAAGTGGCTTCTGAGGCTCAGTACCGCAACCGCAGAGACAGCGTCAACGCGTTTAACAAATTGAACAAGCGCCGCAAGCGTGGTTTGGCTTTGGTGCCATTGAAGTTTGGCATCAGCTTTACGGCCACCATGCTCAACCAAGGCGGCGCCTTGCTCAACATTTACATGGACGGCTCTGTGAGTGTGAACCATGGTGGCACTGAAATGGGCCAGGGTCTCAACACCAAAATGGCACAAGTTTGTGCCGATGGTTTGGGTATTGACTTGTCCTATGTTCGCGTCACAGGCACCGACACGCAAAAGGTGCCCAATGCATCGGCCACTTCAGCGTCCAGCGGTGCAGACATCAACGGTGCCGCCATCATGAATGCCACAGCACAAATGCGAGCACGTCTGGCACCTGTGGTGGCCAACATGTTGGGCTGCCAAGAAAAGGATGTGAGCTTTGCCAATAACATGGCGCATGGGGGTGGCAAGTCTGTTCAGTGGACCGCAGTGGCCAAGCAGGCCTGGCTAGACCGCGTCGGCTTGTCTGTGGCGGGCTTTTACATGACGCCAGAAATTAAATACGACTTTGCCACGCTCACAGGCCATGCGTTTTATTACTACTGCTATGGCGCTTCTGTCAGCGAAGTAGAAATTGACACACGTACGGGTGAATGGTGTTTGAAAGCGGTCGATATTGTTCACGACGCAGGCAAAAGCATCAACCCTGCCATCGACAAAGGTCAAATTGAAGGTGGGTATGTGCAAGGTATGGGTTGGCTCACCATGGAAGAGTGCATTTGGGACAAGAAGGGCAAGTTCCTCACGCATGGCCCCAGCACCTACAAAATTCCAGTCGCAGGCGACATTCCAGAGCACTTTAAAGTCACCTTGTTTGACGGCAGCAATTTGAAACCCACACCGTTCAATTCGAAGGCGGTGGGAGAGCCCCCTTTGATGCTGGCCTTGTCTACTTTCTTTGCATTGCGCGATGCGGTAAGTGCCAGTGCAGACCACAAAACAGTGGTTCACATGAGCGCGCCGGCCACGCCCGAAAAGATTTTGATGAGCTGTGAAAAGGCAAAGGCTACAGTTTAGAACTTCAATCTTGCCCTTCGGTGAGGGTGTCAAGTTGAAATTTTCCACTCTTGTGCCACAGCCATACATCTGAATACACCACCTTGCTCATGTGGGTGGGGACCGGGTAAGGCGCAGCTTGGCGAACGGTTTTTTCTATTTCTTTCATCACCTCTGGGGCATGTCCGGGTGCACGCACCCAATAAGTTCTGGTGACTTGACCTTGCTTGTCGACTTCAACATCCAATACCCCCACTGCATAAAGCATGGGGGGCATACGCCCTTTGAAAATGCGAGCGCCATTGAGTTGGTAGAGATGTTTGGCTGCATCGACCCGGTACTCACGAGGCGTGCGTGCGTTTGAGATGGGATGCGACGGCTTGCTGGGGGCTACGGGTTGTAAATCCGGTGGTGTAGGTCTTACAACGGGCGCTGGTGGTGGCGTGGGTGCTGGTGCCGGTGGTGAAGGCGCTGGTGTGGTGCATGCAGCAAGCCACACCGCCAAGCTTGCGGCCATAAGGCTTCTTAGCTTGTACATGACACTCAGGGGTGTTGTTGGTTGTTTCATTAGAAAAATGCCTCCCAGATCGCTTGGTCTATTTTGTCACTGTACAGTGTGGTTTGAATAGCGCTTTTTTGAAAGTTAAAACTCGTGCATTGGACGCCTTCACTCATTGCTAAATTGTCACAAGACGTGGCCATTTGGATCACAGTCACCAAAGCTCAAGGCTCCGTGCCTCGGGGTGAAGGTACCGTCATGGCTGTATTTCATGACGATTTTTTAGGCACCATTGGGGGCGGCCATTTGGAATTTGAAGTCATTGCAGAGGCGCGTCAAATTTTGCAATCCGCTTCAATCGCGCAAGCGTTACCTGCCGAAAAGCGTTTTGCACTTGGCCCCAGTTTGGGACAGTGTTGTGGGGGCGCATTGGTTGTGAAGTTTGAAAAAGTGGACAACACTGATTTACCTCAATTGCTCAAGAGGCTCGAGGCGCAAACCTCTTCGCGTTTTCAACCGCTCGCTTTGTTTGGTGGCGGTCATGTGGGCAAGGCCTTGATCAACGTTTTGGCGCCCTTGCCATTTCATGTTAGGTGGATCGACAGCCGTGACGAGATTTTCCCTTCAGATGTTGCACCTCAAGTGGTCTGTGAACACTCCAATCCGGTGCAGGCTGCCGTGCCTGATTTGGCGCCCAACAGCAGAGTGCTCATCATGAGTTTCAGTCATGCAGAGGATTTGGACATTGTGGCTGCTTGCTTAAAACGGCTGCGAGTGCAAAAAGATTTGCCCTACATCGGCCTCATTGGTAGCGCCACCAAATGGGCAACCTTCAAGCGGCGCTTGGCCGAGCGCGGTTTTACGGAAGAAGAGTGCAAACAAATCACATGTCCCATCGGGGTGAGTGGCATCAAGGGCAAGGAGCCCGAAGTAATTGCTGTTGCTGTTGCAGCGCAGCTTTTGCAAGCTTAAAAATTGTATACACTTCGGTAAACAGTTTGGAACTCTGACATGGAAGCCTATTTGCTAGATTGGGTTAATTTGCTATTGCGGTGGGTCCACGTGATTACCGTAATTGCTTGGATTGGTTCGTCTTTTTATTTTGTATTTTTAGACAACAACCTTTTAAAACCCAACTCGCCCGACTTACTTGAAAAAGGTGTGGACGGCGCCATGTGGGCCGTGCATGGCGGCGGTTTCTACAACCCCCAGAAGTACATGATGGCCCCCCAAAAAATACATACCAAGTTGCATTGGTTTTATTGGGAAAGCTATTCCTCTTGGCTTTCGGGCTTTGCCTTGTTCACTGTTTTGTATTTGTGGAATGCCAGCACCTACCTCATTGACAAATCATTGATGGATTGGTCACCTGCTGCCGCTATTTCTGCCGCATTGGGCTTCTTAGTGGCGTTCTGGTTCATTTATGACATCGTCTGTCGATGGTTTGGATTTCGAAAAAATGGTGAGTTCATCGTCGCTGTTCTGATGCTTTGTGTGGTGGCCTTTGCATCTTGGTTGGCCTGCCAATTGTTTGCAGGCCGTGCGGCCTTCTTGCTGGTGGGTGCCATGATTGCCACGGCCATGAGTGCCAATGTGTTTGTGTGGATCATTCCGGGTCAGCGCAAAGTGGTGGCAGCCATGACTTCAGGTGAAAAATACGACGCTACTTCTTTGGCCATTCACGGCAAGCGAGGCAAGCAGCGCAGTGTGCACAACACTTACTTCACGCTACCCGTGATTTTTGCAATGCTAAGCAATCACTACAGCTTTTTGTACACGCACCCTCAACGTTGGCTGATTCTTTTTGTCATGATGTTTGCAGGCGCCTTAATTCGCCAGTTCTTTGTGCAACGTCACGGTTTTCATTTGGGTCGGTCGCGCAACCCATGGCCCTTTGCTGCAGTGGGCTTGGTGCTCATTGTGGTGGTCGTTTTGGCCATGGCGCCTTGGGGCGCGAAGATGAACACCACACCCTCAGTTCAGACGCAGGCTGTCACTTTTGCGCAAGTCAAAACAGTGATTGATCAGCATTGTTTAAGTTGCCATGGCGCACAAGTCCAAATGAAAAACGTCCGCTTAGATTCGGTCGATGGCATTAAGACCCATGCTCAAAATGTTTACCAGCAAGTCGTTGTCTCGCAGCAAATGCCCATGAACAATGCCACAGGTATCACACCAGAAGAGCGTGAACTCATTGCCAATTGGTACCTGGCGGGCGCCAAGTTCGATCAGTGACCTGCTGCAAGTTGTATTGCAAAATTGTTGTGGCGCTCAATCAGGGCGCCTAAGTCAACGGTGGCCAACTGGCCTTCATTCACCACCACGCGACCATTCACCACGGTATAGGCGGCGGGCGCGCTTGCGCAGAGCATCAAACTCCCAATGGCGTCATGCACCGCGCCACCTGCAAAGCTCAAGCTTCGCAAATCAAACAGGGCCAAGTCAGCGCAAAAACCAACACTCAGTTGGCCAATGTCTTTTCGACCCAAGACGTCAGCACCCCCCCGCGTGGCCAAGCGCAATGCATCACGCGCAGTCATTTCCATGGGGGCAGTGTCGCAACCAAAAATGGTTTTGCCCTTGGCATCCACTTGAGGCGCTTCCAAAGACTTCCGAAGTCGCGCCACGAGCATGGTTTGCCTAGCTTCGTTGACCATGTGAGCCGCATCATTGCTGGCGCTCCCATCGACCCCTAAGCCCACAGGCACGCCCGCATTGATCATTTTTCGAACGGGTGCAATGCCACTGGCCAGGCGCATGTTGCTGCAAGGGCAATGGGCCACACCTGTTCGAGTGGCTGCAAAAAGTGAGATGCCTTCATCGTCCAATTTCACACAGTGAGCGTGCCAAACGTCGTGCCCCAGCCAGCCCAAATCTTCGGCGTATTGCGTGGGTGTTCGGTTAAATTTTTCTAAGCTGTAGGCATTGTCATGGTCGTTTTCAGCTAAATGTGTGTGCAGTCGAACCCCATAGTGTCGAGCCATTTCAGCAGACAGTCGCATCAAATCTTGGCTCACGCTAAAAGGTGAACAGGGGGCCACGGACACCTGCGTCATGGCACCATGCGAGGCATTGTGAAATTTTTCAATCAGGCGTTGTGTGTCCTTCAAGATGGCGTCTTCCTCCTCCACCACGCGATCGGGTGGGAGTCCACCCTTGGACTGACCCACGCTCATGCTGCCGCGCGTCGCTATAAAGCGCATGCCGATGGCTTGCGCTGCTGCAATGCAGTCGTCTAGCTTGACGCCATTGGGGTAGATGTACAAATGATCGCTGCTGGTGGTGCATCCTGACAACAACAACTCGGCCATGGCCGTTTGTGTGCTGGCGTAAATCATGTCGGGCTGTAGACCGGCCCAAATGGGGTACAGGCCTCCAAGCCAGCCAAATAGCTCTGCGTTTTGAACACTTGGGATGGCACGCGTCAAGCTCTGAAACATGTGGTGGTGCGTGTTGACCATGCCAGGTATAACCACATGGTGCTGGGCTTCAATGACTTGATCGGCGCCGAGCGGTAATTCTGCGGCGGGTCCTATGGCTTCGATAACGTTGTCGCGGATGAAGATTGATGCGTTACAAAGTTCATCGCCAAGGTCATTCAGGGTGGCAATGGTGTGTGCATTGCGAATGAGGAGGGTGGTCATGTTGCAGATTTTGCACTAAGAAATTGCTTGTGGTGAAAGCAGACACTACACTCTGTGACCATGAAGTCTACGCAAGCCTTGAATCCTGATATTCATCTGAACCCCCGCGCTTTTTTACGCCAACTGTTTGATGAGGCTGTGAGGCGAGCCTTGCCCTTAGAAAATACACCTGCATTTTTGCCAAAGGTACCCAAGGGCCGCACCGTGGTTTTAGGTGCAGGCAAGGCTGCAGGTGCCATGGCCCACGCTGTAGAAGCTTTGTGGCCCAAAGATGCGGCCTTGTCTGGCATGGTGGTCACTCGGTATGGCCACACGCCTGTTCGGCCAGAGGGTGTGGCTGCGCGATTAAAGGTGGTTGAAGCTTCGCATCCAGTTCCTGATGCTGCCGGTTTGTCTGCAGCAGAAGAAATTTTGGCGCTAACCCAAGGCTTAACCGCCGATGATTTGGTTTTGTGCTTAATTTCTGGAGGCGGCTCAGCCTTGCTAACTTTGCCAGCCGATGGCTTGAGCTTGGCTGAGAAGCAAGCCATCAATCAGGCGTTGTTAAAGAGTGGCGCCAACATCGGTGAAATGAATTGTGTGCGCAAACATTTATCGCGTATTAAAGGGGGACGTTTGGCGGCAGCGTGCGCGCCGGCTCGGGTGATTACGCTCGCCATCAGTGATGTGCCAGGCGATGACCCTTCTGTCATTGCCAGCGGCCCCACTGTGGCCGATGTCACCACTTGTACTGATGCACTTGAAATATTGCAGCGCTACAACATCGAAATTTCTGCAAAGGTATTGGAATCTTTACATACAGCAAAGTGGGAGTCGCCCAAATCGACACAAGTTCTTTTTCAAAGCAACGAAGTTCACTTGATTGCCACCCCGCAACAATCTCTGTTGGCTGCTGCGGCATTGGCAGAATCTAAAGGGCTTCGGGCCTATGTCTTGAGTGATGAGATGGAAGGCGAGTCGCGTGAAGTCGGCAAAGTTCATGGGGCATTGGCGCGTGCAAGCGCTCAAGGCAAGGGCGCCTTTGTGAAACCCTGCGTGATTTTAAGTGGTGGAGAAACCACCGTCACCCTTCGAAAATCGCAACCGAAGCCGGGTGCCAAGCACAGAGAGGGCCGCGGCGGTCGCGCAGGCGAGTTTTGTATGGGCCTGGCGCTGGCTTTGCAAGGACAAGAGGGCGTGTGGGCGCTGGCCGCAGATACGGACGGCATTGATGGGGTGGAAGACAATGCGGGTGCACTGGTGACGCCTGACACGCTCTCGCGAGCCCATCATGCAGGCCTGGTTTTGGCGGAACATCTTGAATTCAATGACGCTTATGGGTACTTCCAAGCCTTGAATGACCTGGTCTTTTCTGGCCCTACCCACACCAACGTGAACGACTTCCGCGCTATATTGGTGTTGTGACAAAGTATTGATGTGCGTCAACGCGGCCAAGCTCAGGCTCTGGCAAATTCGTCAATATGTTGAATCGTGTTCTCCCTAACAGACTATCTCCCACCGAAGTTGTGCCCTGTGGCACCGTGTTGTTGACCCGTGGACAGGCTGCTACAAAGGCTGTGCATCTTTTGAGCGGTCGGGTTGCGTTTGGCGTGATTGAACAAGGCGTCATGGTTCATCAATTGGGTATTGTTCAGGGCCCTTTTTGGTTGGAGGCTGCTGCAGCCATGTTGGGATTGCCGCACGCGGTAGATGCTTTGGCTGAAACTTCAGTCACCCTACAAACCATGCCATTGGGTCAATTTAAAAGTCATCTGAAGCATTTGCCTGAACCCGTTCACACCTTGATACTCGATTTAGCGAAGGCGCAAAGGCAGCAAATAGAAGTGGCAGTCAGTCGCTTGGCCAAAGATGCGGACGCGCGTTTTGCTGAATGGCTACTTAGACACGCAGAGCCATCGGATGCGAAAGGCAGCATGGCCGTTGTTTTGCGCGATAGAAAGCGTTTGATTGCTGCTCAGTTGGGCATTGCACCCGAAACTTTCTCGCGGGTACTCAAGCACCTGCGAGATCGCAACCTCATCAGCGGTTGCGGCAGGGTTTTGAATCTCATTGATACGCCAGGTTTGCAGTCTCTGGCCGGAATTTAGCCCCATTCGGTATCAGGGGCCAGGCGTCGGTCTTAAAGCTAGATAGAATTTGTCTAACTTTGAGATTTAAATGCATTCCACTGAGCCAGCCCGACTGACACTTTCGAACATCACTAAGCGTTACCCGGGTGTGGTGGCCAATCGCTCGGTGTCTTTGACGGTGCGGCCGGGTGAGGCGCATGCTGTCTTGGGTGAAAACGGCGCTGGTAAATCAACCCTCATGAAAATCATCTACGGCACTGTGAAGCCCGATGAAGGTGAGATTCATTACAACGGTCAAGCCGTGCACATTCGCAATCCCCAGCAAGCACGTGCCTTGGGCATCAGCATGGTGTTTCAGCACTTTAGTTTGTTTGACACGCTGAGTGTGGCTGAAAATGTGTGGTTGGGCTTACATCAATCACTTAGGCTGGCGGAAGTCACTTCGCGCATCAGCTCAAAAGCAACTGAATACGGCCTCGACATTGACCCCTTCAGGCCCGTTCATACGTTGAGTGTAGGCGAGATGCAGCGCGTAGAAATTATTCGCGCATTGCTCACAGAACCCAAGCTGCTCATATTGGATGAACCCACCTCTGTGCTAACACCGCAGGCAGTCGTTAAGCTTTTTGTGGTGCTGAAAAAATTGGTGAGTGAGGGCTGCAGTTTGTTGTATATCAGCCATAAGCTTCACGAGATCAGAGAGCTGTGCACAGCTTGCACCGTTTTGCGCTCTGGTGAGGTCACAGGTGTTTGCGATCCCAGAGAAGAATCCAACGCATCGCTCAGCCGCTTGATGATTGGTGCTGAACCGCCAGCCTTGTTGCACCAAGAACGAACGCCAGGCCCCGTCTTGTTTGAAGCCCACAATTTATCTTTGGCCAAAGAGGATCAATTTGGTGTGGACTTGCACAATATTCGTTTGCAAGTGCGAGCCGGCGAGGTGGTGGGCATTGCGGGTGTTTCGGGCAATGGACAGCGAGAGCTTCTTTATGCTTTGTCGGGCGAAGATACACGAGCCGATCCTTCTGCTGTGCAACTGGAAGGCCAGCCCGTGGGGCAGTTGGGCCCTGATGCTCGTCGACAAGTGGGCTTGCATTTTGTGCCTGAAGAAAGATTGGGCCGCGGGGCCGTGCCATCGCTCAGTTTGGCGCACAACATGTTGCTGACCAGAGTTGAGGCAATGACAAGCATTGGTTGGATTCACACCAAAGTGCTGAAAGCACAAGCGCAAAAAGTGATTGACCAATTCAATGTCAAGGCCAATGGGCCTCTTGCGGCTGCGCAGTCTTTGTCGGGTGGCAATTTACAAAAATTCATTGTGGGCCGGGAGATCGATGCCAAGCCCAAAGTGCTGTTGGTGTCGCAACCCACTTGGGGTGTGGATGTGGGTGCGGCCGCTCAAATTCGCGGTGAGTTATTGGCGCTTCGCGATGCTGGTTGTGCGGTGCTTGTGGTGAGTGAAGAGTTGGATGAGTTGTTTGAAATTTGCGATCGAATGTACGTCATGGCCAATGGCAAGCTCTCGCCCTCTATTCAGCGCAAAGATGCCACAGTCGTCCAAATTGGGGAATGGATGAGTGGTTTGTGGGAGGTACATGCTCAAGCTTGAACCGCGGCCTCAAGCGTCTGAATTTTGGCGCTTTGCCTCTCCGCTCTTGGCCTTGGCCATCACGGTTGCCTTGGGCATCGGCTTGTTTGTCTTGCTTGGGAAAGACCCCTTACGCGGTCTTCAAATGTTTTTTTGGGAACCGTTGAAGTCCGCCTATGCATTGGGCGAACTCATGGTGAAGGCCACCCCCTTGCTGGTCATTGCGCTGGGCTTGGCTGTTTGTTATCGATCTAATGTTTGGAATATTGGCGCTGAAGGCCAGTTTGTGATGGGTGCTGTGGCTGCAGGTGGTGTGGCCCTGTTGGCCGACAAAGAAACAGGCCGATGGATTGTGTTGGCCGTGATTTTAGCTGGCATGGCAGGCGGCATGTTTTGGGGCGCCATCACGGCTTGGTTAAAGGATAAATTTCACGCCAATGAAATTTTGGTCAGCTTGATGTTGGTGTATGTGGCTGACATGGTGTTGGGGTATTTGGTTTATGGCCCCTGGAAAGATCCTGCTGGCTATAACTTTCCGCAAACCAAAACTTTTGAGGCGGTAACCCAAATTCCTCGCTTAATGAGTGGCTCACGCATGAGCGTGGGTCTGATCATTGCACTGTTAGGTGTTGCTGCTGTTTGGATTTTCTTGTTTAGAACACGTGCTGGCTTTGCGCAACAAGTGGGGGGCTTGGCACCTGCGGCTTCTCGTTATGCAGGCTTTTCTTCTCGCAAGGCTCTGTGGGTTGCGCTATTGGTATCGGGGGGTGCCGCAGGATTGGCGGGTGCATTGGAGGTGGCCGGACCCTTGGGTCAACTCACGCCTTATGTGCCTTCAGGTTATGGCTTTGCGGCCATCATCGTGGCTTATGTGGGTCGATTGCATCCTGTGGGCTTGGTGTTTTCTGCTGTACTCATGAGTATGTTTTATATTGGTGGCGAGTTGGCGCAATCGCGCATGGGCTTGCCTAAATCTATCACGGGGGTATTCCAAGGCTTGCTGCTGTTTAGTTTGTTGGCTTGTGACACCCTGGTGGCGTATCGCCTGCGTTGGCAGAGCAGGAGGGTTTGATGGAATCTTATGCATTGCTGTTGGCAGCCACCCTGAATGCAGGCACGGTGCTGGCCATTGCGGCTCTGGGTTTGTTGATCAACGAAAAAGCCGGCATTGTCAATTTAGGTGCCGAAGGCATGATGCTCTGCGCCGCCATTGCAGGCTTTGCAACTGTGGTGCACACAGGCAGTGACAACTTGGGCTTTTTGGCAGGCATGGGGGCAGGGGCTTTGATGGCTTCCTTGTTTGGTGTGTTGGTCATCTACCTTGGCACCAATCAATATGCCACTGGCTTGGCGTTGAGTTTGTTTGGGGTTGGGTTTTCAGCATTTGTGGGCATTGGGTATGTGCAAGAAAAATTGCCTCCCAGACCTCAGTTTGAAATTCCATGGTTGGCCGATATCCCATTGTTAGGCCCTGCATTCTTTAAACAGCACCCTTTGGTTTACGGGGTGATCATCCTTGTTTTTGGCATGATGTGGTTTCTTTATCAAACCCGCACCGGCTTGGTGCTTCGTTCGGTGGGTGAATCCCCCGAATCGGCGCATGCATTGGGTTATTCGGTGCGTCGCATTCGGTTTTTTGCGGTGGTTGCGGGCGGTGCGTTGTGCGGGTTGTCTGGCGCGTACATCTCTGTGGCCTACACTCCCCTCTGGGTGGAGGGTATGGTGGCCGGTAAAGGTTGGATTGCCTTGGCCTTAACCACGTTTGCAACCTGGCGGCCGGCGCGAATATTGCTTGGTGCTTACCTGTTTGGTGGGGTCACTATGCTGCAGTTTCATCTGCAAGGTTTGGGCGTTCAAGTGCCGAGTCAATGGCTTTCCGCGCTTCCTTATCTGGCAACCATTGTGGTGCTGGCTTTGATATCGCGAAATCCGGCCTGGATTCGAATCAACATGCCCGCATCACTGGGCAAACCCTTTCAACCCGGTTCATAATGTTTTTTTTCGTGCAACCCTGTTTATCCATAAAGGAAAATCCATGACAGTTCTGAACAAGCGATCGGTTCTTAAAATCGCCGTCATCTCGATAGTCGCTGCTGCTGCACTCCTAGCCTGCGGCAAAAAAGAAGAAGCCAAGCCTGCAGCCGCAGCCAAAGCTGAGCCCCTTAAAGTGGCCTTTGCCTATGTTGGCCCTGTGGGCGATGGTGGCTGGACATTTGCACACGACAACGCTCGCAAGGCTTTAGAAAAAGAATATGGCGACAAAATCGTCACCACCTTTGTTGAAAAAGTGCCTGAAAGCGCTGATGCAGAGCGGGTTTTCCGCGACTTGGCCAGCCAGGGTAACAAGGTGATTTTCGGCACCACATTCGGCTACATGGACCCGATGTTGAAAGTGGCTGCAGACAACAAAGAAATCAAGTTTGAACATGCCACCGGTTTCAAAACAGCCGACAACATGCGGACCTACGATAGCCGTACTTATGAAGGTGCTTACATGGCTGGCGTGATCGCTGGCAAGATGACCAAGACCAACACATTGGGCGTTGTGGGTTCTATTCCAATCCCAGAAGTGATTCGCAACATCAACACCTTCACATTGGGTGCTCAATCGGTTAACCCCAAAGTAAAGACCAAAGTGGTTTGGATCAATGAGTGGTTCAATCCTCCTAAAGAAACTGATGCTGCAACATCTTTAATCAACCAGGGCGCTGACGTTCTGATGCAAAACACAGACTCTTCTGCTGTGTTGCAAACTGCCGAAAAAATGGGTAAGCGCGCATTTGGCTGGGATTCCGACATGACCGCCTATGGCCCTAAAGCTCACTTAGGCTCTGCTGTGATTAACTGGGCGCCTTATTACATCAAGGCCGTTGGAGAAGCCCTCGGCGGTAATTGGGCCACTGGCCAAAGCTGGTGGGGCGTGAAAGAAGGCGCCATCGACATGGTGTCTGTGGCCGCCGATGTGCCTGAAGATACCAAGAAACGCATTGAAGAAATCAAGGCAGGTCTGAAAGACGGTAGCTTCTCTATCTGGAAAGGTCCCATCTTGGGCCAAGACGGTAAAGAAGTTCTGGCCAAAGATGCTGTCGCTGACGACAAATTTTTGGGCGGTATCAAGTTCTACGTTAAAGGCGTAGAAGGCAAAGTGCCTAACTGATTTAATGCGACATCAAGGTCGCTACCAGTTAAAAAGCCTCCCTTCAAATGAAAGGAGGCTTTTTTTATGATGTCTTTGAATTGATTACTTCTTTGCAGCTGCAGCAAAATCACCCGCATAGACATTTAAAAACTTGGCAGGGTCTAAAGTCTTGCGAATGGCCGCGTTAACCTCTTCTAAAGTGGTAGCTTCAATTTGAGCGTCTACTTTTTCCACAAATGCCAGCGTTCTGTTAGCTGCAGTTTGCGCCACATGACCTAGCGCTAAGGCGCGATCTTGAGCACGGCTTATTTTGCGTTCTTCTTGCCAGCCTTTTTTAGCATCTACAAGTTCTTCGGCAGTGATGCCGTCTTTGACAAACTTCGCTAATTCTTCTTGAACACCGGCCTTGAGTTTGGGTAAATTTTGCGGTGCATAAATGGCATACAGCACCCACATGCCTGAAGGTTCAAATGAACTGGCACTGAGTTGGCTGCCCGCGCCATAGCTCAGACCATCTTTTTGTCGCAAGCGGTCTAGCAGGCGCGATTTGACACCGCCTCCCAATACGCGGTTGGCCAATTGCAATGGCACAAAATCTGTTTGGGTATCTTGCAAGTTCAAGGGTAGGCCAGCCAAAAAGAAAGCATTGGCTTTGTCGGGTGCTTCCAATTGAATGGCACCAGGCTTGGCCACTTTGCTTTCAGCCTTCAAGCGCGCATAGGCTTTGGGACTTTTCCAGTCACCAAAAAGTTGCGTTAACTGTGACTTGACGGCCTCGCTGTCAAAGTCGCCCACTACAGCAAACTCGCTGTTGTTGGTGCCGTAATAGCTGTTGTGAAACTCTTTGACTTGTTCAAGCTTGGCCGCTTTGAGTGCCGCAATGGACTCATCCAAACTGCGTGCAGCGCGAATGTCCCCTTTTTTGTAAACGTCTAGGCCCAGCGCCATGGCTTGCGAGCCCATGGCATTGGGTTCGCTGCGTTGGCTTTCAAGGCCAGCAGTGCTCTCTTGAACCAACAATTCAAATTCTTTTTCAGCCAAGTTGGGTTTGCGCAGAATGTCTCGAACTAAATTCAGGACTTCTGGTAAGTTTTTTCGCAATGAGTCAAATCGAACTGTAACGGTTTGTCCGCTACCGCTGACTTCGATTTGAGTTTTGAGTTCGTCCAATTTGGCTGATATTTCAGAGCGCTGTAAATTTCCTGCACCTCGCAGTAGCAAGCTGGCAGTGAGGCTAGATGTGGTGGCTTGGTTAAATAGCGTTGCTTCATCGCCAAAGCGCAAAGTAAAGACCCCGCTGACAGTTTCCCCCCGTGTTTTCTTGGGCGTCAAAATGAGCTTCATGCCACTTGTCAAAGCCAAGCGTTGGGTACGTTTTTCGATGTTGGCGGGGCTGATGTCAAATATTTCACCTTCACTCGCGGCTGTCTTACCTTTATAGTCGGCCACCAATTTGGCGACGTCTACTGCTGCAGGCAGTTTGCTGCGGTCAGGTGTGGCGGTGGGAATGAATTGCCCCAAAGTGCGATTGCTTTCTTTGAAGTAATTAGCCGCCACAGATTGCAGATCGGCCAATTTGAGATTTTCAATGCGATCGCGTTGTAAAAAGAACAAACGCCACTCGCCATTGGCGATTGATTCCGACAACTGCACCGCCAGTTTTTGCGGATCGTTGATGGTTTTGTCGATGTCGCTTGATAGGCTGGCCTTGGCACGTTTAAGTTCTTCCTCGGTCACTGGCTTCTTTTGCAAGCCTTCCAGCTCTTCCAGCAAAACTTTGCGAGCTTCATTTAGGTTTTGGGCTTTGCTCAGCTCGGCCATAAAGACCACATACCCTCGTTCTGCCAACTCAAAATTCCAAGGATTGACATTGACTGCCAATTTTTTCTCGACCATGTTTTTGTGCAGTCTGCCGTTGGGAGTGCCGCTCAAGATTTCACTCAATGCTGCCATAGCAGCTGAATCGACATGGCTGCCCGCTGCTGTGTGATAGAGCACAGCTGACAACTGAACGTCGCCTGTTCGGCGCACAGTGACTTCGCGGGTGCCATCTTGGGCAGGGTCTTGTGTGTAGGTAGCTTCAAGCACACGACTGGGCTTGGGAATCGCGCCAAACACCTGTTGGATCAGCGCAAGGGTACTGCCGGCCTCAAACTTGCCTGCCACGAGCAAGACTGCATTGTCGGGTTGGTAGTACTTGCGATAAAAGTTTTGCAAGTTTTCAATTTTGACGTTTTCAACGTCGGTGCGTGCGCCGATGGTGCTCTTGCCGTAGTTGTGCCAATCAAAGGCGGTGGATGTCATGCGTTGCCACAGCGACATGTGTGGGTTGTTTTCGCCGCTTTCCATTTCGTTGCGAACCACTGAAAACTCGGTGTCTAAATCTTTTCGCGCGATCAGGCTGTTGACCATTCGATCGGCTTCCATTTCCAGCGCCCATTTCAAGTTCTCTGGGTTGGATGGAAAGGTTTCGTAGTAATTGGTGCGATCGTAAAATGTGGTGCCATTGAAATCCATGCCGCGCTTACCCAGCTCCTCAAATACATTGCTGCGCGAAGTCGTCCCTTTGAAAACCATGTGCTCCAGCAAATGCGCCATGCCGGTTTCACCATAGTTTTCATGGCGACTGCCTACCAAATAAGTGATGTTCACGGTGGTGGTGGGCTTGGAAGCATCGGGCGCTAACAAGACGCGCAAACCATTGCTAAGCCGGTACTCAGTAATGCCTTCTACTTGAGCGACCGCTTTGAGAGGAGAAACACCACTTTGAGACCATCCGGTCAATGGAACCAAGCAGCTGGCTGTGATGGTAGAAATTTGAATCCAACGAGAAATGGAGCTTGAACGCATGAGAGGGCACTTTTTTTAAAAACGAAAAAGAAACTTTATACACCTACTTTAGAATACACCCCAAATATCTGCGTGCCGGCGGGTATTTATTTTGTTCAACCGGCGCCATGTAGAGGACTACCATGTACAAAAACCTCGCAGCCGCAATAGCGGCCGCCTGCTTTTTTTCGCCCCTTCCTTCCCGAGCGGCTGAGCCTTCACCGCCAGCTTCTAAAAGCCCTGTCAAAGCCGCTTTTGTCTATGTCACGCCTGTGTTCGATGCGGGCTGGACGCACCAGCACGACCAAGGCCGAAAAGCGGTTGAAAAGGCCTTGGGACCTGCCGTTAAAACCACTGTTGTAGAAAACGTCGCCGAAGGCGCTGACTCAGAGCGTGTGGTGCGCGATTTAGCGCAACAGGGTCACGATGTTATTTTCACCACCAGCTTCGGTTATATGGAGCCCACTCTGAAGGTGGCCAAAGAGTTTCCCAATGTGAAATTCGAATCCATCACGGGCTACAAAACTGATGTCAATGTGTCCGTTGCCAATGCGCGTTATTACGAGGGTCGTTATTTGGCAGGTATTGCAGCTGGCCGCATGACGCAATCCAACGTGGCGGGTTATGTGGCGGGCTTTCCCATTCCTGAAGTGTTGCAAGGCTTGAATGCCTTTGCTTTAGGTATGCGTTCTGTGAACCCAAAAGCACAAGTGAAGGTGGTGTGGTTGAACACTTGGTTTGATCCAACCAAAGAGCGCGATGCGGCCATTGCTTTGTTCAATCAGTCGGTTGATGTGATCACTTTTCACACCGCTTCCAATGCTGTGATGGTCGCGGCACAAGAACGCGGAAAGATGGCCATTGCCTATCACTCAGACATGCGCAAAGTGGCGCCTGATGCACAGTTGATGGCGGTGACCCATGAGTGGGGTGCCTATTACACGCAGCGTGTGAGTGATGTGCAAAAAGGCCAGTGGCGTAGTGGCAATGTTTGGGCAGGTTTCAAAGAGGGAATGATTCGCGTTGGCGATTTTGGCCCTAAGTTGCCTGCCAAAGTGCGAGATGAAATTGTGAAGACTCAGCAAGACATAGCGCTGGGCAAACGTCATCCATTTCAAGGACCCATTGCCGACAACGAAGGTAAATCGATTGTGGCAGCCGGCCATAAACTCACAGATGTTCAAATTTTGAACATGAACTACGGAGTGTCTGGTGTGATTGGCAAAATCATTCCCTGATCACAGGCTAGCCATCGAGTTGAATGTTTCGTGCCTTGGCCAGTTGGGTCCAGCGGGCCAAATCGGCCTTCATGTAGGCCGCAAATTCTGCAGGCTTCATGGGCATCAGTTCAACGGCCTCAGAGCTTAATTTTTCTTTGAAATCGGGCTGGGCTAAAACACTGAGCATGGCATCGTTCAGTGTTTTGACAATGGCTGCCGGCATGTTGGCAGGCCCCACCACGCCATACCATTGTTGGGCATCAAAGCCCTTCAGCCCCATCTCTTCTAAAGTGGGAGTGTCCTTGACTTGGGGGTGACGCTTGGTACCAGTGACGGCAAGTGCGCGAATTCGGCCACTTCTAATGTGTGGCAGTGCCGCAGCCAGTCCAGGGAACATCAGTTGGGTTTGTCCACCAATGAGATCGGTGATGGCTGGTGCGATGCCGCGATAGGGAATGTGCACCATGAAGCTGTTGGTTTGCAATTTGAAAAGTTCAGCAGTGAGGTGCGTTAAAGAACCAGCACCCGCAGAGCCGTAAGACAAGCGACCTGGATTTTGTTTGACATAGTCCATGAAGGCTTTGAAGTTTTGCGGCGGCAAGCTGGTGTTGATGCACAGCACATTGGGGGTAGAGCCAATCATGCCAATGGGCGTGAAATCTTTTTCAGCGTCATACGGCAGTTTGCGAGTGGCCGGTGCCGTGCCATGGGTGGCCACATAGCCTTGCATTAGGGTGTAGCCGTCCGCAGGCGCACGCGCCGTATTTTGCGAGGCAATGACACCGCCACCGCCACCTATGTTGTCTACCACCACCGATTGGCCCAAGGCCTTGGCCCAACGCTCGCACAGCGCACGACCCACCATGTCGGAGCCGCCGCCAGCCGCCACGGGCACGATATAGCGGATAGGTTTGTTGGGGTAAGCCGTTTGAGCATAACTGCCTTCGCTCAGGCCCAATAAAATAGGCGTGGCTTGGAGGAGGGTGCGTCGTTTCATGATTTTTCTCTGAGATCAGCTAATTGTCAGAAAGTTTAGCCCACACTGGAGGCGGGTGCGCGTTGTTGGGGCACAAAAACTTTTATTCTTCTGACACTTGAATCTGTTTGTTGGCCTGAAGGCAGACCACTTTACAATGCGAGTTTGAAATCAAAGACTGTTTGAAAGACTGAGCAATGAGCATCAAAAGCGACAAATGGATCCGCCGAATGGCAAAAGAGCACGGCATGATTGAGCCTTTCGAACCCGGACAGGTGCGTCAAAACGCTGCTGGCGAGAAAATTGTGAGCTACGGCACCAGCAGTTATGGCTATGACATTCGATGCGCACCTGAATTCAAGGTATTTACCAACATTTACAGCACCGTGGTAGACCCCAAAAACTTTGATGAAAAAAGCTTTGTCGACATCCATTCCGACGTTTGCATCATTCCGCCCAACAGCTTTGCTTTGGCGCGCACCCTGGAATATTTCCGAATTCCCCGCAATGTACTCACCATTTGTCTGGGCAAAAGCACCTACGCCCGATGCGGCATTATTGTGAATGTCACCCCCTTCGAGCCCGAGTGGGAAGGCTACGTCACCCTGGAATTTAGCAACACAACCCCCCTGCCAGCCAAGATCTACGCCGGGGAGGGCTGTGCCCAGGTCTTGTTCTTTGAAAGCGATGAAGTCTGCGAGACCAGCTATAAGGATCGGGGCGGAAAATACCAGGGTCAAGTGGGCGTCACTTTGCCCAAGACTTAAAGTGCGACAATAGCGGGTTAATGACCGCCTCTTTTTCAAATCTATCGCTGGCTGAACCGCTGGCACGTGCCGTAGCCGAAATGGGCTACGAATCCATGACCCCCATTCAAGCCCAGGCCATCCCTGTGGTTTTGACGGGGAAAGACGTGATGGGCGCCGCGCAAACGGGTACCGGTAAAACCGCTGCTTTTTCGTTGCCGCTGCTACAACGCCTCTTGAAGCACGAAAACACATCCACCTCTCCCGCTCGCCATCCTGTGCGAGCCTTGGTTCTCTTGCCCACCCGCGAGTTGGCCGATCAGGTAGCACAACAGATCAAGATGTACGCCAAGTACACCCAAATGCGCAGTGCCGTGGTGTTTGGCGGTATGGACATGAAACCGCAAACACTTGAACTCAAGCGCGGTGTGGAAATTTTGGTTGCAACGCCAGGACGCTTGTTAGATCACATCGAAGCTAAAAACGCGGTGCTAAATCAAGTGGAATATGTGGTGCTAGACGAAGCCGACCGCATGCTCGACATTGGCTTCTTGCCAGACTTGCAACGCATTTTGAGTTTCTTGCCCAAGCAACGAACCACCTTGCTTTTTTCAGCCACTTTTTCGCCTGAAATTAAACGTTTGGCTGGCAGTTATTTGCAAGACCCCGTCACCATTGAAGTCGCCCGCCCTAATGAAACGGCCTCCACGGTAGAGCAACGTTTTTACAGCGCCCAAGACGATGACAAACGTCGTGTGGTAAAGGCAGTTCTGAACCAGCGCGGTATTAAGCAAGCCTTCATTTTTGTGAACAGTAAATTGGGTTGTGCACGTTTGGCACGTTCCCTTGAGCGTGAAGGTTTGAAAACAACCGCATTGCACGGCGACAAGTCGCAAGATGAGCGATTGAAGGCACTGGAGGCATTTAAGCAAGGTGAAGTCGATTTGCTGGTCTGTACCGATGTGGCAGCGCGTGGTCTGGACATCAAAGATGTGCCGGCCGTTTTCAACTTTGACGTCCCTTTTAACGCTGAAGACTACGTTCACCGCATTGGTCGAACGGGCCGTGCTGGCGCCTCTGGTTTGGCCGTGACCTTGGTATCGCCCTCTGACATGCGTTTGGTGGCAGACATTGAAAAGCTCATTAAAACAAAGCTTCAAGTTGAAAACTACCCCTTTGAAGATGATCGGCCCCGCGGCAATGCCAACGAAGGTCGGCGCGAAGAAAGAAGGGATGATCGCCGAGAAGACAGACGCCCTGAGCGTGGTTTTGAGCGTCGCCGCGATGAGGAAGATCCGCGAGACCGTCGCAGCAGTTTCAGGCCCGCTCAAGCTTCAAGAGATCCTTTCTTCGAAAAGCCCTACGAAGAGTCCTCTGCCCAGCAGGCCAGCGCTGCATCTTGGGAAGCCAGTCCTAAATCTGTGGCAACCCGGCCTGGGCTGTCTGCCAACATCAAGCCCAAACGCAAAGTGGCGGCATTGTTCAAGTCTGGCGAATCAGCCACTTAGTCTGGGCAGGATGCCCCTGCTAAATTGACGGGTGAGGTTTTCCCGAAATAAAACCTTGACATTCCCCTGTCAAAATGGGGCATGAATTTCAAAATCCCAACCGCTCTAGCCCTTGTCTCGTTGACAACCCCCTGGGCTTTGTCTCAAGTCACACCTGCTTCCAATGCCCCTGTGCAAGACATGGGCCGCGTTGAAATCAAAAGCAACCGCGACAACACCATGGAAGAGCGAAGGCAGTCCACCGCAGCAAAAATTGTGATTGGTAGAGAAGAGCTCGACAAACAAGGCGATAGCACCCTGGGTGAAGTTTTGAAACGTTTGCCTGGCGTCACCATTCAGGGCGCACCTGGTAGAGGCGGCGCCATTCGCATGCGGGGTTTGGGCGGCGGGTACACCCAGATTCTTTTGGATGGCCAGCGCGTACCACCAGGGTTTTCAATTGAATCACTCACGCCAGAGATGGTGGAGAAAGTGGAAATTTTGCGTGCACCAACCGCAGAGACGGGAGCACGGGCCATTGCTGGCACCATCAATATTATTTTACGCGAGGGTCAGCGAGCCAACCCCGATGATTTGAAGGTCGGCAGTTCCTTTGAAAATGGACACCGCTCAGAAGGTTTGAACTGGGTTCACAACCTCAAGTCTGAGCCGTTGAATGGAACCCTCACCGTCTCTGCCATGAACTCATGGCGACCTGAGGACAATACCACCCTGACCGATTCCAGTGTCGATGCAGAAGGCCGTATGCCAGCTTGGTTTTCGCACCGAGAACGTCAGACCGCTAGCTTGGGACAACGCCAAGGCATGAATGCCAACGCCAGAATGATGTGGCGCGGTGAGCAAGGTAAAGCACTTGTTTTGATGCCCTTCATGGTGTATTCGGAATTCAGCAGTTTGGGGCATGTGGACTTGACTGAAAAAAAGTCCATCTATGGCATTCAACAGCCTTTTGCATCAGATGCAGCTAACACCACCAACAACAGCCGCTTTGTGATGACGCGGTTGAATGGTCAGTGGAACCAGCGTTTCTCGGCCAACGATAAATTTGAATTTAAGTTTGGGTTGGGTGAATCGCACTACAAGTACCGCTTTAGCCAAGTAGCCCAAGGTACAACGGGCTTGCTCAACACCATGGAAGAGTCACAAAGCTTCAAAGATTTGTCTCAATCTTGGAACGGCAAATTGACGCAAGTTTTGGCCAATGGCCACCAGTTTGTGAGTGGCCTTGAATTGGAGGGCGTGCGAAGAACGGAAGAGGCAGTTGCGGAGGTCTCAGATGAGGCCGGCAATATGCGCGCGCGCACCCAACGCTGGGCCATTTACACACAAGACGAATGGACGATCAACCCCAATTGGAGCGCGCATGCGGGCATCCGTTATGAAAGTATTCTGACCGAGGGTAGCAACGAAGAGGGCGACAAGCGCAACAAGAGCGGTGTTTTGACGCCCCTTTTGCATGCCGTTTGGAAGCCGGTGCCTGAAAGTCGTGATCAAGTGCGCATGAGTCTCACGCGCAGTTATAAAACGCCCACCTTGTTCAATTTAGTGGCACGCACTGCATTGTCGCGTGAAGCAAATAGCCCGACGCGCCCCGATCGAATTGGCAACCCTGGCTTGAAGCCCGAGTTGGCAACAGGAATTGACATTGCCGTAGAGCGCTACTTAGCAGAGGGTGGTGTGCTCAGTGCCAATATCTTCAGGCGCAACATCAGCGATTTGATTCGCTATGTGACCAGCGAGCGATATGACACCGTGTGGGCGCCAGGACAAAGGCGATTTGTTTCTAGCCCCCAAAACGTGGGGGATGCCACCACGCAAGGTTTGGAGTTGGAGGCGAAGTTCCGTTTGAATCAAGTTTGGGAAACAGCCCCCGCAGTAGATGTGAGAAGCAACTTGAGTTTCTTTGGTTCTCGTGTGCTGGATGTGATGGGGCCAAACAATCGCTTGGATCAACAGCCCAGTATGACGGCTAACTTTGGTGGTGATTACCGCATACGTGCCATTCCACTCACGCTTGGTGGCAACATCAACATCAACCCTGACTACACTACGCGTCGAGCAGATCAGCAATGGGCTTACCAGGGCTCGAAACGTGTCGTTGATGTTTATGGCCTTTGGCGGTTTTCTCCCGCAACTGCTTTGCGTGTAACCGTCAGCAATCTCACGCCACGTGATTACCTGACTGGGACCACTTACATTGGCAATGGCTTTTCAGAAACGGCCAACACCAACACGCGCAATTGGCAAAATGTTCAAGTGCGTCTAGAAATGAAAATTTAACCAAGGTATTCCATGAACTCAAAAACTGCAGTTTGGTATGACAGCATGTACAACAACCGTGCGTTGGTGCCAGACCATGCTGCACATTTCTCTCAGTGGACTCAAACATCTGCAGATGCACGTGCCACCTTGAAATGTACTCTTGACATTGCTTACGGTGATGGCCCCAATGAAACCTTGGACATCTTTCCGGCCAGCATTCCCAATGCACCCGTTGTGGTTTTTATTCATGGCGGCTATTGGCGCAGCCTTGACAAATCTGATCACTCGTTTGTCGCACCGCCTTTGCATGACATGGGCGCGTGTGTGGTGGTGGTGAACTATGCATTGTGTCCTGGCACAGCCCAATTGCCTGTGACCATTCCAGACATTGCACATCAGATGGTCAAGGCCATGGCATGGACTTGGCAAAACATTGCTCAATATGGTGGTAACTCAAATAGCGTTACTGTGGCAGGACATTCAGCGGGCGGCCATCTGGCGGCCATGCTTTTGGCTTGCGATTGGCGAAGCGTCAATGCCAGTATGCCTGCTCATTGGATTCAAAAGGCGATGTCCATTTCTGGTTTGTACGATCTCACGCCACTGCGCAAAACGCCTTTTCTTCAAGACTCACTCAGGTTGACGGCCAAGCACGCTCGCATGGCCAGTCCAGCACTTTGGCCGCGGCCCCGAAAGGGTGTTTTGTACACGGTAGCGGGTGGGGATGAGAGTCCAGAATTTTTACGGAACAACCGCTTGATTCATCAAAGTTGGGGGCCTCAAATTGTGCCCGTTTGTGAAGACTTGGCGGGCCTTAATCACTTCAGCATCGTGACCGATTTGACAAAAAAAGGCACTCGATTGAGTGCCTTGATGAAGCAGTTGCTGCAGGCTTAAACGTTTGTCAGCGCTTGGAGCCTTCAGCCAACAGTCTTTATTCGGGTTCGATTTTGGCGTCGCGAACCACTTTACCCCATCGTGGTGCTTCAGTTTTAATCAAAGCTGCAAATTGCTCAGGTGAGCCGCCGCCCATTTCATTGCCTTGGCTCAAGATTTTTTCTTTGACCTCTGGGTCTTGAAGGGCTTTGTTCATGGCGGCATTGAGCAATTTGACCAGATCGGCGGGCAAGCCTTTAGGGCCCACCAAGCCTTGCCAGTTTTGCACCTCTACTTCTGCAAAACCTTGTTCGGCCATGGTTGGCAGATCGGGCAACAGTGGTGAGCGTGTTTTGCTGGTAATGGCCAATGCACGCAGACGTCCGCCTTTGATAGCAGGCATGGCAGAGTACATCTGTTCAAACATCATATTGACTTGGCCGCCCATGAGGTCAGTGGCGCCGGCAGAACCACTCTTGTAAGGCGCATGAATCATGTCCACCCCCGCAGCATGCTCTAGCAAAGCGCCACTCAGGTGGTGCGAGCCACCAATACCACCGGAGGCATAGCTGAGTTTGCCTGGACTGGCTTTGGCTGCAGCCACGATGTCTTTGACAGATTTGTAAGGTGAATCGTTTCGCACCATCAAAATAAGCGGGCCTTTTTCGATCAAGCCTATGGGCACGATGTCATTGAAGGGGTCAAAGTTGAGTTTTTTGAACAATGCATGGTTGACAGCCAAGGGGGCAAAGTTGCCCATGCCAATGGTGTAACCATCTGGTTTGCCGCGGGCAATGACTTCTGTGCCAATGTTGCCGCCTGCGCCTGCCTTGTTGTCGATGATGATCGGTTGCCCCAAGATGACGCTCATGGCCTTGGCCACTTGACGTGAACGTGAGTCGGCATTGCCGCCAGCAGCATAAGGCACAACCCACGTAATGGGTTTGCTTGGAAATTTGTCTTGGGCTTGGACCAAAGCGGGGAACAGAGCAAAACTTGCACCAGCTTGGAGTAGTTCGCGACGTTTCATGAATAAAACCTATTCAGTGAGTAAAAAAAGAATTTGAATTGTGCCTGAAGGCTTGCATTACATCAACAGATGTTCACCTGCATTGTCACCGCCCAAAATGACGTAGTTGACTTTGCGAATGTCCATGAGTTTGGTGCCGCCTGAATAGCTGATGGAACTTTGGGTGTCTTGCTCCATTTCAATGAGGGTGTTGGCCAATTGACCCTTAATGGGTTCCAAAATGCGCTTGCCTTCGACGTGCTTGTATTCGCCCTTGTTGAAGTCAGACGCCGAGCCGTAATACTCTTTGTAGAGCTTGCCGTCCACCTCGACCGTGGCGCCGGGTGATTCTTCATGGCCTGCCAACATGGAGCCAATCATGATCATGGTGGCCCCAAAGCGAATGCTTTTGGCAATGTCGCCGTGTTCCCGAATACCGCCGTCGGCAATGATGGGCTTAGTGGCTACGCGAGCGCACCATTTCAAGGCTGATAACTGCCAACCGCCTGTGCCAAAACCAGTTTTGAGTTTGGTGATGCAAACCTTGCCAGGGCCGATGCCCACTTTGGTGGCGTCGGCGCCCCAGGTTTCCAAGTCAATGATGGCTTCGGGTGTGCCCACGTTGCCAGCGATGACGAAAGATTTGGGCAGCTTTTCTTTCAGTGTGTGAATCATCTTTTGGACACTGTCGGCATGGCCGTGTGCAATGTCGATGGTGATGTATTCGGGCGTTAGGCCTTCAGCCACCAAATGGTTCACGGTGTCGTAATCGGGGCCCTTGACGCCCAATGAAATAGAGGCGTAAAGGCCTTTGGCATGCATATCTCGTACAAATTTGACATTGTCTAAGTCGAAGCGGTGCATGACGTAGAAGTAGCCGTTCTGGGCCATCCAAGTGCAGATTTTTTCATTCACTACCGTCTTCATATTGGCCGGAACCACTGGGAGACGGAATTTGCGGCCCCCGAGCTCTACGCCGGCGTCGCATTCAGATCGGCTTTCCACGCGGCATTTGCGGGGCAGCAACAAGATATTGTCGTAATCAAAAATTTCCATTTAACCAAGCTCCAAAAGGATCGTTGAAAGAACGAGTGAGCGCTTGGCTTGGCCGGTTTTGAGTGCCTTTTTTTGGGCAAAAAAAACCGGGCGCAAGAATCTTGGGCCCGGTGGCTGATTCTACCCGTTTTGTTTTGCAATATCAAAACAAGTCGTCAGGAGTTTCTACAATCGGGGGATGTATGACCAAACGCCCTTATTGAGCAACCTGAACCCTGAGCAATTGCGGGCCGTGACGCTCCCCCCCGACTCTGCTCTGATTTTGGCGGGTGCCGGATCGGGCAAAACACGCGTTTTAACCACCCGGATTGCCTGGTTATTGCAGACTTCTCAGGTGGGCTCGGGGGGTATTTTGGCCGTGACCTTTACCAACAAGGCTGCCAAAGAGATGATGCTTCGGCTTCAGGCCATGTTGCCCGTGAATGTGAGGGGCATGTGGATTGGTACCTTCCATGGCTTGTGCAACCGATTTTTGCGGGCCCATTACAAAATGGCCAACCTGCCTCAAACCTTTCAAATATTGGACACCCAAGATCAGTTGTCGGCTGTCAAGCGGTTGTGCAAGCAACACAAGGTTGACGATGAGCGATTTCCACCCAAACAATTGCAGTGGTTCATTGCGGGTTGTAAAGAGGACGGTTTGCGACCCAAAGATGTGGACATTCGCGATGACGAAACAAGGCGCAAAGTAGAAATTTACCAGTTGTATGAAGATCAATGCCAGCGCGAAGGGGTGGTGGATTTTGGAGAGTTGATGCTCCGCTCTTTTGAATTGTTGCGAGACAACGACGTCATTCGTCTGCACTACCGTTCACGCTTTAAGCATGTTCTGATTGATGAGTTTCAAGATACAAACAAGCTGCAATATGCCTGGATCAAAATGATTGCGGGCATTCCAGCAGAGCACGGTAGTGCGGTGCTAGCGGTGGGTGATGATGATCAAAGTATTTATGCATTTCGAGGCGCACGCGTGGGCAATATGGCCGATTTTGTGCGCGAGTTTGGTGTGCAACATCAAATAAAGCTTGAGCAAAACTACCGCAGCTACAGCAACATTTTGGATTCGGCCAATGCCCTCATTGGTCACAATAAAAACCGCTTAGGCAAAAACCTGCGCACCGATCAGGGTGCGGGGGAGCCTGTACGTATTTATGAATCCACCAGCGACTTTGCTGAAGCGCAGTGGTTGGTGGATGAAATTCGCCAACTGGTGAAGGGCGATGGGTTGACTCGCAAAGAAGTGGCGGTGCTGTACAGAAGCAACGCCCAAAGCCGTGTCATGGAAACGGCGCTTTTCAATGCGGGCGTACCTTATAAAGTGTATGGCGGCCTGCGTTTCTTTGAGCGCGCAGAAATTAAACATGCGCTGGCCTATTTGCGCATTTTGGAAAACCCCAACGACGACACCAGTTTCTTACGAATTGTTAATTTTCCGCCGCGAGGCATCGGTGCTCGCAGCGTAGAGCAACTGCAAGATGCGGCCAAAGGTTTGGGATGTTCATTGCATGATGCTGTCAGCACCACTGCTGGAAAGGCTGGCGCTAAGTTGGCCAGTTTTGTGGCCATGGTCGATGTCATGCGAGAGCAAACGCCAGGTATGACGCTCCGAGAAATCATTGAACTGGTGCTCGAAAAAACGGGATTGATCGAGCACTATCAAACTGAAAAAGAGGGTGCTGATCGTGTTGAAAACTTGGAAGAGTTGGTTAATGCGGCAGAGAGTTTTGTGACGCAAGAGGGATTCGGCCGAGATGCCGAGGCAACGGTCTCTGAAATGGCGCCAATGCCTGAGGATGGCGAAGTGATGTCGCCCTTAGCGGCTTTCCTAACGCATGCCGCTTTAGAAGCTGGCGATAACCAAGCGCAAGCGGGTGAGGATGCCATACAACTGATGACCGTCCATGCCAGCAAGGGCTTGGAGTTTGATGCGGTCTTTATTTCTGGTTTGGAAGAGGGGCTTTTCCCGCACGAAAATTCCATGAACGATTACGACGGCTTGGAAGAAGAGCGTCGCCTCATGTATGTGGCCATCACCCGTGCACGCAAACGGTTGTATTTGAGTCATTCGCAAACACGCATGCTTCATGGCCAAACTCGGTACAACTTGAAAAGCAGGTTCTTAGATGAGTTGCCAGAAGAATGTTTGAAATGGATCACCCCTAAAAATCCAGGCTTTGCAACTGGTTTAGGCGGTGGTTGGACTTCACCCGCGCAGGCATTTCAAACGCGCCCAGCATGGGGGCATAGCAGTTTGGGGTCGGCTGACACCTACAAGAATCCGCCTGTTCCTGTGCAAAAATTGGAACCTTCTCATGGCATTAAAGTGGGTATGAAAGTGTTTCATACCAAGTTTGGGGAAGGCCAGGTTTTGGCAGTGGAGGGTGCTGGCGCAGATGCCAGAGCCCAAGTGAATTTTCCCAGGCATGGCGTGAAGTGGTTGGCCTTGTCTGTGGCTAAACTCACGCCCGTTGAATGATTTTTAAATTGAAGCAGAGGTCAACATGAAAATTGAAAAAGACACCGTGGTCACTTTGAAATATAAAGTGTCTGATGCCCAAGGCAAACTGTTGGAAGCTGCAGAAGAGCCAATGGCTTATTTGCATGGCGGCTATGAAAACACCTTGCCCAAAATAGAGGAAGCCTTAGATGGCAAGGACAAAGGCTATCAAACCACGCTGGTGTTGTCAGCAGCCGATGCGTTTGGTGAGCGCGATGAAAGCTTGCTGCAAACCATGCCCAAAAAAGACTTTCCTCCTGGTGTAAAAGTTGGTGGCCAATTGCGCGGCCGTACCCCTGATGGTCGTGAAGCTATTTTCAATGTGATGAAAATTAAGGGTGACACAGTCATGTTGGATGGCAACCATCCTTGGGCAGGACAAGCATTGCGCTTTCAGCTCAGTGTGATGGATGTGCGAGCCGCCATTGCCGAAGAAATTGAGCATCGCCATGTGCATGGTGCGCACGGGCATCATCACTAATGGCTAAGGTCTAGCGCTCAGCCTGCAGAATGCAAGCTTTTTTATTTACGCTTGTGTTTCGCTACCGGGCATGGGCAAATCAAAACAATCTGTCACGCTGAAGTAAACCGACGTGAAAAACATGGCAGCCATGAGCAATGCGCCGGGCATTAAAACTGCGCTGGTAAGGTCCGCGCCCCCCATGGCACTGCTGACTGTCAATATGACGGTAGCCCCAGCTACAAAAACGGCTGCCCAAGCCAAGAAATAAACGGCAAAGGCCCCTAAATTTTTCCAGCAAGCGATGGCACTGAAAAACATGCTTTTCAAGGGCGGAATGCCATGCCAATGCACCAAGGCCGGAGCATGCCAAAAAAGCATGGACAGTGGCACATAAAGAAGGGTGGCCAACCACATGGCCACTTGAAAATCATTGCTGCTGACCACTTCGGGGGTGATGGGCGCATTGGCCAAATAGACCTTGGCAAATCCACCGCCATCGACCAAGACCGAGACAGCCATCACAGCCAAAAAACTCAGTGCATAAAGTCCACCTAAAACCAGCATGGCTTTTAAGCGTTGCTGGCCCGCTCTGAAGGCCACCATTAAGACAGTCGGCATGGGAAATTTACCCAGCGATGCTTGTTCAGAGGCCACCATCAGGCCCAAGGTGGCCGCTGGCAGTATGAGCAGCGCCAGGGCTGCGCCAATGAGGGGCACCATGGACAACACAGACACCCAAGCCATGAACAAAAAGAACAAACCTGTGAAGGCCAACGGTTGGCGCCAAAATGTTCGGATGCCCTGCTTAACCCAAAATAAGCCTTGTTTGGCGGGAACAATGTTGAGCTTCATGTGCAGAGCTTAATGGGTGAAGCCAATCGTGACTGCAATACCCGTTCAAAGTGGGTGGGATCATGCGGTTTGAGCATGCTTGCATCGCGGGGGAGGTGAAAATCCCAAAGTCTGGAAATCCAAAAACGCAACGCGCCTGCCCGCAATAGGGCGGGGAACAACTGTCTTTCTGCTGGGCGTAAGGGGCGAACCGATTGGTAAGCACTCAACATGGCTTGGGCTCGTTCTGCATGGTGTTGACCTGTTTCTATATCGATGCACCAATCGTTCACGCAAACCGACAAGTCAAACAACCATGAGTCGACCCCCGCAAAGTAAAAGTCGAAAAATCCTGTCAGTGTTTCGCCCTCAAACATCACATTGTCTCGAAACAAATCGGCATGCACGGGGCCTTTGGGCAAGGCTTGATAAGCAGCGCTTTGAGCGATGTGGTTTTGGTAGGCCAATTCACTTTGCAGCAGGATGGCTTGTGCTTCATCCAAGTAGGGTAAAACCACGGGGACCGTTTCATTCCACCAAGCAATGCCGCGCAAGTTGGGTTGGCTGCGGTTGTAGTCCTTGCCAGCCAAGTGCATGCGTGCCAACATGTCGCCAACTGCAGTGCAATGGATGGCCTGGGGTGACAGCTGACTTTGACCTTTGAGTTTGTTGACCACAGCTGCAGGCTTGTTGCAAACGGTATGCAAAATATCGCCGTCGCCATTGGCAGCTGGATTTGGCACAGGGATGCCTTTTTCAGCCAAGTGTTTCATGAGAAACAAATAAAAAGGCAGTTGTTCGTGGCTCAGTCGCTCAAACAGCGTCAGAACGAAGTCGCCTTGATCGGTAGTGGCAAAGTAATTGGTGTTTTCAATACCGCCTTGAATGCCATTTAAGGCGGTCAACTCGCCCAGACCTAGTTGAGTCATGAGTTCAGAAGCTTGTTGTTCAGTGACGGGCGTAAAAACAGCCATGGCTTAGCAACAGGTCCAAGGGGTGAAAGGGGTAGAAAGAGGCGGTGCGAAATACATGCAAGGATTGTAGAGGGTGTTCGGACTGAATTTGCCCCCAAATACGCCGGCAAAATGGCCTCAGGACAGGCACAATTGGGGCATGAGCGACAAGAAAACCCTACTGTTGGTCGATGGCTCCAGCTATCTGTACCGTGCCTTTCATGCCATGCCCGATTTGCGCGCAGTGCCGGGTGACCCCACCAGTCCTGCCACAGGTGCCATCCGCGGCATGATCAACATGATGGAGCGTCTGCGCAAAGACATTCCGGCTGACTATGCAGTGTGTGTGTTCGACGCCAAAGGGCCCACCTTTCGCGATGAAATTTATCCAGAGTACAAGCAAAATCGAAGCCCCATGCCCGACGATTTGCGTTCTCAAATTGAACCCATTCATCAACTGGTGAGGTTGATGGGTTGGAAAGTTTTGGATGTGCCCGGCGTCGAGGCCGATGACGTGATCGGTACTTTGGCGGCTGTGGGTTCGTCGCATGGCATTGAGGTGGTGGTGTCCAGTGGCGACAAAGACTTAGCGCAATTGGTGAATGAGCACATCACCATCATTGACACCATGAATGGCAAACGCCGTGACTTGGCAGGTGTCCAGGAAGAATTTGGTGTACCTGCCAGCCTCATGTTGGACTATCAAATTTTGGTGGGTGACACAGTAGACAACGTGCCAGGCGTGCAAAAAGTAGGGCCTAAAACGGCAGCCAAATTGTTGTTGGAATATGGATCGCTAGAGGCTCTGATGGCCCATGCCGATCAAGTCAAAGGCGTGGTGGGTGAAAACCTGCGCAAAGCGGTCGATTGGTTGCCCACAGGTCGGCAACTTTTAAAAATTCGCACTGATTGTGATTTACAAGCTTATATCCCTGACTTACCCGCACTAGACAGTATTCAATTGGGCGAACCCCATGAATCAGAACTTTTGGCGTTTTATGAAAAGTTTGGATTTAGGGGTTTGGTCAGAAGCCGTGGACCGGGTAATGCAGAAAACTCAGACATGCCAGGAACGCCCAAGTCCTCTGCCAAATCTGCCTTTGTTCCCATGGATGATTTGTTTGCCGAGCCAGAACCCATCGTGACAGTGACAGGCGACAAGCACTACGAAACCATTCTGACTTGGGCGCAGTTTGACGCTTGGTTGCTGCGCCTAGAGTCTGCTGATTGCGTGGCGATTGATACAGAAACCACTTCTTTAGATGCCATGCGCGCCGACTTGGTCGGTATCAGTTGGAGCGTGAAGCCTGGCGAGGCCGCTTATGTGCCTTTGCAACACGCTGGCCCTGATGCGCCAGAGCAGTTGCCATTGCAGGCGGTATTGGCCAAGTTAAAAGCTTGGCTGGAAAACCCTTTGAAGTTGAAGGTGGGACAGCACATCAAATACGACCGGCATGTGTTTGCCAATCAAGGCATTGAAGTGAAGGGTTATGCGCATGACACCATGTTGCAAAGTTATGTGTTGGAGGTTCACAAGCCTCACAGCTTAACCAGCTTGGCGCTGCGCCATGTGGGTCGCACGGGCATCACCTACGAAGAAATGTGTGGCAAAGGCGTTCATCAAATTTCATTTGCACAAGTGGATGTTGAGAAAGCTTCTGAATATTCTTGTGAAGACTCTGATCAGTGTTTGGATGTGCATGGTGTGTTGTGGCCGCGCATTCAGGCCGACCCCAAATTGCGCGCCATTTATGATATTGAAATTGCCACCAGCGAAGCTTTGTTTCGCATTGAGCGCAATGGTGTGCTCATTGATGGTCCCACATTGGCTGCGCAAAGCCAATTACTGGGCCAGCGTATTTTCCAACTTGAAACCGAGGCCTATGAAATTGCGGGGCAGCCGTTTAACTTGAGTAGCCCTAAGCAATTGGGTGAAATATTTTTCGACAAATTGGGATTGCCTGTTATTAAAAAAACCGCCACGGGTGCACGCAGTACCGATGAAGAGGTTTTAGAAAAATTGGCGGAAGACTATCCCTTGCCTGCGCGCATTTTGGAACACCGCGGCTTGTCAAAACTCAAGGGCACCTATACCGATAAGTTGGCGCAAATGGCATTGCCCAGAACAGGCAGGGTACACACGCATTATGCGCAAGCCGTGGCTGTGACGGGGCGTCTTTCTAGCAACGATCCCAATTTGCAAAACATTCCCATTCGCACGGCCGAAGGTCGCAAAGTTCGAGAAGCTTTTGTGGCGCCTTTAGGCAGCCTGATTGCCAGTGCCGATTATTCGCAAATTGAGTTGCGCATCATGGCGCACCTGAGTGGCGATGAGGCCTTGCTCAGAGCTTTTCATCAGGGGCTTGATGTGCACAAGGCCACAGCGGCTGAAGTGTTTGGGTTAACACCCGATCAAGTTTCGAGTGAACAACGACGTTACGCCAAAACCATTAACTTCGGCTTGATTTACGGCATGAGTGCCTTTGGTTTGGCCAAGGCCTTAGGCATTGACAATGGGGCCGCCAAAAATTACATCGAACGCTATTTTCAGCGCTTTGCAGGTGTGAAGCGTTACATGGATGAAACGCGCGAACAAGCTAAATCGCAGGGCTACGTGGAGACGGTGTTTGGCAGACGTTTGTACTTGCCTGAAATTAATTCACCCAATGGCCCTAGGCGAGCAGGTGCAGAGCGTGCCGCCATCAATGCGCCCATGCAAGGCACGGCTGCCGATCTGATCAAACTTTCAATGATTGCAGTTCAAGCGGGCATTGACAGAGAACAGCGCAAAACCAAAGTCATCATGCAAGTTCACGACGAATTGGTATTTGAAGTTCCTGAAGACGAGGTTGAATGGTTGAAGGTGGCTGTTCCGAAATGGATGGCGGATGTGGCCACGCTCAAAGTGTCTTTGTTGGCCGAAGTGGGTGTGGGGCTGAACTGGGATCAGGCGCACTGAAATTGTGTCTGAGGCAAACCTCAACTTGTGGACAGCATGAACGCCATTGAAAAATTCAAAGCCGCACTCAGCGGTTCAGAAATCAAAGTGTTGCATCAGTGCTTGCAACAGGCCATGCAGCCTTTGCCTGAAGATTTTGTTCCATGGTATTTGGGCGGCTCACATGTGGCCACAGGTCACCTCATGCCTGCGCATGCAAAAGCGCTTCAAAACCTGAGCTTGACTTGGAAGAAATTACCTTTGGGATTGCACTGGGATACCCCAGAGGGGACACCCGCCGCCCGCAATCTGGCATTGGCGGCGTGGGCCAAGCAACTGCATGAGCTGGGGTATGTCACGGGTTGGCGAAATGAAAAATTCAGCTACTGGGAAGATGATGTGATTGGAACTGGCCTGCAATGCAAAGAGCCAACGCTAGATTTGCCCGCGGCTTTTGAAATGGAACGATCGGCCTTCAGATTTTTTGGATTGCGCAGTCATGCCGTGCATGTGAATGGTTTCACGAATGATGGTCATTTGTGGTGTGGTCGCCGCGCACACAGCAAACCCACCGACCCCGGCCTGTTGGACAACGTGGCTGCGGGGGGCTTGCCAGTGGGTGAGTTGGTTCAAACTTGCGGTGTGAGAGAACTGGCGGAGGAGGCTGGAATTTCTGAAGCTTTAGCGTTGACGGCGGTCTCGCATGGCAAAGTCAGTACGTGCCGAGCGGTCGACAGAGGTTGGCACCATGAAACATTGTGGGTTTTTAACCTGCTTGTGCCGCCTGATGTGAAACCCATGAATCAAGACGGTGAGGTGAGCGAATTTATGTGCCTCTCACCCAAGCAAGTTGTCGCGGCCATTGCGAGCCATGCTTTGACGGTGGATGCCGCTTGTGTCATTGCGCAAGGCGTTTTGAATCAGTTCGACGGGTATTCCATCGGCCATGACCACACGCGCTAGTCTTTACATACAGTGAGCTTCTTTCCGGATTCAAGTCAATGTCGGTCAATACAGTGTTCGCCATGTGAATCTTGAGTGCCTAGAAAATTAAAACCACTTTATTAAAACCACTCAATTTGAGGCCAGCCCCGCTGGGCTGCTTCTGCCCTCAACTTCACGTCACCCTGTGTGACGGTGGCGTGCGTCACGGCTTCTAGAAGCGGCAGGTCGTTGATGGAATCGCTGTAGCCCCAAGTTTCAAGCTCAGTCCAGTCTAATTGTTGTGCCTCGCACCACATTTTAATGCGGGTCACTTTGCCTTCGCGCATGTTCAGCACGCCTGCCGTTTTGCCTGTGAACAATCCTTTTTGCATTTCGGTTTCGGTGGCAAGGAGGTCCTTGATGCCTAAGTGTTTGGCCGTCAGTTCAGTGATAAAACGGTTGGTGGCCGTGGTCATGACCACACGATCGCCATTGGCTTGATGGGCTTTGATTTGAGCTTTGCCACCGTCGCACAAACGCGGTGCCACCCATACACTTAAAAATTCTTGTCGCATTGCTTCCCAGTCAGCAGGAGATTGAAGCGTTAGCGTGCCAATGTAAAACTCACAAAATGCCTGTACATCGACTGCGCCCGTTTTGTAGTCCCGAGCCATGGCTTCGTTCTTGGCTGAGAAGATGGCCTTGTCAAGCATGCCTTTCTCAATCAGAAAATCACACCACAGCTGATCGCTGTCGCCATCGAGCAGGGTGTGGTCTAAGTCAAACAGGGCCAGGCGCATGTCAATTGCTGCGCATGTGCCAAGCTTTGGGTCTTGTAAAAGTGGCCAAGCCTTCGCGAGATAAAGTAAGGCCAATGCCTGAATGGCCATAGCCACTCCAAGGCAAGCGTGGGCTGACGCGGTCGCAGCAATTCCAGTAAACAGAACCCGCACGAACTTGCGAAAGGACCTCTCGCGCATGATGTTCATTAGGAGTGTAAACACCAGCGGTCAGCCCATATGGGGTGTCGTTCATGAGTCGAATGGCCTCTGCATCGTCATTCACTTTTTGAATGCCAATGATGGGGCCAAAACTTTCGTCGCGCATGAGGGACATGCTGTGGTTGACGTTGTCAAACACCGTGGCCTCAAACCAGTTGCCTTTGCCACCCATGGGGCCTTTGCTGCGTTGACCACCCAGTAAACAACGAGCGCCTTTGGCTTTGGCATCCGCAATCTGATCTTCTAAAATTTTAAGTTGAGGTGCGCGTGTGAGGGGTCCCAAGTAGGTGTCCGCAGCCAGAGGGTCGCCCATTTTGAAAGTTCTAACGGTATCGACCAAAGTCTGAACGAAGGTGTCGTGAATGCTGGCGTGTACATAAATGCGCTCAACTGAGCAGCAGCTCTGACCTGCGTTGTACATGGCACCGTCAGCCAATGATTGAGCGGCGGCTACCGGGTCGGCATCGGCGCACACATAGGTGGGATCTTTGCCGCCCAACTCCAATTGCAGTTTGGTCATGCGTGGGCCCATCACGTTGGCGATGTGCTGACCTGTGGCCAATGACCCTGTGAAAAACATGCCGTCGAGTTGTTGTGCAAGCAAGGCATTGCCCGTGCTCGCGGCGCCAATGAGGGGGGCAAAAATGTCTTCTGGAATGCCAGCCTCGTGCAGCAAACGCGCCATGGCCAAGCCACTCATGGCGGCAAATTCTGAAGGCTTGTAAAGAATGGCATTGCCCATGAGCAGACCTGGCACAAACACATTCCCCCCCACAAACCACGGATAGTTCCAGGCAGAGATGTTGCCAATCAAGCCAAGTGGAATGCGCTGAATTTGTTCGCACATGCCATCTTGGTTGTAGACCGTTTCAGTTGTGAGAATGCCTTCTGCTTCTGCCAAGAAAAAATCGACACGCCCTAAAAAGCCGTTCAGCTCATTGCGCGAATGTCCCAGTGGCTTGCCAGTTTCTTGCGTCATGATTTTGGCCAAGTCGTCTAGTTGGACTTGAACCAAACCGCGAAAGCGCTGAATGCAAGCGATGCGATGCGACAGTGATGTGGCGGCCCAAGCCGCTTGTGCATTGCGTGCTTTTTGTGCCTTGATGGCCACGGCTGGACCATCGTCAATTCGAAGTTGGGTAATGAGTTCTTCGGTGGCGGGGTTGTTAACGTTGAGCAATTTCATGAAAGTCCAAAAAAAATTGATAAAAGATCAAGTTAAATGAGGTGATTCGCGATTTAAGCGTGTTGTTGCACACGCGCTGCATTTAGGAAGTCAGTCAGGATAGGGCTGTCGTCCAGGGTTCCCAAGGCTGGTTTGTGAAACTCAGGGTGCCATTGAACAGCGGCCACATAGGCGGCGCCTTGGTAGCGAATGGCTTCAGGGATGTTGTCTTGAGGGCAGAAGGCTTCCACCACAAAGTTGGGTGCAAGGTCTTTTACGCCTTGATGGTGAATGCTGTTGACTTTGGCCAATTTGGCACCCCCTAGCAATTGGGCTAATTTGCTGGCGGGGTTAAATTGAACTTCGTGAATGTTGCGATCGTATTGAACGCCATCTCGATGCGTCAAAGCCTCAGGTTTTTGGGTGCCAATGTCTTGGTAAAGCGTGCCACCAAATGTCACGTTGATCATTTGCATGCCGCGACAGACGCCCAGCACCGGTTTGCCAGCCGCAACAAATGACTCAATGAGTTTTTTCTCATAAGCATCGCGTACTCGGTCTCCCGTCCATCGCGGGTCCATCACTTCTTCACCATAACTGCCGGGCCATACATCGCTGCCGCCCATGAGCACCACACCATCCAGCCATTGCGCATAGTCTGCAATTTGAGCATCACCCACTTGAGTGTCGCCTTCTGGAGAGGGAATCATGACGGCCAAGTCACCTTGCGACATGACCCAATGCGCCACCGACTGCTCTATGTATTGGAGCGTCTTACCCTTGAAGATAACGCGTTCGTTGTCAGGATGAAAAAAGCATGCGGAGATGCCAATTTTGAGACGTTTGGAATTAGAAGACATGCAGCCCCAGTCCTGATTTACATCGCAGCCTTGAACAGCTTTTCAAAATCAGCTGCTGTACAAGGACGTGGATTGGTTTGATGACAAATATCGGCAGTGGCAATTTCAACCAATCGAGCCATGTGTTCTGGCTTCACACCATGAGAAGACAAAGTGCCGGTTATGCCGATGGAAGCTTTCAATTCTTTGAGCCAAGCTACAAAACCAATGCCGCCCCCTTGGACCTTGCAGACATGCGCCAACTCGTTGAACTTATCTGGTACCGCTTCGTAGTTCCAGGCCATCACCACATCGATCATGAGCGCATTGGCCAAGCCGTGGTGCATGTCAACCACAGCCCCCAATGCGTGAGCGCAAGAGTGCACCGCACCCAAATCTTTTTGAAAGGCAATGGCGCCCATCATGGACGACATCATCATGTCGCTGCGGGCTTTGAGGTTGCTAGGCTCATGCACAGCAGTGTGAAGGGCGGCAGCGCCAATGCGAGTGCCTTCCAAAGCAATGCCATCGCACAAGGGATGGTAGGCGGGCGACAAATAACTTTCGATGTTGTGCGTGAGTGCATCCATGCCAGTGGTCGCGGTGATCTTGCCTGGCAAACCCAAGGTAAGTTCTGGATCGGCGAAAACCGTTTGAGCCAATAATTTAGGATGAAAAATAACGCGCTTCTGATGTGTGTCGTCTTCGCTCACAACGCTAGCGCGGCCCACTTCAGAGCCAGTGCCTGAGGTGGTGGGCAACGCCACAAAATAGGGCAAGGTGCCTTTGATGCTGCGCACCTGGGGGTGATCCCATGCGAATTCTAAGATGTGGCCGTCGTGGGTAGCTGACAAGCCCACCACCTTGGCAACATCAAGTGATGCGCCGCCACCAAAGCCGATGACGCAATCGGCATTGTGCGCTTTGAAAGCTACGCCGCCAGCCGTGACTTGCGAGGCCGTGGGGTTGCCATGCACGCCGGCAAATACAGCAACCTCCAAGCCGGACAAATGAGCGATGAACTCGGCCATCAGGGGCAAGTCATTGAGGGCTTTGTCGGTAACGATGAGGGGTCGTTTGAAACCTAAATTCTTTAAGTGGGGCCCAACTAACTTGCGCGCACCCACGCCAAAGTGAATGGGAGTGGGAAAAGAAAATTTTTCAATGCTCATGAGTTTGTCCAGTTTGATCTGAAGGGTTCAATTAAATAATTTCAAAATAGCGTTTGAGTTCCCAGTCGGTCACGCCATCTAGCCATTGGCGCCATTCCCATTCACGTGTGGCAGCAAAGTGATCGACAAATGTATCGCCTAACCAATCGCGTGCCACCTTGGATTGCTGAAAATTGCCCGTGGTTTCAATCAGGGTTCGAGGTGCACGGGGAATGTTTTCAGCGCCGCCATTGGTGCCGTGAATAGCGGGGGCAGTGAGCTTCATGCCTTTTTCCACCCCATCCAAGCCCGCAGCAATGACAGCGGCCATGGCCAGGTAAGGGTTGACGTCTGCGCCAGGGCAGCGTGTTTCGAGTCGCGTTGATTTGGGTGAGCCAGCAATGACACGGAAACTGGCGGTACGGTTGTCCACCCCCCAAGTAGGTTTGACGGGCGCCCAAAAGCCATCGACCAAGCGTTTGTAGCTGTTGATGGTGGGCCAGAACATGGGCGCAAATTCCATCAAGTGCGCGACTTGGCCTGCCAAATAACTTTCAAACATTTTGCTCATGCCGTGACGGCCTTTGGCGTCGGCAAACAAATTCTTTTTGCCATCACTCAAGCTCTGATGAATATGGCCACTGCAACCCGGATAAGCGGCATTCCACTTGGCCATGAAACTGGGCATGATGCCGAACCGCGCACCAATTTCTTTGGTGCCTGTTTTAAATAAAATGGCGCGGTCGGCTTGTGTCAATGCATCGCTAAAGGCAATGGCCGCTTCGTAAACACCAGGACCTGTTTCTGTGTGCAGGCCTTCAATGGGAACGCCAAACAGCAGCATCTCGTCTTGAATGGCGTTGAAAAACTCGCGGTTTTGATTCATGCGCAGCAATGAATAACCAAACATGCCGGGTGTGAGAGGTGTGGGCCCTACGCCTTTTTTACTTTCCCACGAATGTGAGTCTTCTAAAAAGTTGAACCACTCAAATTCCATGCCGCACATAGGATTCACACCCATTTTGGCGGCACGCTTTAATACTTTCTTCAAAGTTTGGCGGGGACAAAGTGGATGCGGCGTGCCATCGCTGTTAATAAATTCACCCATAAAGAAAGGGACGTTGTTGTCCCACGGTACATTGCGCGCGGTGTCTAGATCCAATCGAGCGAGGGCATCTGGAAAGCCATGTTGCCAGCCCGTGACCGAGGTGTTGTCATAGCACTGATCTGAGGAATCCCAGCCGAACACCACATCGCAAAAACCAAAACCACCGGCGGGGTAGGGCTCTGCCGCAGCTTTGAATTTATCGATATGCAAGTACTTGCCGCGCAGAATGCCGTCGATGTCACTCACGGCTACTTTGACCTTTTGGGCCCCACTTTTTTCAACCGCTTTGAGTGCGGGATGTACCTTGGAAGTGGCCATGATCAGTCCTTTACAAATTTACGAACTCAATTCACTGACAGTACTTAAGCGGGTGAGCCGCTGGCAATGTCTAATTCTTTTAATGCCAGCGCAACAGCATGCACAGCTTGCTGCATTTCGATGGGGCCAATGGCACCAATGCAGCCTACGCGGAATGTTTCAATTTCAGTGAGTTTTCCAGGGTACAAAATAAAGCCATGCTTTTTGGCGGCATCGTAGAATTTTTTGAATTCATAGTTTGCGGCTGCTGGCGCGTGGAAGGTCACAATAATAGGCGCTTGAATCGAGGGGTCTAAATAGGGCTTAAAGCCTAAAGCGGCCATGCCCTCCACCAAGGTTTTGCAATTGTTTTGATAGCGTTTGAAGCGAGCAGGCTGCCCACCTTCTTCTTCAAATTGCTGAATCGCTTCTGCCAAGGCTACCATGACGTGGGTTGGCGGCGTAAAGCGCCATTGACCGGTTTTTTCCATGTAAACGTATTGATCGTGTAGGTCCATGGCCAATGAGGTGTTGTTGCCGGCGCAACTGTCCAAAATAGCTTTGCGAATAAATACAAATCCCATGCCGGGTACGCCTTCTAGGCACTTGCCACTGGCCGCAATGAGAGCGTCAAAGCGCGTAGTGCGGGCATCAATGTCTAAAGCGGCAAATGAACTCATGGCATCCACAATTAATCCTTTGTGATGCTTCTCGCAAACTTTGGCAATGTCGTGAAGAGGGTTCAAAACACCGGCACCTGTTTCGCAGTGAATGAGAACTACATGAGAAATGCTGCTGTCTTTTTGGAGCAGCGCTTCAAGAGCACTGGGGGATACGCATTGATCTTCGGGTGTTGCGACGACTGTGGTTTTTCGCCCCATCATGGTGGAGAGCTTGGCAGCACGTTTGCAATAAGCACCATTGTCTAAAACCAAAATGTGACCGCTGGTGGGGACTACCGTGGCTACGGCAGCTTCCACGCTAAAGGTGCCGCTGCCTTGAAGTGGAACCACAACATGTGTTTCGTGTCCATGAACAACGTTGAGCAAGCTCTTGCGAACCCGCGCTGTCACGGCGATGAATTCACTGTCCCAAGAGCCCCAGTCTCGCAACATGGCCAGCTTGGTGCGAAGGGTGGTGGTTAAGGGGCCAGGAGTAAGAAGAATGGCTTCGCGTTGCATGGTGAATGTATTTCTATCTTTAAAGTGATTTAAAAAAATTCAACAGGAATGGAGTCGCTATTATCGGCCACGCCAGGCTTGTGTTCGTTTGTCCACAAACCAGCTCAGCCATGCAAACAAAATAAGGGCAGCAGCTGAAATTAAGGCAATTAAAACCGCCATGGCCGCCGCCGCGCCAATGTCGCCAGCTTCATCCAAGTTCAATATTGCGATGGAGGCCACTTTGGTTTCTGGAGAATACAAAAAAACAACCGCCGAGATGGTGGTCATGGCGTTGATGAAAAAGTAACGGGCAATGTCCACCATGGCAGGCATGCAAATGGGCAATGTGACGCGCCAAAAGGTTTTGTAAAAAGGCACTTTGAGTGAAGCACTGACCGATTCAAATTCAGCATCCAAGGACTTCAGTGCAGTGGTCGCCGTTAAATGCCCTGATGTGTAAAAGTGAACGATGGTGCAAAGGGTGAGCAAGGCCATACTTTGGTACATGCCGTGCAGGGGGTTGTTGGACATGTTGAAGAAAAAGATGTAGCCCAAACCTAAGACCAATCCAGGCACTGCCATGGGTATCACGGCTAACAATTGGAGCGGCGTACGAAGCAAGTTCATGCCCTTGGTTTTTTCAAGCAAATAGGCTGTCACAAAAACCAGCAAGGTGCCAAAAAATGCAGTACCAGAGGCCATCTTCAAACTGTTGACAAAGCCTTCGCCCACTTCGCCATCAATCAATCCGAGTTTGTAATGATTCAAACTCGGCGCAAGGTTGTAAGGCCAAAAACTGGCAAAAGATGCAAAAATTGCCATGCCCAACATGGCTAGCATAAGAAAGGCAATGAACGTGCAGAAAGACATCATGAGTCGGTCATGGCGCGCATGGGGCTTGGGTAGAAAAGCCACTGCTCTTGCGCTCAGCATGGCTGTTTGTCGCGCACTCACATAGCGATCCACTGCAAAACTCAAAACGGCCGGCGATAAAAGCAACAATGCCACTACGGAGCCTTTCGAAAAGTCTTGCTGGCCAATGACTAACTTGAAAATATCGGTGGCCATCATATTGAAGTTGCCACCAATCACTTTGGGAATACCAAAATCAGTCATGACCAATGTGAAGCTGACCAAGGACGCAGAAATGAGACCGTACTTGGCGCCTGGCAACGTGATGGTAAAAAATTTGCGCAGCGTGCTAGTGCCCAGTGCATCGGCAGCCTCATACAAACGTGCATCGGCCAGTGTGAGTGCAGTGACCAAAATCATGAGTGCATGCGGAAAGACGGCAAAACATTCTGCCAACACCACGCCTGGCGCACCATAAATTTGATCAATGCCCACAGCTTGCATGGCATCTTTCAATACGCCTTGATTGCCAAACCAATAGATGAGTGAAATGGCAGAAAGCAAGGACGGTGCTAAAAGTGGAATGAGACTGATGGATCGAAAAAGCGTTTTGCCGGGCATGCAACTTCGCGTGAGGGCGTATGCAAACACAAAGGCCAATGGCACCACCACGGTGGTGACCAAGAGAGAAACCCAGACACTGTTCCAAAGACTGTTCAGCAATGCAGGCGTTTGGATATAACTTAAAAAGTTGTGCAAGCCCACAAATTGGCCTTGATCATTTTGGACGGCTTGTTGAAGAATGGCCAACAGGGGTGCTGCTAAAAATGCCAACAGAATTAGGAGCACCAAGGCCAAACCTGCAAATCCAATCCACTCGCTCCAATGTTTGCGCTGTGTCACTTGAGGTAAAGCAGGTGTCATGCGAAATCAAGCCTCGTTCAGAACAGTTTGATACGCTCTGGCATCAGTTTGAAGGGCAGGGTAGAGCCAGCTTTCAGTTGTTGCTCGGCCAAGAAATTGAGTGACAAATAAACGGTGAGTGCTTGGTTGGCCAGAGCGGGTGCCATGACATGCACGTGGCAGAAAGCACCCAAAAACTCTATCTCTTGAATGATGGCTTGAAACACGCATGCGTCACCGGGCAAAATGGGACGGGCCAATACATCTTCAGGTCGCAAATACACTTTGACCTCACCAGAGGCGTGTGAATGCGATTGCATGTCTTTTAAAGAAATTTGCATATCGCCTAATTGCAATGTGCCGTGCGAGAGCTTGCCCTTTAAAACATTCATTTGGCCCACAAAATCTGCCACAAATGCGCTGGCAGGTTCTCTGTAAATTTCAGTGGGCGTGCCCACTTGTTCAATGCAGCCATGGTTCATGACTACAATGCGATCGGCCATGCTTAACGCTTCTTCTTGATCGTGCGTCACCATGATGGTGGTCACGCCTAAGCTTTGTTGCAAAGTTCTAATTTCGCCGCGCAGACGAACGCGTTCTAGGGCATCTAATGCAGACAAAGGCTCATCCAATAACAGAAGGCCGGGCGATGTGGCCAGTGCCCGTGCCAAAGCAATGCGTTGCTGCTGTCCGCCAGAAAGCTGGCTGGGGTATTTGTGGTCACTGCCAGGCAATCCCACCAGTTTCAAAAGTTCTTGCACCCTTTGCTGAACCAAATCTCGCGACACTTTGCGATTGACCAAGCCGTAAGCCACGTTGTCGGCCACGCTGAGATTGGGAAACAAGGCATAGCTCTGGAACACAATGCCGTAGTCGCGTTCTGCGGGATGGGCAGTGGTGATATCGCGCCCCGCTTGATGAATCACCCCGTGTGTTTGAACTTCTAAGCCAGCGATGATGCGCAGCAATGTGGTTTTGCCGCAGCCGGAGGGGCCCAAGAAGCACACCAACTCACCAGGAACGATGTCTAAGTTAATGTCTTGAAGCGCTACAAAGTTGCCGAACGCCTTGTGGAGATGGGAGAGGGAAAGATAGGGGCTTGCAGACATGAGGGGCCAACAAAAAGGCCGCCTTGGCAATGCCAGGCGGCCATTTGGATGAATTTAGCGCTTTTCAGATTTGCCGTTGTAACGGGCGTTCCATTCAGCCAAGATGCGCTCTCGTTGGTTAGCAGCATATTCGAAGTCCAATTTGACCAAACGAGACTCATAGTCTTTGGGCACGTTAGGTAAGGGTTCTGCCACGCCAGGGTGAGCCGTTATGGCAAAGTTTTTGCCATAAAGCTTCATGGCGTCTTTGCTTGAAGCCCAATCGGCCAGTTTCTTGGCAGCGTCCAATTTTTTGGTGCCTTTGTGGATTGCAAAGGATTCCAAGTCCCAACCTAAGCCCTCTTTGGGGAAAACCAAGTCGATGGGTGCGCCTTTGGCTTTGTTGGCATTGCCACGGTATTCAAATGAAATTCCTAAAACGTATTCTCCGCTTGCGGCCATATTGCAAGGTTTCGATCCAGAGTGGGTGTATTGAGCAATGTTTTCATGCAGTCCGTCCATGTACTTCCAGCCGCCGCCTTTGCCATTCTGGTCACCAAACAAAGTCAACCAAGCGATGACATCAAAATAGCCCGTACCACTTGATGCGGGATTGGGCATGACGATTTGGCCTTTGTACTCGGGCTTGGTGAGGTCTTTCCAAGTCTCAGGCTTTGAAATATTGCGTTTCTTGGCTTCTACGGTGTTAAAGCAAATGGTAGCGCCCCAGACATCCATGCCCCACCAAGCAGGTGGATTTGCCTTGTCGCGGTATTGGGGCATGATGGCGTCCAAATTCAGCGGCGCAAAGGGCTCGAGCATGCCGTTTTTCTTCATCAAGGCCAAGCTGGTTGCGGCCACGCCCATCACGGCGTCTGCCTGAGGGTTGGCTTTTTCAGCAAGAAGCTTGGCAGTGATCACGCCAGTTGAGTCGCGAACCCATTTGATTTCAATGTCGGGATGAACCTTGTTGAAGCCTTCTTGATAAGCCTTCAATTGATCTACTTCTAAGGCTGTGTAAACCAGCAGTTGGGTTTTTTGAGCCCAGGCCATTGAGCCTAAAAGCAGACCGCCAACAAGCAGGGCGGATTTATAAAGTGCGCGCATACGTCATCCTTATCAAGTTGAAACCAACTACTTTCCACCCTCGCTGTGACAGCGTTGTGACAAGCTCGTGAAAATCATTGGAATCGAAGCGTTGGTGATTGTCAATTGGTTTTTGTAAATTGTTGACAATTGACTAAGTTGTGATCAAATTCAAGGCATGCCGATTGAAAATGCAAAATCAAGCGCCAAGTTTTCGCCCATTTTCGAGGCGAATGCCACCATTTCCATGTTGCAGAACCACTCGCTCACGGGTGCTGTGCAGCAGGAAATTGAGCGACTCATCAATGTAGGTGAACTGGGCCCAGGTGACAAACTGACGGAGACAGCACTGGCACAACGTCTGGGTGTCTCAAGAGGGCCTGTTCGAGAAGCCTTTCGTGTTTTGGAAGAAGCGGGTTTGGTCCAGCTTGAAAAAAATCGTGGCGTGTTTGTGCGTCAAATCCCGCTGACGGAGGCTCTTGAGATATTTGACATAAGGGCCATGATTGAAGCGCACGTCGGAGCGACATTGGCCAACAATGCTTCGGATCAGCAACTGAAGAATTTGAAAAAATTGGTGGGTCAGATGGCGCAGGCGGTGAAAGTTGAAGACGAAGCCACCTACTACCGATTGAACATTGAATTCCATGAATCTATGGTTTCTTATACAGGCAATCAAAAGCTCATTGGCATGTATCGCAAGCTGACGCAGGAATTGAGTTTGTTCAGGCGGCGCAATTTTGCAGACCATGCTTTGCTGGTGACCTCCGTCAATGAACATCGAGACATATTGGAGGCTATTGGTTCGCGCAATGCGGCTAAAGCGTCAGAAGCCTTGCGTCAACATGTGTTGATGAGCCGTGAACGAACGCTTCAAAATTACGAGAAATACTCTGTGCGTACAACACCCTAAATTCTGAATAGGAAAAAAAGATGCAAGTTAATCATCGTTCGTATCAAATGCCCAAACAACCCGTGGTGGTGGTTTGCGTGGATGGTTGTGAACCCGATTATTTAGGCCAAGCCGTGGCCGCAGGGTACATGCCCTGGATGAAGAAAGTATTGGCAGAAGGCACAGGACTTCATGCAGATTGTGTGGTGCCCAGCTTTACCAACCCCAATAATTTATCCATCGTGACGGGTGTTCCTCCCAGCGTGCACGGCATCTGTGGCAATTATTTATACGACAGTGCCAACAATGTTGAAGTGATGATGAACGATCCAAAGTGGCTGCGTGCCCCTTCTTTGCTGGCCGCGTTGGCAGATGCGGGTTGCAAAATGGCTGTGATCACGGCCAAAGACAAGTTAAGGCAATTGTTGGGTCACAACATGAAGGGCATTTGTTTTTCTGCAGAAAAAGCTGACAAGGCGACTGTGGCAGAGCATGGCATTGATGATGTGCTTCACAAAGTAGGCAAGCCCTTGCCGAGTGTTTACAGCGCTGACTTGTCCGAATTTGTTTTTGCAGCGGGTGTCTGGCTGATGAAAAATCAGCGACCCGATGTGATGTACCTCTCGACCACAGATTACATTCAACACAAATTTGCCCCAGGGACCACAGGTGCCAACGAGTTCTACGCCATGATGGACGGCTACATGGCCCAACTCGATGCCATGGGTTGTTTGGTTGTGCTCACAGCCGACCATGGAATGAACGCCAAAGTGGGCATGGACGGTCTTCCCAAAGTGATCTATTTGCAAGATTGGTTTGATGCTTGGTTAGGCGCTGGTTCGGTCCGCGTGATCTTGCCCATTACAGACCCCTATGTGGTGCACCACGGTGCTTTAGGCTCTTTTGCCACCATCTATTTGCCAGCAGGCACAGACCCTTTAAAGGCGTGTGAAAAATTGCAGTCAGAGCACGGCATTGAGGTGGTACTCACGCGTGAACAGGCGGCTTCCAAATTTGAACTGCCTGCCGATAGGCTAGGCGACTTGGTGGTGGTGTCTGAGCACGATACGGTGCTGGGCACCTCCAAGTCCAAGCATGACTTGTCAGGTCTGGACGTGCCTTTGCGTTCGCATGGCGGCATCAGCGAGCAGCGGGTGCCTCTGGTGATGAACCGTGCAGTGCCTCACCTTGACCGTCACCGTCAATGGCGCAATTTTGACGCCTTCGATTTGGCTTTGAATTGGGGTCAGTGAACCCTAGGTTCTGAATAGGAAATCAACATGAGCCAAGTTGCACAATTCATCAAAGACCATCAACTCGATGCCATGCGCATCGGCGGTCAAAAGCTTGGGGCGGGTAGAAATCGCTTCATTGAAGTGTTGAACCCTTTCACAGAGCAAAGTATTGGTACTGTGCCCAAGGCCACGCTGGAGGAGGTGCGTGAAGCCTATGCCATCGCCCATGCCTACAAGCCTAAGTTGTCTCGTTTTGAGCGGGCCGCTATTTTGAACAAGGCGGCAGCGTTGGTGAGAGACCACTTGAACGACATTGCCAACTTGATTACGGCTGAAGCAGGCTTGTGCATCAAAGATGCGGTTTATGAAGCAGGCCGCGTCAGTGATGTGTTGTTATTTGGTGCGCAAGAGGTTTTGAAAGATGACGGACAAATTTTCAGTTGTGATTTAACACACCACGGCAAGCAGCGCCGCGTCTACACGCAGCGTGCGCCTTTGTTGGGTGTGATCACGGCGATCACACCTTTCAATCATCCGATGAACCAGGTGGCGCATAAAGTCATTCCCAGCATCGCCACCAACAATCGCATGGTGCTTAAGCCTTCTGAGAAGGTGCCTTACTCGGCCATCTACTTTGCTGATTTGCTTTACGAGGCGGGGTTGCCCCCCGAAATGCTGAGTGTGATCACGGGCGATCCGCGTGAAATTGCCGATGAAATGCTGACGCATCCTACTGTGGACTTGATCACTTTCACCGGGGGCGTGGCCATTGGCAAATACATTGCCGATAAAGCAGGTTATCGCCGTATTGTGTTGGAACTCGGCGGCAATGACCCCCTCATCGTCATGGAAGATGCTGATTTAGATGAAGCGTCCAATTTGGCTGTGCAGGGCTCGTACAAAAATTCAGGTCAACGTTGTACCGCAGTGAAGCGCATGCTGGTTCATCAATCAGTGGCTGCGCAATTTACCGACATGGTGGTGCAAAAAACCAAGGCCTGGTCTTATGGCGATCCTGCCAATGCAGACAATCTGATGGGCACGGTCATTGATGAAGCCGCCGCAAAATTCTTTGAGTCGCGAGTAAACGATGCCGTGGCAAACGGCGCTAGATTGTTGGTGGGCAATCACAGGCAAGGCGCTTTGTATTCCCCTACTGTGCTTGATCAAGTAAGACCCGAAATGCTGTTGGTCAAAGAAGAGACGTTTGGCCCTGTGTCGCCCATCATTCAATTTAAAAACATTGACGAAGCCATTCAAATTGCAAATGGCACGGCCTATGGTTTATCGAGCGGTGTTTGTACCAATCGAATGGACTACATCGTTCGGTTTGTCAACGAATTGCACATGGGCAGTGTCAATGTGAGTGAGGTTCCGGGCTACCGCTTAGAACTGACGCCGTTTGGTGGCATCAAGGACTCTGGCCTAGGCTACAAGGAAGGCGTACAAGAAGCCATGAAGAGTTTTACCAATATCAAAACATATTCCCTGCCTTGGGCTTGAATTTAAATTTTCACTCAACTGGACGAAATCAATCATGACTCTCAGTTTGAACGACATCGAAAAATTGTTCGAGCAAAGAGGTGGTGAGCAGTACACGGGCGAGCCCGTGACGCAACTTCAGCATGCATTGCAGTCGGCTTATCTGGGAGAGCAAGCAGGTGCGAGAGACGAATTGGTCACAGCTGCTTTTTTGCACGACTTAGGCCACATGCTCCATGACCTAGGTGAGACACCCAGTATGCATGGTGTTGACGATGTGCATCAGTATCGTGTCGTGCCTTTTTTGCGGGGTCTGTTTTCTGATGTCGTCATTCACGCCATACAAAGGCACGTCGATGCAAAGCGTTACCTGTGCGCCACACGCCCTAAATACTACGATGCACTGTCTGAAGATTCCAAGCGCAGTCTGAAACTGCAGGGTGGTATTTTTTCACCAGAAGAGGCGGCTCAATTCATTGCAGAACCCGGTGCGCCTGATGCCGTCCATTTGCGCCTTTGGGATGATTTGGCCAAACAGCCTGAAATTCAAACACCTCCACTGCCGCATTACATGCACATTGCCAGACGTTGCGCCCTAAGGACTTGAGATGGCCATGACATGGCCTGTGCTGTTCATTGTGTTGTTAGGTGCTTTATTGCATGCCAGCTGGAACGCCTTGGTGAAATCAAGCTTGGACAAAACTCTGGATACAGCCCTGATCCATGTGCTCTGCTCTATGCTGGCCATTCCTTTTTGTCTTTATTTGGGGCTGCCTTCTGCAGAGTCTTGGCCTTTCATTTTGTGTTCGTTGGTGGTCCACGTGGGCTACTACTTTGCCCTGGCAGGCGCCTACAAGCATGGCGACCTTGGGCTCACTTACCCCTTAATGCGAGGCACAGCCCCCATGTTGGTGGCCCTTGCTTCCTTCGGGTTGATTGGGGAGGAATTAACGCCTTTGGCTTGGGTGGGAGTGGCCTGCATTTGTGGGGGTGTTTTGCTGCTGGGTTTTAGCAAGGCATGGTGGGACCATCGTAAGGCCATTGTTTTTGCATTGACCAATGCCGTGTTGATTGCCATTTACACCGTCATTGATGCCAAAGGCGCAAGAAACTCAGGACATGTTGCGCAGTACGTCTGCATGTTGTTTGCATTGGATGGTTGGCCTTTTGCGCTCATTGTTTTTTGGCAACGCAAGGGGCAAGTATGGCCCTACGTTCGAACGCGCTGGCCTGTGGCAATGGGCGGTGCTTTTGCCTCTATTGGCTCTTACGCCATTGCACTGTGGGCCATGACGGTGGCGCCAGTGGCCATGGTGGCGGCTTTGCGTGAAACTTCTGTTTTTTTCGCGGCGCTGATGGGCGCTTGGTTTTTGAAAGAAGTTTGGACGCGTCAAAGAATAGGGGGCACGCTGGCTATTTTGGCGGGCATTGCGGCACTTCGATTAGGTTAGAGAACTGGATAACGCCAACTTAAAGCTTGAAATTCGGTTGAAGTAGACAGAGGAAGAAATCATGGCAACATATCAGTTTCCAACGCAAGCCAAAATTGTCATTGTGGGCGGCGGGATTGCGGGTTGTTCTGTGGCCTATCATCTGGCCAAACTCGGTCAAACAGATGTGCTTTTGTTGGAGCAAGGCAAACTCACCAGTGGCACCACTTGGCACGCAGCTGGCTTGGTGGGTCAAATGCGCCCCAATCGCAACATGACCCGAATGAGCAAATACGGCATTGAGCTTTACGCATCGCTGGAAGCTGAAACCGGATTGGCCACAGGTTGGAAACAATGTGGCAGTGTGAATGTGGCCCGCACGCCTGAACGCATGAAGGTGCTGCGCAAGCAAATTGCATTGGCGCGCAGCTTTGGGGTGGAGGTTCATGAAATCACACCGCAAGAAGTGGGCGAGCGTGCCCCGTTGCTGAGAACCGATGACTTAGAGGGTGGCATTTGGATTCCCGGCGATGGCAAAGCCAATCCTGCAGATTTGTGCATGTCATTGGCCAAAGGCGCACGTCAACGCGGCGTCAAAATATTTGAAGACATTGAAGTGACGGGTGTGCAAATGTTGGCGGGTCGTGTAAAGGGCGTTCAAACGCAGCAAGGCGATATTCAATGTGAAATTTTGGTGAACTGTGCTGGCCAGTGGGCACGCCAGTTTGGCCAATTGGCAGGTGTCAATGTGCCCTTGTACTCCGCCGAACATTTCTACATTGTCACTGACAAAATTGAAGGCATACACCCGATGTGGCCCGTGGTTCGCGACCCAGATGGCTACATTTATTACAAAGAAGAAGTGGGTGGTTTGGTGATGGGGGGATTTGAGCCTCTGGCCAAACCGTGGAATGTGCACCCCATTCCTTCAAGCTTCCAATTTGAATTGTTGGGCGAAGATTGGGATCAATTTGAAATCTTGATGGAAAACGCCATTCAACGTACGCCTTGCCTTGAAACGGCCAAGGTCAAAATGTTGCTCAATGGACCTGAGAGTTTCACACCTGATGGCAATTTCATTTTGGGCGAAGCACCTGAACTTCGAAATTATTTTGTGTGTGCGGGTTTCAATTCGGCAGGCATTGCCAACTCTGGAGGTGCAGGGCGCTTAATGGCTGAGTGGATTGTGGGCGGAGAACCCAGTGTTGATTTGTGGGATGTGGATGTGCGCAGGTTTGGCCCTTTCACAGGCAATCGAAAAGCGCTGTCTGAAAGAACCGCTGAAACTCTAGGCTTGCACTATGCCATGCGGTGGCCACGGCAAGAATTGCAAACCGTCAGACCCCTGCGTTGCTCGCCGTTATATGACATTTTGGCAGCCAAAGGCGCTGAATTTGGAAGCAAAAATGGATGGGAGCGTGTGAACTATTTCCGTCCTGCGGGTACCCCCCCTGCACGCGACACTTTGGACACGCCCGATTGGTTGCCGTGGGTGCAGGCTGAGCAAAAAGCCACCCGTGAAGCGGTTGCGCTTTATGACCAAAGTTCATTTTCAAAGTTGTGGGTGCAAGGCCCTGATGCGTTGCAGTTTTTGCAACAGATGTGCGCTAACGAGATGGACGTTGCGATTGGCAAAATGGTCTACACCCCTTTGTTGAACGATCGTGGAGGGTTTGAAAGCGACCTGACGGTGATTCGTTTGGCTGTTGATCGGTTCATGTTGGTCACGGGGTCGGCTCAAACCACGCGAGACCTCGACTGGTTAAAGCGCCATGTAACGCCCAGCCAGCATGTCTTTATCCATGATGTGTCTGCGCAGTACAGTGTGTTGTCCTTGATGGGCCCTAACTCTGCAGCCCTGATGGCGCGCGTATGCCCAGAAGATTTAACGCCACAAGCCTTGCCTTTTGCCCACACGCGTGAAATTGATGTGGGTCACGCCAAAGTTCGCGCAGCGCGCATGAGTTATGTGGGTGGGCCAGGTTATGAGTTGTATGTGCCAGTCGAAATGACGCGGCATGTTTATTTGAGTTTGCAAGCGGCTGGCGCTGATTTAGGCTTGCGTGATGCAGGCTATTACGCCTTGGATGCCTTGCGCATAGAACGATTGCGCAGAGCTTGGGGTGCAGAAATAGGGCCTGATGAAACACCCTTCGAAGCGGGTTTGTGGGCGGGTGTGAAATTGGACAAGCCCAGTGGTTTCAAAGGACAGAAAGCTTTGTTGGAACGCAAAGAAAAAAACCACGCCGCTTTAGACAAGAAGTTGGTCAAAATTGTGGTCAAAAATTCTCAGCATTATTTATGGGGTGGTGAGCCTTTGAATGTGAGGGGCGAGTTTGTGGGTGAAATTACTTCTGCAGGGTGGGGCTATGAAGCAGGCACCACTGTGGCATTGGGCTATATCCGCGGGAAGTGGGCGCAACAACCCATTCAAAATTTGCAGGCACAAGCAGAGCTATGGGGGGTTCCCATTGATGTTGTCATTGAAGAAGCGAGCTAGTGCAAACGGTAGACAGGCATAATTTGGCTTGCGCCCTTTAAGGGGCTTGAGCGACTTATGGAATTTGAATGACTTTATTGGCAATTTTAGTGGGCACCTTGGCGGCTGGCATTGGCAGCGTTTGGTTGGCCGCGTGGTTGAGCTTTGGCATTGTCAGTCGCTACACGCAGCACATGTTGAGCTTGGCAGCAGGCGCGCTGTTGGCCACCGCTTTTTTGCATTTACTACCTGAGGCATTTGAGTCAGGCGTAGAGCCGCACAATCTTTTTGTCACCCTGTTGTTTGGCCTGGTGTTTTTCTTCTTGTTAGACAAAGCCGAACTTTGGCATCATGGCCATGAGCATCATCATGGGGTTCAGGCTTTGCATGAACATGAACATGATCATGAAAGCCAACATGAACACCATCACGGTCATCATCATGGTTCAAATTCTCAGTCAGGTGGTTGGGCCATTTTGGCGGGTGACAGCGTGCATTGTTTTGGTGATGGCGTGCTCATTGCCTCCGCTTTTATGGTGGACTTGCGCTTGGGTATTGTGGCTTCTCTGGCGGTTTTGGCACATGAGGTGCCGCACCACATGGGTGACTTGGTGGTCCTGCGTGAGGGCTCTGACAATCGGAAAGCGGCCGTGTTAAAGGTTTCCTTGGCAGGCGCCATTACAGCGCTGGGAGGGCTGGCTGGTTTTCTGCTGCTAGAGCAGTTGAACGGCATCTTGCCTTACATGTTGGCCATTGCCAGTAGCAGTTTTATTTATGTGGCCTTGGCCGATTTGATTCCGCAACTTCAAACACGTTTGAGCTCACGTGAAACTGCGGCTCAAATTGTGTGGCTGCTGGCAGGCATGGGATTGGTCAGTCTGGCCAGTTATTTTGCGCACTCTTTTAGCTTCCATTAACCAGACCATGGTGCGCAGTTAGCCTTTTGCGCAAGCCAGTCCAGGGGTGTTGCACCATTCGCTCCAACTGCCAGGGTAAAGGCGAGTGACGCCCAGTCCGGCCAACTCCATGGCCAAAATATTGGGCACAGCACTGACACCGCTGCCGCAGTGATGCACCACAGTTGAAGGGTCTCGGCCAGCCAATATGTTTTCAAATTCAAATTTCAACACTTCTGGAGATTTGAAGAAACCATCGGAGGTGAAATTCTCGGTAAAGGGTCTGTTTAAAGCACCCGGTATGTGGCCTGCCACCGGATCAATAGGCTCCATTTCGCCGCGATAACGCGCAGCACCGCGAGCATCAACAAGGGTTAAATTGGGATGTCCTACTTGAGGCGCCAATTGATTTGTGCTCACCCACTCACGCAAAGCAGGCTTCAGTTCAAACTTGCTGGCGCTAGGTTTAGTAGGAGCATGCGCACCTTGATCAATGGCGCCACCCGATGCTTCCCATGCCTGAAGGCCACCATTTAAAACGGCCGCAGCATCGTGACCTAACCATTTCAGCATCCACCACAAGCGGCCGCAGTAATTTGCGCCATTTCGGTCGTAAACCACGGCCTGCATGTTGTTTTGAAATCCTAAGCTGCCCAACCAAGCGGCCACAGCCTCACGCGAGGGCAGGGGATGTCTGCCGCCGTTCACAGCCGTTGAATCGTGAGTGCTTAAGTTGCGATCTAAATGGGCTTGATGTGCACCCTTGATGCGAACGGTGGCAAACATGATGTCGGCCATTTCAGGTTTCATGAGGTCGCAGCTGCAATCAAACACGATGAAAGGTTTGCCTGATGACTGTAAGTCTTTAAGTTGTTGAACAGAAATGAGAGTGGTGTACATGACGATTCCTTCAGTCGTTGCCGTGGTTGCGTTGCAATGGTGCTGGTGTGTTGACCATGCTTCGGTCGCTTAAGGCGGTGGCTGCAATGCCACTTAAAACAATGATCAGCATACCGCCCCAACCGATCCATGGTATTTGATCGCCAAATAAAAACAAGCCAAACAAGGCTGAAAAAACAATGCCTGAGTATTGCAAGTTGGCGACCACCATGGTGGCGCCATCGTTATAGGCGCGAGTCATGCACCATTGGCCCAATACGGCCAAAATTCCAATGGGTAACAACCACCAGGCTTGCGGCCAGACCCATGCGCTGATACCGGTGAAAAGCATCACCATCGCACCAGTGACAGTTGCTGCCAAGGAAAAATAAAACACGGTGCGCTCTACGGGTTCGCCTTCTCTGCCAAGTTCAGCCACTTGGATGTAGGCCATTGCGGCTATCATGCCCGAAAACAAGCCAATCAATCCCGCAAGCACTTGGTTTTGTTCAATGGTGGGTTGCAAGATCATGACCACGCCCAAAAAGCTGATCACTACAGTGAGCACCACGGGCAGTTGGCGCTTCACATCCAGAATTTTGCCTTTCCAGAGCGTGGCACCCACCAAAAACGCAGCCACCCAAATGCCGCTCGTATAGTTCAAGGTCATGGCCGTGGCCAAGGGCAGATAAGCAATGGAATAAAACCATGCGGCCAACGACACAACCCCCGTGAATGCGCGCCATGTGTGCATGATGGGCACACTGGTTTGAAGTGGAATGCCTTGACGCTGGCAAGCAATGGCCATGATGACGGTGCCAATGGCACCGCGATAGCAAACCAATTCAAATGTACTGAAGTGCGTGGCCGCAAACTTCACACACACACTCATCAATGAAAAAAACAGCGAAGCTAAAACCATCCAAAGCGCTTGCATGCAGATCAGTCGCTTGTTTCTTTGTTCAATCCGTTGTTCATCTTGGTACGGTACCACTCATGGAAGTGTTGCATGCCATCTTCCATGGGACTTTGATAGGGTCCGACTTCATCGTCGCCGCGTTGCATGAGGGCTTTTCGGCCTGCGTCCATGCGTTCTGCAATTTCATCGTCTTCAAGGCATGTTTCCATGTAGGCTGCTTTTTGAGCTTCTACAAAATCACGCTCGAAGGCCACAATTTCTTCGGGGTAATAAAACTCCACCATGTTCAATGTTTTTTCGGGACTGATGGGGTGCAGTGTTGAAACGGTGAGCACATGGGGATACCACTCCACCATGATGTGGGGGTAGTAGGTGAGCCAAATGGCACCGTAGTCAGGCACCGTACCATGGCGGTATTGCATGAGTTGTTTTTGCCAGCGCTCATAAACTGGACTGCCAGCTTTGCCAAGTCGATTGGCCACGCCCACCGTTTGAACTGAGAACTCTTTCTTAAACTGCCAATTGAGGTCGTCACAAGTAACAAAATTGCCAAGTCCGGGGTGGAAAGGTTCGACGTGGTAGTCCTCGAGATAAACCTCGATGAAAGTTTTCCAGTTGTAGTTGCATTCGTGCAGCTCCACGTGGTCCAGTTGGAAGCCTGTGAAGTCGAGGGCGGCTCTGGGGCCCATCCCTTCTAAATCGGCGGCTATATCTCGGCCATTGTCTTCAAACAAAAGGCCATTCCACTCTTTCAGGGGGTAGTTTTTGAGGTTCAGACAAGGATCTTGGGCAAAATGCGGCGCGCCCAAAAGGTGGCCCTCAGGGGCGTAGGTCCAGCGGTGGAGTGGGCACACAATGTTGCCCCCAGCGCTGCCTTTTTGTTGGGTGTGAAGGGAGCCCCGGCCTTGCAACATGACTGCTTGGCGGTGCCTGCATACGTTAGAAATGAGTTCGACCCCGCGCTCAGACCGAACCAAGGCCCGTCCGCCTGCTTCTTGGGGCAGGGCATGGTAGTCCCCGATATCGGGAACGGACAATTGATGCCCCACGTATTGGGGGCCTTGCTGAAAAATGGTTTTCAGCTCGCGCTGAAACAGCGCATTGTCAAAATAGCTTGAAACTGGTAGTTGGCTTGCGGCCTGCTGCAGTTGAAGACTTAAATCAGACATGGGTGACCTGACCTAGAGACTCCCCCTATGAAGGGGCAGGAACATACGGGGAACCAAGGGCTCTTCCGCGAAAAAACGGACCTAAGTCCGCCGATGAAGGGGCATTGTAGCCTCAGGTCAGCAATTTTTGGGTCAAGTCGCCCTAAAATGCCCTTCTTTAGATTGATGATTGACATGTCCAAAGCCACTAACTCCCCTGCCAAAGCACAGGCCGACCAGGCCCTTCCTGAAAGTTACGAAGCGGCAGTTCAGGAGCTGGAGCAATTGCTGGCCAAGTTGGAATCTGGGCAACTGCCACTGGACCAATTGCTGACCCACTACCAAAGGGGTGCAAGTTTGCTGGCCTATTGCCGTGAACGGTTGGCGGCCATTGAAAACCAAATCAATGTATTGGATGAGGGCGGGCTCAAGCCCTGGGACGGTGTATGAGTGAACAATTTTCAAACGCATTCAATTTCAAGGAATGGTCTGAAGAGCGTCTTGCTCAGGTCGAGCAAGCTTTAAAGCAAGGCATCGATGCGCAGGCCCCTGCAGGCTTGGGCAACGCCATGCGCTATTCGGTTTTGGATGGCGGCAAAAGGTTGCGGCCCTTGCTTGTTTTGGCTGCCGCACAAGCCGTGGGGGTTGATCTGGAGGCTGCCACGGTGTCCGATCAGCCGAGCGCTTTGGCAGCCATCCATGCAGCCTGCGCGGTCGAACTCATTCATGCCTATTCTTTGGTGCACGATGACATGCCCTGTATGGACAACGATGTCTTAAGACGCGGCAAGCCCACGGTGCATGTCAAATATGGCGAAGCTCAGGCATTGTTGGCCGGCGATGCTTTGCAAGCTTTGGCTTTTGAATTTTTAACGCCACAAGATGCCAGTACCGAAGTTTCTGTGCAAGCTGCTCAGGTTGGTTTATTGGCCCGGGCTGCCGGTTATGAAGGCATGTGCGGCGGCCAGGCCATTGATTTGGCCAGTGTGGGCCTGCCTTTGAATGAGGCGCAATTGCGCCAAATGCATCTTTTAAAAACCGGTGCCCTTTTGCGCTGCAGTGTTCAACTTGGCGCAGTTTCTGCGGGCAAACCGAACACGCAGGTCTTTGAAGCCTTGTCAAATTTTGCCCAGGCCCTGGGTCTGGCTTTTCAAGTGGTAGACGATGTCTTGGATGTCACGGCCGACTCTGCTACTTTGGGGAAGACAGCAGGCAAAGATGCGGCATCAGACAAACCAACTTATGTGTCATTGTTGGGCCTCACTGAAGCTCAAAAATTTGCAGAAAAACTTTATGCTGAATCGCTGGCGGCACTGGATGCCAGCGGCTTGAGTGCCAATGCCACAGCTGCTTTGCGCGCATTGGCAAGCCAAGTGGTGCAACGGAAAAATTAAACATGCTTGAATCGATTCACTCACCTGCCGACCTTCGAAAATTAAAACGCGTCGACTTACCCCGCTTGGCTGCCGATGTACGTCAATGCGTTTTAGACAACGTGTCTCAAACGGGAGGGCACTTGAGTTCCAACTTGGGCACAGTGGAGCTCACTGTGGCCTTGCACTATGTGTTCAATACGCCAGAAGATCGCATTGTGTGGGATGTAGGGCATCAAACTTACCCTCACAAAATTCTCACAGGTCGGCGCGAGCGCATGCCTTCCTTGCGTCAGTTGGGCGGCTTGTCGGGTTTTCCTAGGCGAGATGAAAGTGAATACGACACCTTCGGCACGGCGCATTCATCCACCAGCATTTCTGCAGCCCTGGGCATGGCCATTGCCGCTCGGCAAAAAGGTGAAGCACGACATGCAATAGCGGTCATTGGTGATGGTGCGATGACTGCTGGCATGGCCTTTGAAGCCATGAACAACGCAGGCATTGAAGACTGCAAATTGTTGGTCATCTTGAACGACAACGACATGTCGATCAGTCCGCCAGTGGGTGCTTTGAATCGCTACTTAGCGCAACTCATGAGTGGGCGTTTTTATTCAACAGCCAAGAACATGGGGAAAAATGTGTTGAAAGGTGCGCCGCCACTTTTTGAATTGGCCAAGCGCTTTGAACAGCATGCCAAAGGCATGGTGGTGCCTGCCACCATGTTTGAGCAATTCGGCTTCAACTACATTGGCCCCATCGACGGTCACGATTTGGATTCCCTGATCCCCACATTGGAAAACCTCAAGCAATTGCAAGGGCCACAGTTTTTGCATGTGATTACCAAAAAAGGGCAGGGTTACAGGCTGGCCGAAGAAGATCCTGTGAACTACCACGGCCCCGGCAAGTTCGATCCCAAAGTGGGCTTGGTGCCTGCTGTGAAACCAGCCAAACCTTCTTTCATGCACATCTTTGGTCAGTGGCTTTGTGACATGGCGGCTGCCGACAAACGTTTGGTGGGCATCACACCTGCCATGCGTGAAGGCTCTGGCATGGTGGAGTTTCACAAGCGCTTTCCAGATCGTTATTACGATGTGGGCATTGCCGAGCAACATGCGATCACATTTGCGGCAGGTTTGGCCTGCGAGGGCCTCAAGCCTGTCGTGGCCATTTACTCCACCTTCTTGCAGCGAGGTTACGACCAACTCATTCACGATGTGGCTTTGCAAAACTTACCCGTTGTATTTGCCTTGGACCGAGCAGGTTTGGTGGGTGCCGATGGGGCCACGCATGCTGGTGCTTATGACATTGCTTATTTGCGCTGTATTCCCAATATGTCCATTGCCTGCCCAAGTGACGAGCGCGAATGTCGTTTGCTGCTGAGTACGGCTTATGCGCAAAACCATCCTGTGGCCGTGCGCTATCCTCGCGGTGCGGGTGTGGGTGTTGCGGCGGGTGTCGATCTGGACACGGTGCTCTTGGGCAAAGCCGAATTGCGCCGAGAAGGCGCAGGCTTGTGCATCTTGGCATTTGGTACCTTGCTTTACCCAGCCCTTGAAGTGGCTGAGAAATTGAACGCCACAGTGGTTAACATGCGGTGGGCCAAGCCTTTGGATGAGGCCTTGATTCTTCAAATGGCCTCCAAGCACACCTGTTTTGTGACCTTGGAAGATGCGTGCGTGATGGGTGGGGCTGGCAGCGCAGTAGGCGAATTTTTGCAGAAGTCAAACTTGCTCAAGCCCTTGTTATCATTGGGCCTTCCTGACCAGTTCATTGAACATGGTGACCCCGCTAAACTGATGGCGATGCAGGGACTCGATGCCCTGGGCATCGAAAAAGCCATTTTGAACCAGTGGCCCGACATTAAGTTTTGATCTGCGTCAAGTCCTGAAGGGTAAACCCCTTCTGCAGGGCATTTCATTTTTTCTACAATCGGTGGTTGTTATTTTTTCGGAGTCATTATGGATTTCTTGTTATCCCTGTCCAAAAGGATAGACCAATTCAGTGAGTGGGTTGGCCGGTGGGTGGCTTGGCTGGTACTTATTTCAGTGCTTGTCAGTGCAGGCAATGCCATTTCACGCAAGGCGTTCAACCTCAGTTCCAATGCTTTTCTTGAAATTCAGTGGTACATGTTTGCAGCCGTTTTCATGCTGGCTTCAGGCTACACCTTGTTGCGCCAAGAGCACGTGAAAATTGACGTGTTCTCAGGCCGGTTTTCCAAGAGAACTCAAATTTGGATCGACATTGCAGGCATTTGCTTGTTCTTGTTCCCCTTTGTGATTTACATCATCACATTGGCCATGCCCTTGGTCATCAACGCTTTTATTACCAAGGAAATGTCTTCCAATGCGGGCGGTTTGATTCGTTGGCCCGTGTTTGCCATGTTGCCATTGGGGCTGTTGTTTTTGGGCATTCAAGGTGTCTCAGAACTGATTAAGCGTTTTGCATTCTTGCAGGGCCTGATCCCCGATCCGTCTAAAAAGCAGGGGGCTAAAACACCCGAGGAAGAGTTTGCAGAATTCTTGTTGAAAAAAGAAGTGGCTGCCCGCGAAGCGGCACAAATGGGAGGCCAAAAATGACTGAATTCCTAATCGCCAATATGGCGCCCATCATGTTCGCGTCGCTGATCCTCTTTTTGATGTTCGGTTATGCAGTCACATTCTCGTTGGCTGCTTGCGGCTTGTTCTTTGGTTTTGTCGGTGTTGAACTGGGTGTGATTCAAGCTAGCTTCTTGCAAAGTTTGCCGCTTCGCATGTTTGGCATCATGCAAAACGACACTTTGTTGGCCATTCCGTTTTTTACCTTCATGGGTTTGATTTTGGAACGTTCCGGCATGGCAGAAGACCTGTTGGACACCATCGGCCAATTGTTTGGTCCTATTCGCGGTGGCTTGGCCTATGCTGTCATTTTGGTGGGTGCCATGTTGGCAGCCACCACGGGCGTGGTAGCGGCTTCCGTTATTTCCATGGGCCTCATTTCTTTGCCGATCATGTTGCGATACGGCTATGACCGCCGCGTGGCGGGGGGGGTGATTGCCGCCTCGGGTACTTTGGCACAAATCATTCCGCCTTCCTTGGTGCTGATTGTGTTGGCCGACCAATTGGGCAAAAGCGTGGGCGACCTTTATAAGGGTGCCTTCATTCCAGGCTTTGTCCTCACAGGCTTGTATGTGGGCTACATTCTTCTCATCAGTTTTATCAAGCCTCAATGGGTTCCTGCATTGCCTGCAGAAGCTAGAACCATCAGAGAAACAGATGGCACCTCTGGCCTGCGCTCCCTGTCCATTCTGACCATTTTCTCAGTGGCTATTGCGGTAGCTTTTGCCAAATGGTTGCCAGACACCACGCCGCTTGACGAAACCATTGTGGTTTCTATGTGTGTCGGTGTGGGTTTTGCCTTCTTTGCAGCCCTCATCAACAAACTTACCAAGATGGGCTTGCTGTCTAACATGGCAGAGCGCGTGACCTTTGTGCTCATTCCGCCTTTGGCACTTATTTTCTTGGTGCTTGGAACAATTTTCTTGGGCATTGCAACCCCAACAGAAGGTGGTGCGATGGGTGCCGTGGGTGCGTTGGTCATGGCCATGGCGCGCAACCGCATTGACATGAAACTCATTCGCCAAGCCATGGACTCCACCATGAAGCTGTCGTGCTTTGTGTTGTTCATTCTGATTGGTGCCACCGTGTTCAGCTTGGCATTCCAAGGTGTTGACGGCCCCATTTGGGTAGAGCACTTGTTGACCGGCCTGCCTGGCGGTCAATTGGGTTTCTTAATTGTGGTGAACATCTTGGTGTTCGTGCTGGCCTTCTTCTTGGACTTTTTCGAGTTGGCCTTCATCATCATCCCGCTCATTGGCCCCGTGGCTGAAAAGTTGGGTATTGATTTGGTTTGGTTTGGTGTTTTGATTGCGGTCAATATGCAAACCTCCTTTATGCACCCACCCTTTGGTTTTGCATTGTTCTACTTGCGCAGTGTGGCCCCTGTTGAAGATTACATCGACAGGATCACTAAAAAGCCCATTAAGAAAATCACCATTGAGCAAATCTACTGGGGTGCTGTGCCCTTTGTGATCATCCAAGTCATCATGGTGGGCTTGATCATCGCTTTCCCAGCATTGGTATCTTCGGGCGGAAGCAAAGAGCCCATCGTGGACGCTGACGCAGTGCTGATGCAAATGCGAGCAGACACGGCCTCGGATGCGGCTGATGCTGCCAAAAATCCCGTAGAGGGAGAGGCTGTCGATCCAGTGAAAGCCTTGATGGAATCTATGAAAGAAGATCAGAACAAGAAGCCATGAGTCTTTGGTTACTGAGCCTTTGATCATGAAGGGCTAAGAAGTCCAGCCAACAAAAAACCCGCCTAGGCGGGTTTTTTGTTGGACTGGTTGAAAGCCGCTTTGGAGTGCGGCCCAGTTTGATTACAACTTCTGTGATTCCATGAAATTGTTCATAGTGCCTTCAGCCAAGCTGAACCATTGGTTGGCTTCACGGCGGTAGTTCGAGTAATCTGCGTAGATTTTTTTCCACTCAGGGTTGGTATTGCTTAGGTTGGCGTAAACCTCTTGTGAAGACTTGAACGCGGCGTTCATCACATCTTTGGGGAATGCGCGCAATTTGGCGCCTTGACCAATGAGGGTCTTCAATGCAGCAGGGTTTCTGTAGTCATACCTGGCCAGCATGTCGGCACCTGCGTAAGCTGAAGCGCACTCAATAATGGCCTTGTACTCGCTAGACAAACCTTCATAAGCTTTTTGGTTGACGTACAAACACAACTGCGGACCCACTTCCCAGAAGCCAGGGAAGTAGTAGTTAGGGGCCACTTTGTTCAGGCCCAGCTTGAGGTCGTCATAAGGACCCACCCACTCTGCAGCGTCAATTGTTCCTTTTTCCAGGGCTTGATAAATCTCGCCACCAGGAATGTTTTGGGGCACAACGCCCAGAGGTTCCAAAACCTTTCCGCCGAAACCGCCCACACGGAATTTCAAGCCCTTCATATCGGCCAAGGATTTGATTTCTTTGCGATACCAGCCGCCCATTTGAACGCCTGTATTACCCATTGGGAAGTTGACGATGCCCACTTTGGCGTAGAACTCACGGAACAGCTTCAAGCCATTGCCTTCGTACATCCAAGCGTTCATTTGGCGAGCGTTCAGGCCGAAAGGAATAGCGCAATCCAGAGCATATGTAGGATCTTTACCAAAGAAGTAATAAGGCGCTGTATTGGCCATCTCGACGGTGCCGTTGGACACGCCATCGAGCACGCCAAATGCAGGCATCAATTCGCCAGCAGCGTGGGTGGTGATGGTGAACTTGCCGCCAGACAACTCGCTAACTTTCTTAGCAAACACGTCGCAAACACCGAACAATGTGTCCAATGATTTAGGAAAGCTCGAAGCAATGCGCCAACGCAATGTGGCTTGAGCGTGAATAACCGCTGGGGCTGCGCCTGCGGCCAAGACGCCAGCAATGCCGGCATTTTTAATAAGGGAACGACGATCCATAGGGTTCACTCCGGAAGTCTAAGTTGATGAATTCAGGTCGCCAAGACGACGCTGATGACTGAGAACAGTCATGTACCTATTGTAGGAAATTTGCAAGCCCCTATTGGCGAGGGTTTTCCCTTCGATCGATCAATGTTTGATCTAGGTGGTTTTTCTGGGTTTTAAAGCCCACCAAGGGAGTTCTTTTCTGAGGGAATGAACATTGCCCGATTGATTGACCTTGTAGCCCCACATTTCTTGCATTGTCGATTGCCATTCTGGGCTGGCAAGGTGGTTTCTGAGGGCTTGGACGGGCGGGGAGTCGAGGGCGCTTTTAAGGCAGATCAGCCAATAGTTTTCGCTGGCCAGGGGCACAAAGTCGAGCCCTGAGGACGAGGCGGCACTTTCGATGGCCAGTCCGGTATCTGCTTGCCCCGATGCAATGCTATTGGCTACAGCGCTGTGAGACAGTTCTTGGTGTTCGTAGCCAATGAGTTGATCTGCAGCCAACCCTTGATTGGCCAGTAATTCATCAAGGAGCAGGCGTGTGCCCGTTCCGAGTTCCCGATTGACGTACCGAAGGCGCTTGGCCATGACATCTTGCAAAGAATGGATGTTCAAAGGGTTGCCCGATTTGACCAAAAGTCCTTGGGTGCGTTGAGCAAAACCAATCAGTTTGTGTTGGCCAGGTTTGAGAAGGGGTTTGTAGGTTTGCGCTGAAAGGCTGTTCAGTTTGGGCTGGCTGAGCGTGTGAAATCCAGCCAATTCACACCGGCCTTCATTGAGCGCTCTGACTGCATCAACGCTGCCACAAAATCGAATGTCCAAATGGAGTGCTTGAGTTGCAGTGAATTCGCGCAGCCTCACCAGCGCATCATCATGGCTGGCATACAGCGTGAGCAAGTGAGCTTCTGGGTCAAAGGCCACAGCAAAGGTACGTTCTAGCTCTGCCATCAAAGCTTCAATGGGCGCGGCCAAGCGGGCCTGCGCTTGCCTTTCTGCCCACAGGAGCTTGCTGGCAAATTCAGACAACTCGGCAGGCATGCCTTTTTCCCAAACAATGAGGTTTTGATTGAGCCTGACTTCCCATTTTTTCAGCTCACCCCAAACATGCCGATACGACATGCCCAAAGTTTTGGCAGCGGCGGCAATCGAGCCTTGTTCACGCACAGCTTGAAGCAAGTCCATGAGGGCATTGCGCAGCAAAGCTTGCTGACGCGGCTTTGTTAAATCAGCCGCACTGGAGACTGAATTCTCAGGTCCCAAGTGGTATGAAAGTTCAATTTTTGACACCGCTTAAGTGTGCCTCATTTATGCCTTGATTTTGATTCAAAGCCCAGCGGCCTATGCACGCCATTTCATAGCTGAACACCCGCGTAGTTCAGGGCATTTAAAAGGTTTAGCATCGGCGCACTCACTTACTTGTATGAATACTTTTTTAGACAGCGCCGCCACAGCTTTTCAGCTCATCAGTGACTTTGATCCTGGCCTCTGGGCCATTGCGGGCCGCTCCTTAGGCGTGAGTGCCACGGCGTGCTTCATGGGTTGCCTAATCGGGATTGCTTTAGGCAGTTTCTTGGGCGTTTCAAAGTTCACAGGCCGCGGCATGGTGCTCACCCTGCTCAACACATTTTTAGCGTTGCCTTCCGTGGTGGTGGGCTTGGTGATTTATTTGCTTTTGTCACGCACAGGGCCGCTGGGTTTTCTGGGCTGGCTGTTCAGTTTCAAAGCCATGGTCTTGGCACAGGTGGTATTGGTGGTGCCCGTTGCTGCGGCTTTAAGTCGCCAAGTGGTAGACGACGCAGAGAGTGCCTATGGCGAACAATGGCGCTCTTTGGGTGCAGGCAATGGGTTCAGGTGTATTTTGCTTGCCTGGAACGAACGATTTGCCTTGCTCACCATTGTGGTGGCTTGCTTTGGCCGGGCTATTTCTGAGGTGGGTGCCGTCATGATTGTGGGCGGCAACATTGAAGGTTTTACCCGTGTGATGACAACAGCTATTGCGCTTGAAACCAGCAAAGGTGATTTGCCCTTGGCATTGGCACTGGGTCTTATTTTGTTGTGCATTGTGGGTTGTTTGAATGGGGTGTTGTCGCTCTTCAGATATTGGCAGGATCAGTCACAGCAAAAAAATCAAAACATTTTGCGAGGATGGGTGGTATGAGCGCACTGCTTTCACTCGATCACGTCACTCTCAATTTAGGCGGTGTGAAGGCCTTGCAAGACATCTCTCTCAATATTTATTCTGGAGAGCAGGTGGCACTCATTGGCGCCAATGGCTCTGGAAAAAGCACCTTGCTCCGACTTTTAAATGGCTTGCATCTGCCCACTCAAGGCACGCTTCATTTGGCCAACTGCCGTCAAGCCATGTTGTTTCAAAGGCCTCACATGTTGCGAACCAGCAGCTTGAACAATGTTGCTATTGGCTTGTGGCTAGATCGAAGCCTTCAGCTGAGCTGGGCTGCCTGCAAACAGCAGGCCCTAGAGGCGCTCTCGGTGGTAGGTTTGTCGGGGGTGTCAAAACAAAATGCTGCCACTTTATCGGGGGGGCAGCAGCAACGATTGGCGTTGGCGCGTGCATGGGCTCGTGAACCTGCGTTGTTGTTCCTAGACGAACCTACTGCCAGTTTGGACCCGCCTGCAAAGCGTGAAGTAGAAGCCTTGGTGCATCAAATGATCAAGCCGCCAAATCAGCAAGTCGCCACCACGCTGGTGTTTGCCAGTCATAACTTGGGGCAGGTGAAGCGTTGGGCCAGTCGCGTTATTTACTTGGAGCAAGGCAAGGTCATGGCTGACTTGCCCACCGCCGATTTTTTTGATGCTGATTGTTTGAAACAACACAGTCAGCAAGCTTTTTTATTTTTGCAAGGAGAAACTTAATGTGGCACTTAGCCTTAGGTCTGGTCATGACTGGTATGACAGCACACACCATGGCTCAATCCATTGTGATGTCTTCCACAACATCTACTGAGCAATCAGGTTTGTTTGGGTACTTGTTGCCTGAGTTTAAAAAGGCCACAGGCATCGACATCAAAGTCGTGGCGCTGGGCACAGGTCAAGCGCTTGACATGGCCCGTCGAGGCGATGCAGATGTGGTATTTGTACACGATCAGCCTGCCGAAGAAAAATTTGTAGCTGATGGCTTTGGTATCAAACGATTTCCAGTGATGTACAACGACTTTGTGGTGGTGGGGCCGCAAGCCGATCCTGCCAATGTGAAGGGCAATGACATTGTGGTTGCCTTGAAAAAAATCTCTTCAAGCAATGCAGGCTTTGTCTCGCGCGGCGACAAGAGCGGCACCCATGCAGCTGAGTTGCGATTTTGGACGCAAGCTTCTTTGGCAAATCAAAAAGGCAACGGTTACAAGGAGTGCGGCTGTGGCATGGGGCCAGCGCTCAACATTGGCGCATCTACGGGTGCATATGTGTTAACCGACCGCGGTACTTGGTTGAATTTTAAAAACAGAGCTGACTTGAAAGTCTTGGTAGAAGGTGACGCCAAACTTTTCAACCAGTATGGTGTGATGGTGGTGAACCCCGCCAAGCATGCCCATGTAAAGCAAGCAGATGCTCAAAAATTTGTGGACTGGGTAGTTTCTGCCAATGGGCAAGTGGCCATTGCAGCTTACAAAATTGGCGGCGAGTCTGTGTTCTTTCCAAACGCAGGCAAGTGATGGCTTAACTTGAACGACCTGTAAAGCAAACCGGCGCAGAAGGATCAATAGCGGGTCCTTCGTGCGCGTTTTTGGCGTGCGCTACGTCCATGTCGCGTGGTAAAGGCACACCGTTTTTCACAGCCAACACTTCGGCCATGATGCTGACTGCAATTTCTGCGGGTGTTTTACTGCCAATGTAAATGCCAATGGGACCACGCAGTCTGGCCAATGAAGCTACTGTTTGATCAAAGTGTTCCATCATGCGTTGCTGACGAAAAACGTTGTTGCGCCTGGAGCCAATCGCGCCAATGTAGAAGGCTTCTGTGTCTAGCGCTGCCAATAAAGCCAGATCGTCTAGCTTGGGGTCGTGCGTGAGCGCAATGACGCAGCTGCGTCTGTCGGGTTTGAAACTCAGCACCAAATCGTCGGGCATGTCGTGTTTGACCGTGACGCCTGCCACTGACCATGCGCCTCTGTACTCTTCGCGAGGGTCGCACACCGTCACGGCAAAGCCATTGAACAGCGCCATGGTGGCCAAGTATTCGGTCATCTGGCCTGCCCCAATGAGCAGCATGCGGTACTCCGGGCCAAAGGTATTGGTGAGTTGCTTTTCATCTATTTGCAATTCACTGGGCGAGTTGGTGGCGGTGAGCGTGACAACGCCAGTTTTCAACTGAGTTGACCTTTGAGTGAGTTGACCTTTTTCGAGGAACTCAATCAATTGGGTCAGACTTTCTGCACTTGGGTTGAACTCGAGCAGCAGCTCTAAGGTGCCGCCGCAAGGCAAGCCAAAGCGGTGCGCTTCGTCGGCGCTGATGCCATATTTCAAAAGAATGGGGGGGCTGTCAACAATGGCATTGGCCTTGCTGTATTGGGCAATCAGGTCGTCTTCAATGCACCCGCCCGACACGGAGCCCACCACAGCGCCTGTTTCGCAAAGCCCCATGATGGAGCCGACGGGGCGGGGTGAGGAACCCCAAGTGCGAACGACGGTGGTTAACAGCGCACGTTGTCCGGCTTCACGCCAAGTTTTAAGAGTTCTTAAAACAACGATGTCTAGGTTTTCCATGATGCCGTTCTAGATGCCGATTGTTTTGAATTAGCGAACAAGATACCAAACAGCACCTGCACCCACCAGCAAAGCCAACCAGATCCAAGTCGGTACCGAACCTGAAGGTGTCGCAGCATCGGCCGAAGAAAGTGCATCAGCCACCTCATTGCCAGGGTATTTGGCTTGGAGTGATTCGTCAAAACGTTTGAAGAAATCTTCGGCCAATGATTTGGCTGCGCCGTCAATGAGTCGCTGTCCCAGTTGGGCCAATTTGCCGCCGACTGTAGAGTGAACGGTGTATTTCAACTCACAGCCTTCAGCATGGGGATGCAAAGAGACTTGTGATTCGCCTTTGCCAAAACCTGCCACGCCACCTTGCGCTTCAAAATTCAGCGCATAAGAATTGGGCGCTTGAATGTCAGAGAGGCTGACCTTGCCCGAGAACTTAGCAGACACAGGCCCAATTTTGATGGCAACCCCCACGTTGTAAACGTTGGCTTCTGTCAGTTCAAACTTGTCGCAGCCTGGAATGCAGGATTTTAAAATTTCGGGATCGTTCAGGGCGTCCCATGCTTGCGCTTGGGTGACGTGTAGTACGCGTTGACCTTGCATGTCCATGTGCAATTCTCCTATTTTATTTTTAACAACTTGTTCAAGGCACTTGCCAGTTCTTCCAAACGCGACAAATTGTGAATAGCCAACATGCCGTTCACATGCCGATTCAAAACACTGGCCCCCGTTGCAATGGGAGCATAGCCTTCAAATCTAAGCAGCGGGTTGAGCCAAAGCAAAGAGCGTGTGTGTCGCTTGAGCCAAACAAGCTCCGAGTCTAGCGTTTCTGCGATGCCTGTATCGAGCCCATCACTGATTAACAACACCACGGTACGTCGGCCTGTGAGTTTTTTTGCAAAATTTTCGCGAAGATGTGCCAAGGATTTGCCCAGCTGCGTTCCGCCCGCAAAATCTTGAATTTGGCGATTGGCCTGGGTCAACATCTCATCGGTGTCGCGCAA
>CANKBG010000002.1 GCA_947479935.1 Comamonadaceae bacterium
ACCCAACGGTTTTCGCTCTCAACCCAGAAACGGCGATATTGCAGGTTCGGCAGGAACCGGCGCTTGGTTTTGTTGTTGGCGTGGGAAACATTGTTTCCAACCATAGGGCCTTTGCCCGTTACTTCGCAGACGCGTGCCATGTGGACACTCCGATACTTTTTAAACAGTTGGTGCCTGATCAGCTTTGCTTTGGCAGCCTCAGGGGTGCATTCATGCAACCTCTTGGGACTTTTGCTTGCAAAACTTAAGGCGCTCCAACCTCACCTCGCCAGAAGGGTGGCGGTAACCCATTTTGATGAGCCTCCCAATGGGAATACTCAGCAAAGCCTTGGATTATAGCCAGCTTTTTGAGGCTGATCCACGAAAAAAGGCGTTTTAGGCGCCTTCTTGCTCTAAAAAGCGTTGTGCATCGAGGGCCGCCATGCAGCCTGTACCTGCACTGGTAATGGCCTGACGGTAAACGTGATCTTGCACATCGCCCGCGGCAAAAACCCCAGGCACGCTGGTCATGGTGGCAAAACCTTTCAGCCCGCTTTGGGTCACGATGTAGCCGTTTTCCATTTTCAGTTGGTCTTTGAAAATTTCAGTATTGGGCGAATGGCCAATGGCAATGAAGCAACCCTTGAGCTCCAAATCTTGCAATGAGTTGTCTTTGGTGGATTTCAAACGCACGCCTGTGACCCCTGTTTCGTCTCCCAAAACCTCTTCCAAGGTCTGGAATGTTTGCAAAACAATCTTGCCTGCCGCCACTTTATCCATCAATTTGTCCACCATGATGGGCTCGGCTTTGAATTTGTCACGGCGGTGAATGAGGTAAACCTTGCTGGCAATGTTGGACAGGTACAGAGCCTCTTCCACTGCCGTATTGCCCCCCCCCACTACGCAACAAACTTGCGCTTTGTAAAAGAAACCATCGCAGGTGGCGCAGCCTGAGACACCGCGCCCCATGAAGGCCGTTTCAGATTCAAGACCAAGGTATTTGGCGGAGGCTCCCGTGGCAATGATCAATGAATCGCAGGTGTAAACACCGCTATCGCCCGTCAATGTAAAAGGGCGCTTGCTGAAATCAACCTTGTTGATGTGGTCAAACACAATTTGAGTGTTGAAGCGCTCGGCATGCTCCAAAAATCGTTGCATGAGGTCGGGGCCTTGTACGCCATGCACATCGGCAGGCCAGTTGTCCACTTCGGTGGTGGTCATGAGTTGACCGCCTTGGGCAATGCCTGTAATGAGCAAAGGTTTCAAGTTGGCGCGAGCGGCATAAACCGCTGCTGTGTAGCCCGCAGGGCCAGAACCCAAAATCAAAACTTGGGCATGCTGAGTTGGAAGTATGTTTGACATGATGAGAAATCCTGCTGAATTCGGGTAAACACTAAAAACCCCATTGTAAGAACCTTGGGAGGCACCTGTTTGATGGGGTCTATCGGGTAAGCTTGAGGGGTAGATCATGACCTATTCACTTCGCACCCTTAACAACGCTTCTGGCGACCCAGAATCTAACTCGCCCAGTGAGTTGTCGGCGAATGCTGGGCTTCTTCGATTTACGCAAGAAATCATTTTATTTTTAGGTGCAGCGGTCTTACTGGTTTTGGTTTTGGCCATGTTCAGTTTCAGTCCTAAGGACCCAGCTTGGTCGGGTTCTGGTTTGGGCGGACCCGTTTCAAATTGGATGGGTATCGCTGGCGCTTGGTTGGCCGATGCCATGTATTTTTGTTTTGGTTATTCCGCTTGGTGGCTCGTGGCTATCGTGGGGCGTTTTTGGCTCATTGCTTGGGCCGATTGGTTGCGCAGCGGGGATGCCTCTCACAAAGCACTAGACCGCGACGCAGAATCCGATTGGCAAAGCCGTTTGGTTTTTGGGATGGGATTGTTGGTGCTCATGTCATCTAGCAGCGCCCTTGAGTGGGCGCGCTTAACAAGGTGGGATGCCATCTTGCCTGGCACCAGTGGTGGTGCATTGGGTTATGCCGTGGGTCACTTCTCTTTGAAGTGGTTGGGCTTTAACGGGTCATCGCTCATTGAAATTGTGTGTGTTGCTTTGGGCATGGGTTGGGCCTTCGGATTCTCGTGGGGCCAAGTGTGTGAATCACTGGGCAGCAAAATTGACGACCTCATGCAGTCTCGCCAAGTCAAGCGAGAAATGGCAGAAGACTTGGCCATGGGCCAACAAGCTTTGAAAGAGCGTGAACAGTTGCAATCGAGCACGCCAGTCGAGCCACAATTACACCCCTTCGAAAATGAATTTGAAGAGAAGCCTTTGTTTGCTGCTGCGGGTGTCGCAGCGCCAGTTTTTGCAGCGCCCATTGCACCCATGGTCATCGAGACCCCTGTTACCACGGTTCCTCGCAGCGAGCGCGTGGTCAAAGAGCGACAGAAGCCCTTGTTCAATGAACTGCCAGACAGCAAATTGCCACAAGTTGATTTACTTGACAGTCTCACGTTGCGGCCAGAAGGTGTGGCCCCAGAAACGCTGGAAATGACCAGCCGCATGATTGAAAAACGCCTGAAAGATTTTGGTGTTGAAGTGCGTGTGGTGGCTGCAGCACCTGGCCCCGTCATCACCCGCTATGAAATTGAACCTGCCACGGGTGTGAAGGGTTCGCAAGTGGTGAACTTGGCCAAAGACTTGGCGCGTTCCCTGAGTCTTATTTCCATTCGTGTGGTGGAAACAATTCCTGGTAAAAACTACATGGCGCTTGAATTGCCAAACGCCAAGCGCCAGTCCATCAAGCTCAGTGAAATTTTAGGTTCGCAGGTATACAACGAAGCCAAGTCCATGCTCACCATGGGCTTAGGCAAAGACATTGTGGGCAATCCTGTAGTGGTCGATTTGGCCAAGATGCCGCATGTCTTGGTAGCAGGTACCACGGGTTCAGGTAAGTCGGTGGGTATCAACGCCATGATTTTGTCGCTTTTGTACAAAGCAGAAGCGCGAGATGTGCGATTGCTCATGATCGACCCCAAGATGCTTGAAATGTCTGTGTACGAGGGCATTCCTCATTTGTTGGCCCCTGTGGTCACCGACATGCGCCAAGCCGCTCACGGCCTGAATTGGTGTGTGGGCGAAATGGAGCGTCGCTACAAACTCATGAGCAAAATGGGTGTTCGCAATTTGGCGGGTTACAACACCAAAATTGACGATGCCACAGAGCGCGAAGAATTCATTTTGAACCCTTTCAGCCTCACACCCGATGACCCAGAACCACTCAAGCGATTGCCGCACATTGTGGTGGTCATTGATGAGCTGGCCGACCTCATGATGGTGGTGGGCAAGAAGATTGAAGAACTGATTGCACGTTTGGCACAAAAAGCGCGCGCAGCCGGTATTCACCTCATCTTGGCTACCCAACGGCCCAGTGTGGATGTCATTACTGGTTTGATCAAAGCAAATATACCCACACGCATTGCGTTCCAAGTTTCTAGCAAAATTGACAGTCGCACCATTCTGGATCAGATGGGCGCTGAGGCTCTGCTGGGCATGGGTGACATGCTTTACATGCCTTCAGGCACAGGCTTCCCAATTCGTGTTCACGGCGCCTTCGTGAGTGACGAGGAAGTTCACCGTGTGGTGAGCTATCTGAAAACACAAGGTGACCCCGACTACATTGAAGGTGTGTTGGAGGGTGGCACCACTGACGGTGAAGATACGGGCTATGGTGACAGCAGCGATGCCGAAAAAGACCCGATGTACGACCAAGCGGTTGAAGTGGTTTTGAAAAATCGCAAAGCTAGCATTTCCTTGGTTCAACGACACCTGAAGATTGGCTACAACCGCGCAGCTCGTTTGGTGGAAGAGATGGAAAAAGCGGGATTGGTCAGTGCCATGAGTGGCAGTGGCCAGCGAGAAATTTTGGTGCCAACGCGCACTGAATAATTGTTACGAATCAATCAATTGCCAAGATGAAAGCCTTCGTTCAAATCCTTTGGGTAGGTTTTGTTTGGCTTCAAATGGGATCGCTTGCGATCGCGCAAAATTCAATTGATTCCTTAGATGCCTTGAGCCAATTTCTCAAACAAACGCAAAGCGGACGAGCTCAATTTACGCAGGTGGTCACTTCACCCGCCAAAGCAGATCAGGCGCCTCGCCGTAAAACATCTTCTGGAACTTTTGAATTTCAAAGACCGCAGTTGTTTAAGTTTGCATATCAAAAGCCCTTTGTTCAAAGCATTGTGTCGGATGGTCAATCTCTTTGGCTTTACGATGCTGATTTGAATCAAGTCATTGTGCAAAAACAAAGCCAGTTGTTGGGTCAAACGCCAGCATCATTCATTGCATCTGTGGGTGATTTAAAAACACTCCAAACTGAATTTCATTTAAAGGCCGAGCCTGACTCTGACGGGTTGCAATGGGTGAAAGCCACGCCTAAACAAACTGAAGGCACGCTTCAATTGATGCGTCTGGGTTTGAAGTCCTTGCCCGGTGCAAATTCGATTCCGGTGCTGACCATCTTGGAAATCGTCGACGGCTTAGGTCAAACCTCACGGTTGAATTTTCAAAACTTTGAAGTCAACGTTAAGTTGACTGCCGACACGTTTCAATTCAAAACGCCCTCGGGTGCACAAGTGATTCGTCCATGAACGCAAGTGGTCAGCTGAGCCCGCATTTGAACCCGCCTTTGGCCGAGCGTTTGCGCCCCCAAAATTTGGGCGAAGTCATTGGTCAGCAGCACCTCATTGGTGAAGGTTTGGCGCTTCGCTTGGCTTTCGAATCGGGTCAGCCGCACAGTTGCATTTTGTGGGGCCCGCCGGGTGTCGGTAAGACCACCATTGCGCGCCTCATGGCGGATGCATTTGATGCGCAATTCATCAGCATCAGCGCGGTGTTGGGGGGCGTGAAAGACATACGGGAAGCCGTCGACATGGCGCATGCTGCGCTCAACAGTTTGCAGCCAAAGCGCACCATTGTGTTTGTCGATGAGGTGCATCGTTTTAACAAGAGCCAGCAAGATGCCTTCTTACCCCATGTGGAAAGTGGCTTGTTTACCTTTATTGGTGCCACCACCGAGAACCCTTCGTTTGAAGTGAACTCTGCCTTACTTTCTAGGGCAGCAGTGTATGTGTTGCAGGCTTTAGGCGAAGAAGAATTAAAACAAATTGTGCAGCGAGCGCTAGGAATTGGTGCCATAGCCCAGTTAGAGGCTGATGCAGAGCAGCGTCTCATTGCATATGCCGATGGTGATGCACGCAGACTTTTAAACACCTTGGAAACTTTGGCGGTTGCCGCCAAAAGGGAGAAGTTAGAAATCATTTCAGATGCCTGGCTTTTGAAAGTGCTGGGCGAGCGCATGAGGCGGTACGACAAAGGCGGCGAGCAGTTTTACGACACCATCAGCGCATTGCACAAATCGGTTCGAGGTTCAGACCCCGACGCCGCTTTGTATTGGTTCACTCGCATGCTCGATGGCGGAGCTGACCCTCGGTATATTGCCAGACGGCTCATCCGAATGGCGTCTGAAGACATTGGCTTGGCCGACCCCAGAGCTTTAAGATTGGCCTTAGATGCTGCGGATGTTTACGAACGGCTAGGCAGCCCTGAAGGTGAACTGGCTTTGGCCGAGTGCGTGATTTATTTGGCAGTGGCCGCCAAATCGAATGCAGCCTACAAAGCTTTTAACGAAGCCAAAGCATGGGTGAAAAAAGACGGTACACGGCCAGTGCCTTTGCATTTGCGCAATGCACCGACCCAACTGATGAAGACTTTAGACTATGGCAAAGCCTATCGATACGCACACGATGAAGAAGGCGGCTTTGCAGCTGGCGAAAACTACCTGCCAGAAGGAATGCCGGCGCCCGGTTTTTACAGACCTGTTGAGCGCGGTCTTGAGTTAAAAATTGCAGAAAAAATGGCCAACTTGCGAGCTTTGAATCAGGCCAAGGCCGAGAAAAAGTAGGAGTTCTTTATGGACGTGTTCATTCAGCAGGTGATCAATGGTTTGGTGCAAGGCAGCATGTACGCCCTCATTGCACTGGGCTACACCATGGTTTACGGCATCATCAATTTAATCAACTTTGCGCATGGTGAGGTGCTCATGGTGGCAGCGCTGACCAGTTGGACAGTGATTGGCATGATGCAAGAAGCTACACCAGGGTTGCCTGGTTGGTTGATGCTTCTGATTTCGCTGCTGATTGCCAGTGTAGTGGCCGCAACGTTGAACTTTGCCATTGAAAAAATTGCTTACCGTCCTTTGCGCAACAGCCCCAAGTTGGCGCCCCTCATTACCGCCATTGGCATGAGCATTTTGTTGCAAACCTTGGCCATGATCGTTTGGAAACCTAACTACAAACCTTATCCCACACTGTTGTCCACCACGCCCATTAATTTAGGAGGCGCCGTTATTTCATCCACGCAAATTATGATTTTGGGTGTGACGGCTGTTTCGTTGGCGGTTCTCATGTGGTTGGTCAACGCCACCAAATTGGGTCGTGCCATGCGTGCTACTTCAGAAAACCCAAGAGTGGCAGCGCTCATGGGCGTGAAGCCCGACATGGTCATATCGGCCACCTTCATCATTGGGGCCATCCTGGCCGCCATTGCCGGCGTGATGTTTGCTTCTAACTATGGCACCGTGCATCACAGCATGGGCTTCTTGCCGGGCCTCAAAGCCTTTACGGCAGCAGTGTTTGGCGGCATTGGCAATTTAACAGGTGCCGTGGTGGGTGGCCTTTTATTGGGACTGATTGAATCTATTGGCTCTGGCTACATTGGTTACCTGACGGGCGGTGTTTTGGGCAGTCACTATGCTGATATTTTTGCATTCATTGTGTTGATCATTGTGCTCACTTTGAGGCCATCTGGCTTGATGGGCGAACGCGTTGCAGATCGCGCTTAATTTTGATTGAGAACGAACAATGAACAACTCAAAAAATTTCAAAATTTTTGCCTTGGGTACTTTGCTTTTCATCTTGCCGCTGGTGCTTCAGCAGTTTGGCAACGCCTGGGTTCGCATTGCCGACATGGCCTTGCTCTATGTCTTGCTGGCCATTGGCCTGAACATTGTGGTGGGCTATGCCGGCTTGCTTGATCTGGGCTATGTGGCTTTCTTTGCAGTCGGCGCCTATATGTACGGGCTGTTGGCTTCCCCTCACTTGATTGAAACATTCCCAGCCATCGCCGCCCTGTTTCCTGCAGGCTTGCACATGCCTCTGTGGGTTATTGTGCCAGTGGGTGCGGCTTTAGCAGGATTGTTTGGCATGCTTTTGGGTGCGCCTACTTTGAAGTTGCGCGGTGACTATTTGGCCATTGTGACTTTGGGCTTTGGTGAAATCATTCGTGTGTTTTTGAACAACTTGGACCAACCTGTCAACATCACCAACGGCCCTAAAGGTTTAAGCCAAATTGACCCCATTCATTTCTTTGGCATCAACCTCGGCAAAAATTTGAATGTGTTTGGCTTCGAACTGGCCTCGGTGAGTTTGTATTACTACCTGTTCCTCAGCTTGGTGCTGGTGACCATTTTGATTTCATATCGCATAGAGGTTTCGCGCATTGGCCGTGCTTGGATGGCCATCCGTGAAGATGAAATAGCTGCCAAGGCGATGGGCCTTAACACGCGCAATCTGAAGCTCATGGCGTTTGGCATGGGTGCTACCTTTGGCGGTATTGCTGGCGCCATGTTTGCTGGCTTTCAAGGTTTTATTTCACCTGAATCCTTTAGTCTCATGGAGTCCGTCATGATCGTGGCCATGGTGGTATTGGGCGGCCTCGGTCACTTGCCAGGCGTGGTGTTGGGGGCGGTGCTGTTGTCAGCTTTGCCTGAAATATTGCGCTATGTGGCCGGCCCTTTGCAGTCAATGACCGATGGCCGCATTGATGCCGCTATTTTGCGTCAACTGCTTATTGCGTTGGCCATGATCATCATCATGCTCATGCGACCGCGTGGGTTGTGGCCTTCGCACGAACACGGCAAATCTCTCCAATCGAAAGAGGGAACCTGACATGAGCGCATCAGCTGAAATGAGCAGCACAGTTTTAAAAGTGGCCGGCATTTCAAAACGCTTTGGTGGCTTACAGGCCTTGGCGGATGTGGGTATGACCATTGAACGGGGTCAGGTGTATGGTCTGATTGGCCCCAATGGTGCTGGCAAGACCACCTTCTTCAATGTGATCACAGGGCTCTATACGCCCGACAGCGGCACGTTTGAATTGGCTGGAAAGCCCTATCAGCCCACAGAGGTTCACGAAGTGGCGAAGGCCGGCATTGCTCGCACTTTTCAAAACATTCGGTTGTTTGCAGAAATGACAGCGCTGGAAAATGTCATGGTGGGACGGCATGTGCGCACCTCATCGGGTTTGGTAGGTGCTATTTTTAGAACGCCCAAATTTAAACAAGAGGAAGCAGAAATTGCACAGCGCGCACATGAGTTGCTTGAATATGTAGGCATTGGAAAATATGCAGACTACCGAGCGCGTACTTTGTCGTATGGCGACCAACGTCGATTGGAAATTGCACGCGCCTTGGCCACCGATCCGCAACTCATTGCATTGGACGAGCCGGCTGCTGGTATGAATGCCACTGAAAAAATTCAACTTCGCGAGTTGATTGACCAAATTCGGAAAGACAACCGAACCATCTTGCTCATTGAACACGATGTGAAGTTGGTGATGGGCTTGTGCGACCGTGTCACGGTGCTTGACTACGGAAAACAAATTGCGGAGGGTACACCGGCTGACGTCCAGAAAAATGAAAAAGTGATCGAAGCCTATTTGGGTACTGGAGGACATTGAAATGACAGCGACATTGTTGAAAGTCAAAGGCCTGCAGGTGGCCTACGGCGGTATTCAAGCTGTCAAGGGCGTGGATTTCGAAGTGCAAGAAGGAGAATTGGTGTCCTTGATTGGTTCAAACGGTGCGGGTAAAACCACCACCATGAAAGCCATTACCGGCACTTTGCCCATTCATCAGGGCGACATTGAATATTTGGGAAAAAGCATTGTGGGCCAAGGCCCATGGGATTTGGTCAAGCAAGGTTTGGCCATGGTTCCCGAAGGACGCGGTGTGTTCACGCGCATGACCATCAAAGAAAATTTGCTCATGGGTGCTTACATCCGCACCGACAATGCCGCCATTCAAGACGATATGGAGAAAGTGTTTCACACTTTTCCACGCCTGCAAGAGCGCAAAGACCAATTGGCAGGTACCTTGTCGGGTGGTGAACAACAAATGTTGGCCATGGGCCGTGCACTCATGAGTCGACCTAAAGTGTTGTTGCTTGATGAGCCTTCCATGGGTTTGTCCCCCATCATGGTTGAAAAAATTTTTGAAGTGGTGCGCGATGTCTTTGCGCAAGGCGTTACGGTTTTGTTGGTAGAACAAAATGCCAGTCGTGCGCTGTCCATTGCCAATCGCGGCTATGTGATGGAGTCGGGTTTAATTTCCATGACGGGGCCTGGCCAAGAATTACTGAATGATCCTAAAGTGCGAGCAGCTTACTTGGGTGAATAAGAAAAGCGCTGAACCCTCAGCGCTTTTTTCATGAAGATGACGTCGTTCAATCAACCTTGGCGCCACTGGCTTTCACAAGGGGCTCATACTTGACCCACTCGCGTTTCATGAACGCTGCAAATTGATCGGGCGTGCTGCTCACAGGCTCGGCCATCATCAAACCAAAACGTGTTTTGGTTTCAGGTGCGGCAAGTGCTGTAGAAAAGGCTTGATGCAGCCTGGCCACGACGGCAGGTGGTGTGTTGGCCGGAGCTACCAAGCCCCACCAAGTGTCTACTTCAAAACCATTTAAAGTTTCTGCCATGGCTGGAATGTCTGGCAATGCGCTGGCGCGCTGTGCCGTGGTCACTGCCAAGGCCTTGAGTTTGCCTGCTTTGATATTGGGCGCTGCTGTGGCCAAATTGTCAAAGTTGAAATCGACTTGACCAGACAACAATGCCAACTGCGCTGGGTTGCCACCGTTGTAGGGAATGTGCACTGCATAGATACCGGCATCCCGCTTGAACATTTCAGCGGCCAAATGGCCGGCACTGCCGTTACCGCCAGAGCCTACATTGAGCTTGCCCGGGTTGGCTTTGCCGTAGGCAATTAAATCGCCCACGGTGTTAATTTTTAAACGTTGCGCCGTATCGGCGTTCATGACCAGTACATTGGGCACACGAACCATTTGCGTAATGGCCGCAAAGTCGGTGGCGACGTTGAAGGGCATCTTGCTAAATAGCCAAGGGTTGATGGCGTGGGTGGCGACCGCAGAAATGCCAATGGTGTAGCCATCGGCGGGCGCCTTGGCCACGATGTCTACGCCTAAATTTCCGCCTGCGCCTGGCTTGTTGTCAATGATGACGGTACCCAATGTGTCCTTGACGCGCTCGGCCAATGCGCGTGCTGTGACGTCAATGGGGCCGCCAGGGGCATAGGGCACCACCAATCGAATGGGTTTTTCCAAAGGCTGGCCAAGTGCCAAATTGAAACTGCTCAAAGCAATGATTGCCATGGCCGAGAGAAGCCACTTGCGTTTTAACAAGGTTTGAGATTTCAGCATCAGTTGGACTCCCTCGCCTTGTCGGCTTCAGTGGTGAATGAATCAGCAAAAAAGGCTTCTTCGAGCAAACCTGCTTTGCCAATGTAATCTGCGCGAGCCGAGTCCACCACAATGGGTGCGCCACAAGCATAAACTTGAAAACCGCTGAGGTTCGGATGGTCTTGCAAGACGGCTTGATGCACAAAGCCCGTGCGTCCTGACCATGCATCTTCAGGCAGTGCGTCAGAGATGACGGGTACGTATTTCAAATGCGGCATGACCTTCAATTGCGCTTCGACCCATTCGTTCATGTACAAATCGGAGGGCCTGCGACCGCCCCAGTACAAGGTAGCGGGACGAGTGATGTTTTGGTGTTGCATGTGCTCAATCAAAGCTTTGATAGGCGCAAAGCCGGTACCTGAGGCCAGCAAAATCATGGGCGCATTAGATTCTTCACGTAAATAGAAACTACCATAGGGTCCTTCAATGCGCAGGATATCTTTTTCCTTCATGGTACTGAAAACCACGTCGGTAAATTTGCCGCCAGGCATGTGGCGAATGTGCAGCTCAACTTTGGGGGCCACAGGGTCAAGGGTGTGCGGTGCATTGGCCATGCTGTAACTGCGACGCGCGCCATCACGCAACAAAAACTCAACATATTGGCCGGCATGAAACTTCATGACATCTGTGGCGGGCAATTGCATGATGACTGACATCACGTCGTGCGATTTCTTTTCTAAGCTGACCACGCGTACAGGCATCTTCTTAATGGGAAAACTGCCAGCTTCAGTCACTTGACGTGACTCCAAGATCAAATCGCTTTGGGCTTTAGAGCAGCAAGTCAATATAAGGCCGGCTGCCTCCTCCTCCGCGCTAAGGGCCTTGGCTTGATGTTCGCCATGAATCACGGTGCCAGAAATTTTTTTGCACTTGCATGAGCCGCAAGCACCATCTTTGCAGCCATAAGGCAGGCCGATACCCTGCCGAATGCCTGCGGCTAGCAAAGTTTCGCTGTTATCAGCACTGAAAGTACGGCCGCTGGGCTCAACAGTTATTTGGAAGCTCATGTTTTCGTTATCCTAGGGGGGTCTGAAATTTTCAACCCCCTGATTTTGCCTTCAAACCAAACCCCTTTAGGTGCTTTGCCCTCTCGCTTTCGAAAAGAGCGGGTTTTAATCATTGGTTGCGGCGATGTGGGCCAACGCGCTGCCAAGCAATTGGTGGGTCGAACCCGAGTGATGGCATTGACCTCATCGCCTGAAAAGGCCCCTTCACTCAGAGCTCAGGGCATCACCGCAGTAGTGGGTAACCTCGATAGTTCTGCAACTTTGCAGCGTTTGTCGGGGTGGGCAACGCGTGTTTTGCATTTGGCCCCCCCTCCATCCGACAGGGTGGGTGAATGGTCAACCGATTCACGCACTTTGAATTTGGTGAGGGCTCTTAAAAAGAGAAGCATGCCAAAGGTCTTGGTTTATGGCTCCACCAGTGGTGTATATGGTGACTGCAAAGGGGCTTGGGTACCGGAAACGCAACCGGTCAAGCCACATACCCCAAGAGGCATTCGACGTGTGGATGCTGAAAAGATTGTTCGATTTTTAGGTCAAACGGGTGTGCGCACCAGCATTCTGAGAATTCCTGGTATTTACGCGCCCAATCGGCCCAACGGCACACCTCGGGAAAGGCTTTTGAAGGGCACACCAGTGTTACAGAAAAAGGACGATGTCTACACAAACCACATCCATGCCGATGATCTGGCCAGAGCTTGCGTGGCTGCTTTATGGCGAGGCAAGCCGCAACGAGTGGTGCATGTGAGCGACGATACCCATTTGAAAATGGGGGATTACTTTGATTTGGCAGCTGACTTGATGGGCTTGCCTAGACCGCCACGCGTGGCCCGAAGCCAGGCGCAAGAAACCCTGCCTCTGATGCTCTTGAGTTTTATGAGTGAGTCGCGGCGCTTGAAAAATGACAGGCTCAAAAAAGAACTCAAGTTGCGATTGAAATACCCCACCGTTAGACAAGGTTTGCAGTCGGTGGCGGCACTTTAAATATTTTCAGTTTTTGGGCGGCGAAGACTTGGGAAATTTGACGCCTTTGCTTTCCAAAAAATCAATTGTCGCCTTCATGAGATATGCGCCTAAAAGTGCGCCGTTCAGATCGCCTATCAACATCCAAAACATTTCGGAAATGTTCAAACCTTTGTCGATGTCAAGCATTAACCAAGTGGTGTGGTGTAGAAACGAGTTGAAGACGCAATAAATGACCGTCATAGTGGCCAAGTCTTTGAGTGATGTCAGTTGAACCGAGCGTTTGAAATAAATTTTAAAACTCATCAAAGCAATGATGGGCCCGGCACTGGAGCACACAATGTTCATTAACGTCAAATTCAGAGGCCCATCAAAGTGAGGAATTAGCAGCATGCCACCCAAGAGAGTGGCGAATGTACCGAATACGGGCCCCAATACCAATACATTGAACAGGCGCAAAAAAGCCGGCATATAAATTAGCGATATGTTGGCATTGATGTTGGCGAAGTCAAACAGCCAATCATTCAGGATGTGTGTTGCAGGGAACAACACAGCTAATGCGAATATCAAAAGGATGTGCATTTCGCAAATGATTTTATTCGATTTATTGCAAATCGATGGTGCCCGAGGCCGGAATCGAACCGGCACGCCTTGCGGCGGGGGATTTTGAGTCCCCTGCGTCTACCAATTTCACCACCCGGGCGGATTGCGAAGAACGAGATTATGACACATTTTTTTGCGCGATTTATACCAACTGACCCGAACTTAGGAGTGCTTTAACGTCATTACCGCCGCCCACTAAAACGCCGTCAACAAACACCATGGGGAAGGTGGGCCATCCGGTCCAGAGCTTGAGGGCATTGCGTTTGCGCCAATCGCTGAAATAGCTGCCATATTCCAAATAATGGTGTTGAATATTGGCTTTAGACAGGCTTTTGCGAACAGAAGAACACACAGGGTTTTGCCTCATGCCAACCACCACGACATGGTGTTTGGCGATGGCGGCCTGAACTTCTTTAACAACTTCCTGGTGATGTTTGGCCACCACTTCTTGGATGGCGGGGTGAATTTTCGATTCATCCAAAATATGTCTTGGCATGTTGTTTCCTTGCGAAATAAAAAAACTGCTGAAAAATCTTGATTCTGATCAAATGACAAGGCTACTGGGTTAGAAGGATAATCCTTTTTCAGCTCATTAGACTTGCATTTGTACTCTGTCAAAGTCTGAACGCAAGTTAAACAGGTCATAAGTTAAAGAAATGAACTATCAGACACTTGAAGATTCAATCGGTAACACGCCATTGGTGAAGTTGCAAAGAGTCGCAGCCAATTTCATGTCATCCAATGGCAATGTCATTCTGGGAAAACTAGAAGGTAACAACCCTGCTGGCTCTGTCAAAGATCGTCCGGCTATTTCCATGATCAAGAGAGCTGAGGAGCGCGGTGAAATTAAACCGGGTGACACACTCATCGAAGCAACATCGGGAAACACGGGTATTGCCTTGGCCATGGCTGCAGCCATCAAAGGCTACAAAATGATTTTGATCATGCCTGAAGACTTGTCAATTGAGCGTGCGCAAACCATGAAAGCGTTTGGTGCAGAACTTATCTTGACGCCCAAAAGTGGAGGCATGGAATACGCAAGGGACTTGGCCGACAACATGGCGGTTCAAGGCAAAGGCCGCATCTTGGACCAGTTTTCAAATCCAGACAATCCTCGCATTCATTACGAGACAACAGGTCCAGAGATTTGGGCGCAAACGAGCGGACGCATTACCCACTTTGTCAGTGCCATGGGCACAACAGGAACTATCACAGGGGTCTCTCTGTTTCTCAAAGAGAAAAATCCCAAAATTCAAATTGTGGGGGCTCAGCCCAACGAAGGTTCACGCATACCCGGTATTCGCAAATGGCCTGAGGAATACCTGCCCAAAATTTACAACCCAAAGAACGTGGATGAGTTGATTTACGTGAGTCAAGACGATGCTGAAGACACATGTCGACAACTGGCTCGTGAAGAAGGGTTGTTTGCGGGTGTGTCTGCCGCCGGCGCTTGTTGGGTTGCGCAGCAAATCGCGGCACGCGAAAAAAATGCCACCATTGTTTTCATTGTGTGCGATCGGGGTGACCGTTATTTATCTACAGGAGTTTTTCCAGCATGATTGAATACCGCTTTTGTCCTTGCTGCGGATCCGCGCTAGCTTGGTTGCCACAGATGGAAGACGGCGGTGAAAAACTGCGCCTGCGTTGCACGGAATGCGACTTTACCCATTGGAATAATCCAACGCCCGTTTTGGCGGGCGTGGTGCAAGTAGAAAATCAAATTTTATTGGCCAGAAACGCAGCGTGGACGGGCAAAAAATTTGCTCTGATCACTGGCTTCATGGAGGCTGATGAATCACCGGAGGATGGCATCACGCGCGAGATTGCTGAAGAAACAAACCTGCAAGTGAGTGCACTGAAATTAATTGGCGTTTACGAATTTAAGCGCATGAACCAAGTGATCATTGCTTATCACGCTGTGGCTTCAGGCGTTGTGAAGTTGTCGCCAGAATTGGCGGAGTACAAAATGTTCAATTTTGATGAACTGGTATGTTGGCCTGCAGGGACAGGGTATGCCTTAGGCGATTGGTTACGCTCCCAAGGTATTGAGCCCAAGTTCATGACTTGGGAAGAGCGTGATGCACAAGGCCGTGCTGAGTAAATCGAAGAACTGACCCTTGATCTTGGAGAAAAGATGAGCTTAGCGTTTGACATAGAACTGGACACCTGTGGCTTGAATTGCCCATTGCCTATTTTGAAAGCCAAGAAATCACTGACAGCCATGCAATCGGGGCAAGTGCTGAAAGTGATGGCCACTGATCCAGGTTCACAAAGAGACTTCGAAGCATTTGCAAGACAAACAGGCAATGAGTTGTTGTTGCAAGAAACGGATGGCGATCGTTTTCTCATTTGGTTGAAGCGGCGTTGAAAAAAAAGCTTCAGGAAGTGAAGCTTTTTGTGGAAGACGCTAGACGCTTTTTCAGAGCTTCAAAGTTTTGAGATAAGCCCTGAAAGATTCACCGACTTGCGGGTGGTCCAATGCCAATTCAACAGTGGCCTCTAAGAAGCCTTCTTTGCTGCCACAGTCGTAGCGTTTGCCTTCGTACTGAAACGCATAAACAGCTTCGCGAGACTTTAATCTGGCGATGGCATCGGTGAGTTGAATCTCGCCACCCACGCCGGTTGGCTGGTTTCTAATTTCTTCGAAAATGCCGGGGGTGAGTATGTACCGACCTGCAACGCCCATGCGCGATGGGGCTTTTTCTGGCGATGGCTTTTCAACAATCTGCTCAACACGAATCAATTGTTTGCCAGCAGATTCTCCGGCCACGATACCGTAACGTTTGACTTGCTCAAGAGGGACCTCTTGCACAGCCAAAATAGAGCGGCCTTGTTGTTCATAGGCTTTGACCATTTGCGCCAAGATGGAAGGGCCTCCCTTCAGGCCCACCATCAAATCGTCTGCCAGCAGCACTGCAAAAGGCTCTTGGCCTACCATGGCTTCTGCGCAAAGCACTGCATGGCCTAAACCCAAAGAGCGAGGTTGGCGTACGTATGCACAGACCATGTCGTCAGGTTGCACAGAGCGCACTAATTTCAAGAGTTCATCTTTGTGCGCACTTTCTAGTTCGGTTTCTAGTTCGTAGGCCGTGTCAAAGTGATCTTCAATGGCGCGTTTGCTGCGTCCCGTGACAAAAATCATGTGGCGCACACCGGCAGAGTAGGCTTCTTCCACCGCATATTGAATGAGTGGCTTGTCCACCACGGGCAGCATTTCCTTGGGGGCTGCTTTGGTGGCGGGTAGGAAGCGTGTTCCCAGACCTGCGACGGGGAAAACTGCTTTGCGAATGCTTGGCTTTGCGCTCATGATGGGATCTCGGTTGATCAACTTTTTTAAAGATATCACAAACCTATGTCAGTGGTATTTCAGGGCTTGGCAGAGGCGGCTTGAAGCTGCCCTAACTGCAATTTAACTTTGCTCAGTGTGGCCTCAAAATCAGCCACGCGCTTTCGCTCTTGGTCAATCACAGAAGGCGGTGCTTTGGCCACAAAGGCTTCGTTACTGAGCTTGCTGTTGGCTTTGCCAATTTCGCCTTCTAAGCGCGCAATTTCTTTGCTGAGGCGAATTTTTTCTGCCGCCACATCCACTTCCATGAACAAGCAAAGCCTGGCTTCGCCCACCACAGCAACCGGGGCTGAGGCTGCAGCTTTTGTCCACTCGGCTTCGTTGTCAAAAACTTTGACTTCATTCAGCTTGGCCAAGGCTTGCAGCACGGGGCCAGCAGCCTTCATGAATTCTGAGTCGCCCAACACATACAAAGGCAACTTGGTGGCGGGTGAGACACTCATTTCACCACGCAAATTGCGGCAGGCATCGACCAAAGTTTTGAGCTTGGCCACATGGGCTTCGGCTTTTTCGTCAATGCGTTCGAGTTGCGAAACGGGGTAAGCAGCAATGCTGACAGATGGGCCTGCCCGGCCCGCCACAGGCGCCACTTTTTGCCACAACTCCTCTGAGATGAAAGGCGTAATGGGGTGGACCAATCGCAAAATAGTTTCAAGCGTGCGAATGAGCGTGCGTCTTGTAGCGCGCTGTTGCGACGCATCGCCGGTGTTGATTTGCACCTTGGCAATTTCCAAATACCAATCGCAGAACTCGTTCCACACGAAGTCATAAATGACGTTGGCCACATTGTCTAAGCGGTATTCTGCAAAGCCCTTTGCGACATCGGCTTCCACGCGCTGAATCTTGGAGGAAATCCAGCGGTCGGCAGGACTGAAGGTCATGTAGCCATGTGCAGGACCGCCCACGGCGCACTCTGCTTTGGTGTGTTCTTTGAGGCCACAGTCGTAGCCTTCGCAGTTCATCAGCACAAAGCGTGTGGCGTTCCACAGTTTGTTGCAGAAGTTGCGATAGCCTTCGCAGCGTTTGCTGTCAAAGTTAATGCTTCGACCTAACGATGCCAACGCCGCAAACGTGAAACGCAAGGCGTCTGCGCCATAGGCAGGAATACCGTCTGGAAATTCTTTTTGCGTGTTCTTACGCACCTGAGGCGCCGTCTCGGGTTTGCGCAAACCTTGTGAGCGTTTGTCCAACAGCAATTCAAGTGCAATGCCATCGATCAAATCGACGGGGTCCAGCACATTGCCTTCTGACTTGCTCATCTTCTTGCCTTGTGCGTCGCGCACCAAACCGTGGATGTAAACATGTTTGAACGGCACGCGACCCGTAAAGTGCGTGGTCATCATGATCATTCGGGCAACCCAGAAAAAGATGATGTCGTAGCCTGTGACCAACACAGACGAGGGCAAGTACAAGTCGTAATCTTGTGTTTCATCGGGGCCTGAAGTGGCCAAGGCTTCGGGCCAGCCCATGGTGGAGAAGGGTACCAACGCAGAGGAGTACCAAGTGTCTAGCACGTCTTCATCGCGCTTGAGTTTTTTACCAGGCCCTTTGGCATCAGCTTGGGCTTGTGCCTCAGTTTCTGACTTGGCCACATACACATTGCCTTCCTCGTCGTACCAAGCGGGAATTTGATGGCCCCACCACAGTTGACGTGAAATGCACCAGTCTTGAATGTTGTTCATCCACTGGTCATAAGTGTTGACCCAGTTTTCGGGTACAAAACTCACTTGGCCGGAATGCACAGCGTCAATGGCTTTTTGTGCGATGCTTTTGCCGGAAGGGTCTTGTGGGCTGATTTTGTTAACAGCTACAAACCATTGGTCTGTGAGCATGGGCTCCACCACTTGGCCGGTGCGTGCGCAAATGGGCAGCATCAATTTGTGGGGTTTGATTTCCACCAGCAGGCCTTGTGCTTCCAAGTCTTTGATCAAGGCTTTGCGTGCCACAAAGCGATCCATGCCTTGATAGGCTTTAGGACCGTTTTCGTTCACGGTGGCAGTGAGTGTGAAGATGGTGATCAGGGGCAAGCCGTGACGCATGGAGCATGCGTAGTCGTTGGCGTCGTGGGCGCCGGTGATCTTCACGCAACCCGATCCAAATTCGCGATCTACAAAGTCGTCGGCAATGATGGGGATCTGACGATTGCACAAAGGCAGGTCGACTTTTTTGCCTACCAAATGTTTGTAGCGATCGTCTTCGGGGTGTATCGCTAAAGCGCCATCGGCCATCATGGTTTCAGGACGGGTGGTGGCAATGGTCATGCCTTTTTGCATCATGCCGTCAATGAGTTGAGGGCCCTCAGAAAACGGGTACAAGATGTAATGCATCTTGCCGTCGGCTTCGGTGTTTTCCACTTCCAAATCAGACACCGCGCTTTGCAGCACGGGGTCCCAGCTGACCAAACGCTTGCCTCGGTAAATGAGGCCTTGCTCGTACAACTTGACGAAAGTTTCTGAGACCACTTTGGACAACTTGTCGTCCATGGTGAAGTACTCACGGGTCCAGTCCACGCTGTCGCCCATGCGGCGCATTTGCTCGGTGATGGTGTTGCCCGATTGTTCTTTCCACTCCCACACTTTGGACACAAAGTTTTTGCGCGCTTCAGCGGGTGTAGGGCCCATGTCATGGCGGCTGATACCTTGGGATTGCAATTGGCGCTCCACCACAATTTGCGTGGCAATGCCGGCATGGTCGGTGCCAGGAATCCAGGCCGTGTTGAAGCCCATCATGCGGTGGTAGCGTGTAAGGCTGTCCATGATGGTTTGGTTAAACGCATGGCCCATGTGCAAAGTGCCCGTCACATTGGGGGGCGGCAATTGAATGGCAAAACTGGGCGCGTCTGCGTGTGGCGCTTGGCTACCCCTGTGTCCAGCAATGCCGTAGCCGCGCTTTTCCCATTCGGGGCCCCAATGGGCTTCGAGAGCGGCAGGCTCAAAGGACTTGGGCAGGCTTTCAAGGCCGGGTTGCTGGATCGCGGGGATGGACTCGTTGCTCATGGGCTGGGTATTGAGAGATTGCCAGGTGGCAATGTCATGAAAGGACTAAAGCCATGATTTTACTGGGCTAGCGCCCAGTTTTCGAGGGTTAAAACAGGATATGGCTTAGTTCTTTGCCGATTCAATGCAATCTCGAAGGACCACCGCGTCTCCCACCTGATTGGCCAGCAGCAAAATAAGCCGCATGTTGAGTTGCTCAGACTGTTCTGCGCTGAGGCCGTCATGCGCATTCAGCAATTGCTCATAAAAGCCATCGGCGTCTTGAAAGTTCAGTTCTGTTTTCATCATGATGAGTCCGAATTGAATCAAAGGGACAAAGAAGTTGCCACAGCGGCTATCAAATCGCCATTCACAGCGTTGCCCGTGTCTGCCAAATAACCATCGGGTCGAATGACAGCCCAACCGCCCACGGGCCCTGCTGCACACGCGCTTTGCAAGTTCCCTTGTTTGTCCCAGATGTGCTCGCGTGCTTGAGCGCTGTCGCCTTTGGCAAGAACCTGCACACAACGAGCGGGAAGGCCTGAGGCGCTGAGTTCTTGAAGTCGTTTGAGCGATGCTTTGGATTGCATGCCAAACACCAAAATAAGCAGCCTGCCATCTGCCCATTGCAGGAGGTCATTCAATGCGCCCGCTTTGCCGGGGCGCCATTGGATTTTGACGTTTTGAACCGAAGTGCCACCATTTTCACCGCAGGCTCGTGAGCCGCGGTAGGTGTTGGCAACTGCCATTCTGCCTGTGTTAACCAAAGAGCGGGCAAAAGGAAATTGTTTGGCCAAACTGATGGTGGCTTTTCTAAAAGCGCGCTCCACGCCGTCGGCAGGCCTTAAAAAACGGGCTGTACGGCGCGTGACTTTGACATTTTCTTGCGCAGCTTCAAGTCGCTCATCGTTGTAGCTTTCAAGCAATTCTTCGGCTGCGTGTCCGCGCAGCACAGCGGCCAACTTCCAAGCCAGGTTATCGGCGTCGGCCACACCGGTGTTGCCACCGCGTGCGCCAAAGGGGTTCACAATTTTGGCGGTGTCGCCCATGAAAAACACCCGACCCATGCGCAAGGTAGTTAGGCACTGGCTTTTATACGCATAGGGGCCAACCCACACAATGTCGACCTTGACGGCCTTGCCAAACTGACGCTCTAAGCGCTCGCGTACCACGTCTTCTCGGCTGATGTAAGCAGCATCAGCATTGGGTTCCATTTGATAGTCAATGCGCCAGACATCATCTGCCATGAGGTGCTGCCAAACCGCTCTGTTTTCATTGAAGGGCGCTTCAATCCAGGTGTGTCGCTCTGTGGGCGGGTGTTTGTCAAAACGCACATCGGCAATGCACCAGCGGTCATCGCCTTTTTTGCTTTCCATGCCGACGCCCGTCCATGCGTGGAAGGGTGTGTGGGAGCCTGTGGCATCAATCACATGGTCGGCTTGCAGTTGGTAGGTGCCTTCGGGTGTTTCGACGCTCAGCGTTGCAAAGTTTTTGTTTTGTTGGAAGGCTGTCACGCGCGATTGCCAACGCAAATCGACATGTCCGAGTTCTTGCGTGCGTTCAACCAAATAGCCTTCGATGTAAAACTGTTGAATGTTGATGAAGGCAGGTTGCTCTGAAAGACTGAAATTACTTTGTTGTTTAAGGTCAAAGTTGTAGACCTCATCATTGCCCGCAAATGTCCGTCCCACACTCCACTGAATCCCTTTGTGGGCAATGCGATCAAACACGCCCAGCTTTTGAAAAATTTCGAGTGATTTTTGGGTGTAACAAATGCCGCGCGAAGAGGCACCCTTCACCCCGACGGTGTTGTCTTCGTCCAAGAGAACGGCTTTGATGCCTAAGTTAGCCAAGGCGCAAGCCAAAGTCAGACCTGTGATGCCGCCTCCCACAATCACCACCGCATGTCGCAAGGTTTTGTTTTGAACCAGCTCTGGGGGTGTCACAAAAGGATATTCAGGCAGGGTGTAGCCGGTACCGTGCGTGAACTCATAGCCATTGGTGAATTGAACGTCTTGAAAAGCGAGGGTGTTCATGATTTCAACGCATCCCAATTTTCACATTGCCAAAAATTGATTGTGCTTCTCGGGGTAAGCAGCGCCAGTATTGCTCGCTGGCTTGCACCACGCCGCCCAATTCGGCAGCCGCTTGCCATGCCCACCGAGGGTTGAACAAGAAGGCTCTTGCTAAGGCAACCAGATGCGCATCGCCACGTTGCAATATCGCCTCAGCTTGTTGCGCTTGAGTGATCAAGCCCACCGCGATGGTCGGCAGGCCGCATTTGTCTTTGACTGTTTTGGCAAAGGGCACTTGGTATTCAGGGCCAATTGCAATTTTCTGTTGAGCGGAAACCCCGCCCGAGGAAATATGAACAAAGTTAGCGCCGGCGTCTTTGAGGCGCACAGACAAGTCTGCAGTTTCTTCAGGGTTCCAGCCGCCTTCTACCCAATCGGTGGCCGAGAGCCGAATGCCTAAAACGCCATTGAACTTAGCCCGCACGGCGTCAAAAATTTCTCGAATAAATCGTATGCGGTTTTCAAAAGAGCCCCCATAGGCATCGGTCCTTTTGTTTGAAATGGGCGATAAAAATTCATGCAATAAATAGCCATGAGCGGCATGCAGTTCAACCATTTCAATGCCCATGGATTGCGCACGATCGGCCGTTTGAGCAAAAGAATTTTTGATGTGCTCAAGCCCTGCGGCGTCCAATTCTGTAGGCGGTAGTTCGTTGGTCAAATGCGGCAAAGCACTTGGGGCCAATGCTTGCCAACCTCCTTGAGCAGCATCGAGCAATTGCCCGCCATGCCAAGGGGCAGCACTCGAGGCCTTGCGGCCTGCATGGCTAATTTGAATGGCAACCGGTACAGGGGGTGCAAGTTTTCGGGCTCGACTCAGTTTGTCTTGTAGTGCCTCGGCAGTGGCGTCATTCCACAAACCCAAACATCCTGGGCTAATTCGGCCCTCTTCGGTCACGGCGGTGGCTTCTAGAATGACCAAGCCTGCGCCGCTGTTGAGCCAAGAAGTCCAGTGGGCCAGATGCCAATCGGTGGCCTTGCCGTGATCGGCTGAATACTGGCACATGGGGGCAACCACGATGCGATTGGCCAATGTGAGGGGGCCCTTCGGGGCGGGGAGTTGGTACTCAGAAAATAGAAGACTCATGATCGTTTGCTTTAAGTTGGGCGTCGGAGTTGAGGACGCCATAAGAATTGCGACAATTTGAGGCTAATGCCTTTGCCTGCAAAGTACTGTCACCTGCAAGATAATCGAGGCATTAAAGGATTTTGCGCATGCTGCTTCTATTGTCTCCTGCTAAATCGTTGGATTACGACTCCCCAGTGGAGGGGGTGCCGCACACCTTGCCCCAATTTGTCTCTCAATCTGCCGAATTAATAGAGGTATTGAAACATAAAACGCCAGCTCAAATTTCTGAATTAATGGATTTGAGCGACAACCTGGCTGCTTTGAATGTGGCCAGATATGAAGCCTGGCGGCCTAAATTCAGTGGCAAAAATTCAAAACAGGCTGTGTTGGCTTTCAATGGCGACGTCTACGACGGCCTAGATGCTAAGTCCTTGAAGCCCAAGGACCTTGAGTGGGCGCAAGACCACGTTTGTATTTTGAGTGGCTTGTATGGCGTGTTGCGGCCCTTAGATTGGATGCAACCCTATCGCTTGGAAATGGGCACGGCCCTGACCAATCCGCGCGGTAAAAATCTGTACCAATTTTGGGGTGCTAGCATTGCGCAGCATCTCAACGCGCAGTTGGCAAAAGAGAAAGCGCCTGTGGTCATCAATTTGGCCTCGCAAGAGTATTTCAAAGCAGTGGATCAAAAGGTTTTGAAGGCGCGAGTGGTGGAGTGCGTGTTTGAAGAATACAAAGGTGGCAAGTACAAAGTGATCAGTTTCTTTGCCAAGCGCGCGCGCGGATTGCTAGCGCGGTATGCCATTCAAAAACACATTCAAATTCCGGAAAAATTAAAAGACTTCAATCGGGAAGGCTATGCCTATGCGGCCTCTGAGTCTGATGTGGATCGGTGGGTTTTCCGTCGACGTGAAAAGGGTGCAGTATGAACCAGCCAGAGCAATCTCAGCTGGGTAAAAACAGCGCCTATGTCGATCAATACGATGCATCATTGTTGTTCCCTATTCCTCGCGCAGTGAAGCGCGAAGAGTTGGGTATTCAGGGTGCGCCTATTTTCTTGGGCGCAGATCTGTGGACAGCGTTTGAGCTTTCATGGCTCAATCTTAAGGGTAAGCCGCAGGTGGCTATTGCACACATCACGGTACCTGCGGAAAGCACTCATATCATTGAAAGCAAATCTTTCAAGCTTTACTTGAACAGTTTCAATGCCACTCAATTTGTAGATGCAAAAGCAGTGCGTGATTGCATGCGCGAAGACCTTGACACAGCTTTGTGGCATGGCGGCAAAATCCTTTCCCGCTGCGGCGTCAAAATACTTCTGCCTGAAGAGTTTGATAAAGAGCCTGTTCATGAATTGGATGGCCTTAACCTAGACCGCATGGACATTGAGTGCGCACACTATCAACCTGCGCCAGAATTGCTTAAAGCACAACATGATGAGGCGCCTGTTACGGAAACATTGGTAAGTCACTTGCTCAAAAGTAACTGTTTGGTCACAGGTCAACCCGATTGGGGAAGTGTTCAAATTTCATACACGGGCGATCAAATCGATCAGGCAGGATTGCTTCAATACATTGTGAGCTTTCGAAATCACAACGAGTTTCATGAGCAATGTGTGGAGCGCATCTTCATGGACATTTGGACGCGCTGCAAACCTCTAAAGCTGTCGGTGTATGCCCGCTACACCCGGCGCGGTGGTTTGGACATCAATCCTTGGCGCACCAGCCATCCGCAATCACCGCCGCCCAATATTCGAACAGCGCGGCAATAATTAGAAGGCACAGCCGGCCGGCATTAACTTAGAGTTTTAAAGCCTTTAAGGGGCGCAAGAGGCGGGAATTTTGCAGGCCGTTTTTCTTTGGCCGCCACAAGCGCTTCTCGAATGTGAAGGTTGCTCCAAATTGCACCTTGCAGCCAACCCATTTGCCGCAGACTGTCTTCAACGCTGTGGTCGCGCGCATAGTTCAGCGCTTGCTTGGTACCCCAAATTGCCACAGGTGGTTTGTCGGCCATTTCTTTGGCGCATGCCAGCGCGCCTGCCACCAAAGTTTCTTGGGTGTCAAACACGTGGGTTACCAGGCCGTGTTTTAATGCATTTTCTGCACTCAAGCGTCGGCCGGTATAGGCCAATTCTTTGACCAAGCCCATGGGCAATAATTTGGGCAAGCGTTGCAAAGTGCCCACGTCAGCCACCATGCCAATGTTGATTTCTTGAATACAAAAAAATGCATCTTGCGTGGCATAGCGAATGCAGCAAGCTGTGACCATGTCTACCGCGCCGCCAATACAGCCGCCCTGAATGGCAGCAATCACGGGAATGCGCATGCTCTCAAGAAGTGTGAAGGTGGACTGCATTTCGGTGAGTGAATCGTAGATAGCCGCACGGCCCTCTGCACTGTCAGCGTCCATGGAGATGGCGCCAGAGAAAGTTTCCAGGGCCATGCCCGCAGAAAAATGCTTGCCAGTGCTGGAAATGACCAAGGCCCTTGCCTGGCCCGCATCGTTCAATTGGTGCAGCACCGTGTCCAGCTCACGCCAGAATGTGGGGTGCATGGTGTTGAACGACTCGGGCTTGTTCAGCACCAAATGTGCAACATGGTCATTCGTCGTCAAAGAAAAGCAATTGAGTTTGTCCATCGGGGCTGGCCTCGTTGAGTTCGGTGTTTGGAGATTGTTGCAAACTGTAGCTTGCGTTGGGCTCGGGTGCTGTCCCGTGTTTGACCAAAGACCCGACGCGTACGCCTAGCAATCTGAGTTTGCGCGACAAATCCACTCGCTTTAAACACAGGCCCGCAAACTTCCGAATCTCTTTGGCATCTTGTGTGTAAAAGGTGAGGGTTTGATCGCGTGTCACGCTTTTGAAATTGTCATATCGCAGCTTGATACCGATGGTTTTGCCGTCGTAGCCCTTGCGCTTTAAATCGGCCGCGACTTGCTGGCAAAGCCTTGTAAACACCTTGCCCAATTCTTCCTTGTCACGCACAGCATGCAAGTCAGTCTCGAAAGTGGTTTCACGGCTGATACTGACGGGCTCGCTCTCGGTGCTAATGGGACGGTCGTCACGACCCCAAGCCGCCTCATGCAACCACGCGCCATAAACTTTGCCAAAGTGCGATTGCAGCCACTGGCGTTCAGAAGCTGCCAATTGGCCAATGGTCTCGATACCATGCAGCTTGAGCTTTTCATCGGCTTTAGGTCCGATGCCATTGATCTTGCGGCAACTCAAAGACCAGATGGCTGTTTGCAGATCTTCCTCGTGAACAATGGAAATACCGTTGGGCTTGTTGAACTCACTGGCCATTTTGGCGATCAGTTTGTTGGGTGCTACGCCCACGGAGCAAGTGAGGCCTGTGGCTTCAAAAATACATTTTTGTATGAGCCGTGCCAACACTCTACCGCCTTCTCTCTGTCCGCCAGGCACCTCCGTGAAGTCGATGTAGACCTCGTCCACCCCGCGGTCTTCCATGAGCGGCGCAATGTCTTTGATGATGCCTTTGAATACCTTGGCGTAATGTCGGTATTGATCGAAGTCCACCGGCAACAAAATGGCTTGAGGACAAAGCTTGGCAGCTTTCATCAGGCCCATGGCAGAGCCAATGCCAAATTGCCGCGCTGCGTAAGTGGCAGTGGTGATCACGCCGCGCCCAGTGTAGCCTTCAATGCGGGGGAAAAAATCTAGCGGAATTTCAGACAAATTGTCTGCCGACCAATCGCCGTCTGGGTGCGCTGTGCGAAGACGCTCTAGCAGGTCATCCTCTCTGCGACGACCGCCGCCAATCACCACAGGCAGACCCTTCAGTTGTGGGTAGCGCAACAACTCGACTGAAGCATAAAAAGCGTCCATATCGAGGTGCGCAATTCGCCTTTTCAGTGGCGATGGAGGTGCTTTGGTGTCAGTCACAAACTCAAAGCAAAGAGAGGCACTTTATTGGGGGAAAGTGCCTGGCAACAAGATGCTCTTGTCAACGGTGTCCATTTGGGTGTGTCCGCAAAAAGCCATCGTTAAGTCGAGTTCGTTGTGAATGATTTGTAAAGCTTTTTTTACACCGGGCTGACCCATGGCACCAAGGCCATACAAAAAGGCACGACCGATGTAGGTGCCACGAGCACCCAGTGCACGTGCCTTCAAAACATCTTGTCCACTGCGAATTCCACCGTCCATGTGCACTTCAATTTGCTTGCCTACGGCAGCCACAATGGCTGGCAGCGCTTCAATGCTGCTTTGAGCGCCATCCAGTTGGCGTCCACCGTGGTTGCTCACAATCATGGCATCGGCACCACTTTCAACAGCCAAGCGAGCATCTTCAACATCTTGAATGCCCTTCAAAATGATTTTGCCGCCCCAGCGTTTTTTGATCCATTCCACATCGCCCCAGTTGAGACGCGGATCGAACTGCTGCGCAGTCCAAGCTGACAGGGAACTCATGTTTTCAACGCCCTTGACGTGCCCCACGATGTTGCCAAACTCGCGGCGCGATGTCCCCAGCATGCCCAAAGCCCAACGCGGCTTGGTCGCAATGTTGATCATGTTGGCGATGGTTAATTTGGGCGGTGCCGACAAGCCGTTCTTCAAGTCTTTGTGTCGTTGTCCTAAGATTTGCAAATCCAAAGTAATCACCAACGCTGAACAATTGGCAGCACGGGCGCGTTCAATTAAGCGCTCAATGAAATCTCGGTCCCTCATCACGTAAAGTTGGAACCAAAAAGGGTGACCGTCAGTGCCTTTGGACACATCTTCAATAGAGCAAATGCTCATGGTTGAAAGCGTGAAGGGAATGCCAAACTTTTTGGCGGCCCTTGCTGCCAATATTTCGCCATCGGCATGTTGCATGCCTGTGAGGCCGGTAGGCGCAATGGCCACTGGCATGGCGACCGGCTGGCCGATCATGGTGCTGGCGGTGCTGCGATTTTCCATGTTGACTGCCACGCGCTGGCGCAATTTGATTTTTTGGAAATCACTTTCATTGGCGCGGTAAGTGCTCTCTGTCCAGGAGCCGCTGTCTGCGTAGTCATAGAACATGCGAGGTACACGCTTTTGAGCCAGTACACGTAATTCTTCAATGGTGGTGATCACAGACATCTTTGATTTCCAATTCTTTTTGTTTTGCGGGGTAAGCTTTTCGTCGAGGCTGATTAGCTGCAGCTGACGCTACCGCAGCCCGACATGGTGACATTCTTGATGATGGAGGGGTCGGCCAGTGTTTCGGTTTCGCTGTCAAAGTTCACAGACTTCAGATGTTGAGCCAATCCTGCGTCCATGGAGGCGGCATGCTGTGGAAACCACTCGGCCAAAGCTTCGGCCAAGCGAGAAATCATTTCTGTGTCGCCTTGCACGTAGTGCGCTTCTACCGCGCGCATGGTTTCCAAAATGGTGGCGTGCTGCCCTGCATGGCAGTTTTCTTCGCTAAAACCTGTGGCCACCATCCAGCGATCTTCTTGCGCGAAATGCTCAACGGTGTGATTTAAAAATTCGCGGTACAAATTCAGTTGATCAGTTTTTGGCGTGAGCAACAAGGCATTCAGCATGGTCACAAATTCTTCGTGTGTGTTGTCCATACGACCATCGCCTGTGTACAACTCAGCAGACCAGTTGAGACCCGCTGCAAAGGGCGACATCGTCGTTTGTTCAGTTTGATTGCTTTCCATCTCAACCTCTTATTTAAAAACCCAAGCGCGCATGATGGCGCGCAATTTGCAGGCGAACTTGATCTGGCGCAGTGCCACCCAAAGTATTTCGAGCATTCAGCGATCCCACCAAGCTCAGACATTCAAAAACATCCTGTTCAATGGCGGGATTGAACTTTTGCAGAGTTGCCAAAGGCAATTCACTCAAATCCAAATTTTCTGATTGCGCCGTTTTGACGGCATGGGCTACCACCTCGTGTGCATCTCGGAAAGGCAGGCCTTTCTTCACCAAGTAGTCGGCCAAATCGGTGGCGGTGGCATAGCCTTTCTTGGTGGCGGCTTGCATGGCCTCGGCATTCACCGTGATGCCCCCTTCTTTTTGACCTGACTGCGGATTGGCTTGCCCACCAATCATCTCGCTGAAAATGCGCAAGGTGTCTTTCAGCGTATCGACAGTGTCAAACAAAGGCTCTTTGTCCTCTTGGTTGTCTTTGTTGTAGGCCAGTGGCTGGCCCTTCATGAGGGTGATCAGCCCCATGAGGTGCCCCACGACACGCCCTGTTTTGCCGCGCGCTAATTCAGGTACATCCGGATTTTTCTTTTGCGGCATGATGGAACTGCCCGTGGTGAAGCGGTCGGCAATCTTCACAAAGCCAAAGTTTTGGCTCATCCACAAAATCAGTTCTTCGCTCAAGCGGCTGATGTGCACCATGCACAATGAAGCGGCCGCTGTAAATTCAATCGCAAAGTCGCGGTCGCTCACGCCATCAAGGCTGTTTTGGCAGACGCAAGCTTGGCCTTGCGCATCTACCATGCCCAGGCTTTTGGCCACACGCTCACGGTCAAGCGGATATGTGGTGCCAGCCAGTGCGGCGGATCCCAAAGGCAATCGGTTGGTTCTGCGGCGCACATCGGACATGCGCTCTGCATCGCGCGCAAACATTTCGACGTAAGCCAAAAGGTGATGCGCAAAGCTAACGGGTTGCGCCACTTGCAAATGCGTGAAGCCAGGCAAGATCACTTCTACATGGCGTTCGGCCACTTCAACCAAAGATCTCTGCAGGTCGTTCAATAAGCCGCTAATAAGGTCTATCTCGCTGACCAGCCACAGCCGGACATCGGTGGCCACTTGGTCGTTGCGGCTTCTTCCCGTGTGTAAACGTTTGCCTGCATCGCCCACGATTTGTGTCAGCCGTGCTTCAATGTTGAGGTGAACATCTTCGAGGTCTAATTTCCAATCGAACTGACCTTTGGAAATTTCATCGGTAATTTGCGCCATGCCGCGCTGAATGTCAGCTAAGTCTTGACTGCTGATGATTTTTTGTGCGGCCAGCATTTCAGCATGGGCCAAACTTCCTTGAATGTCCGATTGCCACAGTCGCTTGTCAAAGAAGACACTCGAGGTATAGCGCTTCACCAGATCGCTCATGGGTTCGGAAAACAAGGCCGACCAGGCCTGTGACTTTTGATCGAGTTGGTTTTTTGACATTTTCAGATTTTATCGGTTTGCAAGGCTGTTGAGGTGCCCGTGCATCCTGCTGAAAACGTCAAAAAATGCCTCGAATTCAATTTACCCCGTATTTCTGAGACCTGTTGCATTGCTGTTGAGGGTCAAAATTTTGGGGTCGATGTCATGCTAGCATTTGATTTGATTCAAAAATTACCAACAGGTTACTGGTTTGAACCCTATTACAGCACCCCACTCGCAGCGTCCTATCGTCATTGCAACCCGTGAAAGCCGCCTTGCCATGTGGCAAGCAGAGCATGTTCAAGCTATTTTGGCGTCGCGTGGCCACTCGGTTCAGCTTTTGGGCATGACCACTCAGGGAGATCAAATTTTGGATCGAAGCCTGAGCAAAGTGGGTGGCAAAGGCTTATTTGTGAAGGAGTTGGAGGTCGCTCTTTCAGAAGGGCGAGCTGATATTGCTGTGCACTCTCTCAAGGATGTGCCCATGGACATGCCGGAGGGTTTTGAATTGGCCTGCGTCATGGAACGTGAGGACCCCCGCGACGCTTGGGTTTCATCTCATTACGCCACGCTCATGGACCTCCCTCAAGGCGCGGTGGTCGGTACTTCCAGTCTCAGAAGGACGGTTTTATTGCGAGCACTTCGTCCCGATTTGAAAATTGAACCCTTGCGTGGCAATTTGGACACCCGACTGCGCAAGCTGGATGAGGGGCTTTACGCAGGCATTATTTTGGCAGCTGCAGGCTTGAAGCGCCTCAAATTGTCGGAACGAATTCGCCATATTTTTGAGACAGAGCAGATGTTGCCCGCTGCCGGACAGGGCGCACTGGGCATTGAAATTTGCACTGGTCGAGCCGACTTGGTCGATGCCCTCAGCCCATTGGTGCACAGCACGTCTTGGTTGGCTGTGGCTGCCGAGCGCGCCGTCAGCCGATCAATGGGAGGAAGTTGTTCAATGCCCTTGGCGGCCCACGCCACTTTGGCGGGCAATGTGCTCAGTCTTCGTGCCGCATGGGGCGACCCTGAAGGTGCTACAAGCTTGGTGACTGCCCAAATTACAGGCGCTGTTGAAAGCTTGCAAGAAGCCGAGACCTTGGGCAACCAAGTGGCGGCAGATTTACGTCGAGGCGGTGCGCGCTAATGCGTCAATGCTGTTGCCCATGACTCGGGTTGTGGTCACCCGACCCGAACAAGATGCAGCCTCGTGGATGGCGTCTTTGAACGAGGCCGGGTTTGATGCCATCGAATTTCCTTTGCTTGAATTGACAGGGCTTTTGCAGGATAAAGACAGCGCATCGCTTCTTGAAAAAATTCAACGCAGTCAGGCCGTGATGTTTGTCAGTGCCAATGCCGTTCGGTTTATGGCAAATGCTTTTGGGGGGTCGAGTCATTGGCAGGAGCCCTTTCACACAAACACTCGCGCATGGTGCACGGGTCCTGGCACAGCTGCAGCTCTGATGCAATGCGGCATTTCGGCAGGTCGAATTGATCAGCCTACTTTGAATGCGCCGCAACTTGATTCAGAAGCTTTATGGCAGGTTGTTGCCCCTCAAGTTGCCACAGGTTTTAGCGCCATTTTCATCCGCGGCGCTGACGAAACGGGCGCTATTTCGGGTCGAGATTGGTTGGTTCAACAACTTGAAAATTCTGGCGCTCAAGTTCAAGCCGTTGCTGCCTATCAGCGACAAGCGGCGCATTTGACATCGGTCCAAAAACAGCAGGTTCAAGGCCTGATTTCTGAAGGCGCCATCTGGTTGTTCAGCAGTTCAGCATCTATTCAGGCATTGGCTTCTGAGTGTCCTCACATCGATTGGCTTCAGGGTAAAGCAGTGGTCACACACCCCAGAATGGCTGTTTTTGCTGAAAAACTGGGTTGGCGGCAAATTTCGATTGCCCCGCCAGGAGTCGGTTCATTGTTGGCCTCTATAAAATCACTCGAATGAGCTCAGACATTCCCAACGCAACCAGTGCGCCTACAGACAAAGCAAACCAAGAGGGTCAAGCCCTTAAGGTTGCGTCTGTGGCACGTCGCCCCTTGACTTTCTGGCTGCCACTTTTGCTGGCAGTATTGGCCGTGGTTTTCAGCGGGCTTCTATGGGAAAAATTGTCCCGCATTCAAGGCCAATTGGCTAGGCAAAGTGCAGATGCAGGCCAGCAGTCTTTGGAAGCCAAAGCTTGGGCCAAGCAAGCGCAAGACAGCGTGAAAGACAGTGCTGCACGGATGGCCTTGGTTGAATCAAGGTTGGGAGAGTCAGCACTGCAACGCTCGCAATTAGAAGACCTCATTCAATCCCTTTCTCGTTCAAGAGATGAAAATTTGGTTTTGGACATTGAGTCTTCATTGCGATTGGCACAGCAGCAGGCGCAATTGACAAGTAGCTTGGAGCCTTTGCTGGGCGCGCTCAAAACTTCTCAGTCACGGCTACAGCGTGTTTCCAACCCGCGACTCATTTCTATTCAGCGCGCTATTGAACGCGACTTAGAGTTGGTCAAGTCGGCTCAGATTACAGATTTGCCGGGCATGTTATTGGTGTTAGATGAGTTGGTGGCCTTGGCCGATGAATTGCCACTTGCCAATGAAATGATTCGGCCTGCCGCAGCAACGCCTAAGTCTGTTGAGTTGACTTCAAAGACGCCACCTAACGAAACCTGGTGGCAAATGGTTCTTGACAGAGCGATGGTTGAAGCGAGAGGGCTACTGCGTGTAAGCCGTATTGACAGTCCTGAAGCGGCCTTGTTAGCGCCTGAGCAAGGCTTCTTTTTGCGTGAAAATTTAAAATTAAAACTATTGAACGCTCGCTTGGGTTTGTTGGCACGACAAAACGATGCGGTGCGTGCCGATTTGCAATCTGTCGCGAATGTTTTGAAAAAGTATTACGACCCCAATGCACGCAAAACCCAACAAGCATTGCAGTTGCTTGAAAAAGCCCAAACGTTGAGCAAAGGCAAACCCATCCCAAGGTTGGATGGCTCTTTGGCCGCACTGGCCACAGCCTCTTCTGGAAAGTAACAAGCCATGCGCGCTGCCCTTTGGCTAATGAGTTTGTTTGCAATAGCCGTTGCGACTGCGTTGCTGGCCTCCAACAATGTGGGGACGGTGTCTATTTTTTGGACGCCTTATCGTCTCGATGTCTCCCTCAATTTGGTGTTGTTTGGCTTGGTCATGATCTTGTTGACTTTGCATTGGGCGCAGCGGGCATTGACAGCCATGTTTGAATTGCCCAAACAGGCCAAACGCTGGCGTTTGCAACAGAAAGAACGCGTGGCACACGCAGCCTTATTAGATGGTATGGCGCAGTTTATGGAAGGCCGATTTTTGCGTGCACGCAAATCGGCCGAGCTGGTGTTGGTTCGTGAGAAATCTTTGACAGACTCAGGTGAAGTGCTAGAGCATGCAAGTGCTTTGCGCAGTGTGGCGCACATTTTGGCGGCTGAGTCTGCGCATGCACTACAAGACAAAGTCAGTCGTCAATTGCATTTAGACAAAGCGTTACAAGAGCCTTTGAATGGCCATTCCAGCCTCAACCAGTCCCTGGTAGAAGGCGCCATGATGCGTGCGGCGCGCTGGTCCCTAGATGACCGAGATGCTGCCGAAAGCTTGCTGTGGTTGGATCGCTTGCCGCAAGGCGTTTCTAGGCGTACCTTGGCCATGCGTTTGCGATTAAAAGCGGCTCGTTTGGCGGGCGAGCCCTCACAGGCACTTGATACGGCCTTATTGTTAATCAAGCACCGCGCGTTCACATCAGAAGCCGCCGAAAGCATGGTTCGCAGTTTGGTGTTTGAACTCATTGCCAAAACACACGAGCTAGGGCAAATGCAGCGCTTGTGGTCACGCTTAGGCGAGGCCCAGCGAGGCGCCCCAGATTTGGCCATTCAAGCAGCCCAGCATTGGTTAAATTTGAAAGGCGATCCAGTGGTTGTACGTGTTTGGCTGAAGCCAATCTGGAACAGGTTGCAACAGACGCCAAATAAGTTTTCAAAATCACAGCAACTGAAATTGATTCAAATTTTGGACCGTAGCTTTACGGGGCAAGACAGCCAAGAAGAGCGTGACTGGCTGCTTTGGATCGAGACGGCTCAAAAGTCCAATCCACGCGATGCATTGCTGCAGTTTCTGGCAGGTCGCTTGTGTCAAAAGCGTCAGCTTTGGGGCAAGGCGCAGTTGCTTCTGACGCAGGCCGCGCCTGCCTTAGAAGATGCCGTGATTCGAAGACAAGCATGGCGTGCTGTTGCTGAACTGGCTGAGCAGCGCGAAGATTTTCAAACGGCTTTGCAAGCCCTTAAAAAGGCAGCAACAGATTAAAAGAAAAGGGACCCGAGGGTCCCTTTTTGAATGGCATCAATTGCCTAGATTAGAAGGGTAACTTCATTTCACTCAGGTCTTTTCGTGTTTCAACCAAGACCAACGGACCTTCATCCAGGACCACAGCGGGTGGACGAACACGCGGGACATGCACTGGCTTGGGCTCACCTGCAATGGCGGCTTGAACTTGAGCAATTTTCTCCGGATCTGAATTGACCCAATGCAGTCCAGAACCTTCTGCCACCTGGATGAGGCTGCTGACAGGCAACTCGTAGTGCTGTACCTTCGGAAGGGCAGATACTGAGGGCGATGGTGCCGCAGAAGGCGCATTTGAAGTGAGAGGCGCGGCGGCTGGTGTGGGCGCTGGGGATGCTGGCACTGCAGATGCTGATTGCTCAGATGTAGAGGCAGAAGCTGAATTGGCATTTACACGGTCAAAATAGGAGCGTGCAGGTGCTTCTTCGTTCATCCCGCCATCTGTTGAGGCTGTTTCGGCAGAAGCATTCTCTGATGCGTTGTCATTCCCTGTATTGCGTTCTCTGCGATCGCGGCCATAACGGTCGCGAGAGCGGCGCTCTCTGCGTTCAGGTGTGCCGTTGGCATTGTCTTGACGTTCGTCACCTTGCGCCTGTGCTTCTGAATTGCCCGATGCTTGGCTGTCGTTGCCGTAAGGCAGTTCTGCTTGAGCTGGCGCAGCGTTCTCTGAATTTTCGTTGAATGCGTTTTGGCGACCGCTTTCGTTGTTGCGGCGTTCTCCACCTCGCTCACGACGGCCATCGCCTCGGCGACCTTCACCGCGAGGCGCACGATCGTTGCGGCCTTCATTGCGACTCTCAGAGTTGTTTGAATCAATGTCAGCATTCACATTTTGTGAATCAACGGCATTGTTAGTGTTGCCGTTGGCATTTTCGCGGCGCTCGCCACGTTCATTGCGTTGACCTGAACGATCATTGCGATCGCCACCACGGCGATTGCCGCCATTTTCGCGAGGAGCACGTGTTTCATTGCCTTCGCTGCGGTCACCCCGGTCATTGCGGTCGCCACGACGACCGCCGCGGCCATTGCGGCCACCACGACGATCGCCATTGCGATCACCTCGTTCGGAACGCTCGCCATCTTTGCTTGTACGATCGCCACGCTTGCCAACGTTTTTCGCAGGCTCGGCTGGGGCTTCTGTTTCACCGCCAAATAAACGCTTTAACCAACCGAAGAAACCACCGCTGCTTTCGTTCGTGGCTTCAGACTTGCTAGCCTGAGGCTGGGCGGGTCTGATTGTTTCGGCCTTGGGCAGGGAGGCTGGTGCCGGTGCGTCAGGCAAAACGCCTTTGATGATCGGCGTTTGACGGTTGGTAGGCTCTTGTGAACGACGCGTCACGGTGGTGGGATCTTCCACGACTTCCGCCATGGTGTAGCTGGCTTCTATATTGTCCAAACGCGGGTCGTCGTGCTTCAAACGCTCTAGTTTGTAGTGCGGTGTTTCCAAAGATTTATTGGGCACCAGCAAAACATTGATGCGCTGTTTCAACTCAATCTTGGCAATTTCGGGCCGCTTCTCGTTTAACAAGAAGGATGCCACTTCAACAGGCACTTGCGCGTGCACTGCGGCCGTGTTGTCCTTCATGGACTCTTCTTGAATGATGCGCAAAATTTGCAAAGCCGAGCTCTCTGTGTCGCGCACGTGGCCGGAGCCGCCGCAACGAGGGCAAGGGATGGAAGAGCCTTCAGCGAGCGCTGGCTTCAAGCGTTGGCGGCTCATCTCTAAGAGGCCGAACTTGCTAATGGAGCCGAACTGAACGCGCGCACGGTCTTGACGCAAGGCATCGCGTAAACGGTTTTCGACGTCACGGCGATTGCGCGATTCCTCCATATCAATGAAGTCAATGACGATCAAGCCACCCAAATCGCGCAAGCGCATTTGGCGAGCCACTTCGTCGGCGGCTTCAAGGTTAGTTCGGGTAGCGGTTTCTTCAATGTCACCGCCTTTGATGGCGCGTGCAGAGTTGACGTCCACCGAGACCAAGGCTTCGGTGTGGTCAATGACGATGGCGCCGCCAGATGGCAATTGCACCGTGCGTGCATAGGCCGATTCAATTTGGTGTTCAATCTGGAAACGGCTGAACAAGGGTGCATCGTCGCGGTAACGCTTCACACGAGGTGCAAACTCGGGCATCACGTGACTCATGAATTGCTGAGCTTGATCGTAGATGTCGTCGGTGTCGATCAGGATGTCGCCGATATCACTGTTGAAGTAATCGCGAATGGCACGAATCACCAAACTGGACTCTTGGTAAATGAGGAAAGCACCCTTGGCCCCTTGTGTGGCGCCATCAATGGCGGTCCACAGTTTGAGCAAATAGTTCAAGTCCCATTGCAATTCTGGTGCGCTGCGACCAATGCCAGCGGTGCGGGCAATGATGGACATCCCTTTGGGATATTCCAACTGGTCCATGGCTTCCTTGAGTTCAGCACGGTCGTCGCCTTCGATGCGACGACTGACGCCACCCCCCCGAGGGTTGTTGGGCATGAGGACCACATAGCGGCCGGCCAAACTGATGAAGGTGGTGAGGGCAGCGCCCTTGTTGCCACGCTCTTCTTTTTCAACTTGCACCAAGAGTTCTTGGCCTTCGCGAATCACATCATTGATGCGTGCTTGGCTGACAGGAACGCCTTCGGCAAAGTATTGGCGGGAGATTTCTTTGAAAGGCAAGAAGCCGTGACGTTCTTCGCCGTAGTCGACGAAGCAGGCTTCTAAAGAGGGCTCAACGCGTGTGACCACCGCTTTGTAGATGTTGCCTTTGCGTTGCTCGCGGCCTTCAATTTCAATTTCGTAGTCGAGGAGTTTTTGTCCATCGACGATGGCCAAGCGGCGCTCTTCTGCCTGCGTGGCGTTAATCAGCATCCGTTTCATGATGCATCCCTTCTTTTCAATATGTCAGTCAAACAAACCCCGCCATAGGTGGCATTGGGGCCGGTTCACCTGTTTAACAACAAGCTCTTAAGGAGCCAACGTTGCCGGGACTGACGTTCGAAACGAAGGGAATTGCCAAAAGATTCCGACATTCATGGGCGCACGTTTGTGGCAGGAATGTGGAAAGGGGCGCGTGGAAGAATCGAGGTTGTGGGTGCGAGCAGGCAATGGCGCCTCGAGTGGCGCAAACAGCCACTGCAAGAAAGACAGCAAAGATCCAAACAAAACACTCATTTCGATTTAATCCGTTCAGAAGCTGAAAAGCTGCTGAATAAAATATTCCGTATCTGGGTTTCAAAGCATCGGTCCAACCAAAAAGTTGGTCTGCCACTGTTGGCCCTGGCCTTCAGTCTGCAGATTTCGCTAGTGGCGGCATCGAACTTACGGCGCCTGTTTGTGGAGAGTGGACTAAACTCCTGTCATCAGGAATTCATTTCCATTCAAATCAACCACTTACAGCACAACGCCGGTGAATCACATTATAGGGCCCTCTGCCACAAATTTGGCCACTCCTTCTGCCACAAATTCGGGCTTGGAAGTGAAATGGCTCACCGTGGACGAAGAGTCGGCTGGCCAAAGGCTAGACAACTTTCTCATTCGGCACCTCAAAGGGGTCCCTAAAACCCACGTCTATCGGATCATTCGAAGCGGCGAAGTGAGGGTCAACAAGGGGCGCGCTTCGGCCGATACCCGCATTGAAAATGGCGATGTGGTGCGCCTACCGCCGGTGCGAATTTCAGACAGGGTGGCAGAAAAGGCAGCCAAACCTGCGCCAGGCCGAGAATTCCCACTGTTGTTAGAAGACGACGCTTTGATGGCCATCGACAAGCCAGCTGGCGTTGCGGTGCATGGTGGCTCAGGGGTCAGTTTTGGTGTCATCGAGCAATTAAGGCAGGCCAGACCGCTGGCCAAAACACTCGAATTGGTTCACCGCTTGGACCGAGAAACCAGCGGCATTTTGTTGGTGGCCAAAAAACGCAGTGCCCTCAAGCATGTTCAGGATCAGTTTCGGGAGCGCGAGACAGGTAAAACTTACTTGGCCTTGGTGCAAGGTGCGTGGCCCGAAAAATTGAAAGTCATCGACATCGCGTTGCACAAATATTTACTGCCCGATGGTGAGCGGCGCGTGAAAGTGACTTCAAACGATGACCCCGATGGCATGCGCTCCATCACGTTGGTCAAAGTGACTGAGCGATTGCTAGGCTGTACTTTGTTAGAGGTCACCATCAAAACGGGTCGCACCCATCAAATTCGGGTGCACCTGGCATCGCAAGGCCACCCCATTGCGGGGGACGACAAATATGGCGATTTCGAATGGAATAAATCTTTGAACAAGCAGGGACTGAAAAGAATGTTTCTGCATGCCTGGCGATTACAGTTTACGCACCCCGTGAGCGGCAAGCGTGTTGAACTGAAGTCGCCGCTCCCCGCTGAATTACAACTTTACGTGAATCATGTCAAACCAAAACCTACGCCCACGCCAATTTGATTTGATTGCCTTTGATTGGGACGGCACCCTTTTTGATTCCACAGCCATCATCACCCGTTGCATTCAACGCGCGGTGGTTGATGTTGGCGGAAAAGAACCTACGCCTGAGGCAGCTTCGTATGTTATTGGCATGGCGTTAATGCAGGCATTGGCGCATGCTGCGCCGGATGTGCCAGTTGAAAAATACCCAGAGTTGGGGCAGCGTTATCGCCACCATTACATGGCGCATCAAAATGATTTGATTTTGTTTGAGGGGGTACTACCCCTTTTGGCTGAGTTGAAGTTGCGCCATCACTGGCTGGCAGTCGCCACTGGTAAAAGTCGCAATGGGCTGAATGAAGCTTTGCACGCGGTTGAATTAAAGGGTGCATTTGACGGGTCGCGAACAGCAGACGAAACCGCTGGAAAGCCCAGTCCTGTGATGCTGCAAGAGTTGATGCGTGAATTTGGGGTGGCTCCAGAACGAACGCTGATGATTGGTGATACTACGCACGATTTGCAGATGGCCCTGAACGCAGGTTGTGCCAGCGTTGGTGTGAGTTATGGCGCGCATGAACCCTCAGCTTTTCATCTTTTGAAACCCTTGTTCATTGCACATACCGTTTCAGAGCTAAGACAGTGGCTGCTTGAAAATGCTTGAAATTTTGTGATTCGCTGAAGGTGATGAGATGAGTGAAGTAATTCCTTTGTGCAATTCAACAGACTTGGCCGATTGTGGTTTGGCCGTGCCGTTTGATGTGATTTATGGGGGGCAAACATGCCGTGCCTTTGCCATTCGATTCAAAGGCCAGGTTTATGCATACCTAAATCGGTGTAGCCATGTGGCCATGGAAATGGATTTCCAGCCCAACCGATTTTTTGACGCATCAGGAAAGTTTCTCATTTGTGCGACGCATGGCGCGCTTTACAAGCCTGAGTCGGGCGCTTGCGCTGGGGGGCCTTGCACCGGTGGCTTGATCCCTATCACCTTGTCTGAGCAAGGCGGTGTCGTTCACTGGCATACTGATTTCAATTTAAAACCTTTTGAGTTCTCATGAGTTCTGATCAACCTGAATCCTTCACCCCTAATTCTGCTTCTGGACCCTCGCATGTGAACACATCCGCCGTCAATTGGGAACGCCAAACCTTGTCAGAATTGGTTCATGCCAATTTGAAAGAGCAGCAGTCAGCTCGGCGCTGGAAGATGGGTCTGCGATTAGCTTGGTTGCTTTTTTGGGTAGTGGTACTGTGGCAGGTCTTGTCTCACAATCAAACCACTGCCAGTATCACGACGCCTCATACGGCTCTGGTGAATATCAAGGGTGAAATTGCAGATGGCACCGACGCCAGTGCCGAAAATATTGTGGCTGCCATGCGCGCCGCTTTAGAAGATACAGGCTCACAAGCCTTGGTGCTGCTAATCAACTCGCCGGGGGGTAGCCCTGTTCAAGCGGGCATCATCAATGATGAAATTGCACGTTTGAAGGCGTTGCACCAAAAACCTATTTATGCGGTGGTTGAAGAATCATGTGCGTCTGCGGCTTACTACATTGCAGCAGCCACTGATAAAATCTATGTCAACAAAGCTAGCATTGTGGGCAGCATTGGTGTTCTCATGGATGGCTTTGGTTTCACAGGCTTAATGAACAAGTTAGGCGTCGAGAGACGCCTCATGACGGCGGGTGAAAACAAAGGCTTTTTAGATCCCTTCAGCCCCCAAACAGATGCGCAGCGCAAGCATGCGCAGTCGATGTTGAATCACATTCACTCGCAGTTTATTTCGGTTGTTAAAAAAGGCCGTGGCGATCGTCTGAAAGAAACGCCTGAGATGTTCAGCGGTCTTTTCTGGACAGGACAGCAAGCCGTTGAATTGGGTTTGGCCGATGAGTTGGCCAGCTTAGATCAAGTGGCGCGAGATGTGGTGAAAGCCGAAGAAGTCGTGGACTATTCACGTCGCGACAACGTGGCTGAGCGTTTGGTGAAACGTTTCGGTGCGGCCATGGGTGAAGGCGCATGGCGTGCTATGCGAAACAGCGCCACGATTCGCTAAGCCAACTTCAAAATAGCTTATACGCCTATCAAAAATACCGCCGGCGTGTGATTGCTAAGACCCTCAGGCATCTGACCATCTGCAAGTTTTCGCCAGTGTTGTGTAACGGCACTTTTGCTGACGGCCTCTGGCAAAGTCAAGCCGCTGCTAAATGCCAAGCGAGTGTTGGGCTGTAAGGACTGAACCAACGCCGCCCAAAGTGCCGCATTGCGATAGGGCGTTTCGATGAACAATTGGGTTTGGCCTGACTTCAGTGCAAATTGCTCAAGCTCCTTGATTCGTCGTGAACGTTCTTGAGCGTCTTGTGGCAAGTAGCCAACAAACGCAAAATTTTGTCCATTCAAGCCACTGCTGGCCAGTGCTAACAGCAAAGAAACTGGACCCACCAGGGGTATCACTTGAATGCCCAAATCATGCGCAGCGCGAACCACCGAGCTGCCCGGATCAGCGACCGCAGGCATGCCCGCTTCACTAACCAAACCAATGTCTTCGCCTTGCAAGGCCGCCGCGAGCATGGGTTTTGCGTCGAAGCTGCCTAGATGGTCGCCTTTTTTGTGAACTTGCCTGGGCAGCTCGGAAATCACTTGCGATTGAACGGGCACTTTGAGGGAAGAATAGACGTCGATGCGCTTTAAGTAGGCCCGTGTTGTCTTGGCGTTTTCGCAAATCCAATGTGTGATGTTGGCTGCTGTTGTGAGGGTGCTCAGGGGCATCACTAGTTGAAGGTCCACATCGTGGTCGCATCCAAAATCGAGCGGTGCTGGCACTAAAAAAAGTTTACCAAGCTTTGGGGCTTGCGAGTGGTTGTGGCTCATCACAACTTCACGCCTGCTTCACGCAGCATTTGACAAGTTCGGATCAGCGGTAATCCCACCAGTGCAGTGGGATCGTCATTGTCTATTGCGTCTAGCAAGGCAATACCGAGCCCTTCACTTTTTGCACTGCCGGCGCAGTCGTAAGGTTCTTCGGCGCGCAAGTAGGTTTCAATTTCTTCATCTGTCAGTTCTCTGAACCTCACTTTGACCGCTGCTAAATCTGTTCGTTCATATCCGCTGGCAAGACAAACCACAGACAAGGCTGTTTGAAAAATAACAGTTTTGCCGCGCATGCGCTGCAATTGCAACACCGCATTGGGATGATTGCCAGGTTTGCCCAAGGGGGTGCCATCAAGATCCGCCACTTGATCAGAACCAATCACCACGGCCTCCGGATTTTTTTGTGCAACGGCTAGAGCTTTTGCAAGCGATAAGCGCATGGCCAAATCTTTGGGCGATTCATGGGGATGAGGCGTTTCATCCACATCGGGGGCTGCCACCGTAAAAGGAACACGCAGCCGAGACAGCAGTTCCTTTCTGTAACGGGAGGTTGAGCCCAGTATCAAGGGCCGGTCGGCCTGAAGGGTGAGGGGTGTTGAATTGTCTTTGGACATGCCTCAATTCTCTTACACTGCCGGCATGGATAAAAATTTTGATTTGAAACGCCTCAATATCAAGGCGTTTGCTAGAGATGGCACCCGCATTCAGGGTGTGAAAGAGCTGCCTTTTTTTGTGCGATTGGCAGAGATTTCTGTCCGGCTTGATGGGCCCAATGAGCCCCAAAACGCAGTTTCTTGGGAAATCGAGGGCGAAATGCGGTCCTTGGCGGGAGGCGAAACCCAAATATGGCTGCACCTGATGGCCGAGCTTTCCTTGCCCTTGCAGTGTCAGCGCTGTATGGGGGCTGTTGAGGTCAAAGTGAGCTCCAATCAATCCTTTAGATTTGTCGCCGACGAAGCCTCGGCGGAAGCGGAAGACGATGAATCCGAGGAGGATTTGTTGGTTTTGACCCCGGAGGTGGATGTGTGGGAGTTGATGGAAGATGAACTCATCATGTCTGTGCCTTTGGTCCCCAAGCACTCAATTTGCCCCATTTTGGTGCCCATGTCGGTGGCAGATGAAGCCTTTGAGGAGGCTTTAGAGGCCCGTCCCAACCCCTTCGCCGCCCTGGCTCAGTTAAAGAAAAAACCGACTTAATGCTTTAGATCCATTTGAAAGTTTGGGCTATAATCAGCGGCTTCGTGCCTGTGAGGGCCCGTTAGTTCCCTCACTGTTTAACCCATAGCTGCGTTGCGCTAGAGCTTCATAACGCTGCTTACAACGCCTCCAAGGAGCCACCATGGCTGTTCAACAAAATAAAAAGTCACCTTCTAAACGTGGCATGCACCGTTCACACAACGCACTCAATGTGCCTGGTATTGCTGTCGAGCCAACTACCGGCGAAACACATTTGCGTCACCACATCAGCCCCAATGGTTTTTACCGTGGCCGTCAGGTTCTGAAGAATAAATCAGAAGCCTAATTGACGCTCTAAATACAGGCCCGATGCTACATTCAAGGTAGCCTCGGGCCTTTGTATTTGGGTCATTTGAAACATGTCTTCCAATGAATTTTTCACCCTTGCCGTAGATTGCATGGGTGGTGACCATGGCCCCAGCATCACGCTGCCAGCCTGTCGTCATTTCTTAGACTCTCACCCCAATGCCAAATTGCGCCTGGTCGGGCAGGCTCAGGCTTTGGCCGGGTTCAAGCATGAGCGTGCCGAGATTGTGGTGGCTACGGAAGTCGTAGGCATGGAAGATTCCGTAGAAGTTGCCTTAAGACGAAAAAAAGACTCTTCAATGCGAGTGGCCATCGAGCAGGTTAAGTCTGGCGAAGCCGATGCTGCCGTTTCTGCGGGCAACACGGGTGCCCTTATGGCCATCGCGCGCTATTTACTCAAAACAATGGATGGCATTGATCGCCCGGCCATTGCGGGTCAAATGCCCAACTTCAAAGGCGGCGGCACCACCATGTTGGATTTGGGTGCCAATGTCGATTGCTCCCCTGAGCATTTGTTGCAATTTGCCGTGATGGGTTCCGCCTTGGTCTCGGTGCTGCAGGCTAATGAAAGCCCCACTGTGGGCTTGCTGAATATTGGTGAAGAGGCCATTAAAGGCAACGAAATCATTAAAAAAACAGGCGAACTGTTGCGATCTGCTGCTAACTCCGGTGATTTGAACTTTTATGGCAACGTTGAAGGCAATGATATTTTCAAAGGTACTGTCGACATTGTGGTGTGTGACGGCTTTGTCGGTAATGTGGCGTTAAAAGCCAGTGAAGGCTTGGCCACCATGATGGGTGGCTTCTTGAAATCTGAGTTTTCTCGCAACATCTTTACCAAATTGGCTGCTATCTGTGCTTATCCTGTTCTAAATTCGTTTAAAAATAGAGTTGATCACCGTCGTTACAACGGTGCGGCACTGCTGGGATTGCGGGGCTTGGTTTTTAAGAGCCATGGCTCGGCTGATGAGTTGGCATTCGGGGCGGCCTTAAACCGCGCGTATGATGCGGCTAGACATCAACTGCTGAGTCGTGTTGCTGATCGAATTGCCCATACAGCGCCTTTGTTAAATGCCCAAGCGGCGGCTGCGGAAAATTCGGCCCATACGGCTGCTACCGAATGACCATTTATTCTCGTATTTCTGGCACGGGCAGCTATTTGCCCCCAAGGCGCTTGACCAATGCCGATTTGGTAGCCGAATTGGCTGTACAGGGTATCGAAAGCTCTGATGATTGGATCGTTGAGCGAACGGGCATTCGGGCCAGGCACTTTGCGGACGCTGGCATATGCACCAGCGATCTGGGGGCAGAAGCGGCTCGACAAGCCATTCAGGCGGCGGGTTGCCAACCCTCAGACATAGATTTGATCATTGTGGCCACCTCCACGCCCGATATGGTTTTTCCGTCATCAGCAGCATTGCTTCAAAATAAGCTGGGTATTGTGGGTTGCCCTGTATTTGACGTGCAAGCTGTGTGCAGCGGTTTCATTTATGCCTTGACTGTGGCCGATGCCATGATCAAAACCGGTACGGCCAAACTTGCCTTGGTGATTGGGGCTGAAGTCTTCAGCCGCATTCTGGATTTCAAAGATCGAACCACTTGTGTTTTGTTTGGCGATGGCGCTGGCGCTGTGATTCTAGAGGCGTCTACCACGCCCGGCATCTTGGCCACAGACATTCACGCGGATGGCAAATACGCAGACATTTTGTGTGTGCCCGGTCATGTGTCCGGGGGTGCAGTTTTAGGTGATCCTGTTTTAAAAATGGATGGTCAAGCGGTCTTTAAATTGGCGGTGGGCGTGCTGGAAGAAACAGCTCGCGCATCTCTGAGCAAAGCGGGTTTGACCGAATCAGATATCGATTGGCTCATTCCGCATCAAGCCAATATTCGCATCATGCAAAGTACTGCACGCAAGCTCAAAATGTCGATGGAAAAAGTCATTGTCACGGTTGACCAGCACGGTAATACATCGGCTGCCTCGATCCCTTTGGCGCTTGATCACGGCGTTCGCACTGGACAAATTACCAAGGGCCAAACTCTCATGCTTGAAGGCGTGGGGGGTGGCTTTACTTGGGGTTCGGTACTTTTAAAATATTGAATCAGACCATGAGTTCATTTGCATTTGTTTTTCCCGGACAAGGCTCCCAAACTGTGGGCATGTTGGATGCTTGGGGCGATCACCCAGCGGTGGTTGAAACTTTGAAAGAAGCTTCCGATGCCATGGGTGAGGATTTGCGAGCATTGATCCATTCAGGAACCAAAGAAGCTTTGGGTCTCACGACCAATACACAGCCTGTGATGCTGGTCGCGGCCATTGCTGCTTACCGTGCTTGGTTAGCCGAAGGGGGTTCTCAACCTGCCGTGGTTGCAGGACATTCTTTGGGTGAATATTCGGCCTTGGTTGCGGCTGGTGTGTTGACGCTGGCGCAAGCTGCACCATTGGTCCGCTTTCGTGCAGCAGCCATGCAAGATGCGGTCGCTGTAGGTGTTGGGGCCATGGCCGCAGTGTTAGGAATGGAAGCCAACAAAGTGATTGAAGGTTGCGCTCAAGCTCAAGCGACTTTTCCAAGGAGCAGTGGCGAGGTGGTGGAGGCAGTGAACTTCAATGATCCAGGTCAAACTGTCATTGCCGGTAGCAAGGCTGCCGTTGAAAAAGCCTGCGAAGTTTTAAAGGCTATGGGCGCAAAGCGTGCGTTGAATTTACCTGTGTCTGCACCGTTTCACTCAAGCCTCATGAAACCAGCGGCAGAAAAGCTGAAAGAAAAATTGGCGACCACCTCATTTGCAGCTGCGCAAATCCCCCTCATCAATAACATCGATGTGACCGTGGAAGCCGACGCCGATCGCATTCGCGATGCCCTTTACCGTCAAGCTTTTGGTCCTGTTCGTTGGGTTGAATGTGTTCAGGCTATCAAAGCCAAGGGTATTTCAACCGTTGTTGAATGCGGCCCTGGCAAGGTGTTGGCAGGCATGGTCAAGCGCATTGATGCCGACATGACGGGCTTGGCTTTGTTTGACCCAGTCACTTTGGCGGAAGTTAAAGGAGCGTTGGTATGAGCGGCGCAGCAACAGAATTTAAAGGCCAAGTCGCTTTGGTCACGGGTGCTTCTAGAGGCATCGGTGCTGCCATTGCGCTTGAATTGGCCAAGCAAGGTTTGCAAGTCATTGGAACGGCCACCACTGAAGATGGCGCCGCCAAAATTTCAAGTGCATTGTCTGCCTATGCCGGATGCCGAGGTGCCAATTTGAATGTGAACGACGCTGGCGCTGGGGAAGCCTTGATTGATGACATTGTGAAGTCCCAAGGCGGTTTGCATATTTTGGTGAACAACGCAGGCATTACGCGGGACACCTTGGCCATGCGCATGAAAGATGACGATTGGGACGCCGTTTTGGACACTAATTTGAAGGCTGTTTTCAGAATGTCCCGGGCGGCCATGCGCCCGATGATGAAGCAACGATACGGTCGAATTATCAGCATTACCAGCGTTGTGGGGGCCGCGGGCAACCCAGGGCAGGCCAATTACGCGGCCGCCAAGGCCGGCGTGGCGGGTATGACAAGGGCATTGGCCCGAGAGTTGGGCAGTCGGAGCATTACAGTTAACTGCATTGCGCCTGGTTTTATCGCCACAGATATGACTGCCGCGCTACCAGAAGCGCAACACCAAGCCCTGATGGCTCAAATTCCATTGGGTAAACTAGGCACACCAGAGGACATTGCCCACGCAGTGTCCTATTTGGCCAGTCCGCTGGCAGGTTATGTTACGGGTCAGGAACTGCATGTCAATGGTGGCATGCATATGTCCTGATAAAATCTCTTTTTTCACTACCCTCAGAGGGAACCATGAGCGATATCGAAGCACGTGTCAAAAAAATCATTGCTGAGCAACTCGGCGTTGAAGAGTCTCAAGTCACACCCGAGAAAGCATTCGTTGCCGACCTGGGCGCAGACTCACTGGACACAGTGGAACTGGTGATGGCCTTAGAAGATGAATTTGGAATTGAAATTCCAGACGAAGACGCTGAGAAAATCACCACCGTCAAAGCGGCCATTGATTACGCACAAAGCAAAAAGGCTTGATCTGAGATGACCCGTCGTCGCGTTGTTGTCACGGGCCTGGGTTGTATCAGCCCCGTTGGAAACACGGTGGCAGACGCATGGGCCAATCTTTTGGCTGGCCAGTCTGGCATTGGCCTGATCAGCAAATTTGACGCCTCGTCTTTCTCTTGCAAAATTGCAGGCGAGGTGAAAGGTTTCAATTTGGAGCAGTACATCAGCGCCAAAGAGGCGCGCACGATGGACTCTTTCATCCATTACGGCATTGCCGCAGCTGTTCAAGCTGTAGAAGATGCTGGTTTGCCCACAGGTGATGCATTGGACGATGAGTTGGCCACCCGCATCGCATGCGTGATTGGCTCTGGCATTGGTGGTTTGCCCATGATTGAGCAGACTCATGTTGAGTACACTGCGCGCGGTCCACGGCGCATCTCTCCCTTTTTTGTGCCTGCTTCCATCATCAACATGATTGCGGGCCACGTTTCCATGCGTTTTGGATTTAAAGGCCCTAATTTGGCCATTGTCACGGCCTGTACCACGGGCTTGCATTGCATTGGTGAAGCCAGTCGCATGATTGAATACGGTGATGCCGATGTCGTCGTGGCAGGTGGCTCTGAAGCCACCATTTCACCTCTTGGTCTGGGTGGCTTTGCAGCCATGCGCGCGTTGTCCACTCGAAATGACGACCCGGCTGCCGCATCTCGCCCTTGGGACAAAGACCGTGACGGCTTTGTTTTGGGTGAAGGCGCTGGCGTGATGGTGGTCGAAGAATACGAGCACGCCAAAGCACGTGGCGCCAAAATTTACGCAGAAATTTGCGGTTATGGCATGAGCGCCGACGCTGGCCACATGACTGCGCCCAGCATGGACGGCCCCCGTCGTGCCATGGTTTCTGCATTGCGCAATGCAGGCATGAATGCAGATCAGGTGGATTACCTGAACGCGCATGGAACGTCTACACCGCTGGGTGACATCAATGAAACCAACGCCATCAAGGCGGCCTTGGGTGACCATGCCAAGAAAACTTTGGTGAGTTCTACCAAATCCATGACCGGCCATTTGTTGGGTGGCGCTGGTGGTATTGAAAGTGTTTTCACGGTGTTGGCTTTGCACCATCAAAAAGTGCCGCCCACCATCAATTTGGACAACCCAGATCCTGAGTGCGATTTAGATTACTGCGCCAACACAGCGCGTGATCTGAAAATAGATGTCGCCCTCAAAAACAACTTTGGTTTTGGCGGCACCAACGGCAGTTTGGTTTTCCGTCGGATTTAATTCTTTTGAATCAAAGCGCGCCATCGGTCGATTTTCCGGTGGGGCGTTTTTTAGGCGCTGCCTGGATCTCGGTTGCTTTGTCTGCTGCATGTGCCGGCGTCTTCGTGCTTAGCTACCAATGGGGAGACTTTTCAGGCTGGCGCGCCATGCTGTTGGTGGCCACTTGGTTGGCTTTTTCGTGCTTTTCCTTCAGTGGTCTGTTGCGCGGGCAAACAAAGAGCTGGCTATCATGGGATGGTCGCCAATGGCGGGTGCTTTCACTCTTCAATGACCCGCCATCCCATTTACCTCTGGATCCTTTACGTTCAGCACAAAATTTGTCAGAGGCAGCCGAGTCTTTACAAGATGGTTACGCCATGAGCGTTCATTTAGATTTGCAGAAATATTTGTTTGTTTCTTTGTTCAATACCAAAGGATTTCGCCAATGGTTTTGGATGGCCAAGGATTCATTTCCTGACCGTTGGCATGTTTTTCGTTGCGCTGTATATTCGTGTTAGGTAAGAAGTTTCTTCTTCAGGAGAAAAAATTGGCGTTGATGTCTTTTATGAAATTTTTGAACCGTCAAACGCATCGCCCCTGGGTGTCTTTGATGTTGTCTGTTGCGCTGTCTTCAGGCTTGTGTGTTCCTTTGAGCATCAGTGCGCAGTCGGCTGTTGTGAAAGGCTTGCCTGACTTTACTGAATTGGTTGAATTGGTGGGCCCTTCAGTTGTCAACATTCGTACGCTTGAAAAAGTGCGCAGCAACCCCATGAATGGCGGCGGCATGGATGACGAAACACAAGACCTGCTACGCCGTTTTTTCGGAATCCCCATTCCCAATATGCCCGGCGCGCCAAGCAATCCCAATGCGCCCAAGCAAGCGCCAAGGCAAGGTCGTACACCGGCTCCTGAGGAGTCTCAGCCTCGCGGTGTAGGCTCTGGTTTTGTGCTCACCTCAGATGGTTTGATCATGACCAATGCCCATGTGGTTGAGGGGGCCGATGAGGTGTTGGTCACGTTAACCGATAAGCGGGAATTCAAAGCCAAAATCATTGGCGCTGACAAGCGCACGGATGTTGCCGTGGTCAAAATTCAGGCAACAGGACTGCCTGCTGTCAAAGTGGGAGACGTGTCTCGCTTAAAAGTAGGCGAGTGGGTCATGGCCATTGGCTCACCTTTCGGGTTAGACAACTCAGTGACTGCTGGCATTGTGAGCGCCAAGCAAAGAGACACCGGTGACTACTTGCCTTTCATTCAAACTGACGTGGCCATCAATCCTGGCAACTCGGGCGGCCCTCTTATTAACATGCGTGGTGAAGTGGTAGGTATCAACAGTCAAATTTATTCGCGCTCGGGTGGATTCATGGGCATCTCATTTGCCATACCGATGGACGAAGCCATGCGGGTCAGTGATCAGTTGCGAGCCAATGGCCGCGTGACGCGCGGTCGTATTGGTGTGCAAATAGAGTCTGTCACCAAAGAAATTGCCGAATCCATTGGCTTGGGCAAAGCGCAGGGCGCACTGATCAATCGGATAGTGCCGGGCGCACCCGCGGACAAGGCAGGGTTAGAAGCCGGTGACGTGATCATTAAATTTGATGGCAAACTCATTGAGAAATCCGCTGACTTGCCTCGCTTTGTAGGAAATACGAAGCCTGGAACTCAAAGTACTTTGACGTTGTTCCGCCGTGGCGCCATGAAAGATGTGAGCATCACGGTGGCAGAACTGGAGCCTGAGAAAGTTGCAAAGCGCAGCACTGAACCTGAAGAAAAACCCAAATCGCTGGCGTCAGTTCAGGGCTTGGGCCTGGTGGTTGCAGACCTCACAGATGCGCAGAAGGCCGAACTGAAAATCAAGGGGGGTGTTCGCGTGGAAAGCTTGCAAGAGCCGGCAGCGAAGGCGGGGTTGCGTGAAGGCGACGTGATTTTGGCGGTTGGCAATGTCGAAGTGACTCAAATAAAAGAGTTCGAGGCGGCCGTGGCTAAAATTGACAAGAGCAAAACGGTCAGCATCCTATTCAAACGTGGCGACTTCACTCGATTTGCGCTCATTCGCCCGAATCGTTGATCTGAAATTGTCAAGAGTCCTTTTTGAACCACAGGGTTTACCAGAGTCGTAAAATATTTTTTATGTATGCGCTTACTAACTTTTAAGTGAGTTGAGTCGCAAAAATGGTTAAAATCTGGGCGCTTGAACCCGTATTCATGGCTAAAAAAGCAGGAGTGGGTTCACGATGTGGGATGTCCCACTTCAATCCACCGTTGATCCACAGAACACCCACAAGTTATTCATCGTATGACCGCATTAATTGTGAATAACTTGTTGATAAGTTTTCTGTTGCAAGCTTGCAACGACCTGCAAAGTGCTTTTTTGGGGCTGTACGTGGTGGGCTTTTTGCCTACAATGAGGTCCCAACTATCGCAGTTGCCATTGATTGTTGGTTCAGGGCGCGTCCTCATTCGACGCGCCCTTTTTTCTTGCTAGTCCATTAATTCTCAAACACTTGTAGCTGATCCTTGATGAATCACATCAGAAATTTCTCTATCATTGCGCACATCGATCATGGCAAATCGACACTCGCCGATCGTTTGATTCAACGTTGCGGCGGTTTGCAGGATCGGGAAATGGAAGCGCAAGTTCTAGATTCCATGGACATTGAAAAAGAGCGGGGCATTACCATTAAAGCGCAGACCGCTTCGCTGCAATACAAGGCCAAAGATGGTCAAATTTACAACCTCAATTTAATCGACACACCGGGGCACGTTGACTTCTCATATGAGGTTTCACGATCTTTGTCTGCGTGTGAGGGTGCCTTGTTGGTGGTTGATGCCAGCCAAGGTGTGGAAGCGCAGACCGTTGCCAATTGCTACACGGCACTGGATTTGGGTGTGGAGGTTGTGCCTGTGCTGAATAAGATGGATTTGCCCCAAGCCGATCCAGAAAATGCCAAGGCAGAAGTTGAAGACGTCATTGGCATTGATGCCAGTGAAGCCATTCCGTGTTCTGCTAAAACCGGCATGGGGATCGAGGAAATTCTAGAAGCCATCGTTGCCAAAATTCCTGCACCCAAAGGAAATCCCAATGCGCCCTTGCGCGCCATGATCGTCGACAGTTGGTTTGATACCTACGTGGGTGTGGTCATGTTGGTGCGTGTGGTGGATGGCCGCCTGGGCAAGGGCGAACGTTTCAAAATGATGGCCACCGGCACTGTGTACAACGCAGACACCATGGGCGTCTTCACCCCCGCTAACGAGCCCCGTGAAAGCCTTGAAGCTGGCCAGGTGGGTTTTATCATCGCTGGCATTAAAGAGTTGCAAGCGGCCAAAGTGGGCGACACCATCACGCTGGAAAAGAAACTTCCTAACAACCTGGGCCCTGCAGAAAAAGCATTACCTGGTTTCAAAGAAATTCAGCCGCAAGTTTTCGCGGGCTTGTATCCCACCGAAGCCAATCAATACGATTCCTTGCGTGACGCGCTAGAGAAGCTCAAACTCAACGACGCCTCTCTTCATTACGAGGCTGAAGTTTCTCAAGCCTTGGGATTTGGTTTCCGCTGCGGATTCTTAGGCTTGCTGCACATGGAAATTGTGCAGGAGCGGCTTGAACGCGAGTTTGACCAAGACCTGATTACCACAGCGCCGAGCGTGGTTTATCAAGTCGTCAAAGGTGATGGTGAAGTGGCGATGGTGGAGAACCCGGCCAAGATGCCAGACCAAGGCAAGATGCAGGAAATTCGAGAGCCCATTGTCACTGTGCATTTGTACATGCCGCAAGACTATGTCGGCCCTGTCATGACGCTGGCCAATCAAAAGCGCGGTATGCAAATCAACATGGCTTATCACGGACGGCAAGTGATGTTGACCTATGAGATGCCCTTGGGTGAAATCGTTTTGGACTTTTTTGATAAATTGAAGTCAGTGTCGCGTGGCTATGCATCCATGGACTATGAGTTTAAAGAGTACCGCGCCTCCGATGTGGTGAAGGTGGACATTTTGCTCAACGGCGAAAAGGTCGACGCACTGTCCATCATTGTTCACCGAACTCAGGCGGCTTATCGTGGACGTGCCGTGGTGGCCAAAATGCGCGAAATTATCAGTCGCCAAATGTTTGATGTGGCCATACAGGCTGCCATTGGGGCCAACATCATTGCCCGCGAAACGGTCAAGGCCTTGCGTAAAAACGTACTTGCCAAGTGCTACGGCGGCGACATCACGCGTAAGCGCAAGTTGCTTGAAAAGCAGAAGGCGGGTAAAAAGCGAATGAAACAAATTGGCTCGGTCGAGGTGCCGCAAGAAGCATTCTTGGCTATTTTGCAGGTGGAAGATTGATGGCTGTTTTAACTGGATTTTTATTGGCTGCTTTCTGTGGCTACGCAGGGGCTTGGTACCTCGGCATGATTGAAGGCAATTTCGCTTTGCTCATGCTCATGGCCGTTGTCATTTCTGGCTGTTATTGGTTGGCGGAGAAGTTTTATTTTTGGCCTCAAAGGCTGAAGGCCGCAGAACAACTTGAAACTGAAAAAGCCAAGCGGCTTCAAGAACTTTCCAAAATGGGCATTGATCGTGTAGACACCGAAACAGGTGAGGCCCGTGACCGCCTCTTAATGCAGCCTTGGTGGTTAGACTGGACAGCTGGCCTGTTTCCGGTCATCTTGGTTGTGTTCGTGTTGCGGTCATTCTTATTTGAGCCCTTCAAAATTCCATCTGGCTCCATGATCCCCACACTTTGGATTGGCGACCTCATTTTGGTCAGCAAATACCACTATGGAATTCGTTTGCCAGTCGCCAACCTCAAACTTACCCAAGGTACGCCAGTGGCTCGGGGTGATGTGATGGTTTTTAGATATCCACCGCGTCCAAGTGTCGACTACATCAAGCGTGTGGTGGGAATTCCTGGAGACGAAGTCGCCTATCTCAATAAAAAATTGACCATCAATGGAAAGGCTGTGCCAACCGAAGTGTTGCCAGAGTTTTTTGACGAATCGGTCATGCGCTATTTCAAGCAAACGCAGGAAAAATTGGGTGATCAAACGCACAATCTCATTGTGGACGACGAGCGCCCAGCCTTCATTCCAGGCGCCGATGATTTTGTTTTCAGAAACCAATGCAATTACACCGTTGAAGGGGTGATTTGTAAGGTGCCTGATGGCCATTATTTCATGATGGGCGACAATCGTGATAATTCACTCGATTCACGTTATTGGGGGTTTGTGCCCGATGCCAATATTGTGGGCAAAGCCTTTTTTGTGTGGATGAATTTTGGTAACTTAGGGCGGATTGGTTCAATCAACTGAACTCTCTCATGAAGTGATCAAAATGCCGCCAATTTGTATTTCATCGAACAGGTCATCAGTTTGAACGACGATCTCAGTCAATTGCAACTTAGCTTAAAGCACACTTTCAAAGACGTGAGCCTGCTTGAGCGTGCTGTGACGCATCGCAGTTTTTCAGCTGACCACAATGAACGGCTTGAATTTTTAGGTGACTCAGTCTTGAATTTGGCTGTGGCCCACTTGCTTTACATCCAGTTGAGTGAATTGCCAGAAGGCGATTTGTCGCGTGTGCGTGCCAATTTGGTCAAACAAGAAACATTGCATCAATTGGCCCTTACCTTGAACATCCCCAGTTGCTTAAAGTTGGGTGAAGGTGAGCTCAAGTCAGGGGGCCAGCGCCGACCTTCTATTTTGGCTGATGCCTTGGAGGCTCTCATAGGTGCCGTCTATCTTGATGCTGGATACGAAGCGGCAGAAATTTTGGTGCATGGCTTGTTCCAAAATGTAGAAATGAATCCGCAAATGCAAGCGGCTGCCAAGGATCCTAAAACTGAATTGCAGGAATGGTTGCAAGGCCGTAAATTGCAATTGCCCCATTACAGCGTGGTGTCCACTTCGGGCGCGGCGCACCGTCAAATTTTCGATGTCGCCTGCGACATCCCTGAACTTAGTCTCTCGCAGCACGGTAGCGGCCCCTCCCGCCGTGCGGGTGAGCAAGCCGCTGCAGCAGCCATGCTTGAAATTTTGAAAGTCAAGGCACGCGGATGAATACAGAAACTAAGCTCGCGCAACATTGCGGTTTGGTCGCCATTGTGGGCAAACCCAATGTGGGTAAATCCACTTTGCTGAATGCCTTGGTGGGTCAAAAAATTAGCATCACCTCACGCAAAGCACAAACCACACGCCACCGCATCACCGGTATTCGGACCGAAGGAGCGACGCAGTTTGTGTTTGTAGACACACCAGGTTTTCAAACCCGTCACAACACGGCGCTGAACAAGTCTTTGAACAAAACAGTTCTGGGTGCAGTGGGTGATGTGGACTTGGTTCTATTTGTGGTGGAAGCTGGCATGTTCAATACAGCCGACGCCAAAGTATTGGCTTTGCTCAAGCCCGATGTGCCTGTGTTGTTGGTTGCGAACAAACTCGATGCCATTCATCGACGCGAAGACTTGGCCCCTTGGTTGAAAGAGATGCAAGAGCGTCACCCTTTCACGGAATTTGTACCGATGTCAGCCAAAAACGCCAAAGACATTGAGCGTTTAATGGGTTATTGCGAAAAATACCTGCCAGAGCAGGCTTGGTGGTATGCCGAGGACGAGCTCACGGACCGCAGTGAAAAGTTTTTGGCCAGTGAAATAGTTCGTGAAAAACTCTTTCGTTTCACAGGCGATGAATTGCCTTACACCTCGACGGTGATCATCGATAAATTTGAAGAAGAACCTAGCAAATCGGCCAATCGAATGATCCGCATTGCCGCCACCATCGTGGTGGAGCGGGAAAGCCACAAAGCCATGGTCATTGGCGACAAAGGCGAACGCTTGAAGCGCATTGGGACTGAGGCCCGACAAGAATTAGAGAAACTCATGGATGCCAAAGTCTTCATTGAGTTGTGGGTCAAAGTTCGTTCAGGTTGGGCAGACGATGAAGCGCGTGTCCGATCCTTCGGTTACGAATAAAAAGGCTTGGCTGTGGCCACCGTCTTGAAACGAATTTCGGATGAGCCGGCTTATGTGCTGCATCGCTACGATTGGAGCGAGTCAAGTCTCATTCTGGAAGTCTTTACCCGAAACCACGGCCGTATTGCCTTGGTGGCCAAAGGTGCTAAAAAACCCAGCTCTTCATTTCGCCCAGTGCTGCTGCCGCTGCAAGCGGTTCAGGTCACCTATGGTGGGGATGCCGATATTCGAACCTTGAAGTCAGTGGAGTGGGTGGGTGGACATGTCATGCCCACTGGTGATGCGCTGCTGTCTGGGTACTATTTGAACGAGCTTTTACTGCGTTTGCTGGCGCGCGAAGACCCTCATCCTCAGCTGTTTGATGCCTATGCTGCCACCGTCCGCGTGATGGCCGCAGAGCCCGGCGAATTGTTGCAAGCATCTCTCAGGGTTTTTGAGTTGTTGTTGCTCAAAGAAATTGGGCTGCTGCCCAGTCTAAATAGCCAAACCCTCACCATGACAGCTTTAAAGGAAGGCCAAGCCTATTGCTTGGTGCCTGAAGGCGGACTCAGGCTTGCACATCAGGACGATCGTCATGCCATGAGTGCTGAGCAGTGGGTAGCGCTGCAAGGTGCATTGGAGGGGCATGCACCGTTTACTGATACCCTTCGGTTGAGTTTAGACATGCTGACCCCTTTGCGCACCCAATTGCGAACTTTGCTGAATTACCATTGCGGTGTGGGCACCCTGAAAACCCGTCAAATGATGATGGACATCCAAAGTTTGTGAACCCTTCATGACAACACACTCCAAAACGGCACTTTCCGTGAATGTGAACAAGGTAGCGCTTTTGCGCAACTCACGACACCTCGGCATTCCCAGCGTTCGAAAAGCAGCGTTGGTATGCCTAGAGGCGGGTGCACAGGGCATTACGGTTCATCCTCGCCCCGACGAGCGCCACATTCGCGCATCTGATGTCGCTGAATTGGCAGATTTGCTGAAGCAATGGCCAGATCGCGAATTCAACATTGAAGGTAATCCCTTTCATCAACTGATGGATTTCGTGAGAACCTATCGGCCGCACCAGGTGACGTTTGTACCCGACAGTGAGGGGCAATTGACCAGTGATCATGGTTGGTCGTTTCCCAAAGACGCAGAAAAGCTCAAACCTTTGATTGAAGAGTGCAAGTCCTTAGACGTTAGAGTGAGTTTGTTCATGGACCCAGAGCCAGAACAAATGGCATGGGTGAAAAAGGTTGGCGCTGATCGCGTGGAACTTTACACCGAGCCCTATGCGGCCAGTTTTGGATCGCCGACAAATGATGCTTCCTTGGCGCAATATGTGGCCACAGCACAAGCTGCGTTAGACATCGGCTTGGGCGTGAATGCGGGCCATGATTTGAATCAAGACAATTTACCAAAATTTGCCAAAGCTGTCCCTGGATTGCTAGAGGTGTCGATTGGACATGCGCTGATTGCCGATGCTTTGGAGGTGGGTTACAAAGCCACGGTGCAAGGGTATTTGAAGGCACTTCAAAGAGTCCACGCATGATTGAGAACCTATGATTTACGGTATTGGAACTGATTTGTGCGATGTCAGGCGCATCAGAGCCAGCTTGGAAAAGCATGGCGATCGGTTTGCCCTGAAAGTCTTGAGCGAACAAGAGTTCAAAACCTACCAAGCTCGAAGCGAAAGATGGCCCGAACGCGGTGTGCGTTATGTCGCTACACGTTTTTCCGCCAAAGAAGCATTTAGCAAAGCCATCGGCATGGGCATGCGGATGCCCATGACTTGGCGCTCCTGCGAAATTGGCAAATTACCCTCGGGGCAGCCCGTCATTGTTTTGCACGACGACTTGAAAATCTGGTTTGAGTCCCAACATTTAAAAGCACATATCAGTGTCACTGACGAGGCTGATTACGCGGGCAGTTATTGTGTTGTAGAAAAAATTGAATGAACATTCACGCGCCACTCATCATTGACATTGAAGGTTTTTCGTTAACAGCAGTTGACAAAAAGCGTCTAAAAAATCCTCTCACGGGGGGCTTGATTTTGTTCGGTCGTAATTGGCAAAGTCGAACGCAACTCACCACGCTGTGCGCCGAGATCAAAGCCATTCGTCAAGATCTGCTCATCTGCGTGGACCATGAAGGCGGTCGCGTACAGCGCTTTAAAAACGATGGCTTCACGCATTTGCCCGCCATGCGCCGCTTGGGTGAGATGTGGTCAAAGGATGGCAAAGGCTTGGAGGGTGAGGGTGTTTTATGGGCCTGTAAAGCAGCCTCAGCAGTGGGTTATTTGTTGGCGGCTGAATTGCGCGCCTGCGGTGTCGATTTCAGCTTCACACCTGTCCTTGATTTGGATTATGGCGAAAGCAGTGTCATTGGCGATCGGTCTTTTCACAGAGACCCCAGGCGGGTGAGTTTGTTAGCCAAGAGCCTGATACAGGGCTTGCAACGTGGTGGCATGGCCAACTGTGGCAAGCATTTTCCAGGACACGGCTTTGTAAAGGCCGACTCGCATGTGGACATGCCCATGGACAAGCGAAGTCTCAAAGCCATATTGAATGACGATGCCAAGCCCTACGATTGGTTGAGCAATGAGTTGACGGCGGTGATGCCTGCTCACGTCATTTACCTCAAGGTGGATGCTCGACCCGCTGGGTTCTCTCAAAAATGGTTGCGAGAAATTTTGCGTGAGCAATTGGAATTTACGGGAGCTGTATTCAGTGATGATTTGTCCATGACCGGTGCGCGTTTCATGGATGGCAAACCCATCAGCTTCACGGAAGGTGTATTGGCGGCACTGACTGCAGGCTGTGATTTAGCTTTACTTTGCAATCAATCACTCAAGCACAGCAAAGTGATTGACGATGTGTTGGACGGCTTGGCCGAAGCGCAAGTCAAAGGCTGGTGGCAGCCTGATGAACTCAGTGAAGCGCGCCGAACGGCGTTGTTACCTAGTTTGCCTGCTTTGTCTTGGGATGAACTCGTGCGATCTGTGAACTACCAACAATCCCTAGCCTGCTTGCCCTGAACATGCAATTCATTGCTTGGATTTTTAAAATTTTCTTTAGTTTGCTAGGCTTGGTGTTGGTATTGGGCACGCTTTGCATTTTGCTGTTTGCATTGATTGTGGGAGCACTGTGGTCGCTCATTCGGGGCCGCAAACCTGAAGTCGCGGTGGTATGGCAACGCTACCAAGATATTGCCAAGAACAGAACGCCGTTTGGCTCTTGGGGCCAACGCCCGCAAAACAATGCTGAAGTGGTGGATGTGGAGTCGCGAGAAGTTCCAGAGACCACCCAAACAACGGACCGTTTACCGCCCCGCTAGGGTTGACAAGAAGTGAGAGACAAAGACCTGTTGCGGTGTCAGCATCGATTATTCTTGTTCGCGCTTTAATGCAGGGAACAAGATCACATCGCGAATACTGGGGCTGTTGGTTAACAGCATCATGAGACGGTCAATGCCAATGCCACAGCCGCCTGCAGGCGGCATACCATATTCCAACGCACGCACAAAGTCATGGTCGAAGAACATGGCTTCGTCGTCACCGCTGTCTTTGGCGTCCACTTGGGCTTGGAAGCGAGCGACTTGGTCTTCAGCATCGTTGAGTTCGGAGAAGCCATTGCCGAATTCGCGACCTGTGATGTAAAGCTCAAATCGCTCAGTCACCTCAGGGCGTTGGTCATTGGCGCGCGCCAGCGGTGATATTTCTGTGGGGTGTTCCATGATGAACGTGGGCTCCCACAATTTGTCTTCCACCGTCTCTTCAAAGTACAACACTTGCAAACCAGCCAAAGATTTTTTGGACAAATTGTTTTTGGCTTCACTCATACCCAATTTTTGAAGGGCTTGAATCAGCCAAGCAACGTCGTCTACTTGTGCCCCTGCTTGGGTGTGTGTCACGATGGCTTCGCGAATGGTCAATCGAACAAAAGGTTTTGCTAAATCGACGGCTTTGCCACCGTAGGTCAGTTGCAAATGTCCGACAGCTTTCAGGGCTGCATCGCGGACCAACTCTTCGGTAAAGCCCATCACATCTTGATAGTTCCAATACGCCGCATAAAACTCCATCATGGTGAATTCTGGATTGTGGCGAATGGAAATGCCTTCGTTGCGGAAGTTGCGGTTGATTTCAAACACACGCTCGAAACCACCTACCAACAAACGCTTCAGGTACAACTCAGGCGCAATGCGCAAGAACATTTCTTGGTCAAGCGCATTGTGGTGCGTGACAAAAGGACGGGCATTGGCGCCACCTGGTATGGGGTGCAACATGGGCGTTTCAACTTCCAAGAAGTTGTGCTTGACCATGAACTCACGAATGCCACTGACGGCTTTACTGCGTGCGGTGAAGCGCTTGCGAGCTTCTTCGTCCATCATCAAATCCACATAGCGTTGGCGATATTTAATTTCTTGATCGGCCACACCATGAAATTTGTCGGGCATGGGCCGCAGGCTTTTGGTCAGCATGCGAACACGTGACGCATGCAATGACAATTCACCTGTTTTGGTTTTGAACAAGTAGCCTTCAGCGGCCACAATGTCGCCTAAATCCCAGTGCTTGAAATCGTTGTAAGCCTCTTCGCCAATATCATCTCGGGCCACATAAATTTGAAATCTTCCGGTGGAATCTTGCAAAGTGGCAAAGCTGGCCTTGCCCATCACGCGTTTGAGCATCATGCGACCCGCAATTTTGGCGGTGATCGGGGTGATGCCTTCCCCTTTGAGTGACTCTGCTGCTTTGTCGCTGTGCAATTGCATCAATTGAGCTGCATGATCTTCAGGCTTGAAGTCATTGGGAAAAGCGACACCTTTGCCTTGTGCCTGGGCTTCACGCAGGGTTTTGAGTTTGCCTCGGCGTTCCGCAATCAGCTGATTTTCGTCAACGACGGGGGCGATGTAATTTTCTGCTGGCGTGTCTGACATGGGTTGCACTTATGTAGGGGGCTAAGAAAAGCCCATAAAACGCTGAAGGGCAGCGCGAACCCGTTATTTTACGATTCCTTCGGGGTACCGCTATCATCTCAGTGCTTGGAGGACTGCTGTGTTTCTACAAATTGTCAATTTGATACTGGATGTCGCCACAGGATTGGTGGGCGGCGCCTGTTTGTTAAGGTTGGTCATGCAATGGCAACGCTTGCCTTTTCAGAACCCCATTGGTCGTTTTGTCTTTGCGGTAACCGATTGGTTGATCATGCCGCTGAGACGGTTTGTGCCGAGTATGGGGCGTTTAGACACCTCTAGCTTCATTGCCGCTTGGTTAATGAAGCTCATCCATGTTGGCGTCATGTGGCTTTTGGTGGGGGCCCAGACGCCTGTTTTAGGTGTTTTACTGACCAGCTTTTTTGGCTTGTTGCACTGGTTTGTTTCTGGCCTGAGTGCCTTGATTCTGCTTTATGCAGTTTTGTCTTGGGTTCAGCCCAACAGTGGCAGCATGATGTTGTTGTCCAGATTGGTGGAGCCGTTTTTGGCGCCTATTCGGCGAGCTTTGCCCCAACCCGGCGGCATCGATTTGTCACCCTTGGTATTTTTGGTGATTTTACAAATAGCCGGCATGGTGCTGGCAGGCTTGCTATTGGGTTATTAGCTCACCGCGTCGGCCGATTGGCGGGTTAACATGGCCAAGGTGTTGGCAATGGTCATCTTCAATTCGCGGCGATCGCAAATGAAGTCAATTGCCCCTTTTTCTTGCAAGAATTCTGCCCTTTGAAATCCCTCGGGCAAAGTCACTCGCACGGTACTTTCAATCACTCGTGGACCGGCAAAACCAATCAAGGCTTTGGGCTCTGCAATCACCACATCGCCCATAAAGGCAAAGCCTGCAGACACGCCGCCCATGGTGGGGTCTGTGAGCACGCTGATGAAGGGCAAACCCTTTTTGGCAAGGTGAGTGAGGGCTGAATTTGTCTTTGCCATCTGCATGAGTGACAGCAAGCCTTCTTGCATGCGCGCACCACCTGTTGCAGTGAAGCAAATAAATGGAACTTTTTGCTCAATGGCTGTTTCAACGCCGCGTACAAACCGCTCGCCCACCACGGAGCCCATGCTGCCGCCCATGAAGTCAAATTCGAAGCAAGCGGCCACCACATTGATGCTGTGAATGGCACCGCCCATGACCACCATGGCATCGGTTTCGCCAGTGTTACTCATGGCTTCTTTGATGCGCTCTGGGTACTTGCGGCTGTCTTTGAATTTCAAAGCATCGACAGGTACCACCTCTTGGCCAATTTCGTAGCGGCCTTCGTTGTCCAAAAAATTATTCAGGCGGGCACGCGCGCCAATGCGGTGATGGTGGCTGCAAGTGGGACAAACGTTTTGGTTTTGCTCCAAGTCATTTTTGTACAGCACAGACTCGCACTTGGGGCACTTGATCCACAAGCCTTCGGGCACACTTCGGCGGTCTGCCGGATCGGTATGCAGAATTTTTGGGGGGAGAAGTTTTTCGAGCCAACTCATGTCGATGTCCTTATGGGTTGATCAGGCGTCCATGGCCTGGCGAATCTCACGCAAGAAAGCGCCTGCCACATAAGCTACTTTATCGCGGGGTTCATTTTCGATCAATTGAATGATTTTGCTACCAATTACAACAGCATCGGCCACTTTTCCGATGGTTTGGGCAGTTTTTGCATCGCGGATACCAAAGCCAACGCCCACTGGGATGCTGACTTTTTGGCGAATGCGGGGCAGCATGGCCTCCACTTCGGAAGTGTTCAGGGCGCCGGAACCAGTGACACCTTTGAGCGATACGTAATACACATACCCACTGGCCACATCCGCCACTTGCTGCATGCGCTGATCGGTGCTGGTGGGAGCCAGCAAAAAGATCAGGTCCATGTTGTGTGCACGCAGTTTGGCCGCAAATTCAACGCATTCCTCTGGCGGATAGTCCACGACCAAGACGCCATCGATGCCGACCGCTGAAGCGTCGCGAATGAAGCCATCTTTGCCATGCTTCAGGTCATAACGTTCAATGGGGTTGGCATAGCCCATCAACACCACGGGCGTGTGGGTGTTAAGTTCACGAAAGCTTTTGACCATGTTCAGCACATGCGAGGTGCCAATGCCAAAAGACAAAGCCTTGTCGCCCGCTTTTTGAATGACGGGACCATCGGCGGAGGGGTCGCTAAAAGGCACCCCCAATTCAATGACATCAGCGCCGGCTTCCACCATGGCGTGCATGAGTTCGGGTGTGACATCGGCGAAGGGGTAGCCCGCTGTAACGTAGGGAATCAGGGCTTTGCGGCCGTTGGCTTTCAGTTGTTGAAAGGTGGCATCAATGCGGCTCATTTGAAAACTTTCACGGGCTGCTCACCCATTTGCAAACCCCCTTTGACGCCCTGACCTTGGCAGCTGGGTCGGCAATAGAAGTCGGCTTGACTGAGGTCGGCCACAGTGCCAATGTCTTTGTCACCTCGGCCAGACATGTTGATCAAAATGGACTGATCGGGTTTCATGGTGGCGGCCAGTTTTTTGGCATAGGCCACAGCGTGGCTAGATTCGAGTGCAGGAATGATGCCTTCGGTGCGGCACAAATAGTGAAAGGCATCCAAGGCTTCTTGGTCGGTGATACCGACGTATTCTGCGCGGCCAATGTCTTTCAAGAAAGAGTGCTCGGGTCCAACGCCAGGGTAATCGAGGCCGGCGCTGATGCTGTGCGTCTCGGTAATTTGACCATTGTCGTCTTGCAAAATGTAGGTGCGGTTGCCATGCAGTACGCCCGGGCTACCGCGTTGCAAAGAGGCCGAGTGTTTGCCGCTCTCTAAGCCTTCGCCTGCTGCTTCCACGCCAATCAGGCGTGTGTTATTGTGGTTGATGTAGGGGTAGAAAATGCCCATGGCGTTAGACCCGCCGCCAACACACGCTATGACTGCGTCAGGTTGTTGGCTGTGCAAACCAGTTTGTGCCAACAGCTTGGGCATTTGCTCGATACATTCCGTGCCAATGACACTTTGGAAATCACGAACCATCATGGGGTAAGGGTGCGGGCCCGCAACCGTGCCAATGATGTAGAAAGTGTTGTCGACGTTGGCCACCCAATCGCGCATGGCTTCGTTCAAAGCATCTTTCAGCGTGCGGCTGCCAGACGTCACAGGCACCACGGTAGCGCCTAGCAGTTTCATTCGATAGACATTGGGGCTCTGACGTTTTACGTCTTCTGAACCCATGTAAACCACGCATTCCAAACCATACCGCGCACAGATGGTGGCGGTGGCCACGCCGTGCTGGCCGGCGCCTGTTTCGGCAATGATGCGGGGCTTGCCCATGCGCTTGGCCAGCATGGCCTGCCCAATGGTGTTGTTGATTTTGTGAGCGCCGGTATGGTTGAGGTCTTCGCGCTTCAAATAAATTTGTGCGCCGCCCATTTCGCGGCTCATGCGGGCTGCGTGATAGATGGGGGAGGGGCGTCCCACAAAGTGCGCCAGTTCGTAGTTGAACTCGGCTAAAAATGCAGGATCGTTTTGGTATTTGGCGTAGGCTGCGCGCAATTCCAAAATGGCGTGTGTCAGGGTTTCGCTGACAAAACTGCCGCCATAAATGCCGAAGTGGCCAGAGGCATCGGGTTGTTGATAATCGTTCATGTTTTTACTCAATGGCATCAGCTGCTTTGACAGCAGCCACAAATTCTTGGATTTTCCGGGCATCTTTGAGGCCTTTTTGGCCGTCTAGCTCTACGCCCGAACTGACATCAACGGCCAAAGACAGAGCTTTGGACCGAAGCGTGAGGATGCCATCGGTCACATTTGCAGGCGTCAATCCACCAGACAAAACGAGGTGAGCGTTGACGTTTGGAGGAAGCTGTGACCAATTGAATGTTTTCCCGCCACCGCCGTATCCGTCAACATGAGCGTCGAGCAGAATGGCCTGGGCATTTGAATAATGTTGTGTGAATTTTACCAAGTCAAATGAAGCGGTGTTTTCTGTGGGAATTCGGGCTGCTCGCCAGTAGGGGCGATTCACAGCTTGGGCCAAACGGTCGCATTCGGCGGGGGATTCATCGCCATGAAATTGAAGCAGGGCATTGGGCACTGCAAGGCAGGCCATTTGTACCTCTTGCAGGCTGGCATTCACGAAAAGTAAGACGGGCGTGACGTTAGCGGGAATCAATGGCGCCAACACGCGGGCTTTTTCGGGCGAAACGTATCGTGCGCTCTTGGCATACATCACAAATCCGATGGCGCTAGCGCCCGCGCTGACCGCATCCAACACGTCGGCCTCTCGCGTGAGGCCGCAAATTTTGATGAAAGTGTTTGGACGGGGCTGGGGCATGGAGTTCAGGGCAGTCAAGGCAACCAGTGAAAAGGGGGCGTCGTTGTGGGAAGTCCCCATTTTGCGTCGTAAACAGGGCCTTGGAAATACAAACCATCGGGAGAAAACGTCGGTGCTGCGGCGTCTCTGTTTCGAAGATCAATGACTTCTTTCATCCAATCGGGTGATTGAGAGCCTTGGCCAATGGAGACCATGCAGCCCATGATGTTGCGAATCATGTGATGCAAAAATGCATTCCCTTCAAATTCAAAACGCCAGTAAGGGCCGTGTTTGTGTATGTCGGCGCGCAAGAGGGTTTTGATGGGAGACAAGGCCTGGCAGCTACTGGCTCTGAAGGAAGAAAAATCGTGTTCACCCAGTAAGTGCTGGGCAGCTGTGCGCATGGCGGTCTCGTCTAGCAGTCGATAGACCCAGCCAGCGCGTCCAAATTCCAAGCTGGGGCGTACTGGCGACTCCAACACAATATAGGCATAGCGACGAGATAAGGCGCTGCCTCGCGCGTGAAATTCTGCAGGCACTTCTTGCGCCCACTGCACAGAAATGTCTTCTGGCAAATATCGATTGGTGCCACGTACCCAAGAAGCCATGTCGCGCTCTAAAGGGGTGTCAAAGTGGACCACCTGCATCAGACCATGAACACCCGCATCGGTTCGGCCTGCGCACAGTGTGGTGACTTTTTGGGTTGTGAATTCTTTGAGGGCTTTTTCCAATTTGTCTTGGATGGTGAGACCCGTACTTTGGCTTTGCCAGCCTTGGTAGGGCTGCCCGTTGTAGGTAATGCCCAGCGCCACTCTCACTGCAATGTCTCGGTGGTGGATAGCGATCGGAAGCTGGCTGAAGTTTTTGCTGCTTGCGGATTTAAGTCTAAATTTAAATCAAGTGCGACAATGTACGCTGGAAGCTTCATCGAATTATTTTGGTTGAACGCAAGTTCTGAAGTGTCAGAATTTGCTGCAGGCGCCAAGGTGCTTAGGGCCTTCAAACTTTTTCTACTTTGAATTTGCAGACCAGCCCAAACAGCCAACACACCCAAAAGAGTGAATGCAGCCCATAAATATGAAGTTTGATCAGAGGTATCGAGAAGGCGATTTAAATTTAACCAACCCGTCCCCGCATCTGCTTGCAGAGACGCACCTTTGTTGGATTGCACTTCGATACCTGCCAAGGTCAGAGCTTGCGCACTGATATTCAAGCTAACAAAGCTTAACAGGCAGACAAAGAAGTGAAACGGACGAACCATGCGATGTATGGGAAGTTAAGCTGCTAGCAATATGCGCAACATCCGGCGCAAAGGTTCTGCAGCGCCCCACAACAATTGGTCGCCAATGGTAAAGGCGCCCACATACTCAGGACCCATTGCCAATTTGCGAATGCGACCCACAGGAATGGTCATGGTGCCGGTTACAGCCACGGGTGTGAGGTCTTTCAGTGTGGCTTCACGGGTGTTGGGAACCACTTTGACCCACTGATTGTCTGCAGCGATCATGGCTTCAATGTCGGCCACGAGCATGTCTTTTTTCAGTTTGAAGGTGAGGGCTTGGCTGTGGCAACGCATGGCACCCACGCGAACGCAGAAACCATCAACAGGAATGGCTGGCTTGTTGAAACCTTCGCCTAGGCCCAAAATTTTGTTGGATTCGGCCATGCCTTTCCATTCTTCCTTGGACATGCCGTTGCCTAAGTCTTTGTCGATCCATGGAATCAGTGAGCCACCGAGTGGAACACCAAAGTTGGTCGTCTCAGCGCCTGTGAGTGAGCGCTGCTTGTCGATGACTTTGCGATCAATTTCTAAAATGGCGCTCTTTGGATCGTCTAGTAAAGCTTTGACTTCAGCGTTCAATGTGCCGTATTGCGTTAGCAACTCGCGCATGTGCTGTGCGCCGCCGCCTGAGGCCGCTTGGTAAGTTTGGGTGCTCATCCATTCAACCAAACCAGCTTTGTACAAAGCGCCCACGCCCATCAACATGCAGCTAACTGTGCAGTTGCCGCCAATCCAATTTTTGCCACCATTTTTCAACGCCGTTTGAATCACGGGCATGTTGACCGGATCCAAAATGATGATGGCGTCTTTGTCCATTCGCAATGTGGAGGCGGCGTCAATCCAATGACCGTTCCAGCCTGCTGCACGCAGCTTTGGAAAAACTTCGGTGGTGTAGTCACCGCCTTGCGCGGTGATGATGATGTCGCAACGTTTGAGTGCATCAATGTTGAATGCATCTTGCAACGTCGTTTCGTTTTTGGCCATGGCGGGCGCTTTCCCGCCAGCGTTGGACGTGGAGAAGAACAAAGGTTCAATCAAACCAAAGTCACCCTCGGCTTGCATGCGGTCCATCAAAACGGAGCCAACCATGCCGCGCCATCCTACAAGTCCCACCAATTTCATGTCATCACCCTTTCAATTTAATTTTGAGTTTCCGACTCGTCGAGCCGGTAGGGCGTGACGAGTATGAGCGCTTAGCCCTTGGTCGTTTTCGTGATGGCTTTCACAACGGCTTCACCCATTTCGCGGGTGCTGACTTTTTGTGTTCCTTCAGACCAGATGTCGACCGTGCGCAAACCAGAAGCCAATACAGACTTCACCGCCGTTTCAATGCGATCGGCGGATGGGGCTTGGTTCAGTGAAAAACGGAGCATCATGGCAGCAGACAGTATTGTAGCCAATGGGTTTGCAATACCCTTACCGGCAATATCGGGGGCACTGCCATGACTTGGCTCGTACAAACCTTGATTTTTACTGTTCAAACTGGCCGATGGCAGCATGCCAATGGAGCCTGTCAGCATGGAGGCTTCGTCGGACAGAATGTCACCAAACATGTTGCCAGTGACCACCACATCGAATTTCTTGGGCTCTTTGACCAATTGCATTGCAGCGTTGTCGACATACATGTGATCGAGCGCAACGTCAGGGTACTCCTTGTGAACGTCAGTGACCACGTCTTTCCAGAACTGAAAAGTTTCCAACACATTGGACTTGTCGACACTGGTCACTTTTTTACTGCGCTTGCGGGCGGCTTGGAAGGCTACATGGGCTATGCGTTCAATTTCGGGCCGTGAGTAACGCATGGTGTCAAAGGCTTCTTCGGCGCCAGGGAAGTGACCATCGGTGGCCACACGGCGGCCGCGGGGTTGGCCGAAATAAATGTCACCCGTGAGTTCGCGAATGATGAGGATGTCTAGGCCAGAGATGAGTTCAGGCTTGAGGCTTGAGGCACCGACCAATTGCTCGTAACAAATGGCGGGGCGGAAGTTGGCAAACAGACCTAAGTTTTTGCGCAAACCCAAAATAGCTTGTTCTGGGCGCAAGGGGCGGTCGAGTTTGTCGTATTTCCAATCGCCTACAGCACCAAAAAGAATAGCGTCTGATTCTTTGGCCAGCTTCAAAGTAGATTCTGGCAAGGGGTGGCCGTGGACTTCATAAGCGGCCCCGCCCACCAGAGCTTCTTCCATTTCAAATTTCAAGTCGAGCGCATGCAAGACCTTGACGGCTTCTGCAACGATTTCGGTACCAATGCCGTCACCCGGCAGAACTGCAATTTTCATGATGTGTTGACTTTAAAGAATGGATGCGAATGGCGTTGGTAGCTGAAAGCAAAAACTGTTGCCTACCAGGCCCTTTTAAGCAACGTGTGCCAACCATGGCTTGGTGGCCAATCGTTCAGCTTCGAAGGTTTTGATTTTTTCCGCATGGCGAAGGGTTAAACCGATGTCATCAAAGCCGTTGATCAAACAGTATTTGCGAAAGGCTTGAACTTCGAATGGTGTTTCTTCACCATGTGCACGTACCACCACTTGGCGTTCAAGATCAATGGTGAGTTGGTAGCCTGGAAAGGCTGCTACTTCGTCAAATAATTTTGTCACGACGTTTTCAGGCAAAACGATGGGCAACAAACCATTTTTGAAACAGTTGTTGAAAAAGATGTCGGCATAGCTTGGTGCAATCACGGCACGGAATCCATATTGGTCGATGGCCCAGGGCGCGTGCTCGCGGGAAGAGCCGCAGCCAAAGTTTTTGCGCGCGAGCAAAATGGAGGCACCTTGATAGCGTGCTTGATTCAGTACGAAATCTGGGTTGGGTTTGCGGCTGGCGGGATCTTGGCCGGGAAAGCCCGCATCGAGATAGCGCCACGCGTCAAACAAATTCTGACCAAAACCTGTCTTGCGGATGGACTTTAAAAATTGCTTTGGAATGATGGCGTCAGTGTCAACATTCTCTCGGTCCATGGGAGCCACTAGGCCTTTGTGCACATTGAATTTTTGCATATGTATTCCTTGATCTTATGTTTGAACTTTTCTGTCTCAGTGCGCTCTAAGCAAATTGACGAATGTCCACAAAGTGACCATGTATGGCGGCAGCAGCGGCCATGGCGGGGCTGACCAAGTGTGTGCGCCCACCGGCCCCTTGGCGGCCCTCGAAATTACGATTGCTGGTGCTAGCGCATCTCTCGCCAGGTTCAAGGCGGTCGGCGTTCATGGCCAAGCACATCGAACAACCTGGCTCGCGCCATTCAAAACCAGCGGCCTTGAAGATTTCGTGCAATCCTTCGCGTTCGGCTTGTTCTTTGACCAAGCCAGAGCCTGGCACCACCATGGCCAGCTTGACAGTTTTTGAAACTTTTTTACCCAGCTTTTTAACCAAAGCGGCCGCTTCACGCATGTCCTCAATGCGGCTGTTGGTGCATGAGCCAATGAAAACTTTGTCGACAAAAATATCGTTCAGTGCTTTGCCAGGTTGAAGTCCCATGTAGGTCAGGGCGCGCTCAATGGCATCGCGCTTGTTGGCATCTTTTTCTTTGTCAGGATCGGGCACGATGCCGTTGATGCCAAGCACCATTTCGGGTGATGTGCCCCAGGTGACTTGCGGCACGATATCGACTGCATGGATTTCGACAATGGCATCAAAATGAGCCCCTGCATCGGATTGCAAAGTTTTCCAATAGCCAACGGCATGATCCCATTCCACCCCAGTGGGGGACAACAAGCGACCTTTGACGTATTCAATCGTTTTCTCGTCCACTGCGACGAGGCCTGCGCGCGCGCCAGCTTCTATGGCCATGTTGCAGACGGTCATGCGACCTTCCATCGACAAGGCGCGAATGGCTGAGCCGCCAAATTCAATGGTGTAGCCCGTGCCGCCTGCCGTGCCAATTTTACCAATGATGGCCAGCACGATGTCTTTACCAGTGATGCCTTTGGCGACAGTGCCTTCTACTTTGACCAACATGTTCTTGGCTTTTTTGGCCAACAAAGTTTGAGTGGCCATGACGTGCTCGACTTCGCTGGTGCCAATGCCGTGCGCCAGGGCACCAAATGCGCCGTGCGTAGATGTGTGTGAGTCGCCGCAGACGACGGTCATGCCAGGCAGAGTGGCACCATTTTCAGGGCCAATGACGTGGACAATGCCCTGACGCTTCGACATGAAGGGAAAGAAAGCTGCCGAGCCAAATTCGGCAATATTGCTGTCTAAGGTTGTAATTTGTTCTTTGCTGATGGGGTCGGTGATGCCGTCATAGCCCAACTCCCAACCTGTGGTGGGGGTATTGTGGTCTGCAGTGGCCACAATGGAGCTGACACGCCAGACTTTGCGGCCGGCTTGGCGCAAGCCTTCAAAAGCCTGTGGACTGGTGACTTCGTGCACCAAATGACGGTCGATGTACAAGACGGAAGTGCCGTCTTCTTCGGTGTGGACAACATGTTCGTCCCAAATTTTGTCGTAGAGCGTACGTGCCATGGTGCTTCCTAAGGTCAAGCTAAGAATTTTAGCTGATTAACAATATTGCCCGTGCTGTATTTGCAGGGTAGGATCAACAGAATTGCGCCTTGAAAAGCTATAGTGTCGATTGGCCGATCTTAGAAATTCAAGCCTGATCAATCAGTTAACTTTTTATTGAGACTTTTTTCATGACCCCTGTCCACCCTAGTGACAATGTTTTAGACAGCAAAATTGCCCCAAACCCACAACGAATTGGTGTTCCCAAAGAGATTTTTCCTGGTGAAAAGCGAGTTGCCACCGTGCCCGATGTGGTGACGAAGCTGACCAAACTTGGCTTTGCGGTGGTGGTCGAACAAGGGGCGGGAGATCTGGCCGACCTGTCTGATCAAGCTTACGTTCAAGCCGGAGCAAGTATTGCGCCTAGCGCAGCTGCGCTTTGGAGCGGCAGCGACATCGTCTTCAAGGTCCGTGCGCCTACGGCCGAGGAAGTCAACCTCATGCACGAGGGTCAGACCCTCATCGGCTTCTTGTGGCCCGCCCAAAACCCCGAGTTGATGCAGCAACTGGCTGCCAAAAAAGTCACCGCGCTGTCCATAGACGCTTTGCCGCGTACGCTTAGCCGCGCCCAAAAAATGGACGCACTCACCTCCATGGCAGGTGTGACCGGTTACCGCGCTGTGGTCGAAGCGGCAGGTGCTTTTGGCCGATTCTTTAACGGTCAAATTACGGCTGCAGGCAAAGTGCCTCCCGCCAAGGTGTTCATTGCCGGTGCCGGTGTGGCAGGCTTGGCCGCCATTGGTGCAGCTGCCAGTTTGGGCGCCATTGTTCGCGCCAACGACACTCGTGCCGAAGTGGCCGATCAAGTGGTGTCGCTCGGTGGCGAGTTTGTCAAGGTGAACTTTGAGGAAGAAGGCTCGGGCAGCGGCGGTTATGCCAAAGTGATGAGCGAGGGCTTTTTGGCGGCGCAGCGCGAGATGTATGCCCAACAAGCTAAAGAGTGCGACATCATCATCACCACCGCGCTCATTCCTGGCAAACCAGCCCCCAAACTGATCACTGCCGAAATGGTGCGCAATATGAAGCCCGGCAGTGTCATTGTTGACATGGCCGCTGAGCAAGGCGGCAACTGCGAGTTGACCGAGCCTGGCAAGGCGGTGGTCAAGCACGGTGTCACTATCGTTGGCTACACCGACTTGGCTTCTCGCATGGCCCGCCAGTCGTCTACGCTTTATGGCACCAACCTGTTCCGCCTAACCGAAGAGCTTTGCAAGACAAAGGATGGCGTGATCAACGTCAACATGGAAGACGATGCCATCCGCGGACTGACTGTCATCAAAGACGGCGCCATCACATGGCCAGCACCTCCCTTGGTTGTTGCGCCCAAACCTGCGCCCAAGCCATCTGCTGCGTCAGTGGCCAAAAAAGGCCATGGCCATGGTGAGCCTTCTGGCCCCATGCCAGCCGGCCAGCTGGCCATCGTGGCTGGCGTTGCTGCTGTTTTGTTTGTCTTGGTGGGTGCTTATGCGCCGGCTGCGTTTCTTTCTCACTTCACGGTGTTTGTACTGGCCTGCTTTGTGGGTTACATGGTGGTTTGGAACGTCAAGCCTGCCTTGCACACCCCTCTCATGAGTGTGACCAATGCCATCAGCTCCATCATTGCGATTGGCGCGTTGGTCCAAATCTCGCCCATTGCCAATGCGGCTGCTCGCCCCAACACGCTCATCATTGTGTTGGCCTCTATTGCCTTGGTGCTGACTGCTATCAACATGTTTGGCGGCTTTGCGGTCACTCAGCGCATGCTGGCTATGTTCAGAAAATAATTAGGAAGAAGCATTCATGAGCTCTAATTTGTCGACGGTTGCGTACATTGGTGCAACCATTCTCTTCATCCTCAGCCTAGGCGGTTTGTCCAATCAGGAAACCGCACGCCGTGGCAACCTCTACGGCATGATCGGCATGACTTTGGCCGTCTTGGCCACCGTTTTGGGCCCTCAAGTCACTGGCGCAGGTACGCCTTGGATTGTGGGCAGTTTGGTCGTTGGCGGTACCATTGGCTTGTATGCTGCGCGCTCGGTACAAATGACCCAAATGCCCGAGCTGGTCGCGCTCATGCACAGCATGGTCGGTATGGCCGCGGTGCTGGTGGGTTACGCCACCTTCGTCGACCCCGAGGCCACCAAAGGTTTTGAAGGCGCAGCGCACGCCATTCACGCCATGGAAATCTACATTGGCATCTTCATCGGTGCGGTCACCTTCTCTGGTTCGGTGGCAGCGTTTGGCAAGTTGTCGGGCCGCATCGGAGGCAGTCCCTTGTTGCTGCCTGCGCGCCACTGGATCAACCTCGCCGGTTTGCTGGCTGTGGTTTATTTTGGTCGCATGTTCTTGCAAGCCGAAACCATCGAGCAAGGCATGTTCCCGCTGTTTGTCATGAGCGCCATTGCGCTCTTGTTTGGTATCCACATGGTGATGGCCATTGGCGGCGCCGATATGCCAGTGGTGGTGTCTATGCTTAACAGTTACTCGGGCTGGGCAGCAGCGGCTACGGGCTTTATGTTGAGCAACGATTTGTTGATCGTTGTTGGCGCGTTGGTGGGCTCCAGCGGCGCCATTCTTTCCTACATCATGTGCAACGCGATGAACCGCAGTTTCATCAGTGTGATCGCCGGCGGCTTTGGTACCACTGCAGCTGCGCCTAAACCTTCTGGCGATGCGAGTGCCGAGCCGGTTGGTGAGGTGAGCCCTATCTTGGCTGCAGAGACTGCTGAATTATTGCGAGATGCCAAGAACGTGATCATCGTGCCTGGCTATGGGATGGCCGTGGCGCAAGCCCAGCACACCGTGTTTGAAATCACCCGCAGCTTGCGTGAAAAAGGCGTGAACGTGCGCTTTGGTATCCACCCTGTGGCGGGCCGCATGCCGGGCCACATGAACGTGTTGTTGGCTGAGGCCAAGGTGCCTTACGACATCGTGATGGAAATGGATGAGTTGAACGAAGACTTTCCAGGCACCGACGTGGCCATCGTGATTGGTGCTAACGACATCGTGAACCCTGCGGCCCAAGACGATCCTACAAGCCCTATTGCAGGAATGCCAGTGCTTGAAGTTTGGAAGGCTCGCACCAGCATCGTCATGAAACGATCTATGGCCAGTGGTTACGCAGGTGTTGACAACCCACTTTTCTACAAAGACAACAACCGCATGTTGTTTGGCGACGCCAAGAAAATGTTGGATGAAGTTCTGGTGGCACTGAAAACTTAGAAATTCAACAACTCAACAAAGAAAATGGATGAAAAAAAGCCCGCGGATCACGCGGGCTTTTAGACAAGGGGCAAAGCTTAATTTGCGCCTGGCACGTTACGGCGGGGTGAGCCCGTAAACAGCTGACGGGGACGACCGATTTTGTATTCAGGGTCTCCAATCATTTCGTTCAATTGGGCAATCCAGCCCACGGTGCGGGCCTGTGCGAAAACGCCGGTGAACAAGTTCACTGGAATGCCAATGGCGCGCTGAACGATGCCAGAGTAGAAGTCGACATTGGGGTACAGCTTACGTGACACAAAGTAGTCGTCTTCCAAAGCGATTTTTTCAACTTGCTTGGCCAATTTGAACAAGGGGTCGTTTTCCAAGCCCAGTTCAGCCAAAACTTCGTTGCAAGTCTCTTGCATGAGTTTGGCGCGAGGGTCGTAGTTTTTGTAAACACGGTGACCGAAGCCCATGAGCTTGACGCCAGAGTTTTTGTCTTTGACTTGTTCCATGAACTCGCCCACTTTGGCGATGCCACCCATTTTTTGAATATCGTCCAACATGTTCAAGCACGCTTCGTTGGCGCCGCCGTGGGCTGGTCCCCACAAGCAAGCCACGCCAGCTGCAATGGCAGCAAAAGGATTGGTGCCTGACGAGCCGCACAAACGCACAGTCGATGTGGAAGCGTTTTGCTCGTGGTCTGCATGCAAGATAAAAATGCGGTCCAAGGCACGCTCGAGTACAGGGTTGACCACGTAGTCCTCGCAAGGAACGCCAAACATCATCCGCAAAAAGTTGCCAGAATAAGACAAACTGTTTTGGGGGTACATGAAAGGCTGGCCGATGCCGTACTTGTATGCCATGGCCACTAAGGTGGGCATTTTGGCAATCAGTCGGATGGCTGAAATTTCGCGGTGCTCAGGATTGGTGATGTCGGTGCTGTCGTGATAGAAAGCAGACAAAGCGCCCACCAAGCCGGTTAAGACGGCCATCGGGTGCGCATCACGACGAAAACCGCGCAAGAAAAACTGCATCTGCTCGTTCACCATGGTGTGGTTGTTCACCAACTTGTGAAAATCTGTGCTTTGCTTGGCGTCGGGTAAATCGCCCTTTAAAAGCAAATAGCAAGTGTCCAAAAAGTCGCCATGGTTGGCCAATTGCTCGATGGGATAACCGCGGTAAAGCAACTCACCTTTGTCACCGTCAATAAAGGTGATGCCTGATTGGCAAGAGGCGGTTGACAGGAAACCAGGGTCATAAGTGAACATGCCGCTTTGTCCGTACAACTTGCGAATATCGATCACATCGGGGCCGATATTGCCGCTGTAAACGGGCATTTCAATGCTGGGGGTGCCGTTACTGAACGACAGGGTTGCTTTGTTGTCAGCAAGTTTCATGATTCAATTTCCTCTGGTAATCAGTCTATTCAAATGGTTTTATTTGCAAAAAATAACTTGCAAATGTCCGTCGTTTCAATTCATGCCATCAGCATGGTCAGCACTTCGCTGGCTTCTTCAGATTCAATCTCTGAACTGAGGGGCTTGCGTTTCATCAGCAAGTCCATCAGATCATTGTCTGACAAATCCATCAACACATACATCCCTCGCGCTTGGCCCACTGTCATTTCACGCGCATGTCGGTTAAAGAATCGCTCAATGAAAAGATCATTCTCAAGCAAGCCACGGCGACACCGCCAGCGCAATTTGCTCAGAGCGCGCTCGCTCAGAAGGTCTTGGCGGTCTAATCCTTCTAACAGTTCATCTCCCATTTCGCAGCTCTTTTCATTAGATCTTCGATTAAATGGCGCGTCGCACCATCATCTCTTTGATCTTGCCAATCGCTTTGGTGGGGTTCAGGTTCTTTGGGCACACATCGACGCAGTTCATGATGGTGTGGCATCGGAACAGGCGGTAGGGGTCTTCCAAGTTGTCCAAACGCTCAGCCGTGCCGTGGTCGCGGCTGTCAGCCAAAAATCGATAAGCTTGCAGCAAGCCGGCAGGCCCGACAAACTTGTCTGGGTTCCACCAGAAGCTGGGGCAACTGGTGGAGCAACTGGCGCACAAAATGCACTCATACAAGCCATCCAGTTCTTCGCGCTCTTCGGGGCTTTGCAAACGCTCTTTTTCAGGCGGAATGGTGTCGTTGATCAAGTAAGGCTTGATCGAGTTGTATTGCTTGAAAAACTGCGTCATGTCCACAATCAAATCACGCACCACAGGCAAGCCAGGCAATGGTTTTAAGACAATTTTGCCAGGCAAGGTAAGCATGTTGGTCAAACAGGCCAGGCCATTTTTACCATTGATGTTCATGGCATCAGAGCCGCACACGCCTTCGCGACATGAGCGGCGGAAAGACAAAGTGGGATCGACTTTTTTCAGCTTCATCAAGGCGTCTAAAAGCATGCGCTCGTGCCCATCCAATTCCACCTCAATGCTTTGCATGTAAGGCTTGGCATCTTTGTCTGGATCGTAGCGATAGATTTCAAAAGTACGTAGAGTCATGATTCAACCTTAAGGGATTTAGAAAGTCCGAACTTTGGGTGGCACGGAGTCCACTGTCAGGGGTTTCAAGTTAACGGGCTTGTAGGTCAGGCTGTTGGTGTCGCTGTGCCACAAAGAGTGTTTCATCCAGTTGGCATCGTCTCGACCCAAAGGCGCGATCGGGTCATCTGCTGGACGCTCATAGTCGCTCACAGTGTGTGCGCCACGGCACTCTTTGCGAGCGGCAGCCGACACCATGGTGGCCTGTGCGCATTCGATCAAATTTTCAACTTCAAGCGCTTCAATACGTGCCGTGTTGAATACTTTGGAAGTGTCGATCAAGGCAATGGCATTGACACGTTCGCGAATCTCTGCAATTTTCACAGCACCTTCGTCCATGGTGGCCTGCGTGCGGAACACCGCAGCATGTTTTTGCATGGTGGCGCGCATGTCATTGGCCACATCTTGCGAGTACTCACCCTTGCGACCTTCTAAGCGGTTCAGGCGAGCCAAAGTCAAGTCGGCTGCATCTTTTGGCATGTCCTTGTGGGCCTTGGTGTTGCTGGCGAAATCGACAATGTGATTGCCAGCCGCACGGCCAAACACCAAGAGGTCAAGCAATGAGTTGGTGCCCAAACGATTTGCACCGTGCACACTCACGCAAGAGCATTCGCCAACAGCGTACAAGCCGTTGACCACTGCGTTGTGACTGCTGGCAGTTTGGATGACCACTTGTCCGTGAATATTGGTTGGGATGCCGCCCATTTGATAGTGAATGGTTGGCACAACTGGAATAGGCTCTTTGGTGATGTCAACGTTGGCAAAATTCACACCAATTTCATACACAGACGGCAAGCGTTTGTGGATGGTTTCTGCACCCAAGTGATCTAGTTTTAACAGCACATAGTCTTTGTTAGGGCCGCAGCCACGACCTTCTTTAATTTCTTGGTCCATGGCGCGCGACACGAAATCTCGGGGTGCCAAGTCTTTCAGTGTGGGCGCGTAGCGTTCCATGAACCTTTCACCGTTGCTGTTCATCAAAATAGCGCCTTCACCGCGGCAACCTTCTGTGAGTAACACACCGGCACCGGCAACCCCCGTGGGGTGGAATTGCCAAAATTCCATGTCTTCCAATGGAATGCCAGCGCGTGCAGCCATGCCCAATCCGTCGCCAGTGTTAATGAAGGCATTGGTGGACGCTGCAAAGATACGGCCTGCGCCGCCAGTGGCCAGCAAGACAGTTTTGGCGTGCAAGATGTGCAGGTCGCCAGTTTCCATTTCGAGTGCTGTGACGCCCACCACATCGCCTTCGGCGTCGCGAATCAGGTCAAGCGCCATCCACTCCACAAAGAAACTGGTGTTGGCCTTGATGTTTTGTTGGTAAAGCGTGTGCAGCATCGCATGGCCTGTACGGTCAGCGGAAGCACAAGCGCGTTGGACTGATTTTTCTCCGTAATTTGAGGTGTGGCCGCCAAAGGGACGTTGGTAAATGGTGCCATCGGGGTTACGGTCAAAAGGCATGCCCATGTGCTCTAAGTCATACACAACTTTAGGCGCTTCACGGCACATGTATTCAATGGCGTCTTGGTCTCCAAGCCAATCAGAACCTTTGATGGTGTCGTAGAAGTGATAGTGCCAGTTGTCATCTGACATATTGCCCAATGACGCGCCAATACCGCCCTGCGCTGCCACTGTGTGTGAGCGAGTGGGAAACACTTTGGAGAGCACGGCCACATTCAAGCCGGCCCGTGCCAGTTGCAATGAGGCACGCATGCCGGAGCCACCGGCGCCGACAATCACGACGTCAAATTTACGCGTGGCGATCTTGTCTTTGGTGTAAGTCATTTTGTGTGAGATCTTATTGAATGGGAGTAGGGTTCAGAGTCTGCAAAAGCGTGTGTTTCTGAACAGAATCAAAGACGCCACAGGGCTTGCACCGCCCAACCGGCGCAGCCGACCAGCCAGACTAAGGAGGCGACGTGTAAGAAAAGACGCAAACCCAAGGGTTTGATGTAGTCCATCCAAATGTCACGAATGCCAATCCATGCGTGATAGAGCAAGGCGAGAATGGTGACGAACGTGAGAACTTTCATCCACTGAGCGGCAAAAATACCAGCCCACTCTTCGTAGCCGATGGGGCCACTTGTGAAAATCACTTGTGCCATCACCACCAAAGTAAAAATGGCCATCAGTGCTGCTGTAACGCGTTGTACCAACCAGTCGCGAATGCCGTAGTGAGCGCCAACCGTGACGCGTTTAGAACCGTAATTAACTGACATATTGATTCGTTCCTGATTAGTAGAGGCCAAATAATTTGGCGGCCAGCACAGCCGTTAAGCCCAAGCTCAAAACCAAGGTGGCCATGGCAGAGGAGGCCCCAAATTCTTTGGTCACTGCATGGTAAACATCCATGTACAAGTGACGAACGCCAGCAATGAAGTGATGCAAGAAGGCCCAAATGATGGCCAGTGCGACCAACTTCATGAACCAACCGGGAATGAAGCCAATACCCACATTGAATGCGGCCGCAAAAGTGGCAAATGAAATTTCCGATGTGATGGAGGTGTCAAACATCCAAATAATGAACGGCATGAGCAAAAACATCAGGGCGCCGCTGACACGGTGCAAGATTGAAACCCAGCCCGCGGCGGGCAAACGATAAGTTGGCAAATCGCTGAAAGCGTTGATGTTGCGAAATTCAGGCCTCTGACGGGCGTTTTCGGTCATTTTTAATTCCTCTTAGGTAACTTCACGGTCATTTCTGACAGTCGTATTTTCTAATTCTATTGCAACGCAGCAAACTGACATGAGAATTTCATTAACAAATCAAAAAAACAATCCGAAGAAAGTTTTTAAAAGTCGTTTGAACCTCAATTGAGTGCGTTGAGATAGTGATGCGAGTTTGTGACGTAAAAGCCGCGGCGCAGTTCCATCGGGGTGTCATTGTAGGTATAGGCCACCCGTTCCACGCTGAGAAGAGGGGTGTGAGATTTAATCTCAAGCAGCTTGCATTGAGCCTCGTCCGGCACCACTGCCTTGATCCTTTCGTCAGCGCGAACCATTCGAACGCCAAACTCAGTTTCGAAGAGAGCATACATGGGGCCATCATAGTCACTTAAGCGTTCTGCAGTGAGGCCTTTAAAGGGTGCCCCTGGCAGCCATAAATCTTCCAAGATGGTGGGGGCGCCGGCAAATGAGAGAACCCGGCGGACCTGAAGGACGGCATCGCCAGTGCGCAAGGCAAGGGCGCGGCCAATGTCAGCGTTGGCTCTGAGTTTCTTGCAATCGATGATTTTTCTCTGGGCAGGCCCTTCGCTCTTGGGGTCGCCCAAGTCGGGCATGAGTTTTAAAAAGCGATATTGCACCTGCTGTTCGGCGTGAGTGGCCACAAACGTACCTTTGCCCTGCCTTCGAATCAGCAGGTTGTCGCCGGCCAGTTCGTCGATGGCTTTTCGAACCGTGCCCTGGCTGACTCGGTACCGCGCTGCCAATTCCATTTCGCTGGGGATGCCTTCGCCCGGTTTCCACTCGCCCGATTGCAAGCCTTGCAGGATGAGGCCCTTAATTTGTTGGTACAGGGGGCTGAACGCTGGCGCTGCGCTCAAGGCATCGTTCAAACCAGCAGAATCTTCAGGAAAAACTTGGGATGTCATGAGGATGGCCCTTGAACAGGACAGACATAAAAGTGAGGCAATGATATCTTATATAAGACATAAGACAAATTGACTTTGGAGGGTTTTCGCGAGTAAACTCGAAAGCTGTTTGCCTGTATGCATTTTCTGTGTGTACCCATCTGGAACGCCAGATGACCCGGCCGGCAGTGAATGTCGGGATGTGGTTGGCGAGGTCCGTTTTCTTATCACTATCTGGAGTTCACACCATGAGCAAAAAGCCCGTTCGCGTCGCCGTTACAGGTGCCGCAGGTCAAATTGGATACGCATTGCTGTTCCGCATCGCCTCTGGCGAAATGTTGGGCAAAGACCAGCCTGTTATTTTGCAGTTGCTAGAAATTCCTGACGAAAAAGCCCAAAAAGCTTTGAAGGGCGTGATGATGGAGTTGGACGACTGCGCCTTTCCATTGCTTGCGGGCATGGAGGCTCACTCAGACCCTATGACTGCTTTCAAAGACACCGACTACGCTTTGTTGGTGGGTTCACGTCCGCGCGGTCCTGGCATGGAGCGTGCTGAATTGCTCGCCATCAACGGTGCCATCTTCACAGCGCAAGGCAAGGCCTTGAATGCCGTGGCTTCGCGCAATGTGAAAGTTTTGGTGGTCGGCAACCCCGCCAACACCAACGCCTACATCGCCATGAAGAGCGCCCCTGATCTCAAACCAGCCAATTTCACAGCCATGCTGCGTTTGGATCACAACCGAGCAGCCTCACAAATTGCGGCTAAAACCGGTAAAGCTGTGGCGGATATTCAAAAGTTGTGCGTTTGGGGCAACCACTCTCCCACAATGTACGCCGATTACCGTTTTGCCACCATCAAAGGCGAATCAGTGAAGACCATGATCAACGACCAGGAATGGAATGCCAACGTGTTCTTGCCGACAGTGGGCAAGCGCGGCGCAGCCATCATTGAAGCGCGTGGCTTGTCTTCAGCCGCCTCGGCTGCCAACGCTGCCATCGACCACATGCGCGACTGGGCCTTGGGCACCGAAGGCCATTGGGTCACCATGGGCATTCCTTCTCAAGGCTGGTACGGTATTCCCAAAGATGTCATGTTCGGTTTCCCCGTCACATGCACCAATGGCGAATACAAAGTGGTCGAAGGTTTGGAAATTGATGCCTTCAGCCAAGCTTGCATCGATAAAACTTTGAAAGAGTTGACAGACGAGCAAGCCGGCGTGGCTCACTTGATCTAATCAGCAAACACTCTCGTGAAGCATCCGCGCGACATTCTGTTGGGGTCTCAGGCCGCTGCCATGCGCTTGCCTGTCTGTGATCACTACAGTGGTGTTGAAGTGCGGATGCGCAAAAGCTTGCAGCTGCAAGCTGAGATGACCCAAGAGTTTGGTGCCTGCGTTTTTGATGTTTCTTTGGACTGCGAAGATGGTGCCCCTGTTGGCGGCGAAACAGAGCATGCCCATTTGGTCAAAGAAATTGCGCTAAGCGCAGCAGCGGTTGCCAGAGTGGCTGCTCGGGTTCATCCTGTAGACCATGCTTCATTTGCCAGCGACATTGCCATTATTGTGGGCGCATGCCATTCCAAATTGACCCATGTGATGGTGCCTAAAGTGGAAAGCGTTGCGGATGTAGAGACGGCCGTCAAGGCTTTCAATGAAGCCGGCGCAGATCATTTGCCGCTCCATGTCTTACTTGAATCTCCTGCAGCTGTGCACAACGCATTTGAAATTGCAGCGCATCCGCGTGTTCAATCGATTGCATTTGGTTTGATGGATTTTGTGTCTGCCCACGGCGGCGCTATTCCGTCTAGCGGTATGGGACTGCAAGGTCAATTTACGCATCCACTGGTCATGCGCGCTAAGTTGGAAATTGCCAGCGCATGTCATGCGCATGGCAAAGTACCGTCGCACTGCGTGGTTACGGAGTTCAGTGATTTGCAAGCCATTAAATTGGCTGCCACCAAAGCCTCCAGAGAATTGGGTTACACGCGAATGTGGAGTATTCATCCCAGCCAAATTCGCCCCATTGTTGAGGCGCTCGCACCTTCAGAACATGAAATACAACAAGCGGCCCATTTGATTGAGGCCGCACGTCAAGCCGATTGGGCGCCTGTCAGTTTTCAGGGCCAACTGCATGACCGAGCCAGTTACCGATTTTTCTGGCAAGTTCTTGAACGTGCTTACCAAACAGGCCGCCCTCTGCCTAATTCTGTGCAGATCTACTTTGCGGAGCCACAATGCGCAGCTTGAATGGTGTTCAGAGCATTTTTTTGCTGAGTTGTGGCATTTTTTGGCTGCCCTTCGGTCAGGCTCAACAAACCAAAGTGGACAACCACAAAACGAGCGCAGATGGCAAATCAAAACCTGCTGCCAAACCCACTCATCAAAGTGAGTTAAGAAAGTCCCATGTGGTCAAGCTGGCCATTGAAACACCGCTCGAAGCGCATGAATTGAGCATTGCTGAACGTGTCCACGTGGGTCAATTGCCTTGTGAGATGGGCGCCTTTGTTCAGATGACCAGTGATGCAAATTCGCCGGGGTACTTTAATGTGCAAGGTAAGGGCTACAAATATCGAATGAAACCTGTTGCGACCAGCACAGGTGCCATTCGTTTAGAAGATGAAAAAGCGGGCGCCGTGTGGCTGCAATTGGCCAATAAATCCATGTTGATGGATCAGAAAAATGGCCGTCGCTTGGCAGACGAATGTGCTCACCCAGATCAGGTGGCCGTCGCCAACGACATGAAGATCAACCCACCCCCAGCTTTGATTGATGTGAGCAATATGGCCACACCAGTCAAACGTTGAGATGTGTCGTTTGAAAATTTTGATTTGTAAATTTATTTAGTTAGACAGGAGAAAACCATGTTGAAAGCCTACCGTGAACACGCTGCCGAACGCGCTGCGCTGGGAATCCCCCCGTTGCCTTTGGATGCCAAACAAACGGCTGAGTTGATTGAACTCATCAAGAACCCACCCAAAGGCGAGGAAGCCTTTTTGATGGACATGCTCACACACCGTGTGCCACCTGGTGTGGACGATGCCGCCAAAGTCAAAGCCTCATTCTTGTCGGCAGTCGCCCATGGCGACTTGTCTGTCTCATTGGTCAGCAAATCCAAAGCCACAGAATTGCTGGGAACCATGGTGGGTGGTTACAACGTCAAACCCTTGATTGATTTGCTGGACCACAAGGAAGTGGCCGCTGTGGCTGCTCAAGGCTTGAAGAAAACATTGCTGATGTTTGACTTCTTCCATGACGTTGCTGAAAAATCAAAAGCTGGCAATGCCGCTGCCACAGAAGTGATTCAAAGCTGGGCAGATGCTGAATGGTTCACCTCACGTCCTGAAGTGGCGAAAAAAATCACTGTCTCTGTGTTCAAGGTGCCTGGTGAAACCAACACCGACGATTTGTCGCCCGCACCCGATGCTTGGAGTCGCCCCGATATTCCATTGCATTACTTGGCCATGTTGAAAAACACACGCCCTGATGCAGCCTTCAAACCGGAGGAGGACGGTAAGCGCGGCCCAATGGCTTTCATTCAAGAGATGAAGAAAAAAGGTCACTTGGTGGCTTATGTAGGTGATGTGGTGGGTACCGGTTCTTCACGCAAGTCTGCGACCAACAGCATCATCTGGGGCTTTGGTGAAGACATTCCTTTTGTCCCCAACAAGCGCTTTGGTGGCGTGACATTGGGCGCAAAAATTGCCCCGATCTTCTTCAATACGCAAGAAGACTCCGGCGCATTGCCAATTGAGGTGGATGTTTCTAAGTTGGAAATGGGTGATGTGATAGATGTGTTGCCTTACGAAGGCAAGATCATGAAAAATGGTGCACTGCTCACCGAATTTGAACTTCGCAGCGACATGTTGTTTGATGAAGTTCGTGCAGGCGGTCGAATCAATTTGATCATTGGCCGATCACTGACGGTCAAGGCTCGCGAGTTTTTGCGTTTGCCTACATCAACCTTGTTCCGTTTGCCCAAAGTTCCAACTTCGACCAAAGCAGGCTTTACGGTGGCGCAAAAAATGGTGGGTCGTGCTTGCGGTTTGCCAGAAGGTCAGGGCGTTCGTCCTGGCACCTATTGCGAACCCAAAATGACAACAGTGGGTTCACAAGACACTACAGGCACTATGACGCGTGACGAGTTGAAAGACTTGGCCTGCTTGGGTTTTAGCGCCGACATGGTGATGCAATCTTTCTGCCACACAGCGGCTTATCCCAAGTCCGTGGATGTCAAGATGCATCACGAATTGCCAGCCTTCATGAGCAACCGCGGTGGTGTGTCGTTGCGCCCTGGTGATGGCATTATTCACAGTTGGTTGAACCGTTTGTTGTTGCCCGATACCGTGGGCACCGGTGGCGATTCGCACACACGTTTCCCCATCGGTATTTCATTTCCGGCCGGTTCTGGTTTGGTGGCTTTTGGTGCTGCCACAGGTGTGATGCCTCTGGACATGCCCGAATCCATCTTGGTTCGATTTAAAGGCAAGATGCAGCCTGGCATTACATTGCGCGATTTGGTTCATGCAATTCCTTACTACGCAATCAAAGCGGGTTTGTTGACGGTTGCCAAGTCCGGCAAGATCAATGAATTCTCCGGCCGAATTTTGGAAATTGAAGGTTTGCCAGATTTGAAAGTTGAACAAGCTTTTGAATTGTCGGATGCTTCTGCTGAGCGCTCTGCTGCGGGTTGCACAGTGAAGCTTAATCCAGAGCCCGTGAAAGAGTATTTGAACTCCAATGTTGTTCTCATGAAGAACATGATTGCGCAGGGTTACAGCGACAAGCGTGCGCTAGAGCGACGTATCAAAGCGGTTGAAGCCTGGTTGGCCAAGCCTAGCTTGTTAGAAGCCGACGCCAATGCTGAGTACGCTCACGTGCTGGAAATTGACATGGACCAACTCAAAGAACCCGTCTTGTGCTGCCCGAATGATCCTGATGATGCAAAACTTCTGTCACAAGTTGCAGGCTCCAAAATTGATGAAGTATTCATCGGCTCTTGCATGACCAACATTGGTCACTTCCGCGCAGCCTCCAAGTTGCTCGAAGGCCAACGCGATATTCCTGTCAAGTTGTGGGTTGCCCCGCCAACCAAAATGGATGCCGCGGAGTTGACCAAAGAAGGTCACTATGGCGTGTTTGGCGCTGCTGGTGCTCGCACTGAAATGCCAGGTTGCTCGTTGTGCATGGGGAATCAAGCACAAGTGCGCGAAGGGGCGACGGTGGTTTCTACCTCGACACGCAACTTTCCTAATCGTTTAGGTAAAAATACCAATGTGTATTTAGCCTCTGCTGAAGTGGCCGCCATCAGTTCTAAGCTGGGCCGTATTCCAACTGTAGAAGAGTATCAGTCCAGCATGACTGAAATTAGCAAAGACGGTAGCCAGATCTACAAGTACATGAACTTCGATAAGATAGAAGAGTACGCAGATGTGGCAAAAGGTGTCGCCGCTTAATCAAGCTGCCATGCCTTCACTGAAAGCCCATAAGACGAAAGTCTTTTGGGCTTTTTTGATGCCCCTCATGTTTTGAGCATTCAGATCGTTGCAAAATGAATGCTGTGAAAAATTCAATTTTGATTGTGGGCGGCGGCATTGGTGGATTGGCAGCGGCTTTGGCTTGTGCAAGCAAGGGTGCTAAGCCACGCGTGATAGAGCGCGCAGCTGTGTTTAGCGAGGTGGGTGCGGGTATTCAAATGGGGCCCAACGTTACTCGAACGCTTTATGCTTTGGGCTTAGAAAAAAAGCTGCAAGAGGTGGTGTTCGCCCCACAGCAATTACAGGCGAGGGACACCGAATCTGGTAAATTCTTGGGCGTATTGCGGTTGGGTCAGCGAAGTCTTGAAAACTACGGAGCGCCCTATTTCTCAGTGCACCGAGCAGATTTGCATCAGGTCTTGCTGCAGAAATTGGTCAGTGATGGTGATGTTGATTTGAGCCTCAATTGCGAAATTGATTTAATACGCGATGACGTTGATCAAGTGACAGTCAACGGCCGAGGATTGCCCGAAGGATTTTTTGACAGTATTGATACTGAGGCCTTGGTGGGTGCAGATGGTTTATGGAGCGCCACCCGTCAATACGTAGTGGCAAAAACGTCGCCCAGAGTCACTGGCTTGGTAGCCTATCGAGCGATGCTTTCCATGCAAAACTTACCCGAAAAACTTCGTACGCAAGATGTCACGGTGTGGATGGGCCCACGCGTACATGCAGTTTTGTATCCAGTCAGACAAGGTGAATCTCTTAATTTGGTTTTTGTGGTTAAAGGTCAACCGCCAGAATCTTTGGAAGCTTGGGACCATCAAGCACATCAAAAAGATCTTGAGTTGGCCATGGGGCCTGTCCATTCAGACTTGAAAGAAATCTTGGCGGCGGTGCCAGAGTGGCGTTTATGGCCTCTGTGCGATCGTCCTCCCGTTCAGGGGCCTTTTGAAATGGCCAAGGGACGGATTGCTTTATTGGGCGATGCGGCTCACCCCATGCGTCCTTTTTTGGCGCAAGGTGCTGGCATGGCCATTGAAGACGCCGCTGAATTGGCAACCAGTTGGGCTCGAACTGACTTAGAGGTGGCCAAGCGTTGGCACCTGTATGCCAACGCTCGTTGGGCTCGAAACGCCAAAGTGCAAGCGCGGTCTATTCGCAATGGTCAAATTTTCCACATGCAAGGGCCTCTGCGTTGGGGCAGAGACCTTGCCCTGAAATTGCTGGGAGAGTCCTTGATGGATGTGCCTTGGCTTTACGCGGAGCCTTAAAGCTTGTTTGATTGCTTAACTTGAGACCTTGCCCAATAGCAAAAACTCCATCAGTGCTTTTTGTGCGTGCATGCGATTTTCCGCTTCGTCCCACACCACAGACTGAGGCCCATCAATGACTTCTGCGCTAACTTCTTCGCCTCGGTGTGCAGGCAGGCAATGCATGAAAAGTGCATCTGCTTTGGCAACTTTCATCATCTCTTCATCGACGCACCAATCTGCAAACGCTTTTTTACGCGCTTCATTTTCTGCTTCATAGCCCATGCTGGTCCAGACGTCGGTGGTGACCAAGTCGGCGCCTTCACAGGCTTGCATGGGGTCTTTGAAAAATTGTGTGCTGGCCGCGCTTCGAACACCTACCACTGTGGGGTCAACTTCATATCCGCTGGGGGTGCTGAGATTGACTTTGAAGCCAAGCACATCAGCCGCTTGGAGCCATGTGTTGGCCATGTTGTTGCCGTCTCCCACCCAAGCCACCGTTTTGCCTTGAATGGAACCGCGGTGTTCTATGTAGGTAAAGATATCCGCCAAAATTTGGCAAGGGTGAAACTCGTTGGTTAAACCGTTGATGACGGGAACGCGCGAGTGCTCGGCAAACTTTTCAATTTTGTCTTGCCCATAAGTTCGGATCATGACCAGGTCAACCATGCGACTGATCACGCGCGCACTGTCTTCTATGGGTTCGGCACGTCCAAGTTGACTGTCGCCCGTGGTGAGGTGCACCACAGATCCACCGAGTTGATACATGCCTGCTTCGAAGCTCACACGAGTGCGCGTCGAGGCTTTTTCAAAAATCATGGCCAAGGTTCGATCTGTGAGTGGCTGAAATTTTTCGTAGGCTTTGAACTTGGCTTTGATGAAGGCAGCACGTTTGAAAATGTGTGCGTATTCATCGGCTGTTAAGTCAGTGAACTGCAAATAATGCCGAGGTGGCTTGGCCAGTAAATGGGATGACATCGAAATTACTCCGATAGAAATTGATGAATCAGGGGCAGCAAAATGTCTGTCACTTCATCGGCCTCGGCTTGCGTCATGATCAGCGGAGGCACGATGCGGATCACGCTGTCGGCCGTGACGCTGATCAATAAACCCGCTTCGGCTGCGCGAAGTGTGAGAGCACCACAAGGCTTGTCAAGTTCAATGCCCAACATGAGGCCTTGACCGCGAATTTCTTTGACGCCCTTTGCACCTGCCAGTCCTTTTTCCAGTCGAGTCTTGAGATGCGTGCCAACGCGCGCCGCGTTTTCGAGCAGGCCATCTTTTTCCATGATTCGAATGGTTTCTAAACCCGCGCGCATGGCCAAGGGATTGCCGCCGAAGGTGGTGCCGTGATTGCCGGGTTGAAAGATATGGGCCGCTTTAGGCCCAGCCACCACCGCAGCAATCGGAACCCCCGACCCTAGGCCTTTGGCCAGGGGCATGACGTCGGCTTGAATGCCTGCCCATTGGTGTGCAAACCACTTGCCTGTTCTGCCCATGCCGCATTGAACTTCGTCAATCATCATGAGCCAATCTTTTTCATTGCACAACGCACGTACATCGCGCAAATAGTCCATGTGCATGGGGTTCACGCCACCTTCACCTTGAATGGTTTCGAAAAACACAGCCACCACGTTCGGATTGTTTTCGGTGGCCTTTTTCAAGGCGTCAATGTTATTGACGGCGACGCGCAAAAAGCCTTCAACCAAGGGGCCAAAGCCTTCTTGAATTTTGGTGTTACCCGTGGCGCTCAAAGTGGCAATACTGCGACCGTGAAAGGCCTTTTCATAAACCACAATGACGGGTGACTTGATGCCTTTGTCATGGCCAAACTTGCGCGCCAATTTAATGGCCGCTTCGTTGGCTTCTAGGCCCGTAGAGCAAAAAAACACGTTGGTCATGCCTGACAACTCAACCAACTTTGCGGCTAATTTTTCTTGATTGGGGACGTGGTAGTAGTTACAACTGTGAATAATTTTGCTCAGTTGATCTTGCAGGGCGGGAACCAATTCTGGGTGGTTATGGCCCAAAGTGTTCACTGCAATACCACCCAATGCATCTAAGTAAACCTTGCCATTCACATCCCACAGTCGGCAACCTTGACCATGGCTGATTGCGATGGGCAATCGGCCATAGGTGTTCATGGTGTGCGGCGAAGTGGCTTCAATGAAAGCAGGCATGCTGAGAACTCCTCTAAAAGAAATCGGCCCAACGAAGAGGGCCGCTGAGATGAGATTTTAGGGCCAGAAATTAAGTGTCAAGTCTTATATAAGATACAATACTTGTGCAATGCAGCATCTAGGCGATCCCTGTTGCCTGCCCATCCATTTTCCTAACCTCTGATCGATGGTTTCAAATAACGCCAAAGAAGTATTGATCCAAGGCATCACCTTGGATGGACGAACTTTCAGGCCCAGTGACTGGGCTGAACGATTGGCTGGCGTGATGGGTCAGTTCCGACCGGGGGGTGCCACTCCAGGCAGCCATCTTAGCTACTCACCTTGGTGTATTCCTCAAACCATTGGGGGTGTCAGGTGTGTGGTGGTTCACACCGATCTGCGCGGTTATGAACCCATGGCCTGGGACTTTTTGATGAACTTCGCCAAAGACAACAATTTGCAAGTGTCAGAAGCTTGTATCTTGGCCGAACCTCCAAAGTAAGCGCCCACAAAAAAGCCGTCCTAAGACGGCTTCTTGCTTTTCTTTGCTAACAGCGCACCCGTTTCAAACGGCGGCAACCCCTGAGGGTGCCGGGCTGGTGATCAATTGATCAGGCGAGGGCCAAGGTTTTCACCTTGGTTGACAAGCGGCTCTTATCGCGAGCTGCTTTGTTCTTGTGAAAGATGCCTTTGTCGGCAACGGTGTCCACAACCGCTTGCATTTTGGCAAACAGTTCGGTTGCTTTGGTTTTGTCACCGGCCAGAACTGCTTTTTCAACGTTCTTGACAGCGGTGCGGTATTTGGAGCGCAGTGAGGTGTTCGCTGCGTTCAATTTCACGTCTTGACGTGCGCGTTTGCGGCCTGATGCCAGGCGGGGGTTTTTTTTCTTGGGTTTTCCAGAAGCCATTATGTTTATCCTAGTTGTCTGAGGATGTTGTTAGCAAAGCCGACTATTGTATCAGCCATAAAGTGGCTTCGCCTAGCCCCTGACAGTCCACTCAATCAGTCGCTACACTCTCTTTGTGAGCCTTTTTAAATCTGCATCCACTGTTTCTCTTTGGACCTTGGCCTCCCGCATCACGGGCTTGGGCCGGGAGTTGCTCATTGCGTCTGCATTTGGGGCAAGCGCGCTGACAGATGCCTTTAATGTGGCCTTTCGTATTCCTAATTTGTTTCGAAGGCTCTTTGCTGAGGGAGCCTTTAGCCAAGCCTTTGTACCGGTATTGGCGGCCAGCAAAGCGCAACACGGCGAGGAGGCGACCAAACTGGCCATCGATCAAGTGGCGACGCTTTTGGCTTGGTCCCTTTTATTCTTGAGTTTGGTGGGGGTGATGGCTGCGCCATTTTTGGTATGGGCCATGGCCAGCGGTTTGCAGCAACAGCCGGCGTCATTTCAGGTCGCCGTGAACATGACGCGCTGGATGTTTCCCTACATCGGCTTCATGTCATTGGTGGCACTTTCGGCAGGCATTTTGAATACTTGGAAACGTTTTGCCATTCCAGCTGCAACCCCTGTTCTCTTGAATTTGGCGATGATCGCTGCCGCCTGGCTCCTGGCACCTTGGTTTAAAGCTCAGGGCATACAGGCAATTTACGCACTGCCGGTGGGAGTAATGGCAGGGGGTGCGTTGCAACTGGCCCTTCAAATTCCAGTGCTGTCTCGGATGGGTCTTTTGCCTCGAATTGGCTTGACCGTGTCAGCCATCCGAAAAGCTGCAGCAGACCCGGCGTCTCGTCAAATTGCCAGCCTGATGTTGCCAGCCTTATTGGGCGTTGGCGTGGCTCAAATTTCTTTGTTGATCAATACCCAAATTGCATCCCATTTGACGCCAGGCAGTGTGAGTTGGTTGACCTATGCCGATCGCTTGATGGAGTTTCCAACGGCCATTTTGGGTGTGGCGTTGGGGGCTGTTCTGATGCCGCAATTGGCAGCGGCCAAAGCCAAAGGGGACCATGCTGAATATGCCGCCATGTTGGATTGGGGTCTGCGTTTGGTAGTGCTGTTGGCTTTGCCATGTGCTGCTGCTTTGCTCACCTTTTCTCAGCCTTTGGTCTCTGTTCTTTACCATTACGGCGCATTCACTGACAAAGATGTTCAGCAAACGACGTTAGCACTGATTGGTTATGGTGTGGGGTTGCTAGGCTTGGTGGCAATCAAGGTATTGGCCCCCGGGTATTACGCCAGCCAAGACATCAAGACGCCGGTGAAGATTGCAGTCATTGTTTTGTGTTTCACGCAATTGATGAATGTTTTGCTAGTGCCTTATTTGGCGCACGCAGGCTTGGCTTTGTCCATTGGCTTGGGCGCCTTACTCAATGCGGGCTGGTTGTTTGTCGGGCTACTTCGCAAGGGCAGTTACAAGCCGCAACCTGGTTGGCTTGGTTTTGGCGCTCGCGTCCTTTTTGCAACTTTGCTATTGGCTGGCTTTCTCATCTTTGCCGCTCAATATTTTGATTGGTTGGCTTTGCGTCAGCAAATGCTTTGGCGCTTGCTTGTGATGGCCATGGTGTTGGCTTTATCTGCTTTGATTTATTTTGGAAGTTTGCGAATCATTGGTTTGCGCTGGCAATCTTTAGTGCGTCGAACATCAAATTGAGTGAAGTATGAATCTTGAATTTGAAGCGGTAACACCGTTAAGCTATTTCAAAAGCTTGGTTGAAACAGACCATGAATTTCCCTTGCTGGAGGCGGCAGCTTGCCTCGCTCAAGATGAAGAACCTGCGTTGGACATTCAAGAAATTTTGGCCACATGCGATGCCTTGCTGGTTCGTTTGAAGCGACGCTTGAAAGTTGAATCTGAGCCAATTCAGAAGTTGTCAGTGTTAAATCAGTTCTTCTACACCGAGCTGGGCTTTTGTGGCAACGCCAACAACTTCTACGCCCCTGAAAATAGCTATCTCAATGAGGTGTTCAGGTCTCGCCGCGGCATTCCCATATCGATTGCTGTTATCTGGTTGGAACTGGCGCAGGCGCTGGGGCTTCATGCTGAAGGTGTTTCATTTCCAGGTCACTTCTTGGTGAAAGTCACCTTGCCAGATGGCTTGGTGGTCATGGACCCCTTAACGGGTGACTCTTTGGGACTGGACAACTTGGCCGAACGATTGGCACCCTTTAGGCCTCACATGGGCGCTTCGGGTGACATGGACACGCCGCTCGGTCTTTTTTTACAGCCTTCACCGCCTCGAGACATTCTGACCAGAATGCTGAGAAATCTGAAAGAAATTTTCAGCAGTCAGGAAGATTGGCCCAGATTGCTGAATGTTCTGGACAGGCTCATTGTGTTGAACCACGATTCATATTTTGAATGGCGCGATCGCGGCTTGGCGTTGATGGAGTTGGGTCAAAACGACCGCGCCCGCCAAGATCTCATGTACTACCTGAATCAAATGCCCAATGCCGCAGATGCAGTAGACATCAAAAAGCGATTGGCTTTGCTTGAGCAATAAATAGATCTTGATTTATTTCACAACCACTTGTGCGCCATTGCCTTGTGCGGCAATGAAGCCAATCTCATAAACCTTCTCGCCAGCATTGCGCAGTGTTTCTGCACATGCCGCGGCATGAATGGGGTCAATGACAACCACCATGCCAATGCCATTGTTGAATGTGCGATTCATTTCAATGTCATCAATGCTGGCCGTTTTTTGCAACCAAGCAAACAACTCTGACTGGGGCCAGCTGCCTTTGACCAAATGCGCAGCGGTTCCCTCAGGCAGGACGCGTGGAATATTCTCGAGCAAGCCGCCGCCCGTAATGTGTGCCAAGGCTTTGATGGGGTGTTGAGCCAAGGCGTTGAGGACGGACTTTACATACAAACGAGTGGGCGCCATGATGGCTTGTTTGAAACTTTGACCATCCAAGTTTTCGGGCAATTGACCTGCAGCTCTTTCAATGCACTTGCGAACCAAGCTGAAGCCATTGGAGTGGACGCCATTGGAGCCAAGACCTAAGACCATGTCGCCAGCTTTGACATCGCGCCCTGTCAGGATTTTTGATTTTTCCACTGCGCCCACTGCAAAGCCGGCCAAGTCGTATTCGCCGTCGGGGTACATACCCGGCATTTCGGCAGTTTCCCCGCCAATGAGGGCGCAACCCGACATCTCGCAACCATTGGCGATGCCGCCCACCACTGCGGCAGCCGTGTCGACATCGAGCTTGCCGCAAGCGAAGTAGTCCAAAAAGAACAAAGGTTCGGCGCCTTGCACCAGAACATCGTTGACACTCATGGCCACCAAATCGATGCCCACGGTGTCGTGCATTTGCCACTCAAAAGCCAATTTGAGCTTGGTGCCTACCCCGTCTGTGCCTGAAACCAACACAGGCTCTTTGTAGCGCTTTGGCACTTCAAAGAGGGCGCCAAATCCACCAATGCCTGCCAAAACGCCCTCACGCATGGTCTTTTTGGCCAAGGGTTTGATGCGTTCGACCAAAGCATCACCTGCGACGATGTCGACGCCAGCGTCTTTGTAGGAAAGGGGGGTTGAGCTCATGAGAAAAATGGGGGAAATGGTGGAGAAGGATGTCGGGGGGACTAAAATCAAAGCTTATTTTAAGGTCCTGCATCCATTGCTGTACCGCTGGATGCGGCTTCTTTTCATTTTCTTTAACGCTGAATTGCACTCATGCCCTTGAATCCACCCTCCAAACGTCTGACGATATGGTTAGGTGTCGCAATTTTGGTAGCCTTCATTCTTTGGATTTTGGGGCCGGTGTTAGTGCCTTTTGCGGTGGCTGCAGTGTTGGCCTACGCGTTGCATCCCGCTGTTTTACGTCTAAATCAAACGGTCACTTTTTTACCTCGCGTCGTGTGTGTCGTTGTGGTTGAGTGCTTGGCACTGCTCATGGTGCTGGGCATTGTCTTGTTGTTGGTGCCGATATTGACAAAAGAAATACCGCTGCTTCAGCAGCAATTGCCCTCGCTACTTGACAAAATGGCAGCCAATTTAAATCCATGGCTGGACAAGTTTGGATGGGGGCTGACGGTGGATGTGGGGACTCTTAAATCACAGGTTGTGAAATATCTCAGTGCGAATCGTGAAGACTGGATGGACCCCCTGATTGCCTCTTTGAAATTAGGAGGTAGTTTTGCGCTCGCTGCGGTGGGCAACTTGGTCCTGATACCTGTGGTGCTGTTTTATTTGCTCAACGAATGGGATCGATGGGTGGCGCATGTGGTGCAGTGGGTGCCACTTCAGTGGCGGCCCGCATACGACAATTTCGTGAAGGAATGCGATGCTGTTTTAGGTCAGTATTTGCGAGGTCAAATTTTGGTCATGCTGGCCTTGTCTGTTTTTTATTCTTTAGGGTTGATGGCTTTTGGACTCGATCTGGCCCTGCCCATTGGTGTTTTTACCGGCTTGGCTGTTTGTGTGCCTTACTTGGGTTTTGGTTTGGGCTTGATGCTCGCCCTCTTGGCCGGGCTCCTTCAGTTTGCTTTTATGAAAGCCCTGGTCATGGTTGCATTGGTTTTTGGCGCAGGCCAACTTATTGAGGGCTTTTGGCTAACCCCTAAATGGGTTGGTGAAAGAATAGGATTGCATCCCTTGGCTGTGATTTTTGCTTTGTTAGCGCTCGGTCAAATTTTTGGTTTTGTAGGGGTGTTGGTTGCTTTGCCAGCCAGTGCCGTTATTTTGGTCGCCCTGCGCAGGGTCAAAGATCAGTACTTCGAAAGCAGACTTTATCAAGGCCCTGACGCATGAAGCAGTTGGCCTTAGACATCGGCTTGCAGACGCTGCCGAGTTTGGACAGTTTCTTTGCCGGACCCAACATCGCCGCAGTTCAGCATTTGAAATTGTGGACTGCCAGGGCCCAGCCCAGCCCAGTGCCAACCTACCTTTGGGGTGAAAGTGGCGCTGGCAAAACGCATCTTCTACGCGCTGTTTATGCCGCTTTGAAAGAGCAAGGTTTGTCTATCGGCTGGATAGATGCCAACAAACAAGAACAATTGAATTTTGACGAGACGTGGACAACTGTTCTCATGGACGATGTGCATCTCTACAACTTGGAGCAGCAGCAAGCGGCGTTTAATTGGTTTGTGAATGCATTGACGCCTAAGACTGGGCTTCCACGTTGGGTCTTGGCGGCGGGCGCACTGCCACCTGCAGATTTGAAGTTGCGGGATGATTTGCGTTCCCGCTTAGGATGGGGACATGTTTACGCACTCCAAGTCTTGAATGAATCTGAGCGTCGTGCGGTATTAAGGCAAGAGGCCGACTCCCGCGGTTTATTTCTCAGTGACGATGTGATGGCCTACATGCTTAATCGATTTTCTCGCGATTTAAGCAGTTTGATGTTGTTGCTAGACCACCTGGATCAATACGCTTTGCAAACGCAAAGAGCGATCACCATTCCATTGATCAAGTCCATGTTGGAGAGCACATGAATTTGACCCTGTTCGACTTAGACAATACGCTGCTACCGATTGATTCAGATTATTCGTGGGGTGAATTTACAAACCGAATTGGATGGACCGATCCTGTTGCATTCAAGGCGCGTAACGATCAGTTTTACGCAGACTATCAAGGGGGCTCCCTGGATATTCACGACTATGTTCGATTTGCAACTGAGGCTGTTCGTTTGCGAGGTGCACAACAAGCCGAAAAGGCGCATGATCAGTTCATGCAAGAAGTGGTCTTACCACAGGTCAAGCCCCAAGCCCTTGATTTGGTCAAGCGTCACCAAGATGCCGGTGACCATGTCATGATTGTGACTGCCACCAATGAATTCATCACGAGACCCATTGCCCAAGCCTTTGGCGTCACTGAGCTCATTGCTGTCAATTTGGCGCGTGATACAGAGGGCTGGATCACGGGTGAAATTGCAGGGACCCCCTCATTCAGGGACGGCAAAGTAGAACGGGTGGCGCAGTGGCTGGAGCTGCAACACAAAACTTGGCAAGAGGTTCAGATTACTTTTTATTCGGATTCGATGAACGATTTACCCTTGCTTGAAAAAGCACAAGTCCCTGTGGCAACGAATCCAGATGCGCGTTTGCGTCAACTTGCGACCGATCGAGGCTGGCGCATACTTCAACTCTTCTCATGATTAAAAAATTCATCCAAAAAATCTTAGGCAAGCCCCAGGCAAGCGTTGGGGCCATCGATTTTGGCAAGCGAGTGGAGATTCCTGCATCAGTTCATGGCATCAATGTGGCATTGGTCGACGAGCGTGCATTGAATGTGGTGAGAACTTTGCAAGATGCAGGCTATGAGGCGTATGTGGTGGGTGGTGCGGTTCGCGATTTGCTTTTAGGTTTGCGCCCCAAAGATTTTGATGTGGCGACTGACGCTACGCCCGAGGAAGTTAAAAGTCTTTTCAGACGCGCCTTTATCATTGGCCGCCGCTTTCGAATTGTTCACGTGGTTTATGGACGTGGGCGAGAGCATGAGGTGATTGAGGTTTCAACTTTCAGAGCTCATTTGGACAACCGGGCAGCTGAGCAAGTCAAAGGCAACGAGCGAACCAGCAAATCAGAACTGGCTGGCATGAAGCATGCAGTCGATTCCAGTGGCCGTGTGTTGCGAGACAATGTTTGGGGACCCCAAGACGAAGACGCAACTCGCCGTGACTTTACAGTCAATGCCATGTATTACGACCCTGAATCTGAGTACCTTGTTGACTATCACGGCGGCATGCAAGATGCCAAGAAAAAAGTTTTGCGCATGATTGGTGATCCCGTTGATCGCTACCGTGAAGATCCTGTTCGCATTATTCGAGCGGTTCGTTTTGCTGCCAAGCTCAGTCAATTGGGTTTCAAGTTGGAAAGTAAAACAGCGAAGCCCCTTGCAAGCATGCTCCGGTTGCTTGCGGATGTGCCTCAAAGTCGTTTGTTCGATGAGATGTTGAAATTGTTGCAAACAGGCCACGCATTGGCGTCCATTGCGCAGTTGCAACAACTTGGACTTCACAAAGGCATTTATCCATTGCTCGATGTGGTGGTCGAGCGGGTAGACACCCCTTTTGTGAAAGCTGCCTTGACTGACACAGACCGACGTGTGGGTGAGGAAAAGCCAGTGGCCCCGAGCTTCTTGTTGGCTTGCGTGCTTTGGGCAGATGTCAAGCTGGGTTGGGACGAGCGCCAGGCAAAACGTGTTCCGCCGTTCCCAGCTTTGCAAGAGGCCATTGATGAGGTTTTTGACGCCCGCATTGGCGATGTGTCTGGCAGGGGTAAGTTGGCGGCCGACATGCGCGAAATTTGGATGATGCAGCCGCGATTTGAAAAACGAATTGGAAGCACACCCTTTACTTTGATAGAACAGCCTCGCTTCAGAGCGGGCTTTGACTTTTTAAGACTCCGCGCTGAAGTGGCTGAAGTTGATCTTGCGCTGGCAGATTGGTGGCAAGAGTTCAGCATAGCAGATGACTCAGCGCGAGAAGATTTAATTCAACAAGCCAAATCGGAAAAGTCGCCTTCGGCATCGTCCTCGGCTGCTAAGACAAGGCGCGCGCCTAGAAGGCGCAAACCTGCTGACAAATCTACGGACACCACAGCACCTGACGCAACTGCTACAACACACCCCAAAACGGGTGATCAGAATTGAAGTGACTTGAGGGAACTGCATGACCCAGCGAGAGTTTGTGTCTGCATACATCGGATTGGGTGCCAATTTGGGGGATGCACGACAAGCCATCTTCGATGCGGTCAATGCACTCAAGCAGTTGCCACTTACACAAGTGCGAGATTGCTCATCTCTGTACCGCAGCGAACCGGTGGCGGCAAAAGGGCCGGACTTTTTCAATGCCGTTGTGCACCTGCAAACTCAACTCAATCCCATCGATTTGTTAAGGGCGTGTCAACAGATTGAAAATCGGGCAGGCCGAGAACGTCCGTATCCCAACGCACCTCGAACATTGGACTTGGATGTCCTTTTGTTCGGCACGGCATCTGTGCAAAGTTCTGAGTTGTGCGTTCCGCATCCAAGAATGCGAGAGCGTGCATTTGTTTTGCTTCCTTTGCATGAGTTGGCGCCTCATCTGGTGCAGGAGGCTGACCTGCTGAAAGTGAAAGGACAGGCAATTCAAAACAGCAGTGACAAAAATTGACATAAAAAATTCATTAATTTGTAATATTTTCGTCATTAAGGTTAAAATCCCGCAAGCCAGATGAAGAGAATTTTCTCGCGCTCTGTTCTCGGAGAAGCCTATGTTTTTTGGCAAACTTTTGCCCAAAGAGGGCAACTTTTTTGAGTTGTTCAATCAACACGCAGATCGCATTGTTGAAGCCGCACGAGCTTTTTCAAATTTGGTATTGAACTACAACGACAGCCATCTGCGCGAAAAATATACGGAAGATGTCAACAACGCAGAACGTTCAGCGGACCGCATCACACACGAGGTGAACCGCCTTATCCACACCACGTTTATTACACCCATTGACCGCGAGCAAATTCACACACTCATTAACTTGATGGACGATGTGGCGGATTTGATTCAAGATTCTGCGGAAACCATGTCGCTTTATGACGTCAGGGCCATGACAGATGAAATTTCACGGCTCACAGATTTGTCTGTGAAATGTTGTGAACGTGTCCGTGATGCGGTGAACATGTTGAAGAATATTGCAGACCCTGCGACGGCTGAGGCCGCCCTGAAGACATGCCAAGAAATTGACCAATTGGAATCCGATGCTGACCGCGTCATGCGAAGCGCTATGAGCAAGCTTTTCAGAGAAGAGCCTGATGTTCGCGAGGTGATCAAGTTGAAAGCAATTTACGAATTATTGGAAACGATCACGGACAAGTGCGAAGACGTCGCCAATCAAATCGAGGGCATCGTCCTCGAAAACTCCTGACAGTCGGATCTATCAGCATGGACTCTCAAGCCGCTTTGTGGGTGGTGATCTTGTTGGTTGCTTTGGCACTGGCTTTTGACTTCATGAATGGTTTTCATGATGCAGCCAACTCTATTGCAACCGTGGTGTCGACGGGCGTTTTAAAACCCACGCAAGCGGTTTTGTTTGCCGCATTTTTTAATTTCGTTGCAATTTTTGTGTTTCATCTGAGCGTGGCGGCGACGGTTGGCAAAGGCATCGTTCAACCGGGAATTGTTGACACCCATGTGGTCTTTGGCGCTCTTGTAGGCGCCATCAGTTGGAACTTCATTACTTGGTACTACGGCATTCCCAGCAGTTCATCGCACGCCTTGATCGGCGGTATTGTGGGTGCCGTGATTGCAAAATCGGGTGCAGGTTCACTGGTCTCAGCAGGTATCCTCAAAACCTTTACGTTTATTTTTCTCTCTCCGTTTTTGGGCTTCCTGTTGGGATCCCTCATGATGGTTTTGGTGGCCAATTTATTCAAAAGAAGCCGGCCCTCCAAAGTTGACAAATGGTTTCGTCGCTTTCAGTTGGTTTCTGCGGGGGCCTACAGTTTGGGACATGGTGGCAATGACGCGCAAAAAACCATCGGCATTATTTGGATGCTGTTGGTTGCAACAGGTTATTTGTCCGCTGCTGAAACAACGCCCCCCACTTGGACCATCGTTTGTTGTTACGTGGCCATTGGATTGGGCACCCTGTTTGGCGGTTGGCGCATTGTCAAAACCATGGGACAAAAAATTACCAAATTGAAACCAGTGGGTGGTTTTTGTGCCGAAACGGGCGGTGCCATAACCTTGTTCTTGGCAACATCATTGGGCATTCCTGTTTCGACAACCCACACCATCACGGGCGCCATTGTGGGCGTGGGCTCAACTCAGCGCGCCAGTGCAGTCCGTTGGGGCGTGGCAGGAAACATTGTGTGGGCGTGGATATTGACCATTCCAGCCAGTGGATTTGTAGCCGCCATTGCTTATTGGCTCAGCATGCAAATTTTTTAAAACGTGCTCAAGGTTTCATTTTTTCGACGCCTTGGCTAATCACGCGAGCCTCTTCTATTTGATGCTCAAAGTACCTCTGAAAACTAAATACGATACTTGCCATGAGCACCGTGGTCCCCAAGAGTAAGGATGTTGCAATGCCGAAAACAGTCAGCCAATTGGTTTGGCCTGATGGCATTTCAAGTTCCATGTCAGGGTTGAATTGTGAATTCCATTTTTCGATCGGTTTGAGTCCATACACGATGGCATTTAATGCACAAGCTGCAATCACAAAACCAAGCAAAGGGATTAGAAGCCAACTGGTTTGGTCGTCCTGTCCCAATTCAAGAGCTCTTTGAACTCCATACCAACCTACCGCTGTAGGGATGGGGAGAACCCAACCCAGTGGGTCAGAAAAGCCATACAAGTAAAAACGGTGAAGACCCAAAGGGCCCGCCAAGAAAGTAAGCCAAACGGCCATTGTTTTGTTTTTCATGATTTGCATTATTGAGGCGAACGGTTCTGACCGTGCCCCAAAGCTTTTTCCATCATCACTATGTCAAGCCAGCGCTCGAATTTCCAACCACAGCCAGAGACAATGCCAACATGTTGAAATCCGAGGGATTTGTGAACGCCAATGGAGCCCGCGTTACCTGAATCGCCAATCACAGCGATGAGCTTTCGGATGCCTACTTTTTCAGCAGCTTGGCACAATTCAGTCAAAAGCATTCGGCCCCAGCCTTTTCCGGTGTTATTGGCCGCCAAGTAGACGGAATCTTCTGCCGAAAAACGATAGGCTGGCCGCGGTTTAAACCAGTTGCAATAGGCAAAACCTAAAATTTGGCCTTTATCTTCTAGGACCAAGTAGGGCAATCCTTTTCCAAGGACATCCTCGCGCCGGGCTTTCATGTCCTCCAACGAGGGGGGGTCAATCTCAAATGTGCCAGTGCCGTGCAGCACATGATGTTGGTAAATGGCTGTGACTGCGGGCATATCTGCAGTCTGACTGGGTCGAATTAGTGGCATTCTCAAACTCCGGGTTATAATCGACGGCTGTTCAGTGTGTCACTGGCCGGGTGGCCAGTTGCGTGTCTCAAACGCTGAATGAACATGTGCAATTCCATGATTGGCAAATTTTTGCCAATTTTGTAAGTGCGACACCACCCTAGGATAAATCATGGTTGTCATTCGTCTTTCTCGTGGCGGTTCTAAAGCCCGTCCATTTTTCAACATTGTTGTGGCTGACAAGCGCGTTCGCCGCGATGGTCGATTCATCGAGCGCATTGGCTTTTATAACCCAATCGCTAAAGATACAGAAGAAGGCCTGCGCGTCGTACAAGACCGTTTGACATATTGGACCAGCGTGGGCGCACAAGTCTCACCAACCGTCCAACGCTTGGTCAAACAAGCTGTTGCCAAAGCGGCCTGATCGCAACGAATTGCGGTTTTGGCTTCGCCAAAGGCTCTGACGTGCTACCCCACTTAGAGTTTGCCGAAATGCCGGCAGACGCCATCGAGGTGGGACGCATTGCAGATGCTTGGGGCATCAAAGGCTGGTTCAAAGTCTTGCCCCACAGCGCCTCTCCTGAGGCGCTTTTTTCTTCCAAACGTTGGTATTTGTTGCCATCCGATCGAAATGTCGGCGGATCTTTATCACCCAGTCAAAAGTTGGCTGCCGCTGGCAAAATGGCGCAGCCTGTGCTTCTAAAAATAAAAGAAGCCAAAGATCATGCAGATACCGTGGTTGCCTGTTCATTGGAGGTTGCGGACAGAAATCAAGCAGAAGCTCTCAAAGGTGCGCGCATTTTTGTGCCGCGCTCCAGCTTTCCCACCGCTGGCATCGACGAATACTATTGGGTTGATTTGCTTGGGTTGGATGTGTTTAATCGCCAGGGCGTCGCCTTGGGCCAAGTTAAAGACCTGATGTCCACAGGACCGCAAACGGTGTTGGTCTTGTCGCTGCCTTCGGCAGAGCCTGGTCAGCCACCTGCTGAACGCATGATTCCTTTTGTTTCAGCATTTGTAGACAATGTGGACTTACCTGGCCGCAAGATCACGGTTGATTGGCAACTTGACTACTGACAAGGTGAGGACCAGCCATGCGCTTTGACGTCATTACCCTGTTTCCTGAATTGTTTGCCCCGTTTTTAACCTCGGGCATTAATCGACGTGCGTTTGAATCGGGCGCGATTGATTTAAAGCTCTGGCAACTTCGTGATTTCGCAGTTGGCACTTATCGCCGCATTGATGATCGCCCGTTTGGCGGCGGGCCAGGCATGGTCATGATGGCGGAACCTCTGGAGAAATGTTTATCGGCCATTCGTGATGACAGGGCACTTCAAAATCCAGAAGAAAAACAAACGCCAGTCGTCCTTTTCTCGCCTATTGGTCAGTTGCTAAATCATGGCGGTGTGGAGGCTTGGTCGAGCAGTGAAGGTGCTATTTTGATTTGCGGCCGCTATGAAGGCTTGGATCAACGATTCATTGATGCCCATGTAGATGTTCAAATCAGTCTGGGTGACTTCGTGATGTCTGGTGGGGAAATAGCGGCCCTAGCGCTGCTAGATGCTGTGGCTCGCTTGCAACCTGGTGTTTTGAATGATGAAGGCAGCCATCAAATGGACAGCTTTAATCCAGCCCTAGATGGTTTACTCGATTGCAGGCATTTCACTCGCCCCGAAGTATGGAATCAAGAAGGGGTGCCTGCTGTGTTGATGTCGGGGCACCATGCCGACATTGCCCAATGGCGACGCGAGCAAAGCTTAGGTTTAACTTTGAAAGTACGCCCTGAATTGATAGAAGCCGCCCGACGTGCAGGTAAGCTCAGCCCTAAAGACGAACACTTTTTGACTCACTTTAAGGGCAATCCTTAAAATGTACCGCATTGGTGGATGGTGACAAAGCTGGCTTTAGTGACTCTTTAAACAAAGCTATAATTAAAGGCTTTTCGATCCTCTGCCCGCCGCGGCTGTTGCTGATTTAATGTATTTTTGAGTCAAGCATAGAAGCCGCCTTTAGTGCAGCGTTGAGTAAGATCGACAGATGAAAGAGCTCAATATGAATTTGATTCAAACTCTCGAGCAGGAAGAAATTGCCCGTTTGGGTAAAGTAATTCCTGACTTCATGCCAGGTGACACCGTGATCGTTAGCGTGAACGTGGTTGAAGGTACACGCAAGCGTGTGCAGGCTTATGAAGGTGTTGTCATTGCCAAGCGCAATCGCGGCTTGAACAGTGGTTTCACTGTTCGCAAAATTTCAAGTGGAGAGGGTGTGGAGCGTACGTTTCAAACTTACAGCCCCTTGATTGCCAGCATTGAAGTTAAACGTCGCGGTGATGTTCGCCGTGCTAAGTTGTACTATTTGCGTGATCGTAGCGGCAAGTCTGCACGCATCAAGGAAAAGTTGCCACAACGCGCTGTGAAAGCAGCAGCAGTCGCAGCTGCGTAAAGCAAGCCCTGAGGTCCTTCGGGACTCTCATGAAAAAACCGCCAAGGCTTTAACCAGGGCGGTTTTTTTACGGCCCTGATGAACAGGAGCGTGGGTACTCGCTTTAACCGCGTGTGACTTTCAATACTTTAGCGCCAGTGCGCTTGGGTGCGGCATGTCCGCCAGCATTGTGAGGTTTGAAGTTGCCAGCGCCAATGACCTTAGGGCCACGTGCGAAGCGATCGCCTGCACCGCCTCGAGCACTGTCACGGGCAGGCGCGCGTGGGGCGCGGCTGTCGCGTGAGTCGAAGCGGTCACCACGTGAATCACCGCGATTGTCAGGACGTGCATCTTGTCGTTGATCGCCACGGGGTTCGAAGCGGCCTTCGCCTCCGCGGGGTGCAAAACTACGGGGTTGTTCTCCGCGGAATTCGCCACGGGGTTCAAAGCGACCTTCGGGACGGCCTTCACCGCGGCCTTCAAAGCGCGGCGCGGGTGCCCGGCCTTCGAAGCGATCACCGCCACGATTGCCTTCAAAGCGAGGGGCGCCACGTGATTCAAAACGATCACCACCTCGGTTACCACCAAAGCCACCGCCGCCGCCGAACGGGCGGCCACGGCCACTACGATCGCCCCGGTCATTGCCACCCCGACCGCCTGGACGGCTTTCAGGGAAGTTTTGTTTGGGCTCCATGCCAGGGATGACTTCGGCTTTGAACGGTTGGCGGCTGTAAGCCTCAATGTCCAAAATTTTCCGACGGTCGCGAATTTCAGCGAAGGTGATGGCCAAGCCATCACGTCCAGCACGGCCAGTACGTCCAATGCGGTGCGTGTAGTCTTCAGCTTTCATGGGTAAGCCAAAGTTGAACACGTGAGTGATGGTGGGCACGTCAATGCCGCGAGCCGCCACATCAGTGGCTACCAAAATTTGAACTTGGCCATTGCGCAAAGCCATCAAACGGCGATTGCGCAAACCTTGACTCAGAGCGCCGTGCAATGCAACGGCATCAAAGCCATCTTGTTGCAGGTCGGCTGCCAGACCATCACACTCAATTTGGGTACTGGCAAACACAATGGCTTGATTGATTGAAGCATCACGCAACCAGTGATCAAGCAACTTGCGTTTGTGTTGTGAATTGTCAGCCCAGAACAAAACCTGCTTGATATTGCTGTGTTTTTCTTGGGGTGAATCAATTTGGATTTTCTGAACAGAAGAGCCGCCATCGTGCATCACGCGCATGGCCAATTGTTGAATGCGCGGCGCAAAGGTGGCGCTGAACATCATGGTTTGTTGGCGTTGGCTGGTGAGTTGGTTGATGTCGGCCAAGTCGTCAGAGAAGCCCAGATCCAACATGCGGTCGGCTTCGTCGACCACCAAAAACTTAACTTTGTCTAGCTTGATTTGCATCGAGCGCTGCAAGTCGAGCAAACGTCCCGGTGTGGCCACCACCAAATTTGCATTCTGTAACTTGGCAATTTGCAATTGGTAAGGCATGCCGCCCACAATGTTGGCCACGCGCAAGCCACGGCAATGTTTGACCAAATCGATGGCATCGTGCGCCACTTGTTGGGCCAATTCACGGGTTGGGCAAACAATCAGGGCGCCTGGTGTGGGGGCTTTGAAATTGCGAGCGTTGGTTGGGTCTTTGCGCTTGGGGCGCTTGGGCGCGGGCTCGCCATTGGCAACTGCGTCTGCACATGCTTGTGCAAAAGCTACGCGTTCTGCTTCTTCTTCTGCGGCCATTTCTTGAAGCAATGTGTGCAATACAGGTAACAAGAATGCGGCAGTTTTGCCACTGCCTGTTTGGCTTGAAACCATCAAGTCAATGTAGCGATGAGCTTCACCCAAGGTTTCTTTGGGCAGTGCCAAAGGAATGGCTTTCAGTTGGACAGGTGTGGGTTGTGTGTAACCCAGGTCGGCCACAGCTTGTACCAATTCAGGGGCCAAGCCCATCAAGACAAAACCGTTAGGTTGTTCTGGGGTGACTTCCATCTCTGCGGCTTCGTTTTCGCTCATTTCAGCAGCGTCCAGGGCCAATGTTTCAGTCACGAATGTTTCGTTCGTAGAGGATTGTGCAGGCGACAAGTCGGCCTGCACTTCAAAAGAGTCAGTCATATTTTTTCTCGCATGGACGTCCGCAAGATTTGCGGTGGCGCCGTTCATGGTTAAAAAACATCAACCATCAAACGGAGCTCGGTGCTGTTTGAAGAGAGTGGTTCTGACGTGTTGTCAGAGGCCATCTTTTCCAGTCGAGTGACTCTTATCAGTGAGTCAAAGGCGTGAAGGGTGATGCACAAGGGCTGCGGCACAAGGCCTTTATTTGCAGCTTAGCCGCCGATTATGGCACATATTTTTGAAGTGCGCGGGTTTTCCCTGAAATCGGTTTTTATCAGCCCTACAGCTTGATGAAATGATCACGGTAGTAAGCAAGTTCTTCGATGGACTCGTGAACGTCAGCCAATGCAGTGTGTTTTTGCTGCTTTTTAAAACCATTGAAAACCTCTGGTTTCCATCTTCTAGAAAGTTCTTTGAGTGTGCTCACATCCAAGTTGCGGTAGTGGAGATAGGCCTCCAGCTTGGGCATAAATTTAACTAAAAAACGCCGATCCTGGCTGATGGTGTTACCGCAGAGCGGGGAGGCATTTTTAGAGACATATTTTTTGATGAATCCCAAAATAGCTTCTTCTGCCTGCTGTTCAGAAAGGGTTGAGGCTTTGACCTTGTCGATGAGTCCGCTCTTGCCATGGGTCCCTTTGTTCCAGGCGTCCATTTTGTTCAGTAAGTCGTCACTCTGGTGAATGACGCAAACAGGACCTTCTATCCGAGGCGTGAGGTGAGGCCCAGTGATGACCACAGCGATTTCGAGCAAGCGCTCTTTTTCTGGGTCTAGCCCTGTCATTTCGCAGTCAATCCAAACCAGATTGTCATCTGATTTGGCGAGGTTTTCAGGTGGTGCACTGGCTGTCGTTGAGGAATGAGAGTTCACGGTCATTTATAAAATAAGCTTTTTTTGTGGATAAGGATCATTGTCGCTGATGTCGGCTGATCTACACTCCCGTTCATGGATGCTACTTTGACTTTGACTTATTTATTGGTGGGCGCTTTGCTGACCAATGTATTGCTGAAACTCTGGCTAAATGCCCGCCAGGTGAGGCATGTAGCGCAACACAGGGGTTCTGTGCCCAGTGCCTTTGCGCAACAAATCTCACTTGAAGATCATCAGAAAGCCGCTGACTACACCCTGGCCAAGTCGAAAGTTTCACAAATTGATATCTTGATTGATGCTGCAGTTTTGCTGGGCTGGACTTTAATGGGTGGTTTGAGTGCTCTGAACGCCCTTATTTTGGAATTCATGGTGCCTGGAATTTGGCAGCAGGTTGTATTGGTATTGGCCTTTAGCTTGGTTGGCGGCCTGATTGAATTGCCTTTGTCTCTTTATCAAACATTTATTTTGGAGCAGAAATTTGGTTTCAACAAAATGACATGGAAACTTTGGTTTAGCGATTCCATCAAGGGTTTGGTGTTGGGCTTGATGTTGGGCGTTCCACTGATTGCATTGGTCTTGTGGCTCATGCAAGTGGGCGGCGTTTATTGGTGGTTCTGGGCGTGGTGTGTGCTGTTGTTTTGGCAGCTTTTTTTAATGGCCATTGCGCCCAATGTCATCATGCCCTTGTTTAACAAATTCACGCCTTTAGAAGATGAAACTCTGAAGCAACGGGTCAATGCGCTCATGCAGCGTGCAGGCTTTACCGCCAAGGGATTTTTTGTGATGGATGGCAGTAAACGCTCCGCACACTCAAATGCTTTTTTCACAGGCTTTGGCGCTAGCAAGCGAGTCGTATTTTTTGATACGTTGTTAAAGCAACTCACGCCAGCCGAAATGGAAGCTGTCTTGGCTCACGAGTTAGGTCATTTCAAGCATCGCCATATTTTCAAAATGATGGCCACCAGTTTCATCTTGAGTTTGGTCGGCTTGGCATTGTTGGGTTATGCCTCTCAGCAAATTTGGTTTTATACAGGCCTTGGCGATGTGCCCAGTTTGAGCAGTGGCAACGAAGCGGTGGCTTTGCTGCTGTTTATGTTGGTGGTGCCCGTGTTTACATTTTTGCTGGGCCCCATTTCGTCTTGGCGTTCAAGGGTGCAAGAATATGAGGCCGATGCCTATGCGGTCTCACAAACACCCGCTGCTGATTTGTCCTCTGCGCTTCTTAAGCTATACCAAGACAATGCCTCGACCTTGACGCCTGACCCTCTGTATGTGAATTTTTATTATTCGCATCCACCAGCAAGTTTGCGTTTGGCCAGAATGCAGCATGCGCAAACTTAATCAACGCACGCACACTAAAACCAAGGCGGCACAAGCCTTGGCAAACTCTTCGCAAGAGGCCTTGAACACTGGTTTGGTGGTGGCAACACACGGACGACATTGTGTCGTAGAGTTAGATGACGGGTCGCGGCTCATTTGTCACCCGCGCGGCAAGAAAAGTCAATCGGTGGTGGGTGATCGTGTTCGATGGCAGGCAGCGTCTGACGAGGGGACCATTGAGAGTGTGAACGAGCGCACCAATTTGTTTTACAGACGAGATGAAGTTCGCACAAAATCTTTTGCGTCAAATTTGGACCAAGTCTTGATCTTGCTGGCCGCAGAACCAGAATTCTCAGAGACTCAGTTATCGCGCGCTTTGATTGCCGCAGAGGCGCAACATATCAAGCCCATCATTGTGTTGAACAAAAGCGATTTAGGGGCTGCTTTTTTGCAGGCTTGGGATCGTTTGGCAGCTTACCAACACATGGGCTACTCTTTGTTACCTCTAGAGCTGAAAAGCGCTTCTGAAACCAATCTCAGCTTGCAAGCGCTGCTGGCTCAAATGCAGGGAAAAACGAGCCTGATTTTGGGCCCCTCTGGTGCTGGTAAAAGTACCTTGGTCAACGCCTTGGTGCCCCATGCTCGCGCTCTGACAGGTGAAATCTCACAGGCACTCAACTCGGGCAAACACACCACCACCAGCACCTCGCTGTATTGGGTGGGGAATAGGCCCGACAGCATCGCTGTTGGCGGCCATGGCACGGCCATCATCGATTCACCAGGTTTTCAAGAATTCGGTTTACAACATATTCCGCAGAATCAGTTGGCATCTTGCATGCCTGATATCAAAGGCCACGTGCAAGATTGCAAGTTCTACAACTGCACACATTTACATGAGCCAGGCTGCGGTGTTTTGGCTTCTTTGCAGGCAGATGAATTGACTGCACTTCAACCCTCTGAAGTAAGTCAAAGACGTCACAGAATCTATGCGCAACTCTTTGAGGAATTGGGCCAAGAGCGTTGGTAAAACTGAGCCCGATTGATGGGCGAGACCCATAGTCTGAACAACAAGCCTTAACATTTAGCCTAATAAATTGGCCAAAGAAAGCAAGGCCACCAATACCAACCACATCACAACCGTGCGCCACACCAGTCCGACCACTTGCGCAAAGTGAGCAAGTTCGGGAGCGCGGCCTGGCGTGCTGCTGCTGCCAGGTAAGTCGGGCTGTAGCGCTGCACCACCGAGCTGAACATTGATGGCGCCAGAAGTAGCGGCCAAAATAACCCCATCGTTGTCATTGGGAAATTTTTCTGAATGGTGTCGCCATCCATCCATGGCATCTTCAAAACTTCCCATGATGGCAAATCCCATGGCAGTCGCCCTGGAGGGCAACCAATCAATGCTGTGCCAAGACTCTCTGGCAACGGTTTTTAAAGACTCACTGATCATGTCGAGTTGTTGTTCGTCAGCACCTGTGGCTGCAGGTTGAGGCAAAGTGGGTGCAGTGACCCAATATCGCTTCGCAAATTCTGCAATTCTATAAACCACGGCACCCACAGGGCCCAGTCCAATGACAGACAGCAAGGCGTAGCTGAAAAATACGCCAAACACATGTCGATGTGCAGACAAAATAGAGTGCTCAATCACATGTCGAACAATTTCATTTCGAGGTAAATCTGTGACTTCCACTTGTTGCCAATCTGCCAACAACTTTCGCGCTAAGGGTTCGTCGCCGTCGTTTAAGGCATCTCTGATACCCGTGAAGTGGTGACTAAATTGTCTGAAACCTAAGGTCACGTAAAGTAGCGCAACGTTCCAGGCGACTGCAAAAAACCAACCCAGAAAAAACGCCAAACACCAATGAATAAGAACAGCAAGACCCGCCGGTACCCCAATGAGGATACCCCAAGCAAGCCAAGCCTGTGAGCGAGAGCCACCATCCACGTGAGAGGCGACCCAGTCAGCCCATTTGCGCAGCCAATGATGCAAAAAATGCGATGGGCTCATGGGGCGCGCTTGCTCAATGACCAACGCAAGGAAGATGGAAAAAAAGCTCATGCCAACATCATAAAGAATTAGCGGCCAATAAGAAACGATAGAAGTTTCGGATCATGCCCGCTGTGGCGCCCCAAATGAAGCGCTCAGTGGGTGGAGAAGAGGGCAGCCTTGGTGTTTCAAGGTAAGGCATGGAATACCAATTCCTCAAAACACCCTCTCTTTCCCATGCATGAAACCGATGATTTTGAGGGTCCATTAAAAAAGACAAAGGCACCTCAAAGGCATCTGCCACTTCATAGGGATTAGGGGTAATGGTGTGAAGCGGTGAGACCAGTCCGACGACGGGCGTGATGTGAAATGCTGTGCCCGTGACATAGCTGGGCAGCGTGCCGAGCACTTCGATAAATTCTGACGACAATCCGACTTCCTCTTGAGCCTCGCGCAGTGCGGCCTCTTCAACAGACAAATCTGTGTCATCCACCTTTCCCCCAGGGAACGCAATTTGGCCAGCATGTGTTGATAAATGCTGCGTTCTTTGTGTGAGCAATATAGAAGGTTCTTGACCCTGATCGCCTCTGAGGATGATGGGAATTAAAACGGCCGCTGCTTGGGAGGGCCGTTGCCCGATGTTGGGTTCTCTTTTGAGCTCTGGCGTCCATTCAGGGGGGTTTTGAAAAACCCATTTGAGTCGATCCGCCACAAGCAAATGCTGTGGCAAGGCTGGCCAATGGCCCTCTTGCAACGTCCATGGAATTTCGCGCGGGTCAAAACCCAATGAGCTTTTGATCATGATTCGAATCGGTGCCGAACTGCTGGAATTTTCAAAAAGGACTTTGATAAGCGGGGCATTTAATTTCGATGTGTTTCGGCATATCGGAAATATGATCCCTCTGAACTGCTGTTAAACATCCGCCCCATACGCAACCGGTGTCCAGTGCCCAGATATCCTTGCGGTGGACTGCGCCTAATGTGGACCAATGACCAAAGGCGATGGTGGTACTGGCAGTTTGACGTTCAGGTATTTCAAACCATGGCAAATAGCCAGTCGGAGCTTTGGCGCTGCTTTCCTTGGTTTTAAATTCCATGTAGCCGGTCTCTGTGCAAAATCGCAAACGTGTAAAAGCATTCAGGGCGCAGCGCCACCGATCCATGCCTTGGAGTTGAGGATGCCACTGCGCTGGTTCATTGCCGTACATGGTCATAAAGAAGTCTTGGGATTGGGGGCCTTGGAGAATACTTTCTAGTTCTTGAGCAAGTTGCAAGACATCTGAGAGTGACCATTGAGGCAAGACGCCAGCATGGACCATCAGCACCTCTTCTTCAAAAAGTGCAATGGCTTGGTGCTGGAGCCAACCCAATAAAACGTCCTTGTCGGGCGCATTCAAGATTGGATCAAGTGTGTCCGTGCGGCTGGGTTGACGCGCGCCCGCATTGAGAGCCAATAAGTGCAGATCGTGATTGCCTAAAACGCATTTGACGCTACCAGACAGTTTGTGCAAACGCCTTAAGACTTCCAAAGAAGATGGGCCGCGGTTGACCAAGTCGCCTAAGACATACAAGCGGTCACGACTTGCAGAAAAGCCCACTTGGTCCAAGAAAAGACCTAGGGGTTCATCGCAACCTTGAATATCTCCGACCCAATAAACAGACATTTCTCTCCAAAAGCAATCTCAAAACCACATTGTCGATGTATTTGGGCAAGATTTCACGTCGCCTGCGTGGGGACTATTTCAATAGGCTCTTTGCCTTGGCACAATGAGGGCATGGATTTTTTACTGATTGCGCTTCTTACCCTCATCAATGGCGTGTTTGCCATGTCGGAACTCGCCTTGGCTTCTAGCCGAAAAGCCAGGCTGGCTGCCATGGAGGAGGCCGGCGATAAAGGCGCTGCCACTGCACTGAAATTGTTGGAGAACCCCACCCAATTTTTATCGACGGTCCAAGTGGGCATTACTTCCATTGGTGTTTTAAATGGCATTGTGGGAGAAGCCGCCTTCAGTGGAGATGTAGCGCTCTGGTTGATCACCCTGGGCATGTCCGAGGCTGCAGCGGCCATCACGGCCACTGCCTTGGTTGTGACTGCAATTACCTTCACCACCATTATCTTCGGGGAATTGGTTCCAAAAAGAATTGGCCAGTTGTATCCTGAGCCCGTAGCGAGAGTGGTCTCTAGGCCGATGGCTTGGTTGGCAGGCATTGCGAAACCTTTTGTGAGCCTGTTGTCACTTACCACCCATGCTGTTTTGAAGTTACTCAGGATTGATACGCGCGGAAACAGGGCCGTGACAGAAGAGGAAATCACGGCGAGCTTGGAGGAAGGGGTTGATGCAGGCTTGATTGAAGCCCACGAACATCAAATGGTTCGCAACGTTTTTCATCTGGATGACCGGCCCTTGACCTCATTGATGGTGCCGCGTGTTGATATCCAATGGTTTGAAGGCAGCATGACACCAGGTGCTTGCTTGGCTCAAGCCGGTGCACTTGAAGGTTCCCAAGGTCATTCTTGGTATCCCGTTTGCCGAGGCGACTTAGACGATGTGATTGGCGTTGTCAGCGTGTCCCGCTTGGTGTCATTGCCTTCATCAGATCAATCTCCGATTGAAAAATATGCCTTACCGGCGACTTTTGTGCCCGAAACTCTCAGTGGGATGACCTTGCTTGAGCAGCTTCGGGATAAGTCCGGGCGAATGGTTTTTGTGGTGGATGAATATGGCGTTGTTCAGGGACTTTTAACGCCCAGGGATTTACTCGAGGCCATTACGGGTGAATTACAGCCTCCCAAGGTGGCAGATGCCTGGGCCACTGAGCGGCCCGATGGGACATGGTTGTTGGATGGATTGATGCCGATTAATGAGCTTAAGGCGCGACTTGAAATAAAGCTTTTAAATGGCGAAGATAAAGGCTTATTTAATACCCTTGGCGGATATATTCTGGCTGAATTGGGTTATTTGCCAGCGGTGGGGGATATTCTGGTGAGTGATAAATGGCATTTTGAGGTTTTTAGTCTAGAAGGTCGAAGAATAGATAAAGTAATTGCCAAAATTGTTAATTAATTCAATTTTTATAGATTTTATAAATACATTTAGATATAAATCTGTATTAGAATTCAGATATTCTTCGGAATCTTGTAATATCTACAAGCTTATTATCCCTTTATCTTTTTAAATAGAAATATCATGACCAACTCATACAAAGAATTATTGAAACAACGCGAAGCTTTAGAGCACGCAATTGCAACCGCTCGTGAACAAGAACTTTCAGACGCCATTCGCAAAGCCAAAGAATTGGTCGCAGAGTTTGGTTTAACAGTCCAAGATTTATTCCCAGCTGGGCGCGGCGGTTCTAAATCTGCTGGTAAATCTTCGGGGGGTGGCAAGGTAGCCCCTAAATATCGCGATTCAGCCACAGGCCAAACATGGACGGGCCGTGGTAAAGCACCTAAATGGATTGATGGGCAAGATCGCGCTAAATATTTAATCGCTTAATTAAGCAGATTTTCATTGATCCAAAGGCCGCTTTTCAGCGGCCTTTTCCATGGGGCAAGGCTGTAGAATCGGGTTGTCTTTTTATAAGTGATTTTGATTGACTAACAATTCCATACCCAAGCACGTTGGCATCATCATGGACGGCAACCGTCGCTGGGCTAAAAAACGTTTACTGCCTGCGGCCTTAGGACATGCATCGGGCGCAAAACGCGTGCGAGCCATTGTTGAAACTTGTATTCGATTGAATATTCCCCATTTGAGCCTGTTTGCGTTCAGTACTGAAAATTGGCGCCGCCCGCCAGATGAGGTGTCGGTCTTGATGAACTTGTTCGCAAGTTACTTGCAAAAAGAAGTGGACGAAATGGCCGCCAATGGTATTTGCTTGAAGGTGGTGGGTGATAAATCCAAGTTCAGTATTGAATTGCAAGAGTTGATCGCCAAGGCCGAAACCCAAACCCAACACAATTCCAAAATAACACTGCGCGTGGCTGCCAACTACGGTGGCCGCTGGGACATGGTGCAAGCGACAAAGGCTTGGCAGCGTGCCAACCCCGATTCAAGCATTGAGTCCCTCACCGAAGCCAGCTTGGCCCCCTTCTTGAGCACTAAAGACGCCCCTGAGATGGATTTGCTCATACGCACAGGCGGCGAGTCACGCGTGAGCAATTTCATGCTTTGGCAAGCGGCCTATGCTGAACTATTTTTCATTGACACGCTCTGGCCAGATTTCACAGTGAAACAATTCAATGAAGCGGTTGAATGGTTCTCTCAACGTGACCGCAGATTTGGATCGGCTGCGCCATTCTGAATTTTCAGCTTAGTTCAAAGTCATCTTCACGCTATTGTTCTAGCCATTATTCTTTGCGGCCAATTGGCGCAACTTGTCTTTTTTGCTGAGGCGTCTGCCCTTTACGCCCCCACTGCCTTTGTCGACCTCGGGCACTGGGCCCGTGGCCTCAAAGCCCTCAATGGTTTCTCGGTCTAACTTCACGGCATGTCGTTTCTCGATCAGTTCCCAATGGTGCAGTGATTCGGGACAAACGAAACTGATCGCCAAGCCAGGCTCTCCGGCACGCCCTGTGCGACCAATCCGATGTGTGTAATCGATTGCCGATCTTGGTAAGTCATAATTAATCACGGCGGGTAATTTTTCAATGTCGAGTCCACGCGAAGCCAGGTCTGTAGCCAACACAACTTTAACCCGATGCAACTTAAAGTCAGCCAGTACTTGTTGACGTTTGCCTTGACTCAATTGCCCATGAAAGGGCTCTGCAGAAATGCCTGACACACGGAGCTTGGCTGCCACTATTTCACTGCTGTGCTGCGTGGCTACAAAAACCAAAATTTGCTTCAAATGTTGCGCTTTGATCAGATGCTTCAAAAGCTGAGTTCTTAGGGCAGCATCTGTGTAGATGGCACGTTGAACAATCTCGGCCGGTTGTGGTGTTTCACCAAGAATTTGAATCTCGTAGGGATTGTGCAAGAGGCTTTTGGCCAAACCTTCCATGCTTTCGGGGCGGGTGGCAGACAAACACAAATTTTGTCGCTGCACTGGCAGCGCTGTCAAAATTCTTTGAAGTTCTTCTTGGAAACCAAACTCCATCAGCTTGTCGGCTTCATCTAGAACCAAGGTATTGATCTGTGAAAGTTGGAGGGCGTTGTGGTCAAGTAAATCAATCAATCTTCCGGGGGTGGCAATGAGAATGTCAGTGCCGCCTCTCAGGCCCATCATCTGAGGATTGATGGACACGCCGCCAAAGACCACCGTGATTTTGCAAAGTTTGCCCAAATGTGCAGACAGAGCCATGAAGGTCTGGCTGACCTGAATGGCCAATTCGCGCGTTGGAACCAGCACCAAGGACTGAACAGGCTTGGTGTTGCGCACATACCCCATGGCGGCGGTTTGTGGTTTGGCACTTGAAAATGATTGTGTCAGCCGCTCAATGAGGGGGAGCGCATAGGCAACGGTTTTCCCTGAACCTGTGGGCGCAGTGACCCAAATATCACGTCCTGTTAGGGCAACAGGAATAAATTCACGTTGAACAGGGGTGGGTGCAGGGTAGGTTTTAGGTTTGAGTGCGAAAAGCAGCTCGGGCGACAAGCCCAGGTCTTGGAAAGGCATAGGACTCAAGCATAAGTGCATATGGCTTGCTCTGACGGCCGGCCGTGGCAAAATCTAGCTTATGAATACACGCAAAGGCATCATTTTGGCGGGCGGGTCGGGTACGCGGCTGTACCCCGTGACACAAGCGGTTTCAAAACAATTGATGCCGGTGTACGACAAGCCTATGGTTTATTACCCCTTGACCACACTCATGCTGGCTGGGATTAAGGATGTGCTTTTAATTAGTACGCCGCAAGACACCCCAAGATTCACGGAGTTGTTGGGCGATGGCAGTCAGTGGGGTATGAACATTCAATATGCCGTGCAACCTAGCCCAGACGGTTTAGCTCAGGCTTTCATTATTGGCAAAGAGTTTGTCGGACAGCATCCAAGTGCCTTGGTGCTGGGTGACAATATTTTTTATGGGCACGATCTTGTTAAACTCATGCAACGCGCTGATGCACAAACTTCAGGCGCCAGTGTGTTTGCGTATCACGTTCATGATCCTGAGCGATATGGTGTAGTAGCTTTTGATGATCAGCAGCGCGCATTGAGCATTGAAGAAAAACCCAAACAGCCCAAGAGTAATTTTGCAGTGACGGGCCTCTATTTTTACGACCAACAAGTTTGTGACATCGCTGCCAACATCAAACCCTCTCCTCGTGGCGAGTTGGAAATTACCGATGTCAATCGTTGCTATCTTGAACAACAGCAACTCAATGTCGCGATCATGGGTCGGGGCTATGCGTGGCTAGACACGGGTACGCACGATAGTTTGTTAGAAGCTGCGGGCTTCATAGCCACATTGCAAAAACGTCAAGGCTTGATGGTGGCGTGCCCAGAGGAAATTGCATTTGCGCAAAAATGGATTGATGCCTCGCAATTGCAAAAATTGGCCACGCCTTTGGCTAAGAACAGTTACGGCCAATACCTTTTGAATTTATTAAAGCCCCATTGATGCCCTATACCGTCACGCCTACCCATTTGCCTGAAGTCTTAATTCTTCAGCCCAAAGTTTTTGGAGATGCGCGGGGCTTTTTTTACGAAAGCTTCAATGCTCGAGATTTTGCACAGGCCACTGGCTTGAATGTTGAGTTTGTACAAGACAACCACAGCATATCTTCGCAAGGTGTTTTGAGAGGTTTGCATTATCAAATTCAACATGCACAAGGCAAGTTAGTGCGCGTCGTACGCGGTGAGGTGTACGACATTGCCGTCGATCTTCGAAAAAACTCAAAGACCTTTGGTCAATGGGCGGGGTGCAATCTGAATGCTGAAAGCGCCAATCAACTTTGGGTGCCGCCAGGCTTTGCGCATGGTTTTTTGGTGTTGAGCGAATCGGCAGAATTTTTGTACAAAACCACCGATTATTGGTATCCCGAATTTGAGCGCAGCCTGCTTTGGAATGATCCCGCGCTGGGCATTGACTGGCCACTGCCAGCAGGGTTCAATGCACCGTTGCTTGCCGCCAAAGACGCAGCAGCATTGCCCTTGTCTCAGGTAGAGACCTTTTAATCATTTCAAGTTTGGCAGCACATAGGCTTTGATGGTGCTGAGTTGACCCAAGGTCAATCGATTGCCGTGCTGGCTGACCACTGCCGCCGCAGCATGATTGCCCAAGGCTGCAGATTGTTCAGGCGAATAGCCGCGAGAGATGGCGTACAAGAAAGATCCTGCAAACATATCGCCTGCGCCGTTGGTATCAATGGCGCGAACTTTTTCGGCGGGCACATGCCACCTTTGATTTGCGGTAATGATTTCTGAACCTTCTGGGCCGCGTGTGAGGCACACCGTCCTTGCAAGTTTTTGGAGAGTTTGGCGCACTAAGTTCAAATCTTGCGTGCCGCACCATACTTGCGCTTCTTCTTGGTTGCAAAACAAGTAATCGACGCCATCGCCCAACAGGGCATCTAGACCCGCCTTGCAAAATTGAATCATGCTCACATCACTGAGGGTGAGTGCCAGCGCAACCCCGGCGTCCTTTGCAATTTGGCGACCCTTGAGAGCGGCATTCAAGCCAGTGGGTGATGCGGCTAAGTAGCCTTCCATGTAATAAATTTTAGATTTAACGATGTCTTGAGGATGCAGGGCTGCATCGTCTAGCTCCGCTGAGACGCCCAAAAACGTACACATGCTCCGCTCGGCGTCGGGGGTGACCAGCACCATGCAACTGCCTGTTTGCCCCTCTTGGGCGCGGGTGTGATTGAGGTTGGTGTCAACACCACGTGCCGCCAGGTCTTTGACGTAAAAGTCGCCCAAATCGTCGTGAGCTACCTTGCATGAATAAAACGCTTTACCGCCCAATTGAGACAGTGCCACAACGGTATTTCCCGCGGAGCCGCCCCCCGTTTGTCTGGGAGAAATATTTTGAACGTGGTTGAGGAGTTCGGCTCTTCGAGGGGTGTCGATCAAGGTCATGTGGCGCTTGTCAACGCCCATCGTTTTGAGAAGAGCGTCGCTCACTTCGTATTCGGAGTCAACGAGGGCATTGCCAATGGCGTAAAGATCGTAGTGAGACATTTGAGGTGTGAAGAATAAAAATCAAGAATTCGTTAAGTTTAAAGCCTTTGTAGGGGCGCTGAATGGCTAAAATACAGACTGGGTTCGCAGACCCGCTACGTCCAAGGCCGCTCATTGAGGGTGGCTTTCTTACTTTTATCTTAAATATCAAAGGCTGCGATGAAACGCGATTATTTTTCTCATTCGTCAAAAGATGCGCCACGCAAACATCTTGAAAACCAAGGGGGTCAATGCATTGCATTGGTCGATGCGAGGTTTCTAGTCTGGTTGGCACAGCATTCTCAAACGGGCACCAAGCAAGAGGCTTTGAATCGTTTTGGCTTGGCACATTTTTTAACAGAAGCTTTAGGACAAACGGGCCTGGAAGTGGACGTGAAACGAATTTATTGGTATTCAGAAGAAAACGAAAGTTTGGATGTAGACGGTCAAATTGTGCGCAAAGTTTTGTCACACGATTTGGATGGTGGCATTTCGTTGCTGAAAAGCTTAGGCCAAGATCTGCGCCGGTTGGCAGACAGCAAAGCTTGCGATCATGTGCTGTTGGCCACTGACGATGAGCGATTTTTGTCGATCATTGACGATGCGCAACTCACCGGCATGTCTGTGCACATCTTGGCCGACGAAGCTGCTCGCAGCATGGCCAAACTGCATCAAACCGACCCAGGTTGGGGCCGCCTTTTGTCGCAAGCCGACAGGCGCGTGGTGGTTCAGCCCAAGGCATTGGCAGAAATTTTACAAGGCGCTTCAGACAAGGAAACCAACTCGGTTCAAGAAGATCCTGAAGTGGTTCGTGAGTCCATCACAGAAGTGATTGTTTCTTGGTGGGATGATGAACCAGAAGACAAACGAGAAGAATTGCGGGATGCACTGCACATCAGTCGAGGTATTCCTCAGGAAGTGGACAGACAGTTATTGCTGCGTATGCGTCACCGCTTAACGCGTGCGCTGTCTTTGCAAGAGAAGAAAATGTTGCGTGAAATTTTCCGCGCCGTGGCTTTGGGGACACATGCTTCAGAGGGGCAGCAAAACAGCGACCCCTTGACTTCTAAGCCTTTGATGGAAGAGCCTATTTGATCAACAGATCCGTTTACTTTTTAGGCACTGTGCCGCCACTTTTCACGCATTCATCCACTGACTTGAAGGGTGTGAATTTTTGAGTTTTTTCGTAGCTCGGACTGCTTTTGTCATGGCAAATGCCGCTGTCTGACTTTTTAACCACTTCCGCGGTTGCTGCTGCTGCGTTTGCTGGCGCGCGACCCCCACTTTTCAAGCAGGCATCCATATTGGCAAAGGCTTCAAATTTCTTTGTGGTGCCATAGCTGGAGCTTGTTTTGTCGTGACAAATACCCGATTCGGATTTCTTTACAGCGGGGTCTGCCGTCTGGGCATTGACTGTGCTGCTCACGCATAACATGAGGGCTGAAGAGGCAATGAGGGCTGAGAGGATGAGAGGCTGCATGTGAATCTCCAAGAAAGTTTGAACAAATGTCGCGAGTTTCATTTTGTCAATCCATGAAGGCAATTGGCGACAGAAAGATGCTATCTCAACTCAGGCAAATTGCTCAATTTTGAGGTGTTTTTTCTAATTGACCGATGTCAAAACCCATCACTGTTAAACGCTTGAGCAAGGCTTCGTATTGGGCGGTAGAAACTTGGGGTGTTCTGGACAGTATCCATAGATAGGTTCTGGAAGGGTCACCCACAGCTGCCAGTTGGTAGTCGGGGTCTAAATCTAGAACCCAGTACGCTCCCCAAACCAGGGGCAGCCAAGCCGTCCAAGCGGGCGCAAATCGAACTTCCAGTTGCGCTGGGAGACCACTGCCATTGGGCCGTGCAAGGCCTATTGCTTGGATGACCTCGCCCGTTTGCGTGGTGCATTTGTTAAAGACCTCAATTTGTTTTGGGCCTAAAACCTTGTAAGTGGCTTGTGTTCCCTTCACGCACTTGCGTTGAAACCAATTGGGAAGTTTGGCAATTTCGTACCAGCTCCCCATGTATCTGGGCAATTCAAATTCTGAAATGGACTTGACGGGAGTTTCAGCTCTGGCAAAACCAGTGTGAATGAGAGACAACAAGAGGAGAGTGATCCATCTAAGCCATTGAAAATAACTGTTGCGTTTCATTTTTCTAGGTGATAACGAGTGACACGCGCTACTTCGTTTTTAGATCCCAGCACCACACTCACGCGTTCGTGCAATTGAAGGGGTTGTAGATCCAAGATTCTTTCCCGTCCATTTGTCGATGCGCCACCTGCTTGCTCAATGAGCCAGCTCATGGGGTTCGCTTCGTACATCAAGCGCAGCTTTCCAGCTTTGTTCGGTTCGCGCTTGTCCCATGGGTACATGAAGATGCCGCCACGTGTGAGAATTCGGTGCACATCGGCCACCATGCTGGCAATCCAGCGCATGTTGAAATCTTTGCCACGAACACCTTCTTTGCCTTGTAAACATTCATCCACATAACGTTTCACGGGGGCATCCCAGTGGCGCATGTTGCTCATGTTGATGGCAAATTCTTGGGTGTCTTCAGGGACTTTGACATTCTCTTCCGTCAGGACGAAAGAGCCTTGTTCGCGGTCAAGTGTGAACATGGCAACGCCATCGCCGACCGTTAAGACCAAAGTGGTTTGGGGGCCATAGACGCAATACCCCGCCGCCACTTGTTGCTTGCCGGGTTGCAAGAAATCTTTTTCGCTGATGGCTTGTTTTTCATCTGTCTTTTTCAAAACGCTGAAGATGGTGCCAATGCTGACGTTGACATCAATGTTGCTGGAGCCATCAAGGGGATCAAACAGCAATAAATACTCACCTTGAGGATATCGATTGGGAACCAAATGAATGGTCTCCATTTCCTCCGAGGCCATGGCGGCCAAGTGCCCACCCCACTCATTGGCTTCAATCAAAACTTCATTGGCAATGATGTCTAACTTCTTTTGAATCTCACCTTGAACATTCTCAATATCGGCGCTGCCAAGAACACCTCCCAACGAGCCTTTGTTGACGGCGTGGCTGATGCTCTTGCAAGCACGGGCGACCACTTCAAGCAACAAGCGCAGCTGAGAGGGAATGTGCCCTTTGCTGCGTTGTTGTTCAACCAAATAACGAGACAGCGAAATTTTCTGGGACATGTTAATTCCTCCAGGTTTATTCAGCCAAGGCGCGAGAGACAACTTCACGCACGTCATTGCTTAAGTCAGACTTGGCCGCAACACGCTGAATGGCAGCCTTCGCAGCTTGGCGGTAAGGCTCCGCCAATTTTTTCCACCGATCTAGTGCGCGGGCTAAACGAGCTGCCACTTGAGGGTTGATGGCATCCAAAGCCATCACGCATTCGCTCCAATACACATAACCTGCGGCATCTTGTCTATGGAAGGCGCCAGAGTTGGCGCTGCAGTAACTGAAGATCAAACTTCGAGCCCGATTGGGATTGCGCAAGTTGAAGTCTGGGTGCTGCATCAGTTGACGGACAATCGGCAGAATATGACCCCCTTTGTCGGGCGTACTGGCTTGGAGTGCAAACCACTTGTCGATGACCAAGGCTTCGTTTTTAAACATGGCATGAAACTGAGACAAAGCGACTGAGGCCAATTCGTGACCACTCACTACCAACGCAACCAGAGCGCTGAAACGGTCAGTCATGTTGTGAGCTTCTTTGAAGGCTTGCATCGCTTTGCCAGGCCAAATGCTGGTGTGCTGAAGCGTTGCATCCAAACACAACATGCTCAGTGCCATGCCGGCCAAGGCGCGTTTGCCGCTTGAAATGGCATCAGGAGAATAGGCCCCTTGCACACGATTTTGTTCAAAGCAAACCTGCCAATCTTCTCTCAGTGATTGGGCCAATTGCAATCGCATGGCTTCTCGAACGGCGTGAACCTGTTGCGGGTCAACCGAATCCAATTGCTCAGAAATATAAGTCTCTGAAGGCAACATGAGCACCAGCTCTTTAAATGCGGCATCTAAATCAGGATGCTGAAGAACATCGCGCATGGCTTCGATGTAGTCGCTGTTTAAAACATTTTCTGTGGCTGGATTGCCGCCGCTTCGAATGAAACGCAAAGCGGCTTGAACGGCCAATCGATGACCCGCTTCCCAGCGGTTGAAGGCGTCTTTGTCGTGAGCCAGCAAAGTGAGCCATTGTTGATCAGAAAGATCGCAGTCTAAATTGACGGGGGCGCTGAAGTTACGCAAAAGAGAGGGCGTTGGCTCGGAATCAATATTTTCAAAGACGAAGGTTTGGCTCGGTTCGCTCAACACCAAAGTTTTGCTACCGCCCGCTGCATGGGAATCACCTCGAAGTTGCACATTAAATGCATGGCCATCTTGGCTGATTAAACCCACAGTCACAGGAATGACAAAAGACTCTTTAGCAGCTTGGTCGGGTGTACTTGCGCAGGATTGTGCCAAGGTGAGTGTGAAGGTTTTTTCTTCAGCGTTGTAATGGCCGGTGGCATGGAGCCGCGGTGTTCCAGCTTGGCTGTACCAACGCTTAAACTGAGGCAACAGTTGATGGAGCGGGGAATGGGGATTGGCATCGGCAATGGCTTGAGCAAAATCATCGCATGTCACAGCGTTTCCATCGTGACGTTCAAAATACAACTTCATGCCCTTGGCAAAGCCGAGACGCCCTTCTTCATCGCCGGGTGCGCTGACCAAGGTTTGCATCATGCGAACCACTTCTGCACCTTTCTCATAAATGGTGACGGTGTAGAAGTTGTTAATTTCTACGTAGCTGTCTGGCCTCACGGGATGTGCCATGGGGCCGGCATCTTCTGGAAATTGAACCGTACGTAACACGCGAACATCTTCAATTCGTTTGACCGCGCGAGCACTGGCGACCCCAGCCATGTCTTGGCTAAACTCTTGATCTCGGAATACGGTAAGACCCTCTTTGAGTGAAAGTTGGAACCAGTCTTGGCAGGTAATGCGATTGCCAGTCCAGTTGTGGAAGTATTCGTGGCCGACCACGCTTTCGATGTTTTCAAAGTCAATGTCAGTGGCCGTTGCAGGATTGGCCAGTACATATTTCGTGTTGAAAATGTTCAGGCCTTTGTTCTCCATGGCACCCATGTTGAAGTCGCTGGTGGCCACGATCATGAAGCGCTCTAGATCAAGAGGCAGGCCAAAACGTGCTTCGTCCCAAGCCACGCTGGCCATGAGGGAATTCATGGCATGTTCGGTTTTGTCTAAGTCGCCCGGGCGCACAAAGACTTGCAGTAAATGTTCTTTGCCTGAGCGAGACACAATGCGTTGTTCGCGTGCGACCAATTGACCCGCAACCAACGCAAACAAATAACAAGGTTTTTTATGGGGGTCGACCCATTTTGCAAAGTGACGGCCGTCATCTAAGGGGCCCTGCTCAACCAAGTTGCCGTTCGACAACAGAACAGGGTATTGTTTTGGGTCTGCGCGCAAGGTAACGGTGTAACTGGCCATCACGTCGGGGCGGTCTAGGAAATAAGTGATGCGCCTGAATCCTTCGGCTTCGCATTGAGTGAAGAAAGAATCGTTGCTCAGGTACAAGCCCATGAGTTGCGTGTTCTTGGCTGGATTGCAGGTGGTGAAAATTTCCAAATCAAAAGCTTCGTTTCCTTCAGGCAAATTTTCGAGCACCAATTGCTCGTCATCCATTTTGAAAGAAGTGCCGTTCCCATTCACCATCACGCGTGCCAAATTCAAATCTTCACCATCTAAGCGCAAAGCCTGTGCACTCACATCAGGATTGCGACGCATTCGCATTTTGTTCAACACGCGGGTTTTAGCGGGATCTAAATCAAAGGTGAGATCGACGGTATCGATCCAGTAGGCGGGCGCTGTGTAATCAACACGGCGTATTGCCTTTTTTTGTTCTTCAAGCATTACAAAAATTCTCCATGGGTTGGGTTGAAGCGATGGCCGAGCCAAGCGCTGTCAAACACCTTGTTTGAGCGAAGCTTCAATAAATGCATCCAAATCACCATCAAGCACTTTTTGAGTATTTGACGTTTCAACATTGGTGCGTAAATCTTTGATGCGACTTTGATCAAGCACATAACTGCGAATTTGGTGGCCCCAACCGACATCGGTTTTGGTGTCTTCCAGTTTCTGTTGAGCTTCCATGCGCTTGCGCATTTCAAAGTCGTACAAACGCGAACGAAGGCGTTTCCATGCCACGTCGCGGTTGCTGTGTTGGCTGCGGCCGTCTTGGCACTGAACCACAATGCCTGTGGGAATGTGCGTCAAGCGAACCGCAGAGTCGGTTTTGTTAATGTGCTGACCGCCTGCACCACTGGCGCGGAAGGTATCGGTACGGACATCAGCAGGGTTAATGTCGATTTGGATGGAGTCATCTACTTCGGGGTAGACAAAAATACTGGCAAAGCTGGTGTGTCGGCCCCCCGATGAATCAAAGGGCGACTTTCGCACCAAGCGGTGCACGCCAGTTTCGGTGCGCATCAAACCAAAAGCGTACTCGCCTTCAAACTTAAGGGTGGCGCCTTTGATGCCCGCCACGTCGCCTGCAGACTCATCTTCGACGGTCACTTTGAAACCTTTGCGCTCGGCGTACTTCAAATACTGGCGCATCAGCATGCTGGCCCAGTCGCAGGCTTCCGTACCGCCTGCACCTGCTTGAATGTCAACAAAAGCATTGCAGGCGTCGGCTTCGTTGTTGAACATGCGACGGAACTCGAGCTGCTCCACAATGGCAGACAACTTGTTGCCTTCAATTTCGATGGTGAGCAGTCCGGCGTCGTCGCCTTCTTCCTTGCTCATATCAAACAGCTCACTGTTGTCAGAAAGTTCATTGGTGAGTGTATTCAGCGTGACGACCACGCCATCCAATGCTTTTTTCTCTTTGCCCAATTCTTGGGCTTTTTGAGGGTTGTTCCAGACTGTAGGATCTTCGAGCGATGCGTTAACGGTTCTTAGACGTTCTGATTTGGCATCGTAGTCAAAGATACCTCCGTAAATCTTCGGTGCGGGTGGCCAAGTCGGCTAATTTCGCGCCAATTTGATTGATTTGTTCTGCGTCCATGAGATGAGGTATCCGAATCGGTGAAAGAAGGGATTTTCTCATGCCTTAGGGCTAACTTGCCCAAAGACTATGCCAAAAAACCCTCTAAGAGCTTTGCAAGTTCTTCCGCTTGATCGTGATGCAGCATATGCCCAGCGTCTTGCAGTGTGGCCATTTTGAGATCTGCCACCGATTTAAGGCGTTCGTGGAACTCTTCCAGCGTGAATTTGCCCTTCCACCATTGGGTCAGGGAGTCGTCTGATGCTTGTACCACCAGCGTAGGCGCCTTGATCCGTTTGTAAATTTCCGATACCTCATCCACTCGGTACAGGTAGGGGTTGACCACTTTGTGGGCCGCATCGCCCAGAATTCGCCATTCGCCTTGGGCGTTGGGCCGAGCCCAATGAGTTGCCAGCCAGTCTGCCTTGTCTTGAGACAGCCTTTGGTTGGTTTTCATGAGGCGCTTGGCAACGCTGGCCGCATCAGGGTAAGGTCTTAAGTCCAGCTCACCCTTCTCAAAGGCTTTCAACTCGTCCAACCATTGACCCAGGCGGCCTGGAGCTTGAGAGGGGCGGGTGGCGGCCATGCCAAAACCCTCCAAATTCACCAGCCTGCGTATGCGATCTGGTCTGGCGCCTGCATACATCATGACCACATTACCCCCCATGCTGTGACCCACTAAGTCAATGGCGTGATGGGGCGAAAGATGAGATAACAGTGCGTCTAAGTCCCCCAAATAGTCGGGCAACCAGTAACTGTCTGTTCGGGGGCCTTCGGTCAGGCCGTAGCCTCGCCAATCAGCCGCCAAAATACGACGGTTATTGAAAAACTCAAGGGAGAAAGATTCGACCATGAACTGCCAAGAGGCTGCAACGTCCATCCAGCCGTGGGCCAGTACCAGGGGCGGCAGGTCTGACTGAGGGTTGCCCCATTCGCGGACATGGTATTTGTGCCCTCGCAAAGGGATGAAATGGCTAGTAGAGTGGCGTTTAACTTGGTACATACTGCCACATCATAAGGAGACAGAGAATGCGTGTCAGTCGCCCGAAGGACGCCTACGAAAGCGTGCACCGTCAATTTGGATGGCAGGTGCCTGTTTTATTCAATATTGCAGAGGTTTGCTGTGGCCGATGGGCCAAGTCTCAGTCGCATCAAAATTCAATCGCCATCATTGAACATCATTTGGCGCCTGAAAGCTCAGTCTCTTGGTCATTTCTTGAATTGCAAAATGCAGCCAATCGACTCAGTGGGGCCCTTCAAAAACAGGGTGTGAAAAAAGGCGATCGTGTTGCCATTGTGATGCCGCAGCGTTTTGAAACAGCCGTAGCCTACATCGCAGTCTTGCAAATCGGTGCTGTGGCCATGCCACTTTCTATGTTGTTTGGCCCTGAAGCTTTGGCCTTCAGGGTGGAAGACAGCGGTACGGCTGTGGCACTGTGCGATGAAGTTTCTTCGCAAGTTTTGACGGCATTGCAAAAAGACTGCAAAGGACTGAAGACTGTTTTGAATGTGACTCAAGTGAAGGACGGACCCCACACGATCAAGTTGAATTTGGACGGCAGGGTGAATGCCTTCAAAGCTGTGGTGACAAAGGCAGATGACCCAGCGGTTTTGATCTACACCAGTGGCACCACAGGCAATCCAAAGGGTGCGCTCATACCGCACCGCGCCATGATTGGCAACTTGACCGGATTTGTGTGCAGCCAAAATTGGTTTGGATTCAACCCCCTGAAAATCGATGCAGGATTGAACTCAAATTTGAGTGAATTGCCTTCGGGATCAAAGGCTGTATTTTGGTCGCCAGCCGATTGGGCTTGGACCGGAGGGCTGATGGATGCGCTTTTGCCTTCCTTGTACTTTGGCCGGCCCATTGTGGCGTTTCAGGGCAGGTTCAGCCCAGAAATAGCATTTGAAATTTTGCATCAGCATTCAATCTCTCACAGCTTTTTATTTCCTACCGCGCTCAAGGCCATGATGAAGGCAGAGCCCCATCCTCGCCAACGTTACAAATTGGTTTTGCAAGGCCTTATGAGCGCAGGCGAGGCGGTGGGAGATGCGGTGTTCGCTTTTTGCCGTGATCAACTAGGTGTGGTGGTCAACGAAATGTTTGGCCAAACTGAAATCAATTATGTGGTGGGTAATTGCCATCTTTTTTGGCCTGCTAAACCAGGCAGCATGGGGCGCGGCTATCCCGGTCACCAAGTTGCCGTCATTGATGAGAGCGGTAACCTGTGTGCCGCGGGTGAGCCCGGCGAAGTGGCTGTGAATCGCTTTGACAGGCATGGGAATCCAGATCCAGTTTTCTTTTTAGGCTATTGGAAAAATCAAAAGGCCACCATGGATAAGTACAAGGGTCATTGGTGCCGCACGGGGGATGTGGCTGTTCAAGATGAAGAGGGCTATCTTTGGTATCAAGGCCGAACCGATGACATGTTCAAGTCTGCAGGCTATCGAATTGGCCCTGGCGAAATTGAAAACTGTTTGGTGAAGCATCCTGCTGTGGTCAATGCCGCAGTAGTGCCCAAACCCGATGCTGACAGGGGCGCCCTGGTCAAGGCCTATGTGGTGATGTCGCCAGAATTTAGGCTGCATCGTGCAAAGGAAAAGAATGTGAAGGACTTTGATCAAAAGCTGATACAAGATTTACAGAGCCATGTTCGCGGTCTATTGGCGCCTTATGAATATCCCAAAGAGATTGAATTCATTGATCAATTGCCTATGACCACCACGGGTAAAGTGCAACGCCGATTTTTGCGATTGCAAGAAGAGCAGCGCGCAGCAATGCGTAAATCTCCGTAATGGCTGAGTGAAATTAAGTTTTACACTCGCTGTTAATAAATATTTTCTATTTTTGGATTTCACTATGAAAAGAATCACACTGGGGTCTTCCGATCTTCAAGTGACCCCCATTTGTTTGGGCACCATGACATTTGGCGAACAAGTCGCAGAAAAAGAAGCACATCAAATTTTGGATCGCTCTTTGGATTTGGGCGTTAATTTCCTAGACACGGCTGAGATGTATTCGGTGCCCACCAAGGCAGAGACTTTTGGCGCCACAGAAACCATTTTGGGAAACTGGTTTGCAAATCATCCGGGCGCACGCGATAAACTGGTGTTGGCCACCAAAGTTGCGGGCCCTTCACGCGGCATGGCTTGGGTGCGAGAAGGCACAGGTATGACGGCGCAAGACATCTTGAATTCTTGTGATGCCAGTTTGAAACGACTCAAAACAGATGTCATTGATCTGTACCAAATTCACTGGCCTGAGCGTCATGTGCCGGCATTTGGCACTATGTATTACGACGCCACTAAGTCAGAAATTGAAACTTCAATTCACACACAACTCGAGGCCATGTCTCAGTTGGTCAAGGCCGGTAAAGTGAAATACATCGGCCTCTCTAACGAAACGCCTTATGGCACACATGAATTTATCAGATTGGCAGAACAGCACGGCTTGCCTCGTGTCATGACGGTACAGAACCCCTATTGCTTGGTAAATCGAACTTATGACAATGCCATGGACGAAACTTGCCATCGTTTGGGTGTCTCATTGTTGGCTTATTCACCCCTAGGTTTTGGATGCCTCACAGGTAAATATGACCAGTCTGGTTATGAAGGACCCGGCGCCCCCACTCTTGCAAGGATTGGTAAATACGAGTCTGTTCGTAAGCAGCGATGGGGACGTCCTGCAACATTGGCTGCAGCGCGGCTTTACAACCAATTGGCCAGAGACAATGGCATGACGCCCACCGAAATGGCGTTGGCTTTTTGTTATACCCGTTGGTCTGTTGCCAGCACCATTATTGGCGTCACTTCGGTCGCTCAATTGGAAGAGGATGTAAAGGCTTTGGATACAAAATTGTCTGCAGAGGTTCTGGCGGAAATAGATGCCATTCGTTTGGTGCACCGTGATCCAGCAACCTAATCTTGTTGCTGATTTTTTCAGTATTTGCCCATCAAAGTGAAGCCTCAATGCCAGAAAATATAGCTGATTTAGGGACGCATCCCGTCTTTGTGGTGCTGCTGTCCTACCTGTTAGGCTCACTCAGCTTTGCAGTCATTGTGAGCCGCTTCATGGGTTTGTCTGACCCACGCTCTTATGGCAGTCAAAACCCAGGCGCTACCAACGTCCTGAGGTCGGGCAACAAAACAGCTGCCGTTCTCACTTTGCTTTTTGATGCTCTCAAGGGTTGGCTGCCGGTGTACGGTTTGATGAAGTACGGTGCTGCTTATGGCTTGTCTGATGGCACGGTTGCCATGGCTGGATTGGCTGCATTTCTAGGGCACCTTTATCCCGTGTTTTTTAAGTTCAAAGGCGGCAAGGGTGTTGCAACGGCGCTGGGTGTTTTGATGGGGATCAACCCGCTGCTGGGTGCTGCCATAGTGCTGACCTGGATTGGGGTTGCATGGTTTTTTCGATACTCATCGTTGGCAGCGCTTCTGTCCGCCATCTTGGCGCCGGTTTATTACGCCTTGGGCGGTGATGCCGCATGGCCCCTGCAAAATCCCATCTTAGGCTTGCTCTGCGTCATGGGGGTCTTATTGGTTTGGCGTCACCGTGAAAATGTCAATCGCTTATTGGCGGGCAAGGAGTCGAAGCTTGGCTCTAAAAAAGAGACCCCTTAGTTTATCGGGGCGTTTTTTTATCAATCTCGAAAGTTATTAAAGCTGATGGGGATGTCGGTAATGTCTTTGCGTAGCAAGGCCATGGCGGCTTGAAGGTCATCGCGCTTGGCACCATTGACCCGCACAGCATCTCCTTGAATAGAAGCTTGAACTTTGATCTTGCTTTCCTTCAAAACTTTTTGAATCTTTTTGCTGTCCTCAGTGGCGATGCCGTTGCGGACTTTGAAAATTTGTTTGACCTTGTCGCCGCCCATTTTTTGGACATCCCCTTTGTCTAGAAAGCGAACGTCAACACCCCGCTTGGCCAATTTATTCAGCAAGACTTCGTCAATTTGAGTAAGTTGGAAATCGGCATCGCCGAACAAAGTGATCTCTTTGTCTTTCAATTCAATGGCCGCAGAGGTTCCCTTGAAGTCAAAACGAGTGGCAATTTCTTTGGCGGTGGTGTCGACCGCATTTTTCACTTCAACCAAGTTAGGTTCACAAACGGTGTCAAAAGATGGCATGGGGTTTAACAATCAAGTAAGAGAATGCGACAATTCTCCCATGATCGTGGCGCAAAACGTACCCCTCCAGTCCTACAACAGCTTTGGCATCGTGGCCAAAGCGCATACTTTGGTGCGCATTCACACTGAGGCAGACGCTTTAGTGGCTCAATTGGATTTGAAAAATTGCCCCGAAGGGCGCTGTGTTTTGGGAGGGGGGACCAACATCGTTTTGACAGGGGATGTGAAACCCAGAGTGTTGAAAGTTGAAATTGCGGGTCGGCAATTGGTCTCAGAAACGGAAAAAGCTTGGACAGTGGAAGCAGGCGCGGGAGAAGACTGGCACGATTTCGTCACTTGGACTTTGTCTCAAGGCTGGCCAGGACTGGAAAACTTGGCGCTCATACCTGGTTCTGTGGGCGCATCACCCGTTCAAAATATTGGTGCTTATGGCGTTGAATTGCAGGATCGTTTTGAATCGCTTGATGCGCTTGATTTGGATTCTGGCCAGATCTTCACTTTGAATGCAGCGCAATGCGCTTTTGGGTATCGCGACTCGGTGTTTAAACACGCTAGCAGTGGGCCAAATGGCATGGGCTTGGCGGGTCGTGCTTTGATTTTGCGAGTGCGTTTTTATTTGCCAAAAGCTTGGAAACCCGTTCTAGGGTACCTAGACCTCGAACGCAAAATGACAGAGACGGGCATTCAACAACCTAACGCGCAGCAAATCTACGATTGGGTGTGCGACATACGCCGACAAAAATTGCCAGACCCTAAAGTTTTAGGCAATGCCGGTAGCTTTTTTAAAAATCCTACAGTAACCCCAGAGCAATGTGCAGACATCATTGCGCGAGACCCCAAGGTGGTTCATTACCCCATGCCAGACGGCACCATCAAATTGGCCGCGGGTTGGCTCATTGATGCCTGTGGCTGGAAGGGTAAAAGCGTAGGCAATGCAGCGGTCTACGAAAAGCAAGCCTTGGTGCTGGTCAATCGCGGCGGCGCTACGGGCGGTGAGGTGGTGACGCTGGCCAAAGCCATTCAGACCAGCGTTTATGAGCGATTTGGCATCCGCTTGGAACCCGAGCCCGTGGTGATTTAAATTCTATTTGCCGCCTTCAAGCTTGAGCATGTCCGCGCCGTCGCCCAAAGACAATAAACCTGTTTGAGCATAAATGGCCAGCTTGGCGCGAGTGTCCACAATGTCTAAATTGCGCATGGTGAGTTGACCAATGCGATCTAAAGGTGTGAAGGTGGACTCGCCTTTTTCCATGGTCAAACGCTCAGGGTGATAGGTGAGATTGGGCGATGTGGTGTTCAAAATAGAATAGTCATTGCCGCGGCGCAGTTCAATGGTCACCTCGCCTGAAATGGCGCGTGCTACCCAGCGTTGCGCTGTTTCACGCAACATCAAAGCTTGTGAATCAAACCAACGGCCTTGGTAAAGCAAGCGACCTAGTTTGCGGCCGTTGTCTCGGTATTGCTCAATGGTGTCTTCGTTGTGAATGCCAGTAATCAAACGCTCGTAAGCAATGAACAACAGGGCAAGGCCTGGTGCTTCGTAAATGCCGCGGCTCTTGGCTTCTATGATGCGATTTTCAATTTGATCGCTCATGCCCAAGCCATGACGACCGCCAATTCGATTGGCTTCCAAAATAAGCGCCACCGGATCTGAAAAACTTACGCCATTCAAAGCCACAGGTTGGCCCTCTTCAAAGCGCACAGTGACTTCTTCGTGCTTGACCACACAGTCTTCGCGCCAGAAGGGCACGCCCATGATGGGCTGCACAATTTTCATACCGCTGTTCAGGTGCTCGAGGTCTTTGGCCTCGTGTGTAGCGCCCAGCATGTTGGAGTCTGTGGAGTAGGCTTTTTCGGCCGACATTTTGTAACCAAAACCGTGTTCCGTCATGAACGCAGACATTTCGGCGCGGCCACCCAACTCGTCAATGAACAGCTGGTCAAGCCAAGGCTTGTAAATTTTCAATGAAGGATTGGCCAGCAGACCGTAGCGGTAAAAACGCTCGATGTCATTGCCCTTGAAAGTACTGCCGTCGCCCCAAATGTTGACATCGTCTTGCTTCATGGCTGCTACCAGCATGGTGCCAGTGACGGCGCGTCCAATGGGGGTGGTGTTGAAGTAAGTTACGCCAGCCGTAGAGATGTGGAATGCACCGCATTGCAAGGCTGCAATGCCCTCATGTGCCAATTGTTTTCGGCAATCAATCAGGCGAGCTTTCTCGGCGCCGTACTCAGTGGCCTTGCGAGGAATTTCTTCGTAGTCAGGTTCGTCTGGCTGGCCTAAGTTGGCGGTGTAGGCAAAGGGCACAGCGCCTTTTTGACGCATCCACAAAAGAGCTGCGCTGGTGTCTAAGCCACCAGAAAATGCGATGCCTACTTTTTGACCTGCGGGAATGTGCTGAAGAATGGTTGCCATGAGGGGACTTTCAAGTTCGAGGTGCGTCAATGTTCGGCAATTCGTTCATGCCAGTTTTTCGGGTTAACCGAAGTGGCAGATGTAGTGATAAGCCTCGGTCACGCGAATTTCGAAGCTGGACTGCCCTGGCACGCTGAATTTTTCACCCGCTTTGGATGTGAGCCATTCAGCGCTGCCAACAAGTTTGTATTCGCAAGACCCGCCAACGCATTCCATGATTTCGGGTGCGCCGGTATTGAATTTCAGGGAGGAGGGCAGAACCACGCCGACAGATTTTTGGGTGCCATCGGCCAAGGTGATGTTGTGGCTGACGCATTTGCCGTCAAAGTAGACGTTGGCTTGGGTGGTGACTGAAACGCTGTCAATTTTTTGGGTGGTCATGGGTAAAGTGTCCTGTCCACTTGATGGTGGCCATTCATTTTGGAACTAAACCCAAGATTTTAGGCGATTGCGGGCCTTCTGGAAGTCCCTGCTTCTTCACTGTTCACCTTAATTCATGGGGGTGATCTGCAATTTAATGGTGGGGCCGGGGTCTTTGGGCCATTGGACCGAGTATTGTTTGCCAGCAAACTCGTACACCACGTTGTAGCCCATGAGTCTATTTTCATATACCTGCTGGGTGGTACACGTTTGATGTGTTTGAGTTTGAGCGGCTTGGGGGCCCTCTACTTTGTCGCCAGCAATGGCACCTCCAATGACGCCAATCATGGTGGCGAGTGCACGCCCGTCACCCTTGCCAACAGAGTTGCCAATGGCGCCACCCGCTACGGCGCCCATGAGTGCACCTGCACCCGAAGTTTGACCTGGAACGCTCGTTTGAGTTTGCGTGCAAACCTGCCTGGGGACACTGACTTGCTGGTAAACCGGCGTGCGAGTGAGGACATTTCCAACCTCTTGAGACTGAGCGCTGAAGCTGAAACCGAGACTGGCCAACAAACCTAAGGCCAACGTTTTGGCGTTGAGTGTGTGAGAGAAAAGGGGGGTAGTCATGGTGTTTTAATTCTGAAGAAAGATGGGTTTTGAAGTGAGAGTTTAGTTCTTAACGCGCCAGCCACTGTTCTGGTTGAAAGCCAACAGTAATTTCCAGACTTTGAGCGGATTGCCATTCAATGATGGGGCGCTTCACCAGGCTTGGATTGGCCAGTAAAAACGGCCGCGCCGTTGCGGCATCCATCACGCTGGCCTGATCTATGGGGCTGAGTTTGCGCCAACTGGTGCCTTTTCTGTTGACCACTGTTTCCCAACCAGCCTCTTTCAGCCAATGGTTGAGCTTGTTTTCTGGGAGTCCTTGCTTTTTAAAGTCGTGGAAAACGTAGTCAAAGCCTTGGGCGGCTAACCAAGTGCGGACTTTTTTCACGGTATCGCAATTGGGAATACCGTAGACGGTCAAGGTGGTGTATTTCATGGTGGGCAATCAGTTCATCTGGTCTCGGCGACAATCTTATCCTTATGAAAACATTGAGTGAATGGCTTGCGCATTGCGAGCAACTGCACCCCCATGCCATTGACATGGGGTTAGACCGCGTTCGGCAAGTGGCCGGGCGCATGAGCTTGGCCTTGAAAGTGCCGGTTGTGACGGTGGCTGGCACCAATGGCAAGGGCTCGACCTGCGCCATGCTGGAAGCCATTTATTTGCAGGCAGGCTACAAAACTGGGGTCTACACATCCCCCCACTTGGTCAATTTTGAAGAGCGCTGCCGAATACGCGGTAATTCGCCCGTGGCAACCGATTTCGCACTGGCCTTTGAGGCGGTTGAAGTTGCCAGAGCAGATATCAGTCTGACCTATTTTGAATTCAGTACCTTGGCTATTTTGAAAATGATATCGGAAGCTGACCCAGATGTGATCATCTTGGAGGTGGGCTTGGGTGGGCGCCTCGACGCTGTGAACGTGATCGATGCTGATTGCGCCATTATTACCAGCATTGATTTGGACCACACCGCCTTGTTGGGGAACGACCGTGAATCGATTGGCCTTGAAAAGGCCGGCATCATGCGAGCTGGCAAGCCCGTGGTTTTAAGTGACCCTGTGCCGCCGGAAAGCATTGTGAATCGCGCTAAAGAACTGGGCGCCGATATTTGGCTCTTGGGCAAGGATTTCAATTTCTCGGGCGATCCCCTCCAATGGTCTTGGGCTGGAAGGGGGCGCAGATACAGCGGTTTGGCCTACCCTGCCCTGAGAGGCGCCAATCAGCTGCTGAATGCCTCTGGCGTGTTGGCGGCAGTGGAAATATTGCGGCCACTCTTGCCTGTCACGGCGCAAGCCATTCGAAATGGGCTGGCCATGGTGGCGCTCACTGGCCGCTTCCAAATCGTGCCGGGCGAGCCAGTCTTGGTGCTGGACGTAGCGCACAACCCTCATTCTGTGGCCGCTTTGGCCGCTAATTTGGACGCTATGGGTTTTTACCCCGCCACCCACGCCGTTTTTGGGGCCATGGCCGATAAAGATCTGCCCAGTATGCTGAAAAAAATAGGCCCGATGGTCGATTCTTGGTATTTCACAGATCTGCCCCTGCCTCGTGCCAGCGCCGCTCATCAGTTGGCGGAAGCTTTTGCGGCCTTGAACACCCGAAAAGATGTGAAATCCAGTGTTCATGAGTCGCCCCAAAAGGCGCTAGATGCGGCCATCTCTGCAGCAAGCCCCACTGATAGAATCTTGGTCTTTGGTTCGTTCTTTACGGTGGGCGGCGTTTTGCAGAATGGCATCCCTAAACTGCACGCCAAGCACCTGAGTAATTGAGACTCTACTGCATGGCTTTTTTCAAGCTTCGATTTCCTGGGCGCAACACCGCTAGCAACACTGGCCTTGATGCGCTGTCCAATGCGCCTGCCGAAAGTGTGGAGGTCATCCGCAAGCGTGCTCGCCATCGTCTAATGGGGTCGGTCATTCTGGTCTTAGGTGCTGTGGTGGGCCTGCCTTTGCTTTTTGACAGTCAACCCCGGCCTGTGGCCATTGACACCCCCATTGTGATTCCTGACCGAAACCAAGCAGCGCCATTGGCCACGGTAGCTGCCAACGCCAAGGCGGCTGGCAAAGGCCTAGGGGTGGTTGCGCCTGAAGTGTCCGCCTCCGATTCGGGAGCAGTTGGCAAAAGTGCTGTGACCAATGCCTCTGCTTTAGATCCGCATGAAGAAGTGGTGACCAAAGACACGAAGGCAGAAGTCAAAGCAGAAGTCAAAGCAGAAGTTAAGCCAGAAGTTAAGCCAGAAGTCAAAGCTGAATTGAAAGCTGAGCCTAAACCAGAAATAAAATTAGACTCAAAATCTGAAACTAAGTCAGACCCAAAAGATGGTGCTAAAGCGAAGGCACTGCTCGATGGCAAAGATGCAACGAAAGCTGCTGAAGCGGGTGTGCGTTCTGTGGTTCAGGTAGGCGCTTTTGCAGATACCGCAAAAGTCAAAGAGGCGCGGTCCAAATTAGAGCAAGCTGGCTTTAAAACTTATACACAAGAAGTGGACACCAAAGAAGGCAAACGAATCCGTGTTCGTGTTGGCCCCTTTGCGACCAAAGAAGAGGCCGATAAAGCCGCTGAAAAAATCCGCAAATTGAATTTGCAAACTTCCGTGCTGAAACTCTAAAGAGCGGTCTGACATGTCAACCACCGACTGGATCCTACTGGCATTGCTTGCTGCATCCATGGTGTTGGGAGCTTGGCGGGGTTTGGTGTATGAAGTCCTTTCTGTGTTGGGCTGGATTGCAGCTTTTCTATTGGCGCAGTGGTTTGCCCCCGATGTTGCAGACAAATTGCCGATGCAAAGTTCGGGCGAAACACTTCGTTACGCTGCGGGGTTTGTGTTGGTTTTCATTGCCAGTGTGTTTGCGGCGGGACTCATTTCAGCGCTCATGAAAAAAATCATTTCAGTTGTTGGACTGAGGCCTGTTGACCGTATTTTGGGGGCCATCTTTGGTTTGTTTAGAGGCATCATCTTGCTCTTGGCTTTAACGGTTGTGGTTCACATGACAGCCTTGCAAGAAAGTGATGTGTGGATGGAGTCACAAGGTGGGCCGATGCTCATCACGATGCTGAAGGGCCTGAAGCCCATGCTGCCTGAAAAATTTGGGGCTTATTTGCCCGACTGAATGGATTGAAGTATGTGTGGAATTGTTGGTGTTGCAGGCAACGCACCTGTGAATCAGTTGATCTACGACGCATTGCTGTTGTTGCAGCACCGCGGGCAAGATGCTGCAGGTATCGTGACGCAATTGGACCGTAAGTTTCACATGCACAAAGCCAAAGGCATGGTGCGCGATGTATTCAGAACTCGCAACATGCGTTCCTTGCCTGGAAACTGTGGCTTAGGTCAAGTGCGCTATCCCACTGCGGGCAATGCATATAGCGAAGAAGAGGCGCAACCTTTTTATGTGAATGCACCTTTTGGATTGGTGCTGGTGCATAACGGCAATTTGACCAATGCCAAAGAATTAAAGGCAGAACTTTTTTCAACAGACCATCGCCACATCAACACCGAAAGTGATTCAGAGGTTTTACTCAATGTGTTGGCCCATGAATTAGAAAAAACCACGCGCGGTTTGCCACTCACGCCAGCCATTGTCTTTAAGGCTGTTGAAGGCGTGCACAAACGTGTAAAAGGCTCATATGCTGTGATTGCGCTGATTGCAGGCCATGGCCTGCTGGCCTTCAGAGATCCGTTTGGTATTCGTCCTTTGTGTCTAGGTCAGGGAAAAGACGGCACCTACATGTTGGCCAGCGAGTCGGTGGCATTGGAAGGCACATCGCACCAGTTTCTTCGCAACATAGCCCCTGGAGAAGCGGTGTTCATAGATTTGCAAACGCAACTGCATGCACAACAATGCGCGGCTTCACCTCAGTTAAATCCTTGTATTTTCGAATTCGTCTATTTGGCACGACCCGATTCCACCATGGATGGCATTTCTGTTTACCAAGCACGATTGAACTTGGGCGAAACTTTGGCCAAACGTGTTATTTCAACAGTGCCACCCAGCGACATTGATGTTGTGATTCCTATTCCAGAATCGAGTCGTCCCAGTGCCGCTCAATTGGCGCAGTTGCTAGGCTTGCCTTACCGGGAAGGTTTTGTCAAAAACCGATATGTGGGGCGTACCTTCATCATGCCCGGCCAAGCTGTGCGCAAAAAATCTGTGCGGCAAAAACTGAATGTGATTGCCAGTGAATTCAAAGGCCGCAATGTTTTGTTGGTCGACGATTCGATTGTTCGGGGTACCACCAGCCGTGAAATTGTGCAGATGGCACGCGAGGCAGGTGCCCGCAAGGTTTACATGGCAAGTGCAGCGCCGCCCGTGCGGTTTCCCAATGTTTACGGCATTGACATGCCCACCAAAGATGAGTTGGTGGCGCACAACCGAAGCGTCGACGAGATTCGTCAAATTATCGATTGCGATGCTTTGATTTACCAAGATGTGGAAGCGATGAAATTGGCGGTGGCGGGTGCAACCTTGCCCGGCTACCCCAAAGTTCATGGCTTCGACGCATCGTGTTTTGATGGTGTGTATGTCACGGGCGATATTTCTGCGGAGGACATCGAGCGACTGAATGAAAATCGTCCCTCGCAGCAAGATGAGTCCGAGGCCGAGCCGGACCGATCACGTTTGGCATTGCCAAATGCGTCATAACTGCTAGCCGGCCATTTAAAAAAACCAATGCTTTGTATTTGAGATCGTTATGAGCCAACATCCTTTGCCAGAAAATTTGCACATCGATACCCTCGCTGTTCGCACTGCAGTAGATCGCAGTCAGTATGGTGAAAACTCAGAAGCGATGTACCTCACCAGTGGCTATGTTCAGCCTGACGCCGAAACAGCGGCTCGTCGTTTTGCGGGTGAAGAAGAGGGCTACACCTATTCTCGATTGGGCAACCCCACCGTCACCAGTCTTGAGTTGCGTTTGGCCGCCATGGAAGGGGCTGAAGCTTGTATCGCCACATCGACGGGCATGTCTTCCATATTGCTCATGTGTTTGGGCTTGCTTAAAAGTGGTGATCATGTCATCTGTTCCCATTCATTGTTTGGCTCTACCATCAAATTAATTGGCGGTGAGTTTGCAAAGTTTGGTGTGGAAACTTCATTTGTGTCGCAAACCGATGTGGCCGAGTGGAAGGCGGCCATGAAGCCCAACACCCGCTTGTTGTTTGCCGAAACACCCACCAATCCTTTGACCGAAGTCTGTGACATCAAAGCGCTGGCTGCAGTTGCGCATGAAGGCAAGGCCTTGTTTGTGCTTGATAACTGTTTTGCAACGCCCGCTTTGCAGCGTCCCATTTCGATGGGCGCCGATTTGGTGGTTCACTCGGGAACCAAGTATTTAGATGGCCAAGGCCGCGTCATGGCTGGCGCACTGTGCGGTTCTAAAGCCCTCATTGAAGATGTGTTTGGTCCGGTCATGCGCAGCGCTGGCATGACTTTGTCGCCTTTCAATGCCTGGGTGGTATTGAAAGGTTTGGAAACCTTGAGCATTCGAATGAAGGCACAATCTGAGCAGGCCTTGGCATTGGCCCTTTGGTTGGAAGCTCAGCCGCATGTAGCACGCGTTTTTTATCCGGGTTTAAAGAGTCATCCGCAGCACGATCTGGCCATGGCGCAACAGTCAGGCTTGGGCGGTGCTGTGTTGTCTTTTGAGGTAAAAGCTACTTCCCCAGAACAAGGCCGAGAGAACGCATTCAAGTTGATGAATGCTACGCGCACCGTTTCATTGAGCACCAATTTAGGTGATGTCAAAACATTGCTGGCGCATCCCGCAAGCACTTCGCATGGACGCCTCACAGAAGCGCAAAGACAAGTGGCTGGCATTCAGCAAAGTTTGATTCGTGTGGCTGTAGGCTTAGAGCATTTAGATGATTTGAAGGCTGACTTTTCTCGCGGCTTCCAAACACTCTAATATTTCAAATCAAAACGATGTCTTCTACCCGTCAATCAGTTCGCACCCGCTTCGCACCTTCGCCCACAGGCTTTATTCACTTAGGCAATATTCGATCGGCTTTGTACCCTTGGGCCTTTGCCAAGGCGCAGGGCGGCACATTTATTTTGCGCATTGAAGATACCGATTTAGAGCGATCTAACCAAGCTTCTGTGGACGTGATTTTGGAAGGCATGGCTTGGTTAGGCATGAATCCTGACGAAGGACCTTTCTACCAAATGCAGCGCATGGATCGTTACAAGCAAGTGCTGGCCGAGTTACAAGCAACAGGTCAAGTCTACCCTTGCTACATGAGCATTGAAGCGCTTGATGCACTGCGCGAAAAGCAAATGGCAGAAAAAGAAAAGCCTAGATACGATGGCACATGGCGCCCCGAACCCGGCAAAACATTGCCCCCCATTCCAGCGGGTGTGAAGCCTGTTCTGCGCTTTAAAAACCCCATTGATGGGGTCGTTGCTTGGGACGACAAAGTAAAGGGTCGCATTGAAATTAGCAACCAAGAACTTGATGACCTGGTCATTGCACGACCCGATGGCACGCCGACTTACAACTTTTGTGTGGTGGTCGATGACATCGACATGGCCATTACCCATGTGATACGGGGTGACGATCATGTGAACAACACGCCGCGCCAAATTAACATCTTTAAAGCACTGGGCAAAGACGTGCCTGTGTATGCTCACTTGCCCACAGTTCTGAATGAACAGGGCGAGAAGATGAGCAAACGCAATGGTGCCAAGCCCGTCACACAGTACCGTGATGAAGGCTACTTGCCCGATGCCATGGTCAATTATTTGGCGCGTTTAGGTTGGAGTCATGGCGATGATGAAATTTTCAGTCGTCAACAATTTTTAGATTGGTTCGACCTTGATCATTTGGGGCGAAGTGCTGCGCAGTTTGACGATGCCAAATTGCGTTGGGTCAACGCGCAACATTTGAAAACGACGGACGATGCCCAATTGGCGGTGTGGGTGAATGCGATTTTGGAAAAGCGGGGCATTGCATCAGACCATCGCTTAGGTGCTATTTGTGGGCTCTTCAAAGACCGTTGCGACACGCTTTGTGTGTTGGCCGATTGGGTCATGGTTTTCTATGGTGACGTGGCACCTAAAGCGGATGAAAAAGCTCAGCACGTGACCGATTCTGTCAAGCCAGCTTTGGCATTGTTGGTTGAAAAATTGTCGGCTTGCGAGTGGGATAAAGCGGCGATTGCTGCAGTCATTAAAGAAGTTTTGACCGAGCAAGGTTTGAAAATGCCGCAGTTGGCCATGCCTGTCAGGGTTTTGGTCATGGGCACTGCTCAGACCCCTTCTCTGGATGCTGTTCTGGCCTTGTGTGAGAAGCAAAAAGTTCTAGAGCGCTTGAAAAACGCATAAAAATCTGTCTATAATCCATTTCTCGACACCTGCGAGGGATGGCCGCAAGGGCATCACAAAGGGGGTATAGCTCAGCTGGGAGAGCGCTTGCATGGCATGCAAGAGGTCAGCGGTTCGATCCCGCTTACCTCCACCAAAGTGTCGAAAAACGATTCAGAAGCAATTCAAAAATCAGTCCAGGTTATGACCCTATCGTCTAGAGGCCTAGGACATCACCCTTTCACGGTGAGTACCGGGGTTCGAATCCCCGTAGGGTCGCCAAGTTTTGTTGCACTTGGCTTTGTTGCA
>CANKBG010000003.1 GCA_947479935.1 Comamonadaceae bacterium
TGCCTGGGATATGCAGAAATTCTTATTGACCACAGCAAAAGCAAGCCCCAAGAGTTATGACAAGGCCGAAACCTCCTCAGCTATGGACGTTGCATGAAACAGATTGAAGCCATCAACGATTTCGTTATCAAGTTTGCCAATGTGAATGGATCGGGTTCTGCCTCCGCAAATGAGTTGTTTGCTAAGGCTATTTTGCGCATGGGCGTTCCAGTCAGTCCGCGTAATATTTTTCCTAGCAATATCCAAGGCCTACCCACTTGGTATGAAGTGCGGGTGACAGAGCAGGGGCATCTAGGACGTCGTGGCGGCATTGACATGATGGTGGCCATGAACCCACAAACCTGGGATGCAGATGTGGCCGAACTCGAGCCAGGCGGTTATTTGTTTTACGACAATACGCGACCGATACCGCAGAGTAAATTCAGAGACGATATACATATCCTTGGCGTACCTCTCACTGAGATTAGCAACACCAATTATTCTGACCCGCGTCAACGTCAACTCTTTAAAAATATTATTTACATTGGTGCGCTATCGGTGTTGTTGGAGATCGAGATCGCAGTTTTTAAAAAACTATTTGAAGAGCAGTACAAAGGCAAAGAACTGCTGCTTGAGTCCAATATGAAAGCGCTCAATTTAGGGCGCGATTATGTTTTAAAAAATATGCCGTATCCGCTCGGAATTTGCGTCAAACGCTGCGACAACGTAGGCAACAAAATTTTCACGGATGGCAATAGTGCTGCTGCTTTGGGTTGTGTTTACGGAGGGGCAACTGTTGCGGCTTGGTATCCCATTACCCCTTCGTCATCGGTGCCAGAGGCATTTCAAAAATATTGCGATAAATACCGAAATGACCCCTCGACGGGGCAGCATCGTTTTGCCATTATTCAAGCAGAAGACGAGTTGGCGTCTATAGGCATAGTGGTGGGGGCAGGCTGGAATGGTGCAAGGGCATTCACAGCCACCTCTGGTCCTGGTATTTCTTTGATGACCGAGTTTATTGGCTTGGCTTATTTTGCCGAAATTCCTGTCACTATCATCAATGTTCAACGTGGTGGGCCTTCAACCGGTATGCCTACTAGAACGCAGCAGTCAGATATTTTGTGTTGTGCTTATGCCTCCCATGGTGACACCAAGCATGTGTTGCTGTTGCCAGAAGATCCATACGAGTGTTTTGAACATTCCGCCAAAGCGCTTGATTTGGCGGATCGGCTACAAACACCAGTCTTTGTGATGACTGATCTAGACATCGGCATGAACCAGCGATTGTCACGACCGTTCGATTGGGATGATGCCCATGTGTTTGACCACGGCAAAGTTATGACTGCTGAAGAATTAGAAGCAGGCAAAGACTTTGGACGCTACAAAGATGTAGATGGTGACGGTATTCCTTGGCGCACCTTGCCAGGCACTCACCCTACTAAGGGCAGTTATTTTACTCGTGGTACAACACGTGATCCTTATGCGCGCTATTCGGAACGAGGCGCGGACTACATGTACAACATGGATCGGTTGCAAAAGAAATTTAAGACTGCTGCACAAATCGTGCCGGCACCTGTTGTACGCAAATCCCATACGCCAAGCAAGATCGGTGTGATTTACTACGGCTCTACCAGTCCTTCCATGCTGGAGGCTTTTGAGTTACTTGAAAAAGAAGGTATCCATCTCAATGGTTTGCGCTTAAGGGCGTTTCCTTTTGCAGATATTGTGGAGGAATTTATCCACGACCAAGATTTGGTATTCGTGGTTGAGCAAAACAGAGATGCCCAAATGCGCACTTTGCTGATCAATGAGTTAGAGATCGACCCAGCGCATCTCATCAAAGTATTGCATTACGACGGAACTCCTATCACTGCGCGATTTATTCATGCGGCCATTCGAGATCGACTCAACCAAAGCGATTCGCTTAAAAAAACAAGTAAAAAATCAAAGGAGCTTGCATGACCTACATTACAAAGCCCCGCCTACATCACCCAACGCTTCAGACCAACAAAGTTGGCTATACCCGACGCGATTACGAAGGACGAGTTTCTACCCTGTGTGCGGGTTGTGGCCATGACTCTATTTCAGCGGCCATTATTCAGGCGTGCTGGGAACTCAATATTGAACCGCATCGGGTTGCCAAGTTGTCAGGTATCGGCTGTAGTTCTAAAACACCAGATTACTTTTTAGGCGCTTCGCATGGCTTCAATACGGTGCACGGAAGAATGCCATCGGTCTTAACAGGGGCCAATTTGGCCAATCGTGACCTGCTGTATCTAGGTGTATCTGGTGATGGTGATTCGGCATCAATTGGACTGGGACAATTTGCCAACGCAATGCGACGTGGCGTCAAGATGGCTTATATCGTTGAGAACAATGGCGTTTACGGCCTCACAAAAGGACAATTTTCGGCAACTGCAGATAGAGGGTCAAAAAGTAAAAAAGGCGTTACCAACACTGACTCACCCATTGACCTAGTTGGACTAGCTTTGCAATTAGGCGCAACCTATGTTGCAAGGGCATTCTCTGGTGATAAAGAACAACTCGTTCCGTTGATCAAAGGTGCTATAGGCCACGGTGGCGCGGCATTTATTGATGTGATTAGCCCGTGTGTAGCTTTCAATAACCACAACGGTAGTACCAAAAGCTACGACTATGTTCGACAGCACAATGAATCTGTCAGCAGAATAGACTTTATGCCACAGCGTTCGGAAATTACTGCCGAATATGCCAGCGGTGATGTGATTGAAGTCGAACAACACGATGGTACGTTCTTGCGATTGAGAAAAGTTGATACATCGTATGACCCAAGCAAACGTTACGAGGCGCTCAGTTACATGAATGACCACCACGAAAGAGGCGAGATCGTGACGGGTTTGCTTTATCTAGACCCATTGGCGCTTGACTTGCACGCGTCGCTCAATACCAGCCATCTACCGCTGAATTCCATGCAAGAAAAAGAACTATGTCCTGGCACTAAAGTGCTCTCGAAAATAAATGAATCATTGCGATAGATATTCATAGGAGATGGATATGACTGAGAGATTAGTTTCTAAATCAATGTCTGCAAGACAGATCGTCAATCTGTTGTTGGATGCAAGCGTATGGGATGCTGCCTGCATCATGACCAAAGCCAACTGCGGTAGTGTGTTGATATTTGACACAACAGGTCAAATGCGTGGCATCGTCACCGAGCGTGATTTGATGACGCGGGTGTTAGCGAAGGCGCTTGACCCTAAGACAACCTTGGTCTCTCAGGTGATGACGGCTAATCCGCATTGTGTGGGCCCTAATACAACTGTGTCAGAAGCTATTTTGATTATGATTGAGCGTGGCTTTAGGCATTTGCCTATCAAATCAATAGATGGAAAAATAATTGGCATTTTTTCCGCAAGCGATGCTTTACCTAAAGAAATAGATGCGGCAATGACGATGGCGCAATTTCACCAACAACTCAATGAGTCGGCGTGACATCCTCAAAATGGGCGATGTCCGTTTTTTGCAAACTGCTGAGTTTGTATTCCCCTAATAAACTAAACATTCAGTGAATTAGCGATTGGGTAGTTCAGCATGTGATGGGTACATCTGATCTAACTAGGTTGATTAATTTTCTAACTTGCCAATAGCGGTCGACTGTGTAATATGCGTGCAATAACTCAATGAAATGAGAGGGCAAAAAGTCACCCAGAAGCCCTCAACGCAACAATTCGTTGCGTTAAAAAGCAAAAAGCACCGCGCAAGGCGATGCTTTTTAGGTGGCTCCTCGACCTGGGCTCGAACCAGGGACCTACGGATTAACAGTCCGGCGCTCTACCGACTGAGCTATCGAGGAATATTCGGTTTGTATGCAAAAAATACACAATTTTGATCAGTCTTTAGGACTAAGCAACTGAGGTATTTTGCTAAGCCTCGCATTGTAGCAAAAAAAATGCAGCTATTTGAGGGCTAAAGGGTTTTGTGCGCTTGTGTTGCTCTGGTCTGTTATTGAAGTACAAGAACGGCCATAGTTCAAACTCCATTGGTTAGCAGACGACTGGATTCATGTTTAATCAGAGTTCAGGCTCTATGAGTCCCTAGGTAATATGGCTTCTATGGAGTACATGCCAAGGAAATTTATTTGGGAAATCTCTAGTTTTGAATAGTCCACTTAACAAGGGAGTTGATGCCCGCACTGGTAAGCCTTACCTAGGTTTTGCCATTGTCGGCCTCGGTGCCTCCATCGCACCCCTTGACTTTGCGGTTAATTTGGCGTTCCCCGCAATGACCGAAGCCTTTGCTTTGTCAACATCTGACATCCGTTGGGTGGCTGTGTTCTATGTCATCACTTATGGCAGCCTGATGCTGTTTTGTGGTGTGCTGGGAGACCGCCTAGGTCACCTGCGCGTTTTTCGCTGGGGCTTGTTCATTTCTGCGCTGGCAATGGTCGCGTGTGCGCTGTCTCCTGCTTATGGCTGGTTGTTGGCTGGAAGGGTTTTGCAAGGTATCGGCGTGGCGCTAACTTTGTCATGTGCTCCCGCTTTGGCCATGTCTTTGTTGGCCTTCGAGCAACGCACATTGGCGCTGTCGGCTTATGGTGCCATTATTGCAGCGGCCGGTTTGATGGCGCCATTACTCGGTGGCATCAGCATGTTGTATTGGGGCTGGGCCGGGGTTTACGGTTTTAGGGTTCCTATTGTGCTGCTAGCTTTGTTGTGCACCCCTTGGCTGTCCAGTCGCCTACGTGTGCAGGAGCTAAGTTCACCCGACGCCGCTCAACCGGGTAGCGTACAGGGTCTTTGGGGGCTCATGCGACGCAATGCTAACTTCGCTTGGATCAACTTAGAGAGTGTGGTCGTTCAGTTTTGTAGTTTCACCATTGCCCTGAGCTTGCCGTATGCCTTGCCTGCGGCTGGGTGGAGTGAAATAGCCAGTGGTGCCATGTTGTCCTTGTGGGCCTTGGGCGTGTTGGGTGGCTCGGGTGTTGCACCTTTGTTGTTGCGCCACATGAACCTAAAGACTGCTGGAAACTTGGCACAAGGGCTCATGGTCTTAGGGTTGGCCTTGATAGGCGCGTTACCGATGGCCCATGCATGGCCCTTGATGGCCTTGGCCCTTTTGCTTCAAGGTTTGGGCTTGGGGGTGTTTCAGATTGTCTACGCCGACAAAGTAGTGGCCACCTTGTCAGATTCTGCGCGGGGTCTGTCTGGCAGTCTAACGCTAGTGACCCGTACCGTCGGCATTGTGGCCGCCGCCTTGATCTGGCTTTGGTTAATGGAGTTGCTGCAAAACCAGGCCTTATCTCAGGGGGCTTCACGTCCTGAAGCAATTTGGGCTGGCACGATTGGGCTTTTGCCTTGGGCGGCTGGCGTGGCCATTGTGTTGGCTGCGCTTAGTGTCTGGAGAAGGGCGTAGTCATGATGGGTGTTATATCGTTCATGTTTTTATTTTAGAACAGCGTTCTAACCGAGAAGCGTAAGTTTCTAGGCGCACCTGCATACAGGTAGTAATGGCCAAACTGCTTGGGCGACTCTCTCCAATAAGCACGGTTGCTAGCGTTCTCTAGTGCCAAGGTCCAGTCGGTGTTTTGGCCAGCTACTTTGGTGTTGAAGTGGGCTGCCAAATCAACAGTTGCCCAAGATGGCAATGTCATGGCGCCGCCTTCTATCAGGTCACGTTGACCTTCATGGCTTAAGCGCAACGTGGTGCGCAGACCGGGTATTTGTGTCCAACGGTATTCAACTGCAGCACGCATGACCAATGACGGCACATTCAAAGGCCGTTGGCCATTTTGCAAGGGGTTAATCAATGCCTGCGAACGCTTGGCCTCTAACCATGTGGCTGCAGTGTCCACTTTCCATTCATTGCTGCGGTAGCCCATACCCAGTTCTAGACCTTTATGCTGAGCAACGCCATCCAGTTTGCGGGTGCATGAGTTGTCTTCCTCACATGCACCTTGATCTCCCCAAATTGGACGAGTAATGTCAAACAAGGCGGCGTTCCAAAGCCATGGGCCTTGCGCACCTTTGATGCCCAATTCTTTTTGGGTGCTCTTGGCAGATGGCAGTGCCTCGCCAGCATTGGTATAGCGGCTGCGATTGGGTGTCACTTGAGCTTCAACACCTTGGCCATAGCTGGCGTAACCTGTGGCGTTGTAAGGCAGTTTGTGGCTGAAAGCAACCCACGGCGTGGTGATGGTCCGATCGTCGTGTGTGGCGCGGCTGCCGTCGGTGCGGTGGCTGTCGCGTTGAATGTGGCTTGAACGAAGGCCAAGCCACAAGTCTGCAAAGCGATGCACACGAATGCGATCTTTCACGCTGATTTCTGTTGAGTACTCTTGGCGGTTGGTGTTCAGGTCATAGGGCTCTGGTGCGGCGGCACTTTCGCTTGCGCCAGAAAGGCTGCCTGTGCCTGCCCAGTTGTAGGCTTGCATGGGTGAGAGCTTGTCAATTTGACGTTGGCGCAACCAAGAAAATGCAAGCTCGTGTTGAATGCCTGCCAGTAGGACTTGGCCTGTCAATTCTGTTTGCAAGGCATCGCTTATTCGGCGTTCGTTTTCGCTGCGGTAGTCGTACAGGTCAAATGTTTTGTCGCTACAAAAGCGGTCGTAATTGCCTTCTGCATAACAGCCGTATGCGTAGCTCAAACGGTCGTCCGTTTTCAAACGCTGCGCGCCAACTTGCGTGGTCCACATCCAGCCGTTGTCTAAGCGGTGCTTCAGGCGCATGCTGCCAGTCAGGCCGTCAAACACACCTGGCACAGACCAGCTTTGTTTAGAGAAATTGTTTTGTCCATAAACAGGTGAGGGGAGGGTGTTGCCTGTGATACTGGCTGCATTCACCCCCATTTGTTGGCGGCTGCTGCTTTCAAATTCCCATTCAAGCCGGGTGTTGGCGTTGATGCGCCAGTCCATGGCCAATGCCAGCAGCTGGCGATGGCCTTTTGCGTTCTGCACGTATGGATTCAGATCTTCATAGGCTGCGTTCGCACGGTAACCAAAGGCGTTGTTTTCGCCATAACGTCCACCCACGTCCAACGCGACAGAACTGTTGTTTCCGTTGCCGTAGCTAAGCGTGATGCTTCGCACACTGCTTTCAATCGAGTTGGGCGGACGCTTCACCACGTAGTTGGCTATGCCACCTGGCGCACTGGTGCCAGCTAGAATGCCGCTGGTGCCTTTAAAGAGTTCAATGCGTTCTTTGTTGTCCACGGCAATCATGGTTTCTGCATTGATGGGCAAGCCTTCGCGGCGGTAGTTGTAGCGGTTGTCTAATGTGAAACCGCGCACACTGAGCACGTCCCAATAGGCGGGAGAGTTGTAGCTGTCGGTCACAGAAGAATCTAAGCGCAAGGCGTCTGAAATTTTTTGTGCGCCTAAGTCGCGCAGGGTAGCGTTGTCAATGTTGGTGGCGCTAAATGGTGCTTCACGCTGGCTAATATTTTCAAAACCACTGACCTGTTGTGAAGCGGGACTGGTAATGAAGACGGTATTGTTTTGTGCAAGCGCAGAGGCGCTCACAAGTAACAGCGCTTGGCATGCATAGTTTGGCAAATGATGTGCCATTGCGTTTTCCTTCAACGTAATGGCAGGTCGGCTGGATCATTCAACGAATGATGGCAATTGAGTGATTGCCTCGTTGTTTAGACAAGCTTCCCTGCGCGAGGATTACCTCAATCAGGTTCAAAGGGACTTTCTCAGTCTTAGCCTCTCAGCTAAAACACCCCTAGCGAATGCAGTTGCAAAAAACTATGGCAACCACCTAATGGATTCTACGACACACCCAAGAGTTTGTGTAGATGTGTGGAGGTAGTGGTGTATTGGAGTAGGGTTTTTTGATCGGGGTAGAGCAGGGCAGACGCACCAAAAGCGGCCAAGGTGGCTTCGTGAAAGCCGCACAAAATGAGTTTCTTTTTACCTGGGTAGGTGTTGATGTCACCCACTGCAAAAATACCTGTAGCCTCCGTGGCAAAGGTTTCTGTGTTCACCACCAATTGCTTACGCTCCATGGCCAAGCCCCAATGGCCAAGGGGGCCCAATTTGGGTGAAATGCCTAAACACAAAAGCAGCGTATCGGCTTTTAAAACTTCTGTGTCGCCAAGAGCGTTAAGAATTTCTAAGCCTGTGAGTTGACCTTCATTGGGGCCAGTTCCTTGAACCAATGCAGTGGGTTGACCCGCTATAAAACGCATTGATTTTGCTTTGCAGGCTTCTCGCATTTGTTCAATGGCCAACGGCTCTGCTTGAAACTGATCGCGCCGGTGAAGCAAGGTGATGGTGGCTGCTGCGTTGGGTCCTTGGCGCAATTTTTCGCAAGCTTCTAGCGCGGCATCGTTATCGCCCAGTATCACGAGGTGTTTGCCTTTGAATGCTATTTCGCTGGGCGCCTTGTGAAATATGTGTTTTCCTAGCATTTCCTCAAAGCCAGGCAAGCTAAGTCCGCGCTTCACAAAGGCACCCACGCCCGCGGCAATAAAGACAGTGGCGGCTTTGAACTGCGTGCCCTTGTCGGTTTGAACATGCCACTGACCATCGTCGGCGGCTTGGAGTTCACTCACCAATTCTTGAAGATGAAACTGGGGCGCAAAGGGTTTGACCTGCGCTTTCAACCGGTCAATGAGTTCTTGACCGGTGCACAGTGGAATGCCGGGGATGTCGTAAATGGGTTTCTCGGCGTAAAGCTCTACGCACTGACCGCCAATTTGTGGCAGCGAGTCCACCACGTGGCAGCGGATGTCTTGAAGCCCTAGTTGAAACGCTTGGAACAGGCCTACAGGGCCGGACCCAATGATCAGGGCTTCAGTTTGAATCAACGGATCAACTCGCTCAGTTTGCCCGTCTTGTCTTTCCATTCGTCGGCATCTGGCATAGGTGTTTTGCGTTTGGTAATGCTTTTCCAATTGGACAGAATGGCCAACTCGGCATTGAGCTTGGTCATGTGAACTTGATCGGCGGGCAGGTCTTCTTCTGCATAGATGGCGTTGACAGGGCATTCGGGAATGCAAACAGCGCAGTCGATGCACTCATCGGGGTCGATGGTGAGAAAGTTGGGGCCTTCGCGGAAGCAGTCTACGGGGCAGACGTCCACACAGTCGGTGTATTTGCAGCGGATACAGGATTCAGAAACAACGTGGGTCATGACAATTTGCTATGTGCTAAGCCTAAGGCGGTCAACGGGCAATTCTGCCCGCAAAAATGCATTTTAAAGCAGATCTAAGGGTCAGCCTTCATTCACCATTACAGCCCCTGAGGTTTTATGGCTGGCCGTGTCCACCAAAATGAGGGCCCCAACACCCTAGATTGTGCAAAAGGCATGGCCCTCTAGGAACTTGACCGAAGACACGCTGATGCTTCGGCCTTTGAAAATAAGGGGTGTGTGTCTACCGCAGAGCCCTGGTAGAACGCAGGGAAGCGTTCAAACTGTCGCTGTGCAGCACTGGCGTCTAGGCCTTCGCGCAAAACTGCTGTGTCAAAACCTGTCCGTGACATGGCCACCAATTGGTCAATCAAGACATCGCCTGTTGCGCGAATTTCGCCTTTGAAACCCAAGCGACGGCGCAGCAGAAAAGCTTGGCTGTAAGCGCGGCCGTCGGTGAATTTGGGAAAGTGCAAGTCAATGCGTTTCACGCCAGCCAGTGAAACTTCGCGAGGGTCTGCATCATTGGCAATTTGAATCACAGTGGCGTCGGAAGCGGCAGTGCTGTGATCGTTGAAGACAAGAATTTTCATAAAAATTGAGATGAGTTTTAAGCCAGCGCTGGTTCTGAATGGCGTGCCGCATTGGCTGCCAGTTTGAAAGGCTCTTGGCCCACACGTCTCAAGGTTTCAATGAAGTATTCGGCCCGGCCGTCTTGTTGGTTGTCGGCAGGCATGCGTAGTTGAACGTACTTGTTGATCACCGCTTCAATCACTTCAGGCACTTCGGCTGCAGAGAAAGAAGGGCCAACCACTTTGCCAGCGCCAGCAGTGCCTGACAAGGTTGAGCCATCCGAGCCGCCCAATGTCACTTGGTACCACTCTTTGCCATCTTTATCGACACCTAAAATGCCAATGTGGCCACTGTGGTGGTGGCCACACGAATTAATGCAACCACTGATGTGCAAGTCGATGGGGCCCAGGTCGTCTAACTCATCAAGGTCTTGATATCGCTCTGAAATAGAGGCCGCCACGGGAATAGCGCGTGCATTGGCCAAGGCGCAATAGTCACCACCTGGGCATGCAATCATGTCGTTGAGCAAACCGATGTTGGGATTTGCAAACCCCAATGCTTTGGCTTCTTGCCAAAGTGCGTGCAGTTGGTCTTGGTTTACCCATGGCAGAACCAAGTTTTGGGAATGAGTAACGCGGGCCTCGCCGCGGGAATATTGAGCGGTCAGTTGTGAAGCGGCTTGAAGCTGATCGGCGGTGGCATCACCAGGTGCCAAGCCCAAACGCTTGAAAGACAAAGTGACGGCACGGAGCAGCGGATTTTTGTGTGCAGCCACGTTTTGCTGCAGCCAACGTTTAAAAGAGGGGTCTTCTTGGCCTGTAGGGGTACTGGCAGTTTTTTGCACTGTTGATTGGGGTTCTACAAAGCATGCAGCCACTCGATCAAACTCAGTTTGCGCGATGGTATGCGGAGCGCCATCGATCGTGATGATTTGTAAAAACTCAGCCTCAACTTCATCGATATAACGTTGGCCTTCAGCCTTCACTAAAATTTTGATGCGGGCTTTGTAAATGTTGTCGCGGCGACCCCAACGGTTGTAAACACGAACCACCGCTTCAAGGTAATTCATGATTTGCTGCCAAGGTAAAAACTCTCGAACCAAGCTGCCAATGATGGGCGTTCGGCCCATGCCACCTCCCACCCAAACTTTAAAACCCACCTCAGCTTGCGCATTTTTAACAAGCTGCAAGCCCACGTCATGCCAACCAATGGCGGCGCGGTCTTCCGTAGCGCCTGTGATGGCAATTTTGAATTTGCGTGGCAAATAAGCAAACTCAGGATGTAAGGTGCTCCACTGCCGCAAAATTTCTGCATAAGGGCGTGGATCTACTACTTCGTCTGCAGCAACACCCGCCAATTCATCGGTGGTGATGTTGCGAATGCAATTGCCGCTGGTTTGAATGCCATGCATGTCCACAGTGGCCAACAGGTCCATCACATCTGCAGATTTGTCCAATGGAATCCAGTTGAACTGCACGTTTTGGCGGGTGGTGAAGTGGCCGTAGCCTTTTATGAGGCGGGGTGATGGGCCTAACAACAAGTCTTGCTGAGTTTGCGCCTTGGCAAAGAGTTCGGGTTCAGGCTGGTCGTAGTCTCTGGCAATTTGGGCCAACACACTGAGTTGCTTGCTGGATATTTCGCCATAGGGCACTGCCACACGAAGCATGGGGGCGTAGCGCTGAATGTACCAGCCGTTTTGAAGACGCAGAGGGCGAAACTCTTCATCGGCCAGCTGGCCTTTTTGCCAGCGCTCGAGTTGATCTCGATGTTGGGCTGCGCGCAGTTTGACAAACTGGCGGTCAAATTCGGTGTATTGGTACATCTCAATGCTTGGAAGTTAGGGTAGGAATTTGCCAACCCAATGATGAACTTTAGAGGTTCTTTATGTCAAATCAAACTATTTATTCGTTTTACATATATGCTTATTGATCATAAGAGCTCAAAATCATCTGGCGGCGGAAGCAGAAATGTCTCCAAAGCGACTGGTTTTTGGCTTGCTGATACAGTTTCCCTTTTGAGGAGTTTGGAATGAAGTCTTGGCTGTTGCGCGGTTTGTTGTCTTTGTCGCTGTTGTGTTTGCAGGCGCAAGCCCAAACGCCCATTCGCATTGGTGAAATCAACAGCTATTCAGCCATGCCTCAATTTACCCAACCGTACAAGCAAGGTTGGCAGTTGGCTGTTGAAGAAATCAACGCGGCTGGCGGTTTGTTGGGCCGCAAAGTAGAGGTGGTGGCGCGCGATGATGCAGGCAAACCGGAAGACGCTTTGCGGCATGCCATTGAACTTTCAAGCCAAGAAAAAGTAGATGTTTTGGCAGGCGGGTTTTTGTCCAATGTGGGCTTGGCCTTGTCTGATTACGCCGCCAAAAACAAGCGTCTGTTTGTGGCCAGTGAGCCATTAACCGATGCGTTGGTGTGGGACAAAGGCAACCGCTATACCTTCCGCCTGCGCCCCAGCACTTACATGCAATCGGCCATGTTGGTTGAAGAAGCGGCCAAGTTGCCAGCCAAACGCTGGGCCACCTTGGCACCCAATTATGAATACGGCCAAAGTGCGGTGGCCAGTTTCAAAGAGCTCTTAAAAGCCAAGCGTCCCGACGTAGAGTTTGTGGGTGAGCAATGGCCCGCCTTGGGCAAAATAGATGCGGGTAGCAGTTTGAGTGCCCTCATGCAAAGTAAGCCCGATGCCATTTTCAATGTGACTTTTGGCGCCGACTTGGCGAAGCTGGTGCGCGAGGGAAATCAACGTGGCATTTTCCCAAAAGTGCCTGTGGTGTCTTTGCTGTCAGGGGAGCCTGAATACTTGGAAGTGTTGAAAGATGAAACACCCAAAGGCTGGATTGTGACGGGCTACCCTTGGGACCAAATTGATTCCAAAGAGCATGCCTCGTTTGCGGCCAATTACTATCGCAAATACAAAGAAAATCCGAAGGTGGGCTCTGTCGTGGGCTATGCCACCATGCAAGCTATTTTTGCCGCCATTAAAAAAGCGGGCAGTACCGACAATGAAAAATTGGTGTTGGCCATGCGGGGTTTGAAATTCAGCACACCCTTTGGTCCCGCTGAGTTTCGAGCCATAGATCAGCAGTCCACCATGGGCGCGTTTGTGGGCAAACTTGATTTGCGCGGCAACCAAGGCAGCATGACACAGTGGCGATATGCCGATGGCAAAAATTATCAGCCAACCGATGCTTATGTGAAGTCACGCCGACCTGCTGCAGCTCAGCAGTAAGCTTTAACCAAACCGCGAAGCCGCCATCAGTTTGGCCAGCGATGCGGCCATGGGCAAGGGTTCGCCCAGCATGTGAGCCGCCAACAGCTCGCCACACAACACGGACCAACTGATGCCTCTGGCCCCCATGCCTGTGCAAACACTCAAGCCTTCAAATTCTGGATGGTGAAAAGAACCTACCGCTGGCAATCGATCGGGCAGGGCGCTTCGAACGCCAACCCAAGCTTGCGCTTGATGGCTATCTAGTCCCTTCAAAATATCGTCGTACCAAGCAGGCATAAGTTCAGCCCACTGCTGATGATTGCTAATTTGATCTGCGTTTCTATACTGTGTATTGAAGTCATTGCGCTGAAAACTCGAACCCACAATCCAATAAGGTTCATTCAAAGCAAGCGCTGAATTTTGGCATGGCAGTGGTGTGAGCATGCCAATGAAACTGCCATGCCCATTGACGGGAAACTCTGGCAATTTGTTTTGTAAATTTTGAGACAGCAAGCTCATAGGACCCAACATGACCTGACCGCGCAAGGCAGTGGCAGGAAGGCGTGGCCGTGCAAATTCTGAGGCGTTTGTCTCAACGCTGTCGAGCAAGGTTTGGCACGGGTGTGCATTGGCCAGCACCACCAGCGTAGATTGCGCCAGTGTGTTGCCTTGTGCATCGAGCACATGCCATTGAGAATTGATTCGAACCAACTTGGTGGCAACGGCATTGGGAAGAAACTGAATATTTTTCATAGTCAGTTGCGCCTTGACCAAGGCTTGCGTTTGAATCCAGCCAGCCATGGGGTGCCACAAGGCGAGGTTGCTGTCGTTGAGCCCGGCTTGTTGTTTTTGCGCGATGCTTGCGTCGGCGCTCCACTCTAGACCCGCTGCGGGCCACAGGCTACCTGCTGGCAACTGCCGCTTGCCAGCATAGCGGTGTTCTAACAAGGGCGTGAGGTTCCACTCCAGCCCTTTTTGCAGCAGATCTGAGGCTCGTTGCACGGTGGCTCTCACGCCATCGCGTGTGATGCGCGCCAACGCACCATTGTCTGGCGACACATAGGTGGCAAAGATGCCAGCGGGCAAGCCAGATGCACCTGCGCCTAAGTGGCTGCCTTGGTCTAAGACTAGAACTGAAAAGCCCCTCTGAGCCAGGCTGTGTGCTACGGCAGAACCTGCCAATCCTGCGCCAATGACAATGACTTTTTTTTCATTTTGAAGGGCATTGCTGCTTTGCGAAGGGCGCCCCCGCAGTGATGATTTGTCATCCCATTGCGGCATGTACCTTGCAGTGTGAGTTGGCTTATCTAAGACCACGCCTTGAGTTTGAATGTCTGCAAGTGTCTCGGAGCTGGCTTGATTCCACTTGATGTGGGTGCCCGTTTTGCACATGCGTGCAATGGGCTTGGCACCCCAATGCACCAAGCTATCGACACAAATGCTGTCGGCTGGTGTGTCGATTTCTTTGGCCAATAGAGGCGTGGGCCCAATGCACAAAGTCAGTTGAACGCGGCCCTTTTCAAAAGAAATGCGATGCACGCCAGGCAGAAGCCCATAACAGGGTTTGGCTAAAAAGGGCTCAAGCTGTTTGGGAGAGTCGGCAGAAAATGCTGTGAAAAAAAGTCTGTCGGGTGCGACCGCATCGGCACGCCAAGCTTGCAGGGTGTGAAGAAAAGATTCACCACAGCCGAAGGCTGTGTCCAATGCGTGCCAAGTGTTTTGCCACGCTTCTCGCTGTTTCCAATGGGAGGCGTGAAAGTTAGGCGCTAGGGGGTGGGACATAGCCTTGGGCTGCATCAGCACCGTCGCCAAAGAAATGATTTTCCATTTGGCGCGCCAAATATTGGCGGGCCCGCAGGTCGGCCAAATTTAATCGGTTCTCGTTGACCAACATGGTCTGATGCTTCAGCCAAGCCGCCCATGCATCTTTGCTGACGTTTTCCCAAATGCGCTTGCCCAACTCGCCAGGATAGGGCGGAAAGTCCAAACCTTCGGCTTCCTTTTCCAATTTAATGCATTTAACAGTGCGAGCCATGAGGTTCCTTGATGATTCTTAAGATGGGATATCGATACAGATATAAAATTATTGTATTTCCAATACAAGCGAATAGGCCTGAAAATGGCATGTTTTGTTTAAATTCCCCTAAGCTTTATGAGTGCATTTTTAGAAGAACGTGTTCTGAGTGTTCACCACTGGACCGATCGTTTGTTTAGTTTTACCACGACCCGCGACCAAGCACTGCGTTTCTCCAACGGCCATTTCACCATGATTGGCTTGCGCGGCGACAACGGCAAGCCTTTGCTGCGCGCCTACAGCATTGCCAGCGCCAACTATGAAGAACACCTCGAGTTTTTGAGCATCAAGGTGCCCGATGGCCCCTTAACTTCCAAGTTGCAGCATATTCAAGTGGGCGACACCATTGTGGTGGGTCGCAAGCCCACCGGCACCTTGCTCATTGATTACCTCACACCTGCCAAACGTTTGTACCTCATCGGTACCGGCACAGGTTTAGCGCCCTACATGAGCATCATTCGAGACCCCGAAACTTACGAACGCTTTGAGCAAGTGGTGTTGGTGCACGGTGTGCGTGAAGTGAAAGAGTTGGCTTATCACGACTACATTGCCAGTGAACTGCCGCAAAATGAGTTTTTGGGCGAGATGGTTTCTAAGCAGTTGTTGTATTACCCTACCGTGACGCGTGAGGCTTTTGTGCATCAAGGCCGCGTCACAGAGCTTTTGGAAAGCGGCAAACTGAGTGCAGATTTGGGTGTTCCTGCGCTCAATCCTGAAGAAGATCGCGTCATGATTTGCGGCTCACCAGAAATGCTCCGTGACCTGAAAGCGCTGTGCGAGAAGCGCGGATTTGCAGAGGGCAACACCAGCACGCCAGGCCAGTTTGTCATAGAACGCGCCTTTGTGGAAAGCTAAGCCCTCTGCTTTAAAACCTAGAATTGCCTGAATGCCTTTTAACTTTCAAACGCTTCTTCATCTACCAACTTGTCGTTGGCTCAGCCTTGTAGCCGCGTCTTGCACCGCCATTCTGGCATTTGGTATTTTGTATTTACAAAATTACTTGGACACGGTGCCTTGCCCCATGTGCATCGTTCAGCGCTACGCCATGATAGGGGTTGTTATTTTGTGCGTGCTGGGCTCAAGTGCCTCTTCACCCAATCGAACATTGATCATGTCTTGGTTGGTGTTTTTAACCGCTGGTTTTGGTGCGTTTGTGGCAGCCCGTCAAACATGGTTGCAGTGGTACCCACCCGAAGTGGTGTCTTGCGGCCGAGACTTTTACGGCATGGTGGAAAACTTTCCATTGCAACGACTTGTACCCATGATTTTCAAGGGCAGTGGTGATTGCACCAAAATAGACTGGACTTTTTTAGGCTGCTCTATTGCCAACTGGTCTTTCTTGGCCTTCAGTGGCATTATGGTGCTCATGCTGTTGCTTAGAAAACGTGATGGCTTTTTCAAATCTGCAGCCCTTGCAGAAGAGCGCGTTGAAGCGATTCAAACTTAACTGAGCTTTTTTACCAGCACTTGGCTTTTACGATCCCAGTTGTATTTGCGCTTGCGGCCTTCAGGGAGCCAGTCGGGGTCCATTTGCACAAAGCCCCGTTTGATAAACCAGTGCATGGTGCGCGTGGTGAGCACAAAAATACTTTGCAGTCCCATGGCTTTGGCGCGTTGCTCAATGCGTTTCAAAATTTTCTCGCCATCGCCTTGACCTTGTGATTGAGGCGACACGGTCAGTGCCGCCATCTCGGCCGTATTGGCTTCTGCATACGGATACAAAGCAGCGCAGGCAAAGATCACACCGTCGTGTTCAATGATGGTGTAGTGGTCCACATCGCGCTCTATTTCTGTGCGATTGCGCTTGACCAATGAGCCATCATTTTCAAAGGGCTCGATGAGCTGCAAAATGCCGCCCACATCGTCTGCTGTGCCTTCGCGCAGTTCTTCTAATTTTTCATCAATCACCATGGTGCCAATGCCATCGTGAACATAAATTTCTAACAGCAATGCACCGTCTACGGCAAATGGCAAGATGTGGCTACGCTCCACACCTTCCTTGCAAGCTTTCACGCAATGCTGCAAATAGAAAGCATGATCGGTAGGTAGCAACGGCGGAGGCAGTTGTTTGAGCAAGCTTTCGGCTGCTGCCAATGGCAATTCGGTATCGATGGGATTGTCTTCAGATTCAGGTTCTTCAGGCTTTAAACGTAGGCCCGGAATTTCCGTGAGGAAAATCAGTTTGTCGGCTTGCAGTTCAATGGCCACGCTGGTAGCCACTTCTTCCATGGATAAATTGAAAGCTTCGCCCGTTGGTGAAAAACCAAATGGCGATAGCAACACCATGGCGCCCATTTTCAAGGTTTGCGTAATGCCAGCCACATCGACCTTGCGCACCAAGCCGGAGTGTTGAAAGTCAATGCCATCCACAATGCCCACGGGTCGCGCTGTTAAAAAGTTGCCGCTGATCACCCGCACTGTAGAGCCCGCCATGGGGGTGTTGGGCAGACCTTGACTGAAGGCCGCCTCAATTTCGTAACGCAGTTGGCCAGCCGCTTCTTGGGCGCAATCCAGGGCAACTTCATCCGTGACTCGAATGCCTTTTGAATATTTGGGCTCATGGCCTTTGGCCAGCAGTTGCTCGTTGACTTGGGGCCTGAAGCCATGCACCAAAACAATTTTGACGCCCATGCTTTGAATGAGGGCCAGGTCTTGTGCCAAGTTTTGCAACTTGCCAGCGGCAATGGCCTCGCCTGCAATGCCCACGACAAAGGTTTTGCCACGGTGCATGTGAATATAGGGTGCCACCGAGCGAAACCAAGGTACGAAGGTGAAGTTAAAGACAGTAGACATGGGCTTTGGGGTCTCTAGAAAGGGGCCAAGACAGCGGATAATTCAGGCCTTACGCCAATCCTGATTTTTACAGAAGTTTAGCCATTGTCCGCCACCCCCTTGAAAATCGAGTTTCCTGAGTCTTTGCCAGTGTCGGCAAAGCGCGACGAAATCGCTCAAGCCATGTCGGATCACCAGGTGATCATCGTCTGTGGTGAGACGGGATCGGGCAAAACCACCCAACTGCCCAAGATAGCGTTGGCAATGGGGCGTGGCAAGCTGAATGCGGCCCCAGGGCAACGTGCCAAGTGGATTGGGCATACGCAGCCTAGGCGAATTGCGGCCAGCAGTGTGGCCAAGCGCATTGCCGAGGAGTTGCACACGCCACTGGGCGATGTGGTGGGCTTTAAGGTGCGTTTTCAAGACAGGTTATCAAAGGACGCATCCGTCAAACTCATGACTGACGGCATTTTGTTGGCCGAAACGCAAAACGACCCACTCCTTGAGGCCTACGACACCATCATCATCGACGAGGCGCACGAGAGAAGTTTGAACATTGACTTCTTGTTGGGCTATTTGCGTCAAATATTGCCGCGTCGACCCGATTTGAAAGTGGTTGTCACATCGGCCACCATCGACGCCAATCGCTTTGCCGAGCACTTTGCCTCTGGCAAAGGACCTGCGCCCGTCATCATGGTCTCGGGTCGAACCTTTCCAGTGGAAATGCGTTGGCGTCCCTTTGAAGAATCGCGTGAGCACGATTTGAACGACGCCATTGCCGAGGCCGTTGACGAACTGTGGACAGGCAATGTAGCCGGCGACATTCTGGTGTTTTTGCCTGGCGAGCGCGAAATTCGAGAGGCCGCCGATCATTTACGAAAGCATTTGTCACACAATGCCATGACCCGTGGCGCAGAGGTGTTGCCATTGTTTGCTCGATTGTCACAAGCCGATCAAGACCGTGTGTTTGACAGCCATTCTGGCAGGCGCATTGTGCTTGCCACCAACGTGGCCGAAACATCGCTCACGGTGCCTGGCATTCGCTTTGTGATTGATGTGGGCACTGCGCGTGTCAAGCGATACAGTTTGCGCAGCAAGGTGGAGCAGCTGATGGTGGAGCCCATTAGCCAAGCTGCGGCCAATCAGCGTGCTGGCCGATGCGGGCGTGTGGCCAATGGCATCTGCATTCGACTTTACGAAGAAAAAGATTTCAACAGCCGACCCAAATTTACCGACCCCGAAATTTTGCGATCGTCTTTGGCGGGCGTCATCTTGCGCATGAAGTCTTTGCACCTGGGCGTGGTGGATGACTTCCCTTTCATTGAGGCGCCTTCCAAACGTGCCATTACCGATGGTTATCAGTTGCTGGCCGAACTGGGTGCAGTGGACGATGCCTACGAACTCACACGCACCGGTGCTGAGTTGGCCAAGCTACCCCTTGACCCGCGTGTGGGTCGGATGATTTTAGAAGCACGCGATCGGCAAGCTTTAGACGAAGTATTGGTCATTGCCAGCGCTTTGTCGGTGCAAGATGTGCGTGATCGACCGCTGGAAGCGCAGTCCCAAGCCGACCAAGCACATGTGAAGTTTGACGACGACAAAAGCGAATTTTCAGGCTACTTGAAGTTGTGGAAATGGCTGTCAGATGCGCGAGGTGGTAAATCGCAAGCGCCTTCAAATGCTGTGTCTGGAAAAGCCGCAGGCGCTGTCGCAGAGCACAAACTGAGTAATCGGCAATACGAACAATTGCTACGCCAAAACTTTGTGAATGTTCGGCGCGTGCGGGAATGGCGTGACACCTTCACCCAATTGCACACCACCGTAGCGGAGCATCGATGGCAGGTCAATTCGAAGCCTGCAACCTATGAACAAATTCACCTGTCCATGCTGGCAGGTTTGCTTGGCAACGTGGGCTACAAGCAAGACGATGAAGACGTTTACTTAGGCGCACGGGGCATTAAGTTTTACCGCCACCCTGGCGCGCATTTGTCCAAGAAGCCTGGCCGTTGGACGGTGGTGTCTGAATTGGTGGAAACCACTCGCTTATTTGGTCGCGGCATTGCAGCCATTGAACCTGGATGGCTGGAGCAGGTGGGCGCACATTTACTGAAGAAACAGTTGCTGGACCCGCATTGGGAAAAGAAATCGGGTGAAGTCATTGCATTGGAACGCGCCACTTTGTATGGGCTGGTGGTTTACAGCGGCAGGCGTGTGCCCTTTGGCAAAGTCGATCCACAAACCGCCCGAGAAATTTTTATACGCGAGGCGTTGGTCCAAGGACAGTGGGAGACTGCTCTGCCGTTCTTGGCGGCCAATCACAAGATGATTGCCAAGGTGGAAGAGCTAGAGCACAAGTCTAGGCGGCAAGACGTACTGGTTGACGATGAGCTGATTTATGCTTTTTACGATCAGCAAATTCCAACCGATGTGTGCTCTGGCAGATTGCTCGAAACTTGGTATCGAAGCGAAGTGAAAAAGCAGCCTCAACTGTTGGTGCTTAGCCGTGAAGAGCTCATGCGCCATGAAGCTGCAGGCATCACGACACAAGCGTTTCCTAAAACCATTCGGTTGGGCGGCACCGATTGCACTGCGGCCTATTTGCATGAGCCTGGCGATGTCAAAGACGGCGTGACTGTTACGGTGCCTTTGTTTGTGCTGAACCAAGTCAGCGAAGAACGCTGTGAGTGGTTGGTACCTGGCGTGTTGAAAGACAAGATTCTTGCACTGCTTAAAAGCCTGCCGCAAAAACCCCGTACGCGGTTTGTGCCATTGCCGGATTCGGCGTCTAAGCTGGCCGATGAATTGGGTGCTGTAGAAATTTTTGGAACTGGCTCACTCACAGATGTGTTGCTTAAAAAGGTAAGAGACATCACCAGTTTGGATGTGAAGCGCGCTGACTTTAAGTTGGACATGCTCAGCCCGCACCTGTTTATGAATTTGCGTGTGGTGGATGAACACGGACGTCAATTGGGCATGGGGCGCAACTTGGGGGCTCTGAAAGCCGATTGGGGCTCGCAAGCGCGCGGGGCTTTTCAGGCATTGGCGCAACTGAAGGTACAACCTGTAAAACCAGAAGATGCGGTTGTTCAACAGGTGCCTGCTGTGCGTGCCTCTTTGACGGATGGTCAAGGCGCACCGAAAACCTCGGCCAAAGTACGGGTACAAGAGCGTTACACCAATTGGTCGTTTGGCGACTTACCCGAGTTAATGGAAATTAACAAAGGCGGACAAAGCCTGATTGGATTTCCTGCGTTGGTCGACATGACCGATGCCGTGACCATTGAAGTGTTTGACGAGCCTGAGGTTGCGGCGCAAAAACACCGTGAGGGCTTGCGCCGATTGTTTGCCCTGCAAATGAAAGATGCTTTGAAGTATTTGGAAAAGAACATTCCAGATTTGCAAAAAATGGCGGTGGCCTATATGCCATTGGGATCGGTTGATGAACTTCGACAGCAAATCATTGAAGTAGCTTTAGACCGAGCTTTTTTATTAGACCCCTTGCCCGCAGATGAGTTCAGTTTTAAAAAGCGAATTGAGGAAGGAAGAGGGCGCCTTACGCTCATTGCCAATGAGGTGGCTAGATTGGCTGGCGTGATCTTGATCGAATACGCTTCAGCCACACGCAAAATGAAAGACACCAAAAATGCGGAGGATGCTACGGCAGATTGTGCGCAGCAACTTCAGCGCTTGATGTCTAAGAAGTTTTTAGTCGCCACGCCGTGGCCACAACTGCAACACTACGCGCGATATTTAAAAGCCATTGTTTTAAGACTGGACAAATGGCGCACCGATCCAGCGCGAGACGCCGCCAAAGTGCTGGAACTTAAACCCCTAGAGCAACGTTATTGGCGCTTGGTGGCTGATCGCAAGGGCGCTGTGGACGATCGAATGTTGGAGTTTCGTTGGCTGCTAGAGGAATTGCGCGTCAGCTTCTTTGCGCAAGAACTTAAAACGCCTCAGCCGGTGAGTGTGAAACGTCTAGACAAGGCATGGGCACAATTGACGCATTGAATGCATGCGCTTTCTGGGCTTGACGCTTTCATGCCTTGGGCAGAGTCATGAGGGGTATGTCTTGCTCAGTGGCCAATTTCTCTAATTGCAGTCGTGTTTTGCTGAGCAAAAACGCCGCAATAGCTTGATGTGTTTTGGGTTCAAACAAAGTTTTTGCACTGTTTACTTTAACGCCGGCTGCTTCACACAATGCTTTGGCAAAGTGAGGCTCTAAAGCCGCCACGGCCACACGCCCATTTTTGCATTTGTAAAGGTTGTAACCAGCGTGCGCTCCACCCACGGGCCCTTTGGGCAAGGTTAAGCCCCACTGCCTGGGCAAAGCCAGCCATGCGGCTGCATCGCTAAGCGCAACTTCATGAAAGCTGCCTTTACCCTTTTGCTTTTGTGTCAGAGTGGCTTTTAAAACCGCTTCACTGGCCATCATGGCGCCGCCCATGTCGGCAAACAAACTGGCTGGCAAATTCAAACCTGGCACCAAGTTGACTTCGGCTTGGTAGGTCAGGTCGTGTCCGGGAATGTCAGCCAGTGCCCCAGGCGCGCCCACCACACTGACACAGCTGAGTATGGGATATTGCGCATGCAGTGCTTTCCAGCCCAGACCTAATTTGTTCAAAGCCGAGGGTCTGAATGAAGTGAGCAACACATCGGTTTGAGCCAGCAACAGATGCAAACACTTTTGACCTGCTTCAGTTTTCAAATCGCAACTCACTTGCCTCACGCCTATGTGCATCTTTTCATAGCCTGCGAAGCTATAAAGGGCCATTGGATCGCCATGGGGTGGATTGACTTTGGTGCATCGAGCGCCCATTTGGGCCAAGCGCATGATGGCGGCGGGGCCAGGGAGGTTCAAGGCCAAACTGAGGACGCGAACACCGCGCAGTGTGGAGTCTTTAGTCATCGTGAAAGCCAATTAGGTACGCAGTTAGACACCCAGATGTTGGGCCATGATTTCAGGTTGATTTTGAAGCGTTTTGGATGAACCTTCAAACACCACTTCACCTTTCACCAAAATGACATTTCTGTCTGTAATTTGGGTGACATGTTTCCAGTTCTTGTCCACAATGATGCTGCTAATGCCACTCGCTTTGATGACATTGCAAATTCGCCAAATTTCACGGGCAATGAGAGGTGCTAATCCTTCGGTGGCTTCGTCCAAGATGAGTACATCTGGGTTGGTCATCAAGGCGCGACCAATGGTTAGCATTTGTTGTTCGCCGCCCGATAATTGCTGCCCGCCGTGTTTCAAGCGTTCCTGCAATCTTGGAAAAGTGTCTAGAACACGTTCGTAGGTCCAATCGTTTTGGCCTTGTGTGCCGGGCCGAGCTGCCATTTTTAAATTTTCAGTCACACTCAAGTTGCCAAAAATACCGCGACCTTCAGGCACATAGGCAATGCCTTGTTGCGCAATTTCAAAAATAGCGCGTTGGTTCATGCGCAGACCCTTGATGTGCACATCGCCAGAGCGCGGGACTACAATGCCCATGATGGATTTGAGCAATGTGCTTTTTCCCATGCCATTGCGGCCCATGAGGCCAATGGTTTCACCGCGCTTCACTTCGAAGTCAACATTGCGAAGAATATGGCTGGCACCGTAGTAGCTGTTTAGGCCCTTGACTTGAATCAATGTGTCACTCATGTCAGTGATCCTCGCCCAAATAGGCCGATTGAACATTGGCATCAGCGCGAACAGAAGCTGGCAAGCCGCTGGCAATGACGGTGCCATTGACCATCACAGTCAGTTGATCGGCCAACGTGAAAATGGCATCAATGTCGTGTTCTACCAGCATCATTGCAAAAGATGGTTTAAGCCGCAGCAACAACTGCACCATGCTTTCGGCTTCTGCCAAACCCATACCGGCCAGGGGTTCGTCTAGCAGCAACACTTGGGGTTCGGTGGCCAGGGTCATGGCAATTTCAAGTTGTCGTTGTTCACCGTGGCTGGTTGCACCTGCCATGGCATGACGGCGACTTTGCAATCCTGCCAATTCAATGGCTTTTTCTGCACGCTCATTCACAGCTTGGAGTTTGGCTGCATTTTGCAACCACGCCATTGGGTTGAAAGGCATGGGTTGACTGCGTGACTGCGCGGACAAACGAACGTTGTCCCACACGGTAAAGCTGTTGAAGATATTTGTTTTTTGATAACTGCGGCCCAAGCCATGGCGAGAAATTTTCTCGGGCGTCCAGCCCGTAATGTCTTGCCCATTCAAAGTCACATGGCCCGAAGTTGCAGGGAGGTCGCCCGAGAGTAAATTGGCGAGGGTCGATTTGCCCGCGCCATTAGGGCCAATGACGGCGTGAATTTCACCTTTGCGCAAGTCGACAGAGACTTCATTGACCGCGGTAAGGCCACCAAAGGTTTTGGTAATTTTATGAGCACTTAATAGCAAGTTCTGTGCAGTGTTCGGATGGCGTGCAGCTTGATTAATCAAAGTGGTTTGATCAGTCATGTTGAGCCCCCTTTGTTTTGAACAAAGTTGCAAACAGACCTAAGATGCCACGCGGCGCTAGCACCACCAAAGCCACAATGAAAAGACCCATCCAAAGTTGCCAGTGCTTACCCAAATGAAAGCCTGCTACTTCGGGTAAATCTTTGAAGAAATGCAATACATATTCAAAGGAAAATGCACCCACAATGGCACCCGCAAAGTTGCCCATGCCGCCCAAAATAACCATCATGATGACATGTGCGCTCATGTGAAAACCCATGAGTTCGGGGTTGACATAGCCCGATTGAGCGCCCCATAAAAATCCAGCCAAACCCGCCAATGCACCCGCAAGCGTAAAGGCCGCGAGCTTGTGACTAAAGGTGCCATAGCCCAATGCGCGCATGCGGTGCTCATTGACGCGTATACCCGCTAAGGCGCGCCCAAACGGGCTCCATAACAGTCGCCTTAAAAATAAATAGACCAACACCAGCAGTGTCAAAGTGAAGAAATAGAAAACAGTTTTGTTTTCTAAGTCAAACAACAAGGCTTCAGGTTTGAAGTTGATGTAGATGCCGTCTGAGCCCCCCAATACTTTGTTGTCGAAGAAGGCATAAAAAACCATCTGCGCAAACGCCATGGTGACCATGATGAAATAAATACCGTGAGTTCGCACCACCAAAAATCCAATCACAAGCGCCAACAAAGCCGAGGCGCCCACAGAGACCGGTAGGCTCCACAAAAGTGAGACGGGTGCACCTGGTGGCGTGAGAAAAGCCAATGCATACCCCGCCACACCAAAGTAGGCGGCATGACCTAAAGACACCAAGCCAGTGACGCCTTGCAGCAGATCAAGGCTCATGGCGAAGATGGCCAATATCATCATGCGCGTGACCATTTGCAAGTAGTAATCTGTGCCCACAAAAGGAAAGGCTGCTAGGGCCAACAAGGCCGCACCTAATAAAATATTCAGGCTGCGCGGCAGTGTTTCAAGGTGCGCGTGTGAATCGCTCATGTGTGCACCTTAATTTTTAAACAAGCCTTCAGGCTTGTAGAGCAAGACGAGAGCCATGAGCACATAAATCAACATGCCAGACACCTGAGGCAGCAAAACTTTGCCAAAGGTGTCTACCAAGCCCACCAAGAGCGCAGCAATGAGCGCGCCCTTAACAGAGCCAATACCGCCAATGACCACGACCACAAAACACATGATGAGCACTTGCGAGCCCATGTTGGGGTAGACACTTGCAACAGGTGCTGCCACCATGCCGGCAATGGTGGCCAAGCCCACGCCCAAAGCAAACACCAAGGCATGGATGAGTTTGATGTTGACACCCAATGCTTCCGTCATTTCGTGATTGAATGCGCCCGCGCGAATTTTCATGCCCAAGCGAGTTTTGGAAATGAGCAGATACAAACCCAATGCCAACAGCAAACACACACCCGACATGAAGAGCCTGTAAACAGGATAAGAAAGTGTTTCGGTGAGGGGAATAGAAGCACTCAGCACATCGGGGATGGTGACGCCATGGACATCGTCGCCCCACAAAATAGAGCGTGCTTCTTCAAAAACGTAAATCAAGCCGAACGTGAGAAGTACTTGGTCAAGGTGATCTCGTTTGTAAAAGTGTCTGAACAGCATCCACTCTAAAAGCAATCCAAACAGCACAGACAACAAGGTACCCAAAATAATGGCCAGCGTGAAGCTGTGCGTGAGGGCGGCCAAAGACCACGCCAAATAGGCACCCAACATATAAAAACTACCGTGTGCCAAATTGACCACGCCCATGATGCCAAAAATGAGGGTGAGGCCCGCAGCCAGCATGAACAACAGCAACCCGTACTGCACACTGTTTAGCAATTGGATAAGGAAATTAACGAAATCCATAGAGGAAAGATTAACACTAAAGAGTTTGCATTTAGAAAAAAAAAGACATAAAAAAAGCGGCGGAACTATCCGCCGCTTTGGCACTGCTGAAGGGCTTAGCCCATGCGGCAACCCGCCCCAGAATCGGCCAAGGCTTTAGCAGCCACACCGATTACTTTGTTCTCGCCTTTTTCAGCCACGCGCAAGTAAATGTCTTGCACAGGGTTGTGGGATTTACTCATGCTCCACTTGCCGCGAGGGCTGTCAATGACGGCGCCTTCCATGGCTTTGTAGAGCTCGGGCTTTTTAGACAGGTCGCCTTTGACTGCGTTGGCGCCTTGAACCAACAGCAAGCCCGTGTCGTAGCCTTGAACGGCATAAACGTCAGGTTGCATTTTGAAGGTCTTGGCGTATTCCAAACGGAATTTGTTGTTGCGAGGGGTGTCCAACGAATCGCTGTAATGCAAGGTGGTCATCACGCCGTCTGCGGCGGGGCCAGCAGCCTCCAAAACACCTTCGGTAAGGAAGCCTGAACCGTACAAGGCAATCTTGCCTTTAAGGCCCGCAGCCGCAAAATCTTTCATGAACTTGGCAGCTGAAGGACCTGCAAAGAAGCATGCCACAGCGTCGGGTTTGAGTGCGGCAATTTCGGTCAACAAGGCTTGGAACTCAACGTTGGGGAAGGGTAGACCCAACTCTTTCACGATGGTGCCGCCTGCTTTGGTATAGCTTTCTTTGAAGCCTTCAAAAGCCTCATCACCCGCAGCGTATTTCCAAGTGATCCACACCGCTTTTTTGTGACCCTTGGCCACCATGGCTTGGCCCAACGCCAGCGTGGGTTGGCTGTTGGAGAAACTGGTGCGAAACACATTGGGAGCGCACAAGGACCGCGTGGCTGCGTGCACACCAGCGTTGGGAATGAGCGACAGAACGCCAGAGTCGCGCGCTACTTTTTGAATGCCCATTTGCACGCCAGAGTGCACAGTGCCAATGAGCACATCCACTTTGTCGCGTTGCACTAATTTGTTGGCGTTTTCAATGCCTTTGGAAGGATCTGACTCGTCGTCGACTTTGAACCATTCAATTTCACGTCCACCCAACTTGCCGCCTTGTTCATTAAGGGCCATGCGCACACCATTTTCAATGGCAACTCCCAAGGGCGCGAATGCGCCAGAGTATGGCAACATCAAACCAACGCGAATTTTGCCGGACTGCGCTTGTGCCCATTCAGGCAGAAGCAAGCCAGAACTTGCTGCACCCACCATGGCAGCGCTTCGCGTTAAAACCGTACGACGTGAGGGGGAAGTGGTCATGAGAAATCTCCTTGTAGTATGCATTATGTTGCATATTGGAGGTCGAAAAAGATAGGCAAAACCCTTAATTGGAAAGAATTAAGTGAGCCCTACTAGGATCTAAAAAGATGGTCTGCCCGGAGGGACTCGAACCCCCGACCTACGGCTTAGAAGGCCGTTGCTCTATCCAGTTGAGCTACGGGCAGATAAAAAAGGCCCTGGAACCAAGAAGGTAGGGCCTTAATTGAGAAAAATGGTCGGAGCGAAAGGATTCGAACCTTCGACCCTCTGGTCCCAAACCAGATGCGCTACCAGACTGCGCTACGCTCCGACAAGCTTTGTATTCTAATGCTTGATCCAGCGAAATCTTGAAACTTGCTCAAAAAGTTCTTGCAAGTCTAAAGCAAACGCCCTGACATAGATCCCTTAACTGCCGCGAGTGACAGGCATTTCAACCTCGCCTGGCATGAGCAAATGTTTGGCCAATTCCAATTTGGCCAAAGAGTTGCGATGCACTTCATCCGGGCCGTCCGCCAAACGCAATGTGCGTTGGTGCGCGTAGGCATAAGCCAACGGAAAGTCTTGCGATACACCACCACCACCGTGCGCTTGAATGGCCCAATCGATGATTTGGCAAGCCATTTGTGGCGCCACAATTTTGATCATGGCAATTTCTGCTTTGGCCACTTTGTTGCCCACGGTGTCCATCATGTAAGCCGCTTTGAGGGTGAGCAAGCGCGCTTGTTCAATCATGCAGCGAGACTCTGCAATGCGCTCTTGCCACACAGTTTGGCGCGCTACTTCGCGGCCAAAGGCCACACGTGAGTTCAAGCGTTTGCACATGAGTTCAAGTGCGCGCTCTGACACGCCAATGGTTCGCATGCAGTGGTGAATTCGCCCTGGGCCTAAACGGCCTTGCGCAATTTCAAAACCACGGCCTTCGCCTAGCAGCAAATTGGCGGCAGGAACTCGAACGTTCTTTAACAGCACTTCCATGTGGCCGTGAGGTGCGTCGTCGTAGCCGAACACTGACAGAGCACGTACCACCGTGATACCCGGCGCATTGGCGGGCACGATGATCATGGACTGCTGTTCATGACGGCCAGCATCGGGATTGGTTTTGCCCATGACGATGTAAACCGCGCAGCGTGGGTCACCCGCACCAGACGACCACCACTTGCGACCGTTGATGACATACTCATCGCCGTCGCGTCTAATCTCGCACTGAATGTTGGTGGCATCAGACGATGCAACGTCAGGTTCGGTCATGAGGAAGGCAGAACGAATTTCGCCTCTGAGCAAGGGCTCAAGCCACTGATCTTTAAGTGATTCGCTGGCATATCGCTCAAAGGTTTCCATGTTGCCGGTGTCGGGTGCTGCGCAGTTGAAAATTTCTGCCGCAAAGGGCACTCGTCCCATGATTTCGCAAAGGGGTGCGTATTCCAAATTGGACAAGCCTTGTGGCGCACGGGGAGATTTAGGCAAGAACAAATTCCACAGACCTGCAGCGCGGGCTTTGGGCTTGAGTTCTTCCACAATTTTGGTCGGAATCCATGCATTGCCCTTGGCGCGGTTGTCTGCAATTTCTTGAAAGAAGCGTGCTTCGTTGGGATAAATGTGTTCATCCATGAAAGCGAGCAAGCGCGCTTGCATGCTTTTAACTTTGTCTGAGTATTCGAATTGCATTGATGTTCTCCTGTTAAATCTTAAAAATGGTTGAGCTTTTTGAATGAGGTTCAATGAACTTGGCTGGCAAATTGCCAAGCCAGTTCGGCCATGGGTTGGGCGCCAGCGCCAGAGGACTTGGCCTGATCGCTTGAGGCCGTTCCGTCTTCAACCCGCTTGGCAATGCCTTGCAAAATGGCTGCAATGCGAAACAGGTTGTAGGCCATGTAAAAGTTCCAATCGGTGGCCAACTTTTCTGGCGTGGTAAAGCCTGTCCGTTCGCAATAGCGTTTGATGTATTCGGCTTCATTGGGAATGCCCAAGGCTTTGTGGTCCAAACCGCCAATGCCTCTAAACGAACCGGGCTTGATGTGCCAGGCCATGCAGTGGTAGCTGAAGTCTGCCAAGGGGTGCCCCAGCGTAGAAAGCTCCCAGTCGAGAACCGCCAATACTTTGGGCTCGGTGGGGTGAAACATGAGATTGTCTAAGCGGAAATCACCATGAACAATGCTAACCAATGTTTCGTCTTTGGCGCTGCTGGGTATGTTGGCGGGAAGCCATACCATAAGCCGATCCATTTCTGGAATAGATTGAGTTTGGGAGGCAACGTATTGTTTACTCCAGCGGCCAATTTGTCGTTCGATGTAGCTGCCAGGTTTACCGAAGTTGGCCAAGCCTTGCTCGGCAAACTTCACGCTGTGAAGGGCTGCAATGACACGGTTCATTTCGTCGTAAATTTCAGTGCGCTGGGCGTTGGTCATGCTGGGCAATGATTGATCCCATAACACGCGGCCCGCCACAAACTCCATGACATAAAAAGCACGACCAATGATGGCCTCGTCTTCGCACAAAACATGCATTTTGGCGACAGGCACTGATGTACCCGCCAAGCCTTTCATAACGGTAAATTCACGTTCTATGGCGTGCGCAGAAGGCAGCAACTTGGCCACAGGGCCAGGCTTAGCTCGCATCACATAGGCACACTTGGCGGTGATGAGTTTGTAGGTGGGGTTGGACTGCCCGCCTTTGAACATTTCAACCGCGAGGGGGCCTTCAAAGCCGGGCATGTTGGCCAGCAGCCAACGCTCTAGTGCAAGAAGATCAAAGGCATGGGTGCCAGTGACCGGGCGTGTGCCCACGAAATGATCAAACTGGCTCATGTGGGAATACCGCCGTAATTTAACAAAGAAGAACTGGGTGAACTGTTGATCAGTTGTCCGAATTCACGATTTTCAGTAGTGCTTCTCTGTCGAGCACCGTGAGGCCACCGGGCTCGATCTTGATAACATGCTCGCGTTCCATTTGCTTCAGTTCTTGGTTGACCCGTTGTCTTGAAGCCCCCAGCAACTGCGCCAGTTCTTCTTGCGCCAATTGCAAACTGATGCGAATTGCTTTGGCGTCCGACAAACTGGGGACTCCATAGCTGCGCAACAAGTGGTTGAGCTGTTTGGCCAGACGCGCGCGCAAGGGTAAGGTGTTGAGGTCTTCCACCAAGCCAAACAATTGGCGAATGCGTCGAGCATGCAAGCGCAACATGGCGTCGTACAACTCCACATGGGTGGCCAAAATTTTCTTGAAGTCTGCCTTGGCCACATTCAACGTGGTGGTCTCGCCATGCGCATAGGCATCGTGCGTGCGCCTGTCCCCGTCGAAAATAGAAACGTCGCCAAACCAGATACCCGGTTCGACATAAGTCAAGGTGATGAGCTTGCCCGAAACAGACGTGGAACTCACCCGGACTGCACCCTTGGCGCAAGCGATCCACTGCTCCGGCGGCTCGCCCCTGGCTGCAATGAGTTCGCCGTCTTTGTGACGTTTGACGTAAGCGCATCTAAGAATGTCGTGTCTGAGTGAAGGTGAAAGGGTAGAAAACCAACGACCTGCGTTGATGGATTCTCTTTCCTCCATCGTAAGAATGGGTTCGTCCATAGTCTGTCTTTTGAGTGACTGGGTTGTTAAAAGTTGTCGCCTGAGGGACCCGGTCTTATTCGTAGCGCGGTGATTCTTTGTTCAAAAAGGCTGTAATTCCAATACCTGCGTTCACATGGTGAAGGTTTTTCACAAAATGATCTCGCTCTTGGCTCAGTTGGTGGTTGAACGTGGCGCCATCGGCCTCATTCAAGAGTTCCTTGATACTGGCCAAAGCATTGGGGGCCCGTTTGTTCAGTTGGGAGGCCCAAGTTAGCGCAGTGCCCAGCGCCTGGTTGGGCTCGCACAGTTTGTTAACCACCCCCAATTCGTGCAATCTTTCTGCGCTCACGCGCTCGCCCATCATGAGCAATTCGGTGGCCAATTGGCGCGGCATCAAGCGCGACAAACTCCATGTGCCACCGCCATCGGGAGACAGCGCAATGTTGCTGTAGGCCATCACAAAAATGCTGTTGTGTGCGGCCACAATGAGGTCACACGCCAATGCCAAAGAAAATCCTGCCCCTGCGGCTGGACCTTCTACTGCGGCAATCACGGGTTTGGGGAATGTTCGAATGGCTTCAATCCAATTGTGCAAACCTTCAATGCTTTGGGCCTGATGCTCAGGCGGAAGTTGGCGGTTGTTGTTGAGGCGTTGCAAATTACCGCCTGCACTGAACAAGCCATTTGCCCCAGTGATTACTACGCTTCGCACGTCTGGACTGGTTTCCGCCACGCTTAAAGCTTCCACGCCAGCGGCATACATTTCGGGGCCTAGGGCATTCCGGTGTTCTGGATTGCTGAGGGTCAGAATGAGGGTGTGTCCCTCGCTGGTGCTAAGCAATTGCGCTGACATAAGATCAATCCTCGGTATGAAGCAAAGACAAGCCAATGGCACCGCGTCGACGCAGCCATGGACTGGGGCGATAGCGTGGATCGCCATACACCGTTTGCAAATTGAAGAGTACTTCTAAAACGTTGGTGGGGCCTAGTTTGTCGCCCAAAGCCAAGGGTCCCAATGGATATCCCAAGCCCAACGTGACGGCCACATCGAGGTCGTTGGGAGTGCATACACGTTGTTGGCACATGTCGGACGCAATGTTCACGATATTGGCCACCACACGTTGCGTGATGAAGCCACCGCTGTCGCGAATCACACTGACGGCTTTGCCATCTTTGGCAAACAAAGCATGCGCTGCGTCGCGCATGTCGCTTCGTGTGGCGGGGTTGGTAGCCAAGACACGGCGTTTGGTGGCGGCATCGTCAAACAACATGTCGATGCCAATGGTGCGCGCAGGGTCGAGGCGCTCGACCACGGCCACGGTGGTGACATCAAAGCCCAAAGGCGCCACGAGGGTTAGGGCTTGAGGCGATGGCGAAGCACCGGTTTCAATGTTAGCGCCCAAGTCTTTGAGCAATTGTAAAAGTTCGATGCGTCGGGAGGCGCGCGGAGAAACCCACACGGGTGGAAACTCTTTGACATCCGGCACGAGTTGGTCAGCAGGCACAACAGCTTTGCCATCGACGTAGTTGTAAAAACCTTGGCCTACTTTTTTGCCCACCACACCGCCAGCCAATCTTTGCGCGGTGATGACGCTGGGACGATAACGCGGCTCTTGGTAATACTGGTTGTAAATCGATTCCATGACAGGATGGGAGACATCGAGTGCGGTGAGATCGAACAACTCGAAGGGGCCCAGTTTGAATCCAACCTGATCTTTCAAAATGCGATCGATGGTGGCGAAATCTGCCACACCTTCTGAAACCGCGCGCAGTGCTTCTGTGCCATAGCCGCGACCGGCATGGTTCACAATAAAGCCAGGTGTGTCGTTGGCTTGTACGGCCGTGTGGCCCATCTGTTTGGCGTAGGCCGTCAGGCGTTCGCAAACTTCTGAATTTGTTTTTAGGCCAGCAATAACTTCCACGACCTTCATGAGTGGCACAGGATTGAAAAAGTGATAGCCCGCAAATTGTTCTGGTCGTTTTAAGCCGGCTGCTATGGCCGTGACTGAAATAGAAGAAGTGTTGGTCACCAATACGACAGGTGCTGGCAGCAAATTTTCTAACTCGACGAACAGGCTTTTCTTAATGTCCAGTCTTTCAACAATGGCTTCCACCACTAAATTGCAAGATTTCAGATCTTCCAAAATGGCCGCTGTGTGCAACCGAGTTTTGTAGGCAGTGACCGTGTCAGCATCTAAGCGGCCTTTTGTTGCCAAAGTGTCCCAAACTTGAAACACAGCATCTCTGGCTTTTTGCATCGCTTCGGCTTGTGTGTCATAAAGCCAAACTTGACTGCCAGCTTGTGCTGCAATTTGAGCAATACCGCGGCCCATGGCGCCGGCACCGATGACTGCAACGTGATTAAAAATTGGGGTCATTGTCTGTTGATCGAAAATGAAATGTTCAAAAGTTTGGCGCAACCATGAAGCAAGGCTGAGGGATCATTACCGACGTACCTGTAAAGCGCCTGGGTTCACGATGTTGGTGGGCGTCCCCTTGATGAAATTCACCACGTTGTCAAACGCTGCGCCGAAGTACAACTCGTAGTTGTCTTTTTCAACATAACCAATGTGAGGCGTGCAGATGCAGTTTTCTAAACGCAACAGTGCATGGCCTTGAAGAATAGGCTCGTGTTCAAAAACATCAATGGCTGCAAGGCCAGGCCGACCGCGGTTCAATGAACTGATGAGCGCATCTGGTTCTATCAGTTCAGCGCGCGATGTGTTGACCACCATGGCAGTGGTTTTCATGCGCGACAAATCATCCATTGTGACAATGCCACGCGTGGTTTCGTTCAATCGCAGATGCAAAGACAATACGTCGCTTTGTTCAAAAAAAGCTTCTCGGGTGGTGGCTGGAATGAAGCCGTCGGCAACGGCCTTTTCGCGTGAGGTTTCGCTGCCCCAAACAACCACTTGCATACCGAAGGCTTTGGCATAACCGGCCACCAATTGGCCAATTTTTCCATAACCCCAAATGCCAAAGGTACGACCACGCAGCACGGTGCCTAGGCCAAAGTTGGCTGGCATCGATGATGATTTCAAACCAGACTGTTGCCAAGCGCCATGCTTTAGATTGCCAATGTACTGGGGTATTCGGCGCGATGCGGCCATGACCAATGCCCAAGTGAGTTCTGCGGGCGCGTAGGGTGAACCGGTACCTTGTGCCACCGCTATACCTCGCTCGGAGCAAGCTTCCAGATCAATGTGCGACCCGGCATGGCCAGTTTGCGAAATGAGTTTGAGGCGAGGAAGTTTCTCCAGCAACTGCCTGTTGAGGTGTGTTCGTTCGCGGATGAGCACCAGAATGTCGGCATCTTTCAAACGCACGGACAACTGACCTAAACCTTTGACGGTATTGGTGTAGACCTTGGCTTGGTAGGCATCTAATTTGGTCGCACAGTCTAGTTTTCGGACGACATCTTGATAGTCGTCAAGGATCACAATATTCATAGGCACCATTGTGCCTTGCCCTGAGGCTTCCAAAGGATGGGAGCCTTAAATTTTGAGTGCCAAATTGCTAGGCCAGAAACCCTGTGAATTAGTGGGTTAAGGATGCTTTGTTTTGCGCTTCGAGTGCCACCAGGCGGTCTAGTTCGGCGCAGACGTCGGCCATACGGCCTGAGATGATCATGCGCCCGGCAGTGTAGGGCGCTTCACCTTGTTCAGACACTCGCAGGACCCTGAGTGCGCGGTGTTGGCTTGCTCTGCTGCCAGATTGAGGTTGAGCCTGGGTGTTGTGTTGGTGCAGTTGATTGCGCGAGTTAAAGCCCGAGGAGGGTGCTGACTCGAGGTGAGCCGCCGCATTCATGAACCTTTGAATGCCGGTGTAAAGGCTGGAAATGCCAAAAAGTGTAAGTGTCATGTGAATCCTTAGGGAATAAAGTGGTTACATCAAGAGTGTGTTGCGTATGAGGCCAACGGCCAGACCTTCGATGTCGAAGGGCTCGCCAGGGTTGACCAAAATGATGGGGTAATCTGGGTTTTCTGGCAGAAGTTCGATGCGATCGAGGTGGCGGCGCAAGCGCTTGACGGTGACTTCATCGCCCAAACGGGCCACGACAATTTGGCCATTGCGCACCTCTTTGGTGGCTTTGACGGCCAGCAAATCGCCGTCCATGATGCCGGCGTCGCGCATGGACATGCCTCGAACACGCAATAAGTAGTCGGGCTGTTCTTGGAAAAGGTGACTTTCAACGTGGTAAGTGCGGTCGATATGTTCTTGGGCCAAAATAGGTGAGCCCGCAGCGACACGTCCAATGAGGGGCAATGCCAATTGGGCAAAGCCGGGCAAGGGCATGCTGAACAGGTCGCTGGAATTGCGCATGGAACTGCGAGAGGCGCCTTTGAGGCGAATGCCACGTGAGGTGCCGCTGACCAAGTCGATGGCGCCTTTTCGGGCCAAAGCTTGGAGGTGCTCTTCGGCGGCGTTGGCTGATTTGAAGCCTAAAACACGCGCAATTTCTGCGCGAGTAGGTGGCGCACCCGTTTCCGCGATGGTTTTTTGGATGAGCTCCAAAATTTCTTGCTGGCGGGCCGTGAGCTTTGGTAAATCGATCATGATGCAGTCCTTGTAGGGTGGCTGATACGTCAAACAACTGTTTTCTTATCCAGTTACTGTATTTTTAACCAGTCTTTTTATAAATGCAAGCAAAAATTCAAAAAATTGTTGTTTTAGGCACAGGCGGAACCATTGCCGGTGAGTCAAATTCTGCAGACGAAGGCTTGTCTTACAAGGCGGCGCAGCGTGGAATTGAGGTTCTTTTAAAGGCTGTGGCTGGCAGCTCACAAAAACTGCCGCCTTCCCTTGCCAATGTGAATTTTGAAGTCGAGCAGGTGGCGCAGCTGGACAGCAAGGACATGGACTTCGCTACTTGGAGAGTCTTGGCTCAAAGGTGTGAGTTCTGGTTAGCGCAAACCGAGGTGGTAGCCGTGGTGATCACCCACGGCACTGACACCTTGGAAGAAACTGCTTTTTTCTTGTCTCAAGTTTTGAGCCGAGAAAAACCCATCGTTTTGACGTGTGCCATGCGACCCGCCAATTTCAAAGATGCCGATGGTCCTCAAAATTTGAGAGATGCTTTGAACGTGTCAGCGCAAGTCAAGGGCGCTGGCGTTTGGTTGGTGGCTGCGGGCGAAATTCACCATAGTCAATTTGTTCAAAAGGTTCACCCCACCCGTTTGAATGCATTTGACTCTGGTGAAGTTGGGGCTGCTGGCAAGGTGTCTCAAGATCAAATTTTTTGGGCAGAGACTTTCAATGCATCTGCCATCTTGCCGTCCATTTCAAAGCAGGTATTGAATGCAGCCGACTTACCAAAAGCTGATGAATGGCCATGGGTTGAAATCGTCATGAACCATGTACAGGCTTCTTTCAAACAGGTTGACTTGTTGGTCAACGCGGGCGTGCAAGGCTTGGTGGTGGCGGGTACAGGCAATGGCTCCATTGGCACAGCCTTGAAAGAAGGGCTTTTAAAAGCTCAACGTGCAGGTGTACGTATTCGAATTGCCAGCAGGTGTGCGCAGGGGCCAGTGCTTCCCACCGAAGGCCACATTTTTAAAGTGGACGGTGGTTTGAATGCTGTGAAAACAAGAGTGGCCATGCTGCTGGAAATCATGAGCCAACGGCAAAGCCACTGATCGCAAGTACGAGGATAGCTCTTACGGGGTTGCACCCAATGCATGCAAGGCGCGTTGTGTAATGTCTTCCACCGATCCCATGCCGCTGATGGCGCGGTATTGAGGTGCCGCTTGGGGCTCACGTTGTGACCACTCGGAATAATATGAAACCAAGGGGCGGGTTTGTTGGCTATAGACGTCTAAACGTTTTTTAACAGTTTCTTCTTTGTCGTCTTCACGCTGAACCAAAGGCTCGCCCGTGACATCGTCCTTGCCTTCAACTTTAGGCGCATTGAACTTAACATGGTAGGTGCGGCCCGATGCAGGGTGCGAACGACGGCCACTCATGCGCTCAATGATGGCATCAAAGGGCACATCAATTTCAAGCACGAAATCGAGCTTCACGCCGGCTGCCTTCATGGCATCGGCTTGAGGAATGGTGCGAGGAAAACCATCGAACAAAAAACCTTTTGCGCAATCGGATTGGGCAATGCGATCTTTGACCAAATTGATGATGAGGTCGTCACTGACCAAACCACCCGATTCCATGACAGCCTTGGCCTGCAAGCCCAAAGGTGTTCCAGCTTTAACGGCAGCGCGCAACATGTCGCCTGTGGAGATTTGAGGGATTGAATATTTGTTGCAAATGAATGCAGCTTGGGTGCCCTTACCAGCGCCTGGTGCGCCTAAAAGAATCAGTCTCATGGAAGTCCCGAATAGTTATTAAATCTTTCGCCAAAGCCTTCATGGCTTTGCTCAAGAATATCATGGGAAACCTAAACTTGCCTGACAACAAGTGGCCTTGAGTTTCAGGCTTTAAAAATAGCCCTAACACGGGCCAAATCTTCAGGTGTGTCCACGCCCGGCCCAGGTGCGCTGTCGGTCACATGAACTGCAATTTTGTAGCCATGCCAAAGAGCGCGGAGTTGTTCGAGCGCCTCTCCGGTTTCAATGGGTGCAGGCGTGAGCTTAGGAAAGCTTTGTAAAAAACCAACGCGGTAAGCGTAAATACCAATGTGCCTTAAAGGCGCTGGGGTAGGCAAGGTGTTGATGCCAGTGTCAAATCCATCTCGCCACCAAGGAATGGGTGCACGGCTAAAATAAAGCGCAATTTGTGCTTGGTCTAAAACCACTTTGACCACGTTGGGATTGGTAAATTCTGCTACGTCGTGAATAGCGTGGGCAGCGGTGCTCATGCTTGCAGTGGATCTGTTTTGCAGCAACGCCGCTACTTGGTTAATGAGTTCGGGGTCAATAAGGGGCTCATCGCCCTGAACATTGACCACCATGTCTTGTGAACTTAAGCCCAATAGTGCGCTGGCTTCCGCCAAGCGATCGCTGCCGCTGGGATGATCTGCTTTGGTAAGCAGAACTTTGATGCCATGTGCTTCGCAAGCTTTCACAATTTCTAGGCTGTCGGCGGCCACAACCACTTGCGTAGCGTTAGACAGGGCAGCACGTTGTGCCACGCGAACCACCATGGGCAGACCGTGGATATCAGCCAACGGCTTGTTAGGAAGGCGGGTGGAAGCCAATCGTGCAGGAACAATGACAGTAAATGGTTGAGTCATTTCAGCAGTCTTTGCACTGCGTTTGAAACATCAAGCTCATGACACCAAGGGCGTGCGAGGTTTGAGTTTTTCCAACTCTTCGTCGCTCAAGGTGCGGGCTTCGTTTTCCAACAAAATTGGGATGCCATTGCGAATGGGATAGGCCAGTCGTGCACTGCGCGACCACAATTCTTGCAACTCACGTTGCAGATCTAAGGGGCCTTTGGTGACGGGGCAGACCAGCAGTTCAATTAATTTTGTGTCCATGTTTCAATGATAACGGTGACGGGCCTTGAAGAGCAGATCGAATTCAAGCCAAAACGCATTTTCAGGTTCAAAAATCAAGGGGATGGCCAGCGCCAGAGGAAATCGAGTCCAAAGTTTGGCAGCGTCTTTTTCGGTGCAGAGCAAGATGCATTCTGGATGTTGGGGTCTGAAGTTTTCAAAATTGTCGTGATCGGGCAGCGCAGTCACCGCTTGAATCTTAAACTGTTGCTCACGCAACATGGCTAAGAAGTTCTGCGGCTTTGCAATGCCAGACACCACTTCGACAGGTTGATTGAGAAGGTCGCTGATGGGCACGTTCTTTCCTTGGCTTGACATCGCTTCTAACGCCAACTGCCGCGTCGATTCAAATCCTTCGGCCATGCTTCGTGTATCTGTGTGAAGCAGTAAATCAGTGTTTCGCGGCCATGGCTCTCTGAGGGGGCCCGCAGGCAGTAAATGGCCATTGCCAATGCCCACGGCATCCATGACGCAAATCTCGATGTCACGTTGTAGGGCGCGGTGCTGGAGTCCATCGTCGCACACCAAAATTTTGATATCAGGGAAATTTTTTAAAAGATGGTTTGCTGCATCAACTCGGTTGGCGCCCACCACCACTGGCACATGGCATTTTTGAAATATCAGCAAAGGTTCATCGCCCACATCGCCAACCCTGCTGTGTTCAGTGACAATTTGAAGTCCAACTGTGTGTCTGCCATAGCCGCGGGAGATGACGCCCACTTCGAAGCCTTGAAGGACCAAGCGATTGACCAGGGCCATGGTGAGGGGCGTTTTGCCACCGCCGCCTGCCACCACGTTGCCCACGACCACCACAGTGGCATTGACGCGGTGTTGTTTCAGGAAACCCAATTCGAACAAAAATTGACGCAAGAGGAGCGTGATACGGTAAAGAATTTCCAGAGGCCACAGCGCCAGGGTGACGGCATTGCTTTGACGCCAATAGCGTGGAAGTTGGTGCAACCAGTGGGTCATGTTGAATGTTTCAGAGCTTTCTGTTGTTGGAAGCTTTTTGCGTGGCAAATGCAGTTTTGGTAACGTCATTCAAGCGAGCGGCTTGTATGATGCTTAACAAACTCAATCTTTCTACTTCTGGTTTCAGTTTTGATTATGGCTGATCGAATTGTTCTTCATTTCTGTGGATAACTTTGTGAAGAACATGGCTTGATGGTTGCCGGAAGGCGCATGGATATTGGCTTTTGATTCGGTGCTTCTTTTTTAAACAATAAATACTTCAATAAAATCATGGGGTTATGAGTTTAAATGCGGTCTATTGCCTTGTAGGCTGGCAAAAGAGCGAGACAGGCTCGGCCTGTGGACTATTTAACCCTGTAACGACAAGCTTCATCTATGAATATGGCTTCGAAAACCGCAAAAAATAAGGCTTTGCAATGGCGCGCATAGATTCTGAGCCACGCGTTTGGTCAGTTGGGGCACTGTGCCTTGCAATTGCTGACACTTTAAATGCCAGGTTCAACCCTGTCACGGTGAAGGGAGAGGTTTCGGGCTTCTCGCGCGCGGCCAGTGGTCATTGTTATTTCAATCTCAAGGATGACAGCGGTCAAATCCGGTGTGCCATGTTCAAAAGGGCCGCCAGCGCTCTGAATTTTTCACCCAGAGATGGCGAATTGGTGGAGGTTCGAGGCAAATTAGGCGTCTATGAAGCACGCGGCGATTTGCAATTGGTGGTTGAAACCATGCAAAAGGCTGGACAAGGCGATTTATTTGCGCAGTTCATCAAGCTCAAAGCCACGTTGGAAGCGGAGGGAATTTTTGAGGCTTCACGTAAAAAAGGCATCCCTGCGCAACCTCGCGCCATTGGTTTGATCACTTCTTTGGGTGCAGCCGCCCTACACGACGTGGTCACAGCTTTGCAACGACGAGTGCCGCACATTCCGGTCATTTTGGCACCTGCCTCTGTCCAAGGCGCCAATGCACCCCTAGAGTTGCTTCAAAGTCTACAAAAGCTGGTGGACTGGCACCACAAATCAACGGCCATCGATGTCATTTTGATGGTACGAGGTGGCGGGGCCATTGAAGATCTTTGGGCCTTTAACGATGAGACCCTTGTCAGAGCGGTGGCGTCTTGTCCTATTCCCATTATTTCTGGCGTGGGTCATGAAACCGATTTCACTTTGACCGATTTTGCGGCCGACCTGCGTGCCCCAACGCCTACTGCAGCCGCCGAGATGGTGGCCACTGAACGTGCTCAGTTGATGGGAGATTTGTTGCTGATGCAACGTGAACTTGCAGAGGCACTCAGTGCCAGCGTCAACCGCATGAGTCAGCGCCTGGACAGGGTGGCCAATCGACTGGGGCGGCCCTCCAATCGATTGAATGACCAAAAATCGAAATTGATTCGAATGGGGCAATTGCTCCAATACGCATTGAAATCTCAGGTTCAGCAGCAAAAACAGGGTTTACTCAAGGTGTCTGAGAGCCTACCAAGGGTGCTACAGCAAGGGGTAGAGAAGCGGCAACAATTGATTCAACACATGGGCACTCGTTTGGGGTTGTTGGACCCCCATCTGGTTTTAGAGCGCGGCTATGCATGGCTGACCGACGAAGCTGGGCATGCGCTGACGCATGCGCACGACTTCCAGCCTGCTCAAAATGTGACGGCCACACTGGCGGACGGGCAAGTGCAATTAAAGGTTAAATAGAACAAGCAACTCTTTGACATGGGCCAACCCTTAAAGCCCTGAGCCTATTGAGGGAGTCACAGACAAATGGTGCCGATCAACCTACAATGGCCCTTACGATTTTTAATGCACTTTAACGAGGAACACATGGAACATACCCTGCCAGCATTGCCTTATGCCATTGACGCATTGGCACCGCACTACAGCCAAGAAACCCTAGAATTTCACCACGGCAAGCACCACAACGCTTACGTTGTGAATTTGAACAATTTGCAAAAAGGCACTGAGTTCGAAGCATTGTCCCTGGAAGAAATTATCAAAAAATCCAGCGGTGGGATCTACAACAACTCTGCCCAAATTTGGAATCACACATTTTTCTGGAACTGCATGAAGCCTCATGGCGGCGGCGAACCTACTGGTGCATTGGCCTCAGCCATCAACGCCAAATTCGGTTCTTACGCAGCATTCAAAGAGGCTTTTGTGAAAAGTGCCGTTGGCAATTTTGGTTCAGGCTGGACCTGGTTGGTAAAAAAAGCCGATGGCAGCGTTGACATCGTCAATATGGGCGCCGCTGGCACCCCTTTGACCACAGCCGACAAAGCCTTGCTCACAGTGGACGTGTGGGAACACGCTTACTACATTGACTACCGCAATATGCGCCCTAAGTTTGTTGAAACCTTCTTGGATAAATTGGTGAACTGGTCTTTCGTAGAAGCCAACTTCGCTTAATGGCCATTTAATTTGAAATCTCTCACAAAGGTTTCTAGCAAAAAACAGCCCTTGAGGCTGTTTTTTTTTTGGCCGTTCAACGGCTGGGCCGTCATGCTTCATGAGGGCTTAGCGAATCATCATGCCGCCATCGGCCACAATGGTTTGGCCTGTAATGTATTTGCCCGCTGCGCTGGCCAACAGAACGGCAATACCGCCAATGTCATCTGGATCGCCAATGCGCCTGAGGGGTGTTTCCTTTTCCACCATGCCCGCTTTGACAGGGTCGTCGGTTAGCGCTTTTGCAAAGTCTGTTCGAATGAGTCCCGGCGCAATGCAATTGACGCGAATGTTGTCAGGGCCCCATTCAACGGCCAAATTGCGAGCCAATTGCATGTCGGCTGCTTTGGAGATGTTGTAAGCGCCAATGACAGGTGAACCGTGCAAACCGCCCACTGAAGACACCAACACAATGGCACCGTTTTTCTTGGCTTTCATGTCTGGGTAGACCATGTTGCAAAGCCATGCACTAGAGAGAACGTTGTTGTGCATGATTTTGTTAAAAACTTCATCGCTCATTCCGGTCATGGGCCCGTAGTAGGGGTTGCTGGCGGCATTGCAAACCAGAATGTCAATGGGTCCCCAGGCTTCACGGGTTTGTTGGATCATTTTTTCCAATTGTTCTTTCACGGCAATGCTGGCGCTAATGGCCATGGCAGTAGCGCCCTCGGCTTCAATCTCTTTAACCACAGCCTCGCAGGCGTCTAGTTTGCGGCTGGACACCACCACTTTGGCACCAGCGCGGGCCAATTGGAAGGCAATGGATTTGCCAATGCCGCGGCTGGCGCCGGTGACAATGGCCACTTTATTTTCCAAATTAAAAAGCTTCATGAGTCTCCTTTAGCAGCGGGGCTGAATAACCAAAGCCTAAAGTGTGCCTTTGATCTGCGGATTGAACTGTCGTGCTTGTGTCAGCGACAATGGCGGTCATGGATCGAATTCAAACCGTTATTTTGGGTGCCGGCGTGGTTGGCTTGGCCATCGCGCGTGGCTTGGCCCTTCAGGGGCAAGAAGTGGTGCTCTTGGAATCTGAAGATGCATTTGGTACCGGCACCAGTTCACGCAACAGTGAAGTGATTCACGCGGGCATTTACTATCCCGCGGGATCGCTTAAAGCAAAACTTTGCGTGCAGGGTCGGCATTTGCTTTATGCCTATTGCCAAGAGAGAAGCATTGCGCACAAAAAATGCGGCAAATTGATTGTGGCCACTTCTGTTGATCAGGTTGCGCAACTCAAAGCAATTCAAGCTAAAGCGGCCGCCAATGGTGTTGTGGGTCCAGATGCGTTGCAACTTTTGACGAGGGCGCAAGCGCTTGAAATGGAGCCTGCATTAAAGTGCGAGGCCGCTTTGTCGTCGCCGGGTACTGGCATTGTGGACAGCCATGCCCTCATGTTGAGTTATTTGGGGGATTTTGAAAACGCAGGTGGCTTGCTGGCGCTCAACTCCAAGTTTGATTCGGCGAAAGTTTCAAATGAAACAGGACAGACTGAATTTGTCATTCGTACCGCTGATGGCACCGAAATTGTGGCATCGCAAGTGGTCAATTGCGCGGGCCTAGATGCCCCCAACGTGGCCAGGCGATTTGAGGGCATGGACACTTCTCAAATTCCAAAAGCTTTTTACGCCAAAGGAAATTATTTCAGTTTGTCGGGCCGTTCGCCATTTTCAAGATTGATTTATCCTGTGCCAGAAGCAGCAGGCTTAGGTGTTCACCTCACACTCGACATGGCAGGGCAAGCTAAATTTGGCCCCGATGTGGAATGGGTCGATTCGCCTCAAAACCTTGAGGTAAATCCTAGCCGAGGCGATGCCTTTTATGCAGAAGTACGCAAGTACTGGCCAGACCTCAAAGACGGAGCCTTGACGGCTTCTTATGCCGGTATCCGCCCCAAAATCAATGCGCCTCATGAAACGGCAGCAGACTTTCGCATCATGGGTGCCGAGACCCATGGTGTGAAGGGCTTGGTTCACTTGCTGGGCATTGAATCGCCTGGGTTAACCAGTTCTTTGGCCATTGCACAGACTGTTTCATCAATATTGCAAAACCACTGAATTTAATTCTTTGAAATTTGTTTCAAAGCTTGCGCCACTTCATGGACCAATGCGGGTCCTTTGTAAATGAGCCCAGTGTAAATTTGCACTACATCGGCACCGGCTTCAATTTTGCTCACAGCATCGTAGCCGCTCATGATGCCTCCCACGCCAATGATGGGGAAAGCTGTGCCAAGTTTTTGTCGCAACAATCGGATGACGCGGTTGCTGCCAGCCAGCACGGGCGAACCGGACAAACCACCGGCTTCATCTGAATGTGGCATGCCCTTGACTGCATCCCTAGAGAGCGTGGTGTTGGTGGCAATCACGCCATCCATTTGGTGCTTACTTAAACTGTTGGCAATGACCGCCACCTGTACGTCATCCAAGTCAGGGGCGATTTTTAAAAATACGGGGACACGCTTTTGGTGCTTTTCAGCCAATGCTTGTTTGCGTTCATTCAAAGCAGATAACAGTTGGTCAAGTGCTTCGTCAGATTGCAATGAGCGCAGATTTTTAGTGTTAGGGCTTGAAATATTGACCGTGACATAGTCGGCATGTTCGTAAACGCCACTCAGGCCAATCAGGTAGTCATCGGTAGCACGCTCAATGGGGGTGGCTGCATTTTTGCCAATGTTCAATCCCAACAAGCGCCCTTGGCTCCGGAATGTCGACTGCTTAACATGCGCCACAAATGCGTCCAGGCCTTGGTTGTTAAATCCCAAGCGATTGATCAGGGCCTTGGCTTCTGGCAATCTGAACATGCGCGGTTTGTCATTGCCAGGTTGGGGTAGGGGTGTGACGGTACCCACTTCGACAAAGCCAAAACCCATGGCGCCTAGACCATCGATGCACCGTGCATTTTTATCGAGGCCAGCGGCCATGCCCACTCTGTTGGGAAATGTGAGACCTGCCAATTGAACGGGATCGGCCACCCAAGGTTGGCGGTATGCACGGTCAAAAAACGTGTTTTGAGTCTGTGCCAGCTGCTGCAGCGTGAGGTCGTGGGCAGCTTCAGGGTCAAGGCTGAATAAAAATGGGCGAGCAAGTGGGTAAAGGTTCAGGGACATTGGATAATCTCGTTCAGTCCATGCATTGTCTCAAATAAAGTTTATGAATCAAGACGAACTCAAAGCCCTGGTGGGTCAGGCGGCCCTTCAATATGTGGTGCCAGGTCAAATGGTGGGTGTGGGCACGGGTTCTACGGTCAACAAGTTCATCGATGCCTTGGCCTCTATGAAGGATCAAATTAAGGGTGCTGTGTCTAGTTCGGAGGCATCTACTGCACGGCTAAAGGCGCTGGGTATATCGGTGTTTGACAGCAACGATGTGGCTGAGCTTTCGGTGTATATCGATGGCGCTGACGAAATCAATGGCCAAGGTCACATGGTGAAGGGCGGCGGTGCGGCGCTCACTCGCGAGAAAATTGTGGCTGCCCAGTCCAAAATGTTTGTTTGCATTGCCGATGAATCGAAATTGGTTTCGGTCTTAGGTGCTTTTCCATTGCCGGTGGAAGTCATTCCCATGTCTAGCAGTCGCATCATGGCGCAATTTGCAAAAGTGGGTGGGCAAGCTCAACTGCGCATGAAAGACGGCCAGCCCTTGGTGACCGACAACGGCCAGCACATCATTGATGTGAAGGGCTTGAAAATTGCCAATCCGGTGGCCTTTGAAGCCGAAGTGAGCCAATGGCCAGGCGTTGTCACTGTGGGTGTGTTTGCCTATCAGAAGGCCCAGGTTTGTTTGCTGGGCACCTCTGAAGGCGTGAAGACGCTGAAGTTTTAAAAGCTCAGTTTGAGGCCATGCCTTGATGGCGAAGCAAGGCATTTAGAGAGGGCTCGCGGCCTCTAAAGGCAATGAAAGATTCCAGTGCAGGTCGGCTGCCACCAGCTTCCAAAATAGTTTGCCTGTAGCGCCTGCCTGTTTCTAAGCTGGGCGACCCATCGGGCAGGGCTGTTTCTTCAAACGCCGCATAGGCATCCGCTGACAACACCTCGGCCCACTTGTAACTGTAATAACCTGCCGCATAGCCACCTGCAAAAATGTGGCTGAAGGTATGAGCCATGCGATTAAATTCAGGTGGGTGAATGACGGCCACCTCTGCTCGAACTTTTTTCAAGATGGGCATGAAGTCTTCTGTGGGCTTGTGTTCGCTGTGTAGCAGCATGTCTAGCAGTGCCAATTCAATTTGGCGCAATGTTTGCATGCCACTCTGGAAATTTTTGGCAGCTACCATTTTGTCGAATAAATCGCGAGGCAATGGCTCCCCCGTTTTGACATGCGAGGTCATGTGTTTGAGAACTGACCATTCCCAGCAAAAGTTTTCCATGAACTGGCTGGGCAGTTCAACCGCATCCCATTCCACCCCACTGATACCCGATACATCTCGCTCGTTCACTTGAGTCAACATATGGTGCAGGCCATGACCAAATTCATGGAACAAGGTGATGACATCGTCATGCGTCAGCAAGGGCGGATTGCCATCGACACCTTCGGCAAAGTTGCAAACCAAGTGGGCTACAGGCGTCTGCAACACACCGTTATCGGGCCTGAGCCAGCGAGCGCGCACATCGTCCATCCATGCGCCACCCCGCTTGCCTGCACGGGCCGGAGGATCGAGGTAAAACTGACCCACCAATTGACCCTTGCGTTCAATGCGATAAAAAGCGACAGCCGGATGCCATACGGGGGCAGCGTCAAGTCTGATATTGACTTCAAACAAAGTTTCAATGATTTTGAACAGACCCTGAAGAACTTTGGGTGCCGTGAAATATTGCTTTACTTCTTGCTCGCTAAAGCTGTATCGGGCTTCTTTCAATTTCTCACCAATGAAGGGCCAGTCCCAAGCTTGGGGGTCTTGTATATTTAAATGGTCGGCAGCAAATTGACGCATGTCTTGCAGGTCTTTTTCTGCATAAGGCCGAGCGCGTTGCGCTAGATCTCGTAGAAAAGAAATGACCTTGGCGGGTGAGTCAGCCATTTTGGTAGCGACAGAGACTTCTGCAAAATTTTGATAGCCCAATAACTGAGCTTCTTCTTGGCGCAGTTGCAAAATTTCTTGAATGAGAGCGCTGTTGTCTAAAGCAATGAACGTCGGATCGGATTGGTCCGATGCACGTGTGACATAAGCACGGTAAAGTTTTTGGCGCAAGTTGCTGCTTTTAGCAAACTGCATGGTGGGCAAGTAGCAAGGCATTTTGAGCGTAAGTTTGTAGCCGGCGAGGCCTTCAGTTTCGGCGGCCAAGCGCGCAGTATTGACCACATCTTCGGGCACGCCTTCAAGTTCTTTTTTTTCTGCGTAGTATGAAAATTTGTCGGTCGCATCTAAAGCGTTCTCACTGAACTTTTGGCTTAATTCAGCCATCCGTTCTTGAATAGCGGCATACCGTTTTTTTGCTTCACCTTTAAGATCAGCGCCGCCCAGCACAAAATTGCGCAGCGCATTTTTCAGGGCTTGCTGCTGTGCGCTGTCCAATGATTTTGTAATCACGGACTTGTACTTTTCATAGAGTTTTTCGTCGGCGCCTAGGCGTGTCCAAAATTCAGTCACCTTGGGCAGTGCGTCGTTATAGGCCGCACGAAACGCTGGCGTATCTGCCACGCTGTTCAAATGGCTTACGGCGCCCCAGGCTGTGCTCAATCGCTCAGTGGACACATCAAGCACCTTGGCAATGGCATGCCAATCTGATGGAAAGTCTGCTGCCGTGACAGTGTCTAAAGCGGCTGAAGAAGATTTCAACAATTCGTCGACAGCCTCATTAACATGCGTTGGTTTGATTTGATCAAACAAGGGAAGACCGGAAGCTTGTAGCAATGGATTAGGGGAATTTGAAAGAGTGGTCATGGGTTTATTTTAGGAAATTTTTCAAAGAATATCAGACGCGTTCTGCAGCCTCAAGAGTGTTGACCAGCAGCATGGTAATGGTCATGGGGCCAACGCCGCCTGGTACCGGGGTGATGTAGCCAGCCACCTTTTCGACCCCTACAAAATCGACGTCTCCGCAAAGTTTGCCTTCCTCATTTCGGTTCATGCCAACGTCGATAACGACCGCGCCAGGTTTGACCATGTCGGCAGTGAGAACATTGCGTTTGCCGACGGCCGCCACAATCACATCGGCCTGAAGGGTCATGGCTTTTAAATCGGGCGTAGCACTGTGGCAGATGGTGACGGTGGCATTTTTTTGGAGCAGCATGAGGGCCATTGGTTTTCCCACTATGTTGCTGCGCCCAATCACCACGGCGTGCTTGCCCTTCAGGTTGTAACCGATACTTTCGAGCATCTTCATGCAACCATAAGGTGTGCAGGGCCAAAAACCAGGCATGCCAGTCATGAGGGCGCCTGCGCTGGCAATGTGAAAACCATCAACATCTTTGGCTGGCGATATGGCTTCGATCACTTTCTGTGAATCAATGTGCGGAGGCAAGGGCAATTGCACCAGGATGCCGTGAATGGATGCGTCATGGTTGAGTGCGTCAATGCGGGCAAGCAGTGCTACTTCTGAAAGTGTGTCTGGATGTTTATCTAAGACAGAATGCAAGCCGCTGTCTTGGCAAGCCTTGACCTTGTTGCGTACGTAAACTTGACTGGCAGGATTCTCGCCCACCAATACAACCGCTAAGCCTGGCGTGATGCCTTTGGCTTTGAGGGTAGCAGTGCGCGTTGTGACGTCAGCGCGTAATTTTTGTGAGAGGGCATTGCCATCGATTTTTTGTGCAGTCATCTTGAACTTTACTTCACTGGAAACTTCATTCTTCAAGTAAAAACGCCCGCGAGTTGAAGGTTCACGGGCGTAGTCTGGTCAGAATTGGTTCTAGGGTTTGGGGGCGTTTTGTCCCAATGCAATTTTGAGCAAATCGGCAACGGTATTGGCGTTGAGCTTTTCCATGATATTGGCGCGGTGTGCTTCAACTGTTTTAATGCTGATGCCCAAGTCGTCTGCAATTTGTTTGTTCAAACGACCCGCCACAATGCGCTCCAATACCTGCGCTTCGCGGCCTGTCAGTTTGGACAGCAGGGCATCACGGTTGGCAGCGTTTTGGTGATCCGAAAAAGACTCTCTCGCACTGTCTAGCATGCGCTCAACCAAGCTGACCAATTCATCTTCTTTAAAAGGCTTTTGAATAAAGTCCATGGCCCCTTTTTTCATGGTGTTCACGGCCATAGGCACATCGCCATGACCGGTAATGAACACAATGGGCAAGGGTGAGCGGCGCTCGACCAATTTGTCTTGCAGTTCAAGGCCCGTCATACCACCCATGCGGATGTCAACAATGAGACAGGCTATTTCACGGGGGTCGTATCGGCTAAGAAATGATTCTGCCGAGTCAAAGCACCTGACGCGGTAGTCTTTGCCTTCTAGGAGCCACTGAAGAGAATCGCGAACGGCTTCGTCATCGTCAACAACGTAAACAGTTCCTTTTTTGGGTATCAAACTCATCGGGGTTCCCAGTGTTACTTGATCAATGAAAGGTGCGATTGGCCCAAACAGGGTATCCAGAAGGAAAAACAACATCCAACCACATCGTCAGCATTGTAGAGGTTCTCGGCCGTAATTCTGCCCTGATGCGACTCCACAATCGTGCGGCACAAGTTAAGACCTATGCCCATGCCTTCTACTTTGGTCGAGAAGAAGGCCTCATAAAGCCTGCCCATGACCTCGGGTGGGAGGCCCTTTCCAGTGTCGGTGACCGAAAAATGGACGGTGTGATGGGTATCTAGGATTTTGGGCACCACCCTCAGTTCGACATGGCGTTGCCCTAAGGGACGTTCAGCGTTATCGATGGATTCCGCCGCATTCTTCATTAAATTGACCAAGACTTGCTCAATCAAGATAGGGTCAACGCTCAACTGGGGAAGTCGGGCCGCAACATAGTGGGACAGGCGGACATTGCGACGGCGTAACTCAATTTCAGCTAATTCCACCGCCTCATTCACCATGGTCAAAACATCGGAGGGGCTTCGATTGGGCTCGCTGCGTTTGACGAAAGACCGAATACGGTGAATGATTTGACCCGCTCGCTGAGCCTGGTGGGACGTTTTCTCCAAAGCCCAAATCAAGTCTTTTTCATCAATTTGCTGCCCCTTGATGCGTGACACCATGCCATTGCAGTAGTTCGTGATTGCGGTAAGCGGTTGATTGAGTTCGTGTGCCACGCTGGAGGCCATTTCGCCCATGGTGATCAGTCGACTGGCATTTTGTGCCCGTTCTGCTTGCAGGGCAGCCAATTCTTCGGCTTGTCTGCGAGCAGTAATGTCGGTGGCAATGACCAACTGTGCCAAACGGCCATCCGCCCAATTGATGTATCGGGTTCTAATTTCAAGCCATTTGTCTAGGTGTTCAACATAAATTTCAGCACGTTCGGCGGGTGCCACCGTCAGACTTTCAGTGGGCAGGCCTGCCAGAGCATCGACATCGTCTAATTCGAATTCCGTATTTCGGACGTCTAGCATGCCGGCCTTTTCAACCAAGCTCAGGTGGCCATTGGTGTCGATGCCAAACCATTGGCGATAGAGTTTGTTGGCAAACAAAAGTTCAGCACTGCCGAGGGGTGCCACGGACACAGAGGCATCAAGCGCTTCCAACACAATGGTGAAGCGCTCGTAGGATGCGGCTAACTGTTCTCTAACGCGGTTAGGTTCCGTTATGTCCGTCATAGACGTCATCCAACCGGTTTGCTGACCGATGGCATCAATCAGAGGAGAGACGTAAAGTCGCGCGTCAAAAATGCTACCGTTTTTTCGTTTCACTCGCACTTGGAAGCCGCCTGCGTTGTGTTTTCCGCTCAACTCTTCTTCAAGACGGCTCATTAGAAGCTCTCGGTCTTGATCTGGCCAATAGGGAAAGGGCGCAACAGCACCGACGAGTTCATCCTCTTGCCAGCCTGTCATTTGGCAGAACGCCAAATTCACATAGGTGATGCGCCCCTCCATATCGAGCGCGCGCATGCCTGTCAAAATGGAGTTTTCCATGGCACGCCTGAAGTTGGTTTCCGCAATCAACTCCTTTTGAGTTTGTTGACGTTTGCGAGTGTGTCGCCAATTGCCAATGAGCATCCAGGCCGTAAGCAAACTTAATGAACTCACGAGCCAAAACAAGCCGCCACCCACCAAGCCTTGTGAAGTGCGCCAAGCTTGCGCGCGCAATATCAGGCCATTGCCGACGGGCGAAACAGGGACTTCAAACTCATTGTTTTGCCCAGAAATGCCGGGCATGAAACTCCAAATACTCAAGCGTTTTGCAATGGACTGTCCCGCAATAATGTTGCCCTCGCTGTCAAGAAGGGACACTGCATATTTGGCCAAAATTTCGGTAGGTACGCCGTATCGCAATAGACTTTCCACAGCATATTCAGCCATCACCACGCCATTGAATCGGCCCTGAGAGTTGGTGAGGGGCGTGTGTAGTTGAAGAACCATGTTGCGCGCGTAGTTTTCTTGACCGACAGACGGGCCAATGATGGAAAGGCTGCCATCGTCTTCTTGTGAATAGACGGGTTGCATCAGGTCTCTTGCCAGGCTGTAGCTGTTCTCAGACTCACCCCACTTCAATACTTCGCCGACGCGCCATTTTTGACTGACCAAGACGCTGGGTGCGGTTTGGCTGGCAACGATTTTTCTTTTATCGTCAACCCAAGCCAATGTTTGAAGTTCTGGATTTTTCAGCACCATGGACTCAGCACGTCTACTGAACTCTTTGTTGTCGACGTCTTTGTTGGAGATGTCGCGCGCAAGTCGCATGACTTGTTCTTGACGTTCTAGCAACCTGAGCCGCAGTCTTTGCTGACTGTATTCCACATCACGTTTAACGGCTTCTTGCTCACGGTCCATCTCTTCTACTCGCAAGTACCAAAATGAAAAAACAATGGCAGTAAAAAACAGCAATACAGAGATGACTGGGGCTAAGCTTGCAAACCGATCCTGCTTGTTTGGATTTTGACGCTTCCACCATCGACGCCACCAAGCGATAGGTTTGATGGCCAAAATGGCTTTGTTGACGGTTTGCGACTTCATCCCTATAAGTTTAGGGTAATCACTGCCTTTTATATTTTGCATTATGAAATGATAAAGCACCATTTGAAATTAAATAAGCTTTGTGAGAGAATTCAAAAAAAAGATTAACCACGGCCTACAAAGGAGACAAACATGTCAGCCATTCAGCCCCATAACGTTCTCGCAGATCTAGACGCCATTGAAACCCGTGAATGGATGGACGCTCTGTCTGCCGTGATTGAAAAAGAGGGAAGCGAGCGCGCTCACTTTTTGTTGGAGCAACTTTTAGAACACGCCCGCGAGAACAGCATTGATATGCCGTTTTCTGCCAATACAGGTTACGTGAACACCATCGAGCCAGATCAAGAAGTGCATTGTCCTGGCAACATTGAAATCGAAGAACGACTTCGTTCTTACATGCGATGGAACGCCATGGCCATGGTGGTCAAAGCCAACCGCCACAACCCTGAAGACGGTGGCGATTTGGGTGGCCACATTGGCTCCTTTGCTTCCTTGGCTCACATGTTTGGCGCTGGATTCAATCACTTTTGGCATGCAGAAAGTGAAAATCATGGTGGTGACTGTTTGTACATTCAAGGGCACGTTTCACCAGGTGTTTATGCACGAGCTTATTTAGAAGGACGTTTGACAGAAGAGCAGTTGCTCAACTTCCGTCAAGAAGTAGATGGCAAAGGTTTGTCAAGCTATCCACACCCCAAGTTGATGCCTGAGTTTTGGCAGTTTCCCACAGTGTCCATGGGGCTTGGCCCTTTGATGGCCATTTACCAAGCTCGCTTTTTAAAGTACTTGCAAGCCCGAGGCATTGCCAACACTGAAAATCGCAAAGTATGGGTGTTTTGCGGTGATGGCGAGATGGACGAAGTGGAATCTTTGGGCGCTATTGGATTGGCCGCTCGTGAGAACCTCGACAATTTGATCTTTGTGGTGAATTGCAACTTGCAGCGTTTGGATGGTCCCGTTCGCGGCAACGGAAAAATCGTTCAGGAACTTGAAAGTGAGTTCCGAGGCTCTGGCTGGAACGTCATCAAGCTTTTGTGGGGCAGCGAGTGGGACAAACTCTTAGCGCGAGACAAAGATGGCGCCTTGCGCAAAATCATGATGGACACCTTGGATGGCGACTTCCAAGCTTTCAAAGCCAACGATGGTGCTTACGTTCGCAAGCACTTCTTCGGTCGCGACCCCCGCACGCTCGAGATGGTTTCCCACATGAGTGACGACGAAATTTGGTCCTTGAAGCGCGGCGGTCATGACCCCCAAAAAGTTTACGCGGCTTATCATCAAGCGGTGAACACCAAGGACCAACCCACTGTGCTGCTCATTAAAACAGTCAAAGGTTTTGGCATGGGCAAAGTGGGCGAAGGGAAGAACAACGTTCACCAAACTAAAAAGCTTTCAGACGAAGACATTCGCTATATGCGCGATCGCTTCAACATTCCTGTGCCAGACAGTGAATTGGCCAAGGTGCCTTTTTACAAACCGGCAGACGACACCCCCGAAATGCGGTACCTGCACGAGCGCCGCAAAGCCTTGGGCGGTTACTTGCCGCACCGTCGTACCAGAGCGGATGAAAGTTTCACCGTCCCTGCAATCGACGTTTTTAAGTCGGTGATGGAACCTACCCCCGAAGGCCGTGAAATTTCCACCACACAAGCTTATGTTCGTTTCCTCACGCAACTCTTGCGTGACCAAGCCTTGGGCCCGCGAGTTGTGCCCATCTTGGTTGACGAAGCTCGTACATTTGGTATGGAAGGCCTGTTTCGCCAAGTTGGCATTTACAACCCAGCAGGTCAGCAATACACACCGGTCGACAAAGACCAAGTGATGTATTACAAAGAAGACAAAGCAGGTCAAATTTTGCAAGAGGGCATTAACGAAGCTGGCGGTATGTCGAGCTGGATTGCTGCTGCCACCAGTTACTCCACCAGCAATCGCATCATGGTGCCGTTCTATGTGTACTACTCCATGTTTGGCTTTCAGCGCATTGGCGATTTAGCATGGGCAGCTGGCGATATGCAAGCGCGTGGTTTCTTGTTGGGCGGCACTTCGGGCCGCACCACATTGAACGGTGAGGGTTTACAACACGAAGATGGCCACAGCCATATTTTGGCAGGCACCATTCCCAACTGCATCAGCTACGACCCAACCTTTGCGCACGAAGTGGGTGTGATCTTGCACCATGGCTTGAAGCGAATGGTGGAAAAACAAGACAACGTTTACTACTACATCACCTTGTTGAATGAAAACTACGCCATGCCTGGTTTAACGCCCGGCACTGAGGCGCAAATTATCAAGGGCATGTATTTGTGCAAGGCCGGTGGTAAGAACAAAACACGTGTGCAACTCATGGGCTCAGGCACCATTCTGCGAGAGTCTTTGGCAGCGCAAGAGCTGCTCGCCAAAGACTGGGGCGTTGCAGCCGATGTTTGGAGCTGCCCAAGTTTCAACGAACTGACACGCGACGGTCAAGACGTTGAGCGCTTCAACATGTTGCACCCCTTGGAAGTGCCACGCGTACCATTTGTAGCTCAGCAATTGGCCAAATACGATGGCCCCGTAATTGCATCCACCGACTACATGAAAAATTATGCAGAGCAAATTCGCTCCTTCATTCCAAAAGGCCGCACGTTCAAAGTATTGGGTACGGATGGTTTTGGACGAAGCGACTTCCGTAGCAAATTGCGGGAGCACTTTGAAATCAATCGCCATTACATCGTTGTGGCCTCACTCAAAGCATTGAGCGAAGAGGGCGCTGTGCCCGTGGCCAAAGTCGCGGAGGCTTTGAAGCAATACGGCATCAAGACCGACAAGGTCAACCCTTTGTACGCTTGACCACAAGAATTGGAGACACACATGGCATTGGTAGAAGTCAAAGTTCCAGACATCGGTGATTTCGATGAAGTGACAGTGATCGAATTGATGGTCAAGGTGGGTGACACCATCAAGGCTGAGCAATCATTGATTACCGTCGAGTCTGACAAAGCATCGATGGAAATTCCATCCTCAACATCCGGCGTGGTGAAAGAACTGCGCGTGAATTTGGGTGACAAAGTTAAACAAGGTTCGGTGGTTTTGGTGTTGGAAGCAATTGGTGCCGTAGCGGCAGCCGTGACGACGCCCGCTGCGGTCCCTGTCGTTGCTGCCCCCATAGTCGCTGCGCCGCCTGTTGCTGAACCAGCGGCTGCAGTTCCCGCGGTTGTTGCGCCTGTGGTAGCTTCAGGCAGTGCGCCTGCGCCCGCACACAACCCCGGCGAATCCACACTGGGCTTGCCTCACGCATCACCTTCAGTGCGCAAATTTGCGCGGGAATTGGGTGTGCCTTTGGAAGAAGTCAAAGGCAATGGCCCCAAAGGTCGAATTTCACAAGACGACGTTCAAGCGTTTACCAAAGCCGTGATGTCGGGTGCGGCCCAAACCAAAGCACAGTCTGCCAAAGCACCTTCAGGTGGGGATGGTGCTGCGCTGGGCTTGATCCCATGGCCCAAGCTTGATTTCGCCAAGTTTGGTCCCATTGAGCGCAAAGAAATGGGCCGTATCAAAAAGATCAGTGGCGCCAATTTATTGCGCAACGCCATCATGATTCCGGCTGTCACCAACCATGACGACGCCGACATTACGGAGTTAGAAGCTTTCCGTGTGTCGACCAACAAAGAGAATGAAAAGTCTGGCGTGAAGGTCACCATGCTGGCTTTCTTGATCAAGGCTTGCGTGGCTGCATTGAAGAAATACCCAGAGTTCAACAGTTCTTTGGATGGCGATGCCATCGTCTATAAAAACTATTGGCACATCGGTTTTGCCGCCGATACGCCTAACGGTTTGATGGTGCCTGTGATCAAAGACGCAGACAAAAAAGGCATTTTACAAATCAGCCAGGAAATGGGCGAGTTGGCTAAGAAGGCCCGTGAGGGCAAGTTAGGACCTGCCGAAATGACGGGGGCCAGCTTCACCATCTCTAGTTTGGGCGGCATTGGTGGCAAGTATTTCACGCCCATCATTAACGCGCCAGAAGTGGCCATCTTGGGTGTTTGCAAGAGCACGCATGAACCTGTTTGGGATGGCAAACAATTTGTGCCACGTTTGATGCTGCCTTTGTCCTTGACATGGGACCACCGTGTGATCGACGGTGCCGCTGCCGCACGCTTTAATGCGTACTTGGGTCAAATCCTTGGCGATTTTCGCCGTGTGTTGCTTTGAAAGGCTGAACCATGGCATTGATTGATATCAAAGTACCTGACATTGGTGACTTCGACGAAGTGGCAGTCATTGAGCTGCTGGTAAAGCCTGGCGACCTTGTGAAGGCTGAGCAAAGTTTGATCACCGTAGAGTCTGACAAAGCCTCCATGGAAATTCCTTGCTCACAAGCTGGTGTGGTGAAAGAGCTCAAAGTTAAATTGGGCGACAAAGTGAAGCAAGGCTCTGTGGTTTTGGTGTTGGAAGGCGAAACCACTTCAGACGCTGCACCGGCTGTATCGTCTGTACCTCAAATTACGGCACCTGTTGCAGCGACCTTTACAACCCCTGCTGCTAAGCCTGCGGTAGTCAACATTCCAAACGCAGCTTCTTTCAGTGGCACAGTTGACATCGATTGTGATTTGCTGGTGTTGGGGGCTGGCCCTGGCGGCTACTCGGCCGCTTTTCGTGCCGCAGATCTGGGTCTCAAGGTCGTGATCGTTGAGCGATATGCCACCTTGGGGGGTGTTTGCTTGAATGTGGGTTGTATTCCTTCCAAAGCCTTGTTGCATGTGGCGGCGGTGATGGACGAAGTGAGTCACATGGCCGATCTGGGTGTGGACTTTGGTAAGCCCACAGTGAACATTGAAAAATTGCGCACGCACAAAGAAAAAGTGATTGGCAAACTCACGGGTGGTTTGGCGGCCATGGCCAAAATGCGCAAGGTCACCACGGTGCGCGGTGTGGGTGAATTTCTCAGCGCCAACCATGTGGTGGTGGAAGAAACCACGGGCACACGCCAAGAAAAAACGGGTGAGAAGAAAGTCGTGGCTTTCAAGAATTGCATCATTGCAGCGGGTAGCCAAGCTGTGCGGTTGCCCTTCATGCCCAACGACCCTCGCGTGGTTGACAGCACCGGTGCCTTGGCTTTGAAAGAAGTGCCCAAGCGCATGCTTATTTTGGGCGGCGGCATCATCGGATTAGAGATGGGCACTGTATACAGCACGCTGGGCTCTCGTCTGGACGTGGTTGAGATGATGGACGGACTGATGCAAGGCGCTGACCGTGATTTGGTCAAGGTCTGGCAAAAAATGAACGCCCATCGTTTTGACAACATCATGCTCAAAACCAAAACTGTTGGGGCTAAAGCCACCAAGGACGGCATAGAGGTCAGCTTTGAATCTGCACAGGAGGGTGTTGCGGCGCCTGCACCGCAAGTCTATGACATGGTGTTACAAGCTGTGGGCCGCACGCCAAACGGCAAAAAGATTGCAGCCGACAAAGCAGGGGTGAGCGTGACTGATCGTGGGTTCATTCCTGTTGACATTCAAATGCGCACCAATGTCCCTCATATCTTTGCCATTGGAGACATTGTGGGCCAGCCCATGTTGGCGCACAAAGCAGTGCACGAAGCCCATGTTGCGGCTGAAGTGATTGCGGGTGAAATTCAAGGCAACAAAGAATTGGCCGCCAGTGCTTTCAATGCACGCGTGATTCCAAGCGTGGCCTACACCGACCCCGAAGTGGCTTGGGTAGGTCTCACAGAAGATCAAGCCAAGGCGCAAGGCATCAAGGTGAAGAAGGGCTTGTTCCCATGGACTGCTTCTGGCCGAGCCATTGCCAATGGTCGTGATGAAGGCGTCACCAAGTTGCTGTTCGATGATTCACCCGAAGCGCATGGCCACGGCAAGATCTTGGGCGGTGGCATGGTGGGTACGCATGCCGGAGACATGATTGGTGAAGTGGCCTTGGCCATTGAAATGGGGGCAGACGCCATTGACATTGGCAAAACAATTCACCCACATCCCACCTTGGGTGAGAGCATTGGCATGGCTGCGGAAGTGGCACACGGTAGTTGCACTGACTTGCCGCCTTCTAAGAAATAAAAAGCAACACACAAAAAACCGCCTCAGGGCGGTTTTGACATTGCATAACCAGATATTAATTTTGCACAGGCTCTGAATGCAGCTTTTCAGATTGAACTCTGCGTGCGCCATTGAATCTTTTTTGCCAATAGGCCTCGCGCATGTCATCCACCCGCACATCTTTCCCCGGTCTGGGTGCGTGGATGAATTTGCCGTCACCGATATAAATACCCACATGGCTGAAGGTTCGCTTCATGGTGTTGAAAAATACCAAGTCACCAGGTTTAAGTTCACTTCGATTGATTTCTTCAGTGACCTTGGCTTGTTCCTCAGCTCTTCTAGGTAAGACCAAACCCACTGACTTTTCATACATATAGCGGACAAAACCGCTGCAATCAAAGCCTTTTTCTTCAGACGTGCCTCCCCGTTTGTAGGGCACCCCCAAAAGTCCCATGGCTTGAATGACCAGTTCAGAGGCTTTTCCGCCAAAGGTGTTGCGAGCCGATTGAAGGGGCCCACTGAGCTGATTGCTAATTTGCTGAGTAAGTTGATCGGTCATTTGAGTGACCAAACCACGCTCCTTGATCAAGCGTTCAAGGTCGTCCTCAACGGGCGCCGCCAAGGCAGCCGTTGAAAGAAATACCAGTCCACATAGAATCAAGCGCATAAATGTCAGTTTAATGCCATCTCTTGATTAGCGGCAGCCCCAAATGGCACATGTTTCCCCGAGAATCAGGCTGATTGAGTCACAAGGTTTGAATATGTTGCTTGAAGTTGAGTCCTCCCAATTGGTTCTGGTCGATTACCAGCAAAAATTAATGCCTGCCATGAAGGATGCGCAAGCTGTTTGGCAACGGGCTGAGGTATTGGCCCGAACCGCCAAATTGCTGAATGTGCCGGTGTGGGCCACCGAACATAACCCCTCGGATTTGGGCGAAACCGCCCCTGAGATTCGTCAGCATTGTCAGCGTGTGTTGGCCAAAATGGCATTCAGTGCCGTGGAGGAGGGCTTGGGAGAATGGTTAAGTCCGCCGGTGCCCGCCGCTCCTAAGGGCAATGCTCGCAGCTTGCCAAGGCACTTGCAAAAACCGGTAGAACCCGAAGCCGGTCCTTCTGTGGTCATTGCAGGCTGTGAGGCCCATGTGTGCTTGTTGCAAACGGCCTTGGATTTGCTCGAAGACGAATTTGAAGTCTGGGTGGTGACGGATGCTTGCGCTTCCCGTACCGACCGTGATCGGGACGCAGCATTTGATCGCTTGGCTGGGGCTGGGGCAGAACTCTTGACCACCGAAATGGTGCTGTTTGAATGGCTTCGCTCAGCAGAAAACCCCGATTTCAAGCAGGTTCAGACTTGGATCAAAGGCTTGGTTTAATTTGCTTTTTTGACTTTGCAAGGGCCCCAAAGTCAGTTTTTAGGAGACACCATGGTTCAATATGCGGATTTTCACAAGCGTTCCATTCAGGATCGGGATGCTTTCTGGGCAGAACAAGCGCAACAAATTGAGTGGCACAAAGCACCTCAAGAAATTTGCGACTACACCAACCCGCCCTTTGTCAAATGGTTCAAGGGGGGTGAAACCAATTTGTGTCACAACGCCGTCGACCGACATTTGAAAGATCGCGGTAACCAAGCTGCCCTGATTTTCATCTCGACTGAAACCGATCAAGAAGTCACTTACACCTACAAGCAGTTGCATGCAGAAGTACAACGCATGGCGGCATCGTTATTGTCTTTGGGTGTTAAAAAAGGCGACCGCGTTTTGATCTACATGCCCATGATTGCAGAGGCATCCTTTGCCATGCTGGCTTGTGCGCGCATTGGCGCTATTCACTCTGTGGTGTTTGGTGGTTTTGCTTCTGGTTCTTTGGCCTCGCGCATTGAAGATGCTTCACCCAAGGTGATTGTGAGTGCAGACGCAGGATCACGCGGTGGCAAGGTGGTGGAATACAAACCTCTTTTGGACGAGGCCATTCGTTTGTCATCGCACAAACCAAATGCCTTGTTGTTGGTGGAGCGCGGCTTGGCCACAATGGCCATGACAGAAGGTCGTGATGTGCTTTGGTCTAAATTGCGAGAAACACATCTTAACGATGTGGTACCTTGCGAATGGGTCGATGCCACACACCCAAGTTATACGCTGTACACATCGGGTACCACCGGAAAGCCCAAGGGCGTGCAACGCGATACCGGTGGTTACGCCGTGGCGCTGGCTTCCAGCATTCCCAATATCTTTTGCGGCAAACCCGGCGAAACATTTTTCTGCACCAGCGACATTGGCTGGGTGGTGGGACACAGTTACATCATTTACGGCCCCCTCATTGGCGGCATGGCCACCATCCTTTATGAGGGCCTGCCAACGCGTCCTGATGGCGGCGTCTGGTGGAGCTTGGTAGAAAAATACAAAGTGACCGTCATGTTCAGTGCGCCTACAGCCATACGCGTGTTGAAAAAACAAGATCCAGCATTGCTGAGCAAATACGATTTGTCCAGCTTGAAAGCTTTGTTCTTGGCGGGTGAGCCGTTGGACGAACCTACGGCCAAGTGGATTTCGGAAGGTCTGGGCAAACCTATCATCGACAACTATTGGCAAACAGAATCTGGCTGGCCCATTTTGACGGTGTGCAATGGCATTGAAAAAACCCTTAGCAAGTTTGGCTCACCAGGCAAAGCTGTATACGGTTACGACGTGAAGTTGTTGGACGATCAAACGGGTGAAGAATTGACTGCGCCGAATCAAAAAGGCGTGGTCGCCATTGAAGGTCCCTTGCCTCCGGGTTGCTTGCAAACAGTTTGGGGTGACGACGATCGCTTTGTTAAAACTTATTGGACCACCGTACCGGGTAAAACCATTTACTCGACCTTCGATTGGGGCATTAAAGATGAAGATGGTTATTTCTTCATTTTGGGCAGGACCGATGATGTGATCAATGTCGCGGGCCATCGTTTGGGGACGCGTGAAATTGAAGAAAGCATTTCCGGTCATCCCGCTGTGGCCGAAGTGGCTGTGGTGGGCGTGGCTGACAATTTGAAGGGCCAAGTGGCCATGGCCTTTGTCGTGCCCAAGGATGGGGCTTTGCTAACAGAACCCCAATCCTTGCTCAAATTGGAGGGCGAGATCATGAAGGTGGTCGACACCTCCTTGGGCGCGGTGGCCCGGCCTTCGCGCGTTCGCTTTGTGTCTGTGTTGCCCAAAACACGGAGTGGCAAATTGCTACGGCGTGCCATTCAAGCGGTTTGCGAAGGTCGTGACCCCGGCGATCTCACCACCATGGACGATCCATCTGCATTGCTTCAAATATCAAATCTGTTCAAAGCTTGAAGCGGATCATTTGTCATTGAACTGACAAATGGTTCACGGGATGGATCTGTTTTCATCCCGTTTTTTGTTGAAAAAAGAGTCCGCGCGTTGCAAATCAATGGGATAATGCGCAAGTTACTAAGGCCCTTCCCCATGCCACAGTCGCATCCGCCAATCGGTCCAGCCGTGTCGCGGAAGGTATATCAACCAACTAATGTTCCCTGCAGGGGAGCGAAGGTCAGCGAAAAATGAGTGAGACAAAGTCCGTCTACACCGCCTATCAAGGCAACACCTATCTCTTCGGAGGCAATGCGCCTTACGTTGAGGAAATGTACGAGAACTACCTGGCCAATCCAGGCAGCGTTCCCGATAGTTGGCGCGAATACTTCGACGCCCTTCAACATGTTCCTGCATCCGATGGCTCATCCGCCAAAGATGTTCCCCATTTGCCGGTCATCAATGCATTTGCTGAACGCGCCAAACAAGGTGGCACCAAAGTTGTCATGGCCAGTGCCGATGCCGAAATGGGTCGCAAACGTACAGCTGCTCAACAGCTCATCGCGGCTTACCGCAATGTGGGCCAGCGCTGGGCCGATCTCGACCCCTTGAAGCGCACAGAGCGTCCCGACATTCCCGAACTCGATCCTTCTTTCTACGGTTTTACCGATGCCGACCAAGAAACTGTGTTTGACACCAGCAACACATTCTTTGGTAAAAATTCGATGCCACTGCGTGAATTGCTCAATGCTTTGCGCGCAACCTATTGCGGCACTTTGGGCGCCGAATTCATGTACACCACCGACCAAGCTGAGAAGCGTTGGTGGCAACAAAAGTTGGAAAGCATTCGCAGCAAACCCAACTTCAATGCGGATCAGAAAAAGCACATCCTCGATCGCCTCACAGCAGCCGAAGGCTTAGAGCGTTTTCTCCACACTAAATATGTGGGCCAAAAGCGCTTTTCATTGGAAGGTGGCGAAACCTTCATTGCGGCGATGGATGAATTAATCCAATCTGCTGGCGAAAAAGGCGTTCAAGAAATGGTCATTGGCATGGCCCACCGAGGTCGCTTGAACGTGTTGGTTAATTCCATGGGCAAATTGCCCAAAGACTTGTTCGCTGAGTTTGATCACACAGCACCTGAAGAGTTACCCGCCGGTGACGTGAAGTACCACCAAGGTTTCAGCTCCGACATCAGCACTCGTGGCGGCCCTGTTCACTTGTCTTTGGCTTTTAACCCTTCTCACCTTGAAATTGTCAACCCTGTGGTTGAGGGTTCTGTGCGCGCACGCATGGATCGTAGGGCCGATCCGCTGGGTAAACAAGTCTTGCCTGTGTTGGTTCACGGTGATGCGGCGTTTGCAGGTCAGGGCGTGAATCAAGAAACTTTGGCGCTGGCCCAAACTCGTGGCTATTCCACGGGCGGCACTGTTCACATCATCATCAACAATCAAATTGGTTTCACCACCTCTGATCCGCGTGACATGGGCTCTACGGTGTATTGCACTGACATTGTCAAAATGGTGGAAGCGCCTGTGTTGCACGTCAATGCAGACGACCCAGAAACAGTGGTGTTGGCCACTCAAATTGCACTTGAATACCGCATGGTGTTTAACAAAGATGTGGTCCTTGACATCATCTGTTTCCGCAAGTTGGGCCATAACGAGCAAGATACCCCTAGCCTGACACAGCCCTTGATGTACAAGAAAATCAGTGCCCATCCTGGTACGCGCAAGTTGTTTGCCGACCGTTTGGCCGCACAAGGTTTGGGGGACACTTTGGGTGACGACATGGTCAAGGCCTGCCGCGCAGCATTGGATGCAGGCAAGCACACTGACAGCGATCCTGTTTTGACAAACTTCAAAACCAATTACTCTGTGGACTGGGCGCCGTTCCTAAATCAAAAATGGACAGATGCGGGCAGTACAGCTTTGCCGATGGCTGAATGGAAGCGAATTTCTGAAAAAATTACCACTTTACCAAGCAGCGTGACGCCGCATCAGTTGGTGAAAAACGTTTACGACAACCGTGCAGCCATGGGGCGTGGTGATATCCCGGTCGATTGGGGCATGGGCGAGCACATGGCGTTTGCTTCCTTGGTGGCCAGCGGTTATCCCGTTCGTCTGTCGGGCGAAGATTGCGGCCGCGGCACCTTCACCCACCGTCACGCAGTCATTCATGATCAAAACCGTGAGAAGTGGGACATCGGAACTTATGTGCCATTGCAAAACGTCACAGAAAACCAAGCCCCATTTGTGGTGATCGATTCGATCTTGTCAGAAGAGGCTGTGCTTGCCTTTGAATATGGCTATGCTTCAAACGATCCCAACACCTTGGTCATTTGGGAAGCGCAGTTCGGTGACTTCGCCAACGGTGCGCAAGTGGTGATCGATCAATTTATTGCCTCAGGTGAAGTGAAGTGGGGTCGTGTCAATGGCCTCACGCTCATGTTGCCCCACGGTTATGAAGGTCAAGGACCTGAGCACAGTTCAGCACGTTTAGAGCGTTTCATGCAATTGGCAGCAGACACCAACATGCAAATTGTTCAGCCAACCACGGCCAGCCAAATCTTCCACGTCTTGCGTCGTCAAATGGTTCGCAATTTGCGCAAGCCCTTGATCATCTTCACGCCCAAGTCATTGCTGCGTAACAAAGACGCCACATCACCTTTGTCAGAATTCACAAAGGGTGGCTTCCAAACAGTGATTCCTGAAAACCAAGCACTTAAAGCTGACAGGGTCAAACGTGTGCTGATGTGTTCAGGCAAGGTTTACTACGACTTGGTTAAAAAGCGTGAGGAGCTGGATGCAGATGACACGGCTATTCTGCGTGTTGAGCAGCTGTACCCATTCCCACACAAAGCTTTTGCAGCCGAATTGAAAAAGTACCCCAACGCCACAGATTTGGTGTGGACGCAAGACGAGCCACAAAATCAAGGCGCATGGTTCTTTGTGCAGCACTACATCCACGAGAACATGTCAGAAGGTCAGCGCTTGGGTTACTCCGGCCGCGCTGCCTCTGCCTCACCCGCGGTGGGATATTCACACCTCCACCAAGAGCAACAAAAAGCGCTGGTTGACGGTGCTTTCGGCAAGATCAAAGGCTTTGTGTTAACCAAGTAATGTTGATACAGATTCATGCATTGAACCTATTTAGAAAGAATTGAAATGGCCATCGTCGAAGTTAAAGTTCCGCAGCTCTCTGAGTCTGTGTCTGAAGCCACCATGTTGCAGTGGAAAAAGAAAGTCGGAGACAGTGTTGCTGCCGATGAAATACTGATTGAAATTGAAACAGACAAAGTGGTCTTGGAAGTACCCGCACCCTCTGCAGGTGTTTTGTCCGAAATTTTGGTCACCGATGGTGGCACCGTCGCTGCAGAGCAACTCATTGCACGCATTGACACCGATGGCAAAGTTTTCGCATCTGCGCCTTCGATCTCTGCAGTGCCAGCGCCTAAAGCCAGTGCGCCTGCCGCAGTTGCAGCTGCACAAGGCAACGCCATGGCCGGTGTGGCCATGCCTGCAGCAGCCAAGCTGATGGCCGACAATCATTTGTCTGCTGGATCCGTGGCGGGTTCAGGCAAAGACGGTCGCGTGACAAAGGGCGATGTCTTGTCTGCTGTCGCTGGTGGTGCCAAGCCTTCTGTGCAAGTTTCTATCCCAACGGGTGTGCCTACTAGCTTTCTGCCACAAGTGGCTGCACCTGCAGTGAACTTGGGCGACCGCCCTGAGCAACGCGTGCCCATGACACGCTTGCGAGCACGAGTGGCTGAGCGGTTGTTGCAATCACAATCTAGCAACGCTATCTTGACCACGTTCAATGAAGTCAACATGGCGCCTGTCATGGACATGCGCAAGCGCTTCCAAGACAAGTTCGAAAAAGAGCACGGCATCAAGTTGGGCTTTATGAGCTTTTTTGTCAAAGCTGCTGTGCACGCTTTGAAGAAATACCCCGTGTTGAATGCCTCAGTCGATGGCAACGACATCGTCTACCACGGCTATTTTGACATCGGCATTGCTGTGGGTTCACCACGTGGTTTGGTCGTGCCAATTTTGCGCAATGCCGACCAAATGAGCTTTGCCGACATTGAGAAAAAAATTGCTGAATTTGGCGCCAAGGCCAAAGACGGTAAGTTGGGTATTGAAGACATGACCGGCGGCACGTTCTCCATCTCCAATGGCGGTACGTTTGGCTCCATGATGTCCACCCCCATCATTAACCCGCCTCAGTCTGCCATTTTGGGTGTGCACGCTACCAAAGACCGCGCCATGGTTGAAAACGGCCAAGTGGTGGTTCGCCCCATGAACTATTTCGCCATGTCTTACGACCACCGCATCATTGACGGCCGCGAAGCTGTCTTGGGCTTGGTGGCGATGAAAGAAGCGTTGGAAGATCCGTCACGCTTGTTGTTTGACATCTAAGGATATATTAGGAATTAGCATGAGCAAACAATTTGATGTGGTCGTCATTGGTGGCGGCCCTGGCGGCTACATTGCGGCCATTCGTGCAGCCCAATTGGGTTTTCAAGTGGCCTGCGTTGATGAATGGAAAAATGCGGCCGGCGGCTCAGCCCTCGGGGGTACTTGCACCAACGTCGGTTGCATTCCTTCCAAAGCCTTGTTGCAGTCTTCTGAGCACTTCGATCAAGCTAACCATCACTTTGCCGATCACGGCATTGAGATGAAAGGTGTGAGCATGGATGTGGCCAAGATGCTTGCCCGCAAAGACACGGTCGTGAAGCAAAATAACGATGGTATTTTGTACTTGTTCAAAAAGAACAAAGTGTCTTTCTTTCACGGCCGCGCTTCATTCAGCAAAGCCGTTGAGGAAGGTTATGAAGTTGCCGTCACTGGCGCCGCCAATGAAACATTGATCGGCCAAAACATCATTGTGGCCACTGGCTCCAATGCCCGTGCATTGCCCGGTACGCCTTTTGACGAAGTCAATGTTCTGTCTAACGATGGTGCTTTGAATGTGGGTGCTGTGCCTAAAAAACTGGTGCTCATTGGCTCGGGTGTCATTGGCCTTGAAATGGGTTCTGTATGGCGCCGTCTTGGCGCTGAAGTCACCATCCTTGAAGGGCTTCCTACTTTCTTGGGTGCCGTTGATGCGCAAATTGCCAAAGAAGCTAAAAAAGCTTTTGACAAACAAGGTTTGAAAATAGAACTCGGCGTGAAAGTCGGCGACATTCAAAATGGGAAAAAAGGCATCAAAGTGGCCTATACCAACGCCAAGGGCGAAGCCCAAAGCATTGAGGCAGACAAATTGATCGTGTCCATTGGCCGTGTACCCAACACCATTGGTTTGAATGCCGATGCGGTTGGCTTGAAGCTGGACGAGCGCGGGGCCATTGTGGTGGACGCTGAATGCAAAACCAACCTGCCTGGCGTTTGGGCAGTAGGTGATGTGGTGAGAGGCCCCATGTTGGCTCACAAAGCTGAGGAAGAGGGCGTTGCGGTGGCTGAACGCATTGCCGGTCAACACGGTCATGTCAACTTCAACACCATTCCTTGGGTGATTTACACCAGCCCCGAGATTGCTTGGGTGGGCCGCACGGAGCAACAACTCAAAGCTGATGGCGTGGCTTACAAAGCCGGCACCTTCCCGTTCTTGGCCAATGGTCGAGCCCGCGCCTTGGGCGACACCACTGGCATGGTGAAGTTCTTGGCCGATGCCAAGACAGACGAAATTTTGGGCGTGCACATTGTAGGCCCCATGGCCAGTGAACTCATCTCTGAGGCAGTTGTGGCAATGGAGTTCAGAGCCAGCGCTGAAGACATTGCCCGCATCTGCCATGCACATCCATCTCTCAGTGAAGCCACCAAAGAAGCTGCTTTGGCAGTGGACAACCGGACCTTGAACTTCTAAGTTTTTTCAAGCCCCGTTAAACTATGAAGCCCGGGCCTGTCCCGGGTTTTCTACATCTAAAGAATAATTTTTGAAGCAAGCCACCCATGTCCGTCCGATCAGCCTACGACCAAGAACTTCTCCATAGAGGCTATGAGTCGGATCCTGCGCAACTGCAGGCCGTGGAAGCACTTGAGCGGTGTGCTCAAGAGTGGGCAGCTTATCAAGAAAGCATCAAGAGCCCTCTTCGGTTTTTGAAGAAAAAGCCAAATCTACCGCAAGGGGTTTACATGTTTGGCGGCGTGGGCCGTGGCAAAAGTTTTTTGATGGATTGCTTTTACAACGCCGTGCCTGTGAAGGACAAAACGCGTTTGCATTTCCATGAGTTCATGCGTGAAGTACACCGCGAATTGACCTTGATGCAAGGCACAGTGAACCCCCTTCATGAATTGGGAAGGCGCATGGCAAAGCGTTATCAACTCATTTGCTTTGATGAGTTCCATGTCGCTGACATTACCGATGCCATGATTTTGCATCGCTTGTTAGTTTCTTTGTTTGAGAATGGTGTGAGTTTTGTCACCACTTCTAATTTCAAGCCCGACAGTTTGTACCCTGATGGTTTACATCGTGATCGATTGCTCCCTGCTATTGCACTGCTAAATCAGCGCATGCAAGTGATCAATGTAGACAATGGCACAGACTACCGAAGACGCACCCTGGAAATGGTCAAGCTCTACCATTGTCCGCTGGGCGCTGACGCCGACAGTGCCATGGACAAAGCCTTTGATCAATTGGTGAGCGGTCAAGACGAAGATTCGGTTCTACACATTGAGGCGCGGGAAATCAAATCCAAGCGCCGTGCAGGTGGGGTGGTCTGGTTTGACTTTAGATCACTGTGTGGGGGGCCTCGTTCGCAAAACGATTATTTGGAAATTGCCTCCCAGTTCCATACGGTGCTTTTAAGCAACGTTCCCATGATGCCCCCCCGATTGGCATCAGAAGCAAGGCGATTTACGTGGTTGATCGATGTTCTTTACGATCGCCGTGTTAAATTGATTCTTTCTGCTGAGGTAGAACCCGAAGCGCTTTACACACAAGGCCCCTTGGCGCACGAATTTCCGAGAACCATTTCACGCTTGTATGAAATGCAATCCTCTGAATTTTTGGCGCTTGAGCATCGCACCGTCGATACCCATCTCACATGAGTTCCTTTTTCAAAAAATATTTTTGCGCAGTGATAGGGCTAAGCGCCTTGGTGTCAGTCAGCGAAAGCCTTTTTGCGCAAACTGCAGCCATTCCAAAAGGTGCGGCAGAGTTAAGTGCCATTGCTCAGCAGCGAGCGAGTATTGAAAAAGATAAAAAAGAGATACTTGATCAGTTTGAAAATGAATCCCAAGCTTGTTGGAAAAATTTTGCAGTCAACGATTGCTTGGCTAAAGCTCGACAAATTAAGTATCAAAACTTGGCGCCCTTGAATCAACGTGAAATTGCTTTAAATACAAGGCAACGGGCGTTGAAAGAAGCTGAAAGGCAACAGCGTTTGGCTGACAAAGCTGACGACACTTCAAAAGACAAGGCGACGCCTTGAATTCTTTTTTAGCATCTGTTGCCGCTTCATTTGCAGACGATGGCGTCATTGCCAAAGCCACCCCCCAGTTCAAGCCCAGAAGCGGCCAAACCGAAATGGCCATCGCGGTGTCAGAAACCATCTCTAGTGGTGGTGAATTGGTAGTAGAAGCGGGTACGGGCGTTGGCAAAACCTACGCGTATCTGGTGCCGGTGTTGCTCAGTGGCAAACGCGCGCTGGTGTCTACTGCTACCAAGGCCTTACAGGACCAACTTTTTTCAAGAGATATTCCCAAGCTGGTTGAAGCCTTGAAGTTGCCCATCCGTGTGGCCCTCTTAAAGGGTCGCGCCAGCTATTTATGCACTTACCGCATGTCGCAAGCCAGGCAAAGCAACGATGCTTCACTGCGTATTCACATGCATGCCTTGAGCAAAATAGAAACATGGTCTCAATCAACGCGCAGTGGTGATCTGTCAGAACTTTCTGGCTTGGACGATCGTTCACCAGTGATCCCGTTGGTCACTTCCAATCGAGACAATTGCTTAGGTTCACCGTGTCCCAACTTTAAATCTTGCCATGTCAATTTGGCACGCAAAGAGGCTATGTCTGCCGATGTGGTCGTCATTAACCACCACTTGTTTTTTGCCGATTTGAATGTGCGTGAAACAGGTATGGCAGAGCTGTTGCCTTCCGTTGAAACGGTGGTCTTTGATGAAGCCCACCAGTTGAATGAAATTGGTATTAATTTCTTAGGGCAACACCTGAGCAGCAGTCAGTTGCTTGAACTCACTCGGGATATTTTGGGAGCGAGTGTTCAACTGGCAAGAGGCTTGGTTGACTGGACGCTTATTTGTAATGTGTTGGAAAAATCAGCACGCGATTTGCGCTTAACGGCGCAACATGTCCGTGCAGGATCACGCTTACGCTGGGCCGACCCCGTGCCAGATGACATTGAAACGGCAGACTGGCTGACAGCCATGGCACAGCTTCAGGTGGCATTGCAAGCGGCCCATGCGGCACTGGACACCGTGAGTGAAATGTCGCCCGATTTTGTTCGCTTACACGAACGGGTGAGTTTGCAATTGGGCTTGATTCAAAGCTTCCAAGACCCCTGCGCCGAAGGCTCAGTGCGCTGGGTTGAATTAGGCTCGTCGATGCGTTTGGTTGAATCACCCTTGGACATTTCTCGGGCTGTTCAAACGCACATGTTAAATCGGCCTGCAGCGACCGAAGCGAGTGCCGCCCCTCAAAAAACTTGGATTTTCACCTCTGCCACTTTGGGCGAGGATGATCAAATGCGTTGGTTTACTGAGCCTTGTGGCTTGAGCGAGGCCCGAAAACTTCGGGTTGCCAGTCCGTTTGATTATGAAACCATGGCGGCTATTTATGTGCCGAAGGACATGCCCAAACCGAACGATATGAACCATACGCGCACAGTGGCTTCTTGGGTTGAAAAGTACGCACGAGTATTGGGTGGTCGCACGTTGGTTCTAACCACCACGCTCAATGCCATGCGAAACATCGGCGAGGCCTTGACGGCAGCCCTTGGACAAAGTGGCGAGTTGGAAGTCTTGGTGCAAGGGCAGGGGCCTAAAAGGCGACTCATGGAAAGATTCAGAGCGGGTAGCAGTGAAGGCGGCTTGGGATGCGTGTTGGTGGCATCTGCATCTTTTTGGGAGGGTTTTGATGTGCCTGGCGATGCACTGCAGTTGGTGGTCATCGACAAACTGCCATTTCCACCGCCCAATGATCCCTTGGTTGAAGCGCGGTCTCAGCGCTTAGAGTTTTTGGGAAAGAGCTCTTTCTCTGATTACAGTGTTCCAGAAGCTGCCGTGGCTTTGAAACAAGGCGCAGGCCGCTTAATTAGAAGTGAAACAGACCGTGGTTTGTTGGTGGTCTGTGACCCCCGCTTAACAAGCATGTCCTATGGTCGTCGCTTGATGGCGTGCTTGCCGCCCATGCGAAAAATAAATACCGAAGCCGACTTTGAATTGGCTTTGGCTCAACTTACCAAAACTTCCACCACGCATTAGAGCTTGGTTTGTTGGGCGTTTCTGCTTTGGGGAAATTTTTGTCAAGCACGCGTTGCGCATCTGACTTGAGTTCTTGCATGCCCAGCGCACCGTAGGAAAGGGTCAAAATTTCCAAAGCTTCTTTGATGGCAGGTACGCCTGGGTAGTCAGTAATCGCCAATTGGGCACGATTAACAGCCGCTACATAAGCGCCCTTGCTGTAGTAAAAACGCGCTACGTGAACCTCATACGAAGCCAATGAATTGACGATGTAGGTCATGCGTTGGCGTGCATCGGGGCTGTATTTTGAATCTGGAAAACGCGTGACCAATTCTTTGAATGCTTCAAAAGAATCTTTGGCTGCTTTTTGGTCGCGCTCAGATAAATCTTGTTTGGTTATGAATGAAAAGAGGCCTAAATTGTCATTAAAGTTGACCAAGCCCTTCAAGTACAAAGCGTAGTCAATGGCAGGACTTGCTGGGTGAAGTTTGAGAAAACGGTCGAGGGTGGCAATGGCCTGAATTTTTTCTGTGGCTCGGAATTGGGCATAGGCTTTTTCAATTTGAGCCTGCTGTGCCAAAGGTGTTCCGGCAGCGCGACCTTCTAGTTTTTCAAACAGCATGGCAGCACGGTCCCAAGCGCCTGCACTTGCTTCATCGCGTGCTTCACTGTAAATTTTTTCGGGTGCCCAAGCAGCGGTGGGGTCGTCGGGCGTGCTGGAGCAGCCAGGTAGGAATATGGCAATAAACCCTAAAAGCGTGAGCGCAAGCACCGATAATCTGCAGTTCAACATCTGGCAACCTTGGAAATAAACCAAATTGATTATATCGAGCCCCTCAGATCTGGATGAGAACGGAGAGTTGCAAGACGATTCTTCTTTCGTTGATGCCTCAACTTCAGGGTTGGTAGAGGTTCGTGATTTGGTTGTGTCTGCTGAATTTCACGGCCAAAGACTCGATCGAATGCTGGCCGCTGCCGTGCCAGAGTTCTCCCGTAGCTATTTGCAGCAGCTTTTAGAAGACGGCGCAGTTACACGCTTGCAAGTGCCCCATCTCAAGTCCTCACAGAAGGTTAAAGCGGGTGAGGTTTGGACGGTTGAGCTTCGAGCCACGCCTCAGTCGCAGGCCTTTAAGCCAGAAAGCATGCCCCTCCAGGTTGTCTACGAGGATGCTCATTTGAGAATCATTGACAAGCCCGCTGGTTTGGTGGTCCACCCAGCACCTGGTCATTGGTCAGGCACCCTGATGAATGGGCTTTTGGGCATGGACCCGTCGCTCATGGATTTGCCCAGGGCGGGTATAGTTCACCGACTAGACAAAGACACCAGTGGCCTGATGGTAGTGGCCAGAACGCGTCTGGCCATGGATGCCTTGGTTAAAAAAATTGCGGCCCGAGAGGTCAAGCGACTGTATTTGGCACTCAGTGATAAACCTTGGACTGGGACCAAACAAAAAACTGTCAACTTGCCCATTGGGCGCGATCCCGCCAACCGCCTTCGCATGGCTGCTGTTGATTTGTCTAAAAACTCAGGCAAGTTGGCCACAACGCACTTTCATTTGTTGGATCAAAACGACTCCGGCGCGCTGGTCCGTTGCATTTTGGAGACGGGACGGACGCACCAAATCAGGGTTCACATGGCTTCCCTCAAAATGCCCTTGATGGCCGATGCGTTGTATGGGGGTTCCATCATCAGCCAAATGCCAAGACAGGCTTTACACGCCGACCAATTGGCTTTTGATCACCCCATGACCGGTGAAACCATGGCCTTTCAATCGCCCTTGCCTTTAGACTTCCTGGATTTGCTGAAGGCTTGGTCCCTCAGTTACAATCAAAACACTTGATTACTCAGGCTGGAGTGGGTTGAAAGACCCGCTCAAAATACATTTGATGGGTTGCGCGGGTGGGTTCTATCCCCCGTTGGCTTCGATAGAAGCTGGCGTGTGCATCTCAGTTCGCGCTTCAGGCGCTTTTATCCCGGAAGAATGACACCATGAATACGGCGCAAGCCAAGCGTGTCCTTGAAACAGCGTTGCTTTGTGCAACACAGCCCGTCACCGTTCGTGACATGCGTGTGTTGTTTGATGACGCTTTAGGCGCTGACACACTTAAAACTATCCTTGAAGAGATTCAATTGGAATGGGCCGAACGTGGCTTGGAGCTGGTCTCTGTGGCAACAGGTTGGCGCTTTCAAAGTCGTCCTGAATTGCGTGTTTATTTGGACAAGCTCAATCCTGAGAAGCCGCCAAAGTACACCCGCGCCGTGATGGAAACTTTGGCCATCATTGCCTATCGCCAACCCGTCACACGGGGTGACATGGAAGACATTCGTGGCGTCACCATCAATACACAAATCTTGAAGCAGTTGGAAGATCGTGGATGGGTTGAAGTCATTGGCCATCGCGAATCGGTTGGCCGTCCGGGTTTGTATGCCACCACGCGGCATTTCTTAGATGACTTAGGCCTTTCCTCTCTTGATCAGTTACCTCTGTTGACATCCGTGGAAGGTCAAGCAGGTGTTTTAGCCAGCTTGAATACGCCCCACGAAGATTCATCGCAAGCCACGCTTTCTCTGGAAGATGCCATTGAAGGTGTAGAGCCGCCGGTCCTTGAAATGGCTGAAGTTAGCCAAGTTGTCGATTTAGAAAGCCAACAGTTTGGCACTGAAGAAGGCAAAATGAATGAATGATTCCCCAGACCAGCCCGACGAAGACATCTTGAGGCCCGTTGGCTTTGAAGATGTGGTCTCAGGTCAATTTGACCAAGAGGCTGAAGGGCTTGTCTCGCCACTCATTACCAAGCGTGTTTTGCCGCCGCAGGCTGAATCGCCCAAGTTGCACAAGGTGTTGGCGCAAGCGGGGTTGGGTTCACGATTGGAAATGGAACAGCTTATTTTGGAAGGCCGAATTTCGGTCAACAATGAACCCGCTCACATCGGTCAACGAATTCAGTTTGGCGATCAAATTAAAGTGAATGGACGTCCACTGCGAATTCGGATCGATCCTCCGCCGCCTCGTGTCATTGCGTATCACAAGCCTGCTGGCGAAATTGTGACGCACGACGATCCTAAAAACAGACCCACTGTGTTTCGAAAATTGCCGCGCTTGCAACACGGCAAGTGGCAGTCTGTGGGGCGTTTAGATCTGAACACCGAAGGCCTTTTGTTGTTCACCAGTTCTGGTGAATTGGCCAACCGACTTATGCATCCCAGGTTTGGTTTAGAGCGTGAATATGCCGTTCGTGTGTTGGGTGCATTGAGCAACGAAGAAAAACAAAAATTAATCGATGGTGTGATGTTGGATGACGGCATGGCGCAATTTGGCACCATTGAAAATGGGGGTGGAGAAGGCGCCAACTGCTGGTACCGCGTCACTATTTCCGAAGGCCGCAATCGTGAGGTGCGACGCATGATGGAAGCAGTGGGACACGCTGTCAGTCGACTCATTCGCATTCGTTACGGCGCCATGGTTTTGCCACATGGCTTACGCCGCAGCACATTCATGGAGCTTGATGAGGCCGATATCAGGGCCCTCACACATGCTGCCAACAAAGCACAAACTGCTACCGTTCAGGAAGACACCCCCCCAGTGGCGGGTCGGCCTCAAGATCGAAGGTCTCAAAACCCTAGAAATCGTGCTTTTGGGGCTAAAAAGCCAGGTCAGAACAAGTCAGGTCAACGGGGCGAAAAGCCCGCTGGCAATCAACCCGATCCCATGAAAACCTCGCAGGGTTATATTGGCGCTGACAGCTTCAGTCGCCAACGTAAAGAGCAAGGGCCGGGCGGGCGTTCGGGCGGACCGCGCCGAAATGGCGGCAGAAGCCGTTAAAGGCCGCTGAGGGCTCGCATTTAGGGCTGTTCTCCTGTTCAAACCAGTGCTTACAAATCCTTTCGCCCTCTAGGGAAACCACTAGGTCGGGTTAGAATAGCAGGCTTGCCTAAGTGCAACCGCTTTTTAAAAACATAGTTTTTAACACCCATTTTTATAAAAACTGAGGACTCACACCATGGCCATTGAACGCACACTATCCATCATCAAGCCTGACGCTGTTGCTAAAAACGTCATTGGTCAAATCTATGCTCGTTTTGAAGCTGCAGGCCTTAAAGTTGTGGCTGCCAAAATGGCCCATCTGTCACGCGGTGAAGCTGAAGCTTTCTACGCAGTTCACAAAGAGCGCCCCTTCTTCAAAGATCTGGTTGAATTCATGATCTCCGGCCCCGTCATGATTCAAGCATTGCAAGGCGAAGGCGCTATCTTGAAAAATCGCGACCTCATGGGTGCCACAGATCCTAAGAAAGCTGCGCCTGGCACCATCCGTGCCGATTTTGCTGACAGCATCGATGCAAATGCCGTTCACGGCTCAGACGCTGCCGAGACAGCGTCTGCTGAAATTGCTTTCTTCTTCCCTGGCATGAATGTTTACTCGCGTTAATTGCCGCTGAATCTTCTCGGCAATTAACTCGCGGTACAGAACTTTCATTCTTCCGCCATGACGGCCAACCTTCTTGATTTTGACCTCGAAGGCTTGGCCGTTTTTTGTGAGGGCTTGGGCGAAAAACGTTTCCGAGCCACGCAGCTGTTTCGCTGGATTCACCAGCGTGGCATGTCCAATTTTGACGACATGTCTGATTTGGCCAAATCTCTCCGTGAAAAATTAAAAGCGCATGCCCACATTGCGCCCTTGCCAATTCTGTCGCAACAAATTTCCAAAGATGGCACCATCAAATGGTTGTTTGATGTGGGTGCAGGAAATGCTATTGAAACAGTCTTCATTCCTGAAGATGACCGCGGTACATTGTGCGTCTCATCGCAAGCTGGTTGTGCTGTGGGTTGCCGCTTTTGTTCAACAGGGCATCAAGGTTTTAGCCGCAATTTGAGCACCGCAGAAATACTGGCACAACTCTGGTTTGCAGAGCACTTTTTACGCCAGTATCTGAACCAAACTGAACGCGTTATTTCCAACGTGGTCATGATGGGCATGGGCGAACCGCTGCAAAATTACAGTGTGCTTATTCCATCTCTCAAAGCCATGCTGGACGACCATGGCTACGGACTCTCGCGCCGTCGTGTCACGGTGTCTACTTCGGGCGTTGTGCCCATGATGAGTCGGCTTTCCATCGACTGCCCTGTGGCATTGGCTGTTTCGCTTCACGCGCCCAACAATGCCTTGCGTGACAACTTGGTACCCTTGAATCGCAAGTACCCGCTCGATGAATTACTTGCTGAATGCACTCTCTATTTAGCCAAGGCGCCCCGAGATTTCATCACCTTTGAGTACTGCATGCTCCAAGGTGTCAACGACCAAACTTCACATGCTCATGAGTTGGTCCAACTCATTCGCAAGCATGCAGCCCTTGGACTGCGTTGCAAGTTCAACCTCATTCCCTTCAACCCCTTTAAAGAGTCGGGTCTGTTGCGCTCTCATGACGACGTGGTTCAGCAGTTTGCCAGCATTCTCATTGCCGCAGGATTTGTCACCACAGTTAGAAAAACCAGAGGTGACGACATTGATGCCGCGTGCGGACAACTGGCGGGAGATGTCCAAGACCGTACGGGGGTAGCCGATCGGATTGCGCTGCAGCGGGCGGTGCCCATTCAGTGGCATCCATCCCAAGCTTCCTCTAGTTCCGGCTCTCACTGATGGCATCGTTTCGTTGGCCAACTCCCCAAATGGGGGGTGCTTGGTTGTTTCGCTTACTTTTTGTCTCAATGTGCTTGCTTTTCCCCCACGAAGGTGCGCTTGCATCTTTCGCCAACTTCAGCCCAGTACAAAGAGTTCAGGCCAGATTGGATTTGGCAACAGCTTATTTTGAAAGCGGCATGTTCACTTTTGCGTTGGAAGAGGTAGAGCTTGCCCTGGTGTTAGCCCCCCTGCACCCTGAGTCGTTGGCTTTGAAGGGTCTTTTATTACTTCAGCAAAAGCGCTTCGATTTGGCAGAAAACTATTTTCAAAAGGCCTCACAAGGAGCGCCTCTGAGTGCACCAATTGCGCACAAATTCGGGGTTTTTTACTGTCAAAATGGTCAATTTGAGGCCTCATTTGCGAAATTTAAGCATGCATCCGATTTATCAAATGGGCTTCAAAAGCAAAAAACTGATTGGGTTTGGGGGCAATGTCTCATGCAAAATATGCAGTTACAAGCGGCTAATTTCAAAATGTCCGATGCCCTGAAACGACAACCCAGCCTCATTTATGACAGCCTGCCCTTGGTCGAACTCAAAATTAAGCTTGGGATGTATTCAGAAGCTGAGAAAATTCTTGATTTTTTGAACGATTCTCCCTCTGTCAGTGCACAATCGGTATGGTTAGCTTTGCATCTCGCAGAGCGCCAAAACCAAGCCGTTAAAAAGAACCATTGGGGCAAAATGTTAGGACTTCAATTTCCAAATTCAGCGCAATGGCGTCTCTTCCAAGATCAGGTACCGCATGACTGAACTCATCACTGATACACCGATGCACGCTTTGCGCACATCACCTGGCGCCCTGATCAAAGCCGCACGTGAACAGGCGGGTGTCCACATGGCTGTTTTGTCGGTTAACCTGAAAGTCAGTATCAAGCAATTAGAGGCGTTAGAAGCCGATCAGTTTGATCGTTTGCCAGAGCCAGTTTTTACGCGGGCCATGGCTGCCAAAGTCTGCCGTTTTTTAAAGTTGGACCCCCATCCGGTTTTGGCCCTCATGCCACTGCCCACCAATGGGCTAAAACCACTGCGCATCATCGATGCTAACCACTCTGCGCCCTACAATGCCAATCGGATTGATCACCGCAATCTTTTTAAAAATAGCAGCCTCAAGATGTGGTTCGTCGTCTTGGCTTTGTGCTTATTGGCTTTTGGCGTCACGTCTGAGTGGTCGGCTTCAGTCCTTCAGTCGGATTCTGCCAAAGAAACTGCTGAAGTTGTTCCGACCATGCCCCCCGTTCAAGAGGCCGTGGCCCCCGATGCAGCCCAAGCCGAACTGCCCAAGGCCATGGTTTTTGACAGCGCTGCAACAAGCAGTGCAACACCTTCGCCCACTGCACTCAACCCTTCTCAACCAGCCCAGCCCGAGTTTAAGAAATGATTGAACACTCAGCCATTCCTGCAGCAACACCCCTTCCTCGTCGCAGTCTGCAAGCCCAAGTGGTTTGGGGCCAACGCATCATCACCGTAGGGGGTGATGCGCCCGTTCGTGTCCAGTCCATGACCAACACAGACACCGTGGATGTCATTGGCTCTGCCATTCAAGTGAAAGAGTTGGCTTTGGCGGGCTCTGAAATGGTCAGGCTCACGGTGAATACGCCAGAGGCAGCCGAAGCTGTGCCGCATATTCGCGATCAACTCGACAAAATGGGCGTTGATGTGCCCCTCATTGGCGACTTCCATTACAACGGGCATCGCCTGCTGAACGATTTTCCGGCGTGTGCAGAAGCGCTTTCCAAATACCGCATCAACCCCGGTAATGTGGGCAAAGGCGAAAAGCACGACATCCAATTTGGGCAAATGATTGAAGCGGCCATGCGCTGGAACAAGCCGGTGCGAATTGGCGTGAATTGGGGCAGCCTCGATCAAGAGTTGTTGGCCGAACTCATGGACCAAAACAGTCAACGTCAAACACCTTGGGAATCACGTCAGGTGATGTACGAGGCACTTATTACTTCGGCCATCACGTCGGCCAACAAAGCGCATGAAATGGGCATGTCCCGTTCGCAAATCATCTTGTCTTGTAAAGTTTCGGGCGTGCAAGACCTTATTGCGGTCTACCGTGAACTGGGCCGACGCACCGATTACCCCTTGCATTTGGGCTTAACAGAAGCAGGAATGGGCACCAAGGGCACTGTTGCTTCTGCTACGGCGCTTTCTATTTTGTTGCAAGAGGGCATTGGCGACACCATTCGTGTTTCGCTCACACCTCAACCCGGAGAGTCAAGAACGCAAGAGGTGGTCATTGCCAACGAAATTTTGCAGTCTTTGGGCTTGCGAATTTTTGTTCCCAGTGTCACTGCTTGTCCAGGTTGCGGTCGTACCACCAGCAGCACCTTCCAAGAATTGGCCAAACAAATCGACGATTTCTTGCGTGCCCAAATGCCTGTCTGGAGAAGCCGATACCCAGGTGTTGAGCATATGAAGTTGGCCGTCATGGGTTGCATTGTGAATGGCCCTGGTGAAAGCAAACATGCCGATATTGGCATCAGCTTACCTGGTACCGGTGAAGCGCCCGCTGCACCTGTCTTTATTGATGGCGAGAAAAAACTCACATTGCGCGGTGACAACATCGCGCAAGAGTTTCAAACACTGGTTGAGCAATACATTGACAAACGATTTGGCAGTGCAGCGCAAAATGTCAGCGCTGCAGAAACTGTCCCCTGAGCCTTTATGTCCGACCTTAAAACTTCAGAATCAAATTCCAAACCAGTTGCTTTTAAAAAATTAAACGCAGTGAAGGGCATGAACGATATCTTGCCTGGCGAGTCAGCCAAGTGGGAGTGGCTAGAAGCTACCGTTAGAAAATTGATGGCAGGCTACGCTTACCGCAACATCCGTACGCCTATCGTTGAACCCACCGCCCTTTTTGTGAGAGGCCTCGGTGAAGTGACCGACATCGTTGAAAAGGAAATGTATTCTTTCGAAGATCGATTGAACGGGGAGGCACTCACGCTACGGCCTGAAAGTACTGCCGGCGTGGTGCGCGCAGTGGTAGAGCACAACATGCTCTACGAAGGCGGCAAGCGTTTGTATTACATGGGCCCTATGTTTAGACACGAGCGCCCTCAGCGCGGGCGTTATCGTCAATTCCATCAAATAGGTGCGGAAGTGTTGGGTTTTCAAGGCCCTGAAATCGATGCTGAGGTGATATTGCTCGCTCACGATTTGTGGCAAGCCATTGGCTTGAAAGATGTTCGTTTAGAGCTCAATAGTTTGGGACAACCCCCCGAAAGATTGGCACACCGCGCCGCTCTCATTCAACACTTTGAAAAACACACGGATGTGTTAGACGAAGATGCCAAGCGCCGCCAATACACCAACCCATTGCGAATTCTAGACACCAAAAATCCAGCAATGAAAGCTGTGGTTGAGTCCGCGCCCAAGTTGATGGATTTTTTGGGAGAAGCATCATTGGCGCACTTCAATGCGCTCAGGCAAATTCTCGATGTCAACGGCGTTCACTATTCGTTGAACCCTCGTTTGGTTCGCGGTATGGATTATTACAACCTCACTGTTTTTGAATTCATCACCGATCAATTGGGCTCGCAAGGCACCGTTTGCGGCGGTGGTCGCTACGACTACCTCATTGAACAAGTTGGCGGCAAGCCTGCTCCCGCAGTCGGTTGGGCATTGGGCATTGAGCGTGTCTTGGCTTTGCTGGAAGAGCAGGGCGCGGTGTTGCCAGATGCCATGCCTCATGCCTATGCCATCGTGCCCGAAGCTCAAAGCCTTCCCCATGTTTTGAAATACCTCAGACAACTCAGGGCGCTGGGCCTGAATGTTCAAATGCACGCGGGTTCAGGTGAAGGCGTGGGCAGCATGAAGAGCCAGTTTAAAAAAGCCGATAGCAGCGGCGCCCAATATGCACTCATCTTTGGTGCAGATGAAATGCTCCAAAACGCCGTTTCCGTAAAGTCACTTCGAGATGGCGGCGGCGCACAAAGAACAGAATCTCTGGCAAAGCTGGACGAGTGGGCTCACAGCCTACAATCCCCTACTTGAACAAATAAACTAAATATGTCCTCACATCTCGATCTAGAAGAACAAGAGCAACTTGACGAACTCAAGCACTTTTGGAAGCAATACGGTAACGCCATTACCTGGCTTTTGATCGTCATCATGGGTTCCTACGCAGGATGGAATGGTTATCAATATTGGCAGCGTCAACAATCCACCAAAGCCTCTGCACTTTTTGATGAGGTAGAACGTTCAGCCGTCGCTGGCGATGTTGCAAAATTAGAGCGTTCTTGGAACGACATGAAAGAGCGTTTTCCAGGTACAACATTTGCCGCTCAATCTGCATTGCTCGCTGCTAAGTCGCTTCAACAGACAGACAAACTGGATGCCGCCAGCGCGGCATTGAAATGGGCCAGCGAAAATGCCTCCGATTCTGGCAGTGCGCAATTGGCTCGTTTGCGGCTGGCCAATTTGCAAGCGCAACAAAAGTCATTTGATGAGGCTTTGAAAACACTTTCTAAGCCCTTTGAGCCAGCTTTTGCAGGCTTGGCATCTGACGTTCAGGGCGATATTTATTCGGCTCAAAACAAGCAGTCAGATGCGGTGAAGGCCTACAACGATGCGTGGCTTAAGCTGGAAGATAACGGTGAATACCGTCGCTTGGTTGCGGCAAAATTGAATGCCTTGGGTGTCGATCCAACACAGGGCAAAGGTAGCAGCAAATGATCAGTTATTCCTTCAAGTTCTTGAAGATTTCATGTGGTTTGAAAGGGCTCGCCTGCGTGGCTGTGGGGAGCTTGTTGATTGTTTTAGGAGGGTGCTCTAGTACACCCGACAAACCCAAACCCACTGCATTGGCCGATTTCAAAACCCAGTTGAACATAACAAAAACTTGGTCCGTTCAACTCAGCCCTGTCTATCCCCCGTTGGCCGCAAATCTAGCTTCCAACCGCTTGGCTGTGGTCACAGCCAATGGTTTGATCAGTGTGATGGATGCATCATCTGGGACAGAAGTTTGGCGTGCTGCCTTGAACACACCTGTTGGCGCAGGCATCGGTGGAGATGGCGATCGTTATGCCGTCATCAGTCAAGCCAATGAACTCATCAGTTTGTCTGAAGGCAAAGTCATGTGGCGCGTTAAGTTGCCAGCTTTGTCTTTTACAGCGCCGCTGGTTGCAGGAGGCCGCGTATTTGTGTTGTCTGCCGATCGCACGGTGATGGCATTTGATGGTGCATCAGGCCAAAAACTTTGGAGCCAACAACGCACAGGTGACCCGCTTGTTTTAAAGCAAGCGGGCATTCTCACTTCTTTTCAAGACAATCTGTTGGTTGGACTGTCAGGCCGATTGGTGGCCATGAATCCTGCCAATGGCATTGCCAAATGGGAGGTCACGATTGGCTCGTCTCGCGGCACCAATGAAGTTGAGCGCTTGGTCGATTTAGTGGCTGGTGTTTCACGCGTCAACAATATGATTTGCGCGCGCGCATTTCAAACTTCTGTTACATGCGTCGACGCTTTGAGAGGCGCCAATTTGTGGACGCGTGCTGCGCAGGGCCACACAGGATTGGGCGGCTCCGAAAGTATGCTTGTGGGGTCCGAGTCTGACGGTAAATTGATGTCTTGGAATCGCACCAATGGCCAGGTTGCCTGGCAATCTGAAGCACTGCGTTTTCGGGGGCCTACATCTGCCATTGTGTCTGAGGCTCAGTTGGTGGTCGGTGATGATTTAGGTTGGGTCCATTGGCTCGATCAAAAGAACGGCCAAACTTTGGCACGCGTTCAGGCTGATGCATCAGGCATTGCCATGGCACCTTTGCCAATTGGAAAATCTTGGGTGATTGTCACGAAAAATGGCTTGGTTCAAGCCTATCGTGCTGAATAACACCCGACTGAAAGATTGATTTGAAACCCGTACTGGCCTTGGTCGGCCGCCCGAATGTGGGCAAGTCCACTTTATTCAATCGACTGACAAAAAGTCGAGATGCCATCGTGGCGGATTATGCAGGCCTCACACGCGATCGACACTATGGTCAAGGTCGACAGGGTCGATATGAATACATTGTCATTGACACGGGTGGCTTCGAACCCGATGCCACTGATGGCATCTACAAAGAAATGGCCAAGCAAACGCAGCAAGCAGTGGCCGAGGCCGATGTGGTTGTGTTTGTGGTCGATGCGCGTGCCGGTGTCTCAGCCCAAGATCACGACATTGCCAAATACTTAAGACGCATTGGAAAACCTTGTTTGTTGGTGGCTAACAAAGCAGAGGGCATGCGTGAAGGCGTGCAAATCAGTGAATTTTACGAACTCGGTTTAGGCGAAGTCATTCCAGTGTCAGCGGCACATGGTCAAGGCGTTCGCAGTTTGGTTGAATTGGCTTTAGATCCGTTATTGCTGCCAGAAGACGACGCAGCGCTAGTAGAAGATCCAGCGGTTGTGAAACTGGCAGTGGCAGGCAGGCCCAATGTGGGCAAATCAACGCTGATCAACACTTGGCTGGGTGAAGAGAGATTGGTGGCTTTCGATCTTCCGGGCACCACAAGAGATGCCATCAAGGTTCCGTTTGAGCGGGGTGGTCAAAAATTTGAGTTGATTGATACGGCCGGCTTGCGTCGCAAAGGCAAAGTGTTTGAGGCCATTGAAAAATTCTCAGTGGTTAAAACTCTCCAAGCCATTGAGTCTGCCAACGTTGTTTTGTTGTTGTTAGACGCCACACAAGGTGTGACCGAGCAAGACGCGCACATTGCTGGCTTTATTTTGGACAGTGGCCGTGCGGTGGTTTTGGCCGTGAACAAATGGGACGCTGTCAATGCCTATCAACGCGAGTTGGTGCACCGGTCCATTGAAAATCGGTTGCCTTTCTTAAAGTTTGCCAATTTGCACACCATTTCTGCCAAGAAACGGCAAGGCTTGGGCCCGGTTTGGGCTTCCATTACCCAAGCGCATAAATCAGCTATGGTAAAAATGACCACCCCAGTTTTGACGCGCTTGTTGTTGGAATCGGTTCAATTTCAAAGCCCTCAACGTGGTGGAATGTTCCGTCCCAAGTTGCGATATGCACACCAAGGGGGCATGAATCCTCCAGTCATTGTGATTCATGGCAACTCTCTTGAACATGTGACAGAGACCTACAAGCGCTACTTGGAAGGACGCTTCCGTAAAGCCTTCGATTTGTCTGGCACCCCGTTGCGCATTGAAATGAAAACTTCTCAAAACCCGTTTGCTGATAAAGATTCAGACTAATTTGCAAGGTTTTGAAAGGGCATTCATTCAACGGCCCCTTTCCATGTGTTAAGGTGAAACCCTTAATTTAATTCAAAACACGGAGAATATCGTGAACAACAAAGGGCAACTTTTGCAAGATCCCTTCCTCAACGCACTGCGTCGTGAGCATGTGCCTGTTTCCATTTATTTGGTCAACGGCATCAAACTCCAAGGCCAAATTGAATCATTCGACCAGTACGTGGTTTTGCTGCGCAACACGGTCACTCAGATGGTTTACAAACACGCCATTTCTACCATCGTGCCAGGACGAGCCGTCAACCTATCAGGTTCTGACGAAGTCGTCGACGATCCTGCAACCTAACGTTCTCTTTTGAGCAGCGACTCGGTTGCCGCAACACCTGCCTTGTTGGTAGGTGTTGATTTTGGCTTGCCCCACTTTGATGGCGAGTTAGACGAACTCAGCCAATTGGCTCTAACCGCGGGTCTGAAGCCCGTTGCCAAAATCACTTGCAAGCGAAAAGCACCCGACGCCGCATTGTTTGTAGGTTCTGGCAAGGCCGATGAAATTAAATTCATGGCAGAACAAACAGGTGCACTCGAAATTCTGTTTGACCAGTCTTTAAGCCCGGCACAGCAACGCAATTTAGAGCGCCACATGGGCCTGCCAGTTAACGACAGGACCTTGCTTATACTTGAAATATTTGCGCAACGTGCTCGTAGCCATGATGGCAAGTTGCAAGTCGAATTGGCTCGCTTGCAATACCTGAGCACTCGGCTCGTAAGGCGTTGGTCGCACCTTGAGCGGCAAAGGGGCGGAATTGGGACTCGCGGGGGGCCAGGTGAAACGCAAATCGAACTTGACCGCCGCATGATAAGCGATGCCATCAAGAGAATCAAAGAGCGCTTGTCAAAGGTTAAAAAACAACGTTCCACCCAACGCAGACAACGGGATCGCCGCAACTCATTCAATGTTTCTTTGGTGGGCTACACCAATGCGGGCAAATCCACTTTGTTCAATGCGTTGGTCAAGGCGCGGGCTTATGCGGCCGATCAACTTTTCGCCACACTCGACACCACCACTCGGCAACTCTATTTGGGTGAGGCTGGACGAAGCGCCTCCGTGTCGGATACGGTGGGGTTCATCCGTGATTTGCCGCATGGCTTGATTGACGCTTTCCAAGCGACCTTGCATGAAGCGGCCGATGCCGATTTGCTATTGCATGTGGTCGATGCCTCAAATCCCAACTTCCCAGAACAGATGGCAGAAGTGAAGCGCGTGCTGCATGAAATTGGCGCAGACCTTGTGCCTCAATGGCTCATCTTTAACAAAATAGACAACTTGCCGCCTGAGCGCCAACCTTTGGCGATGCTTGATCAATATGAGGTGGATGGCGACGCCTTAACCCGTGTTTTTGTCAGTGCGCAGTCGGGTCAAGGTGTTTCAGCGTTACGTCAGTTGCTGGCAGAAGAAGTGGTGAAAATTAGCGCCCAACCTGAGCCTGATCATGATCAACGGTTTGACCTTGATATTTCAGGGGAAAATGTGGATGAATTCCCATAAATTCGGCTCAGATTGTGCACAATGGGCCAAGATATGCAAATACGTTAGAAAAACGAATGAACTTTAAACCTCGCGCCTTTGGCTGGTTCCCTATTCCCCAACGCCTTCGTGGCATGTTCAATTTGAACGACCCGAGATGGGGCCGAGGTGATGACAAGCCTTCCACAGAGGGTCAGGATGGCAATCACCCGCCAACCAATCCGCCTACAACGCCTCCAGGCCAGTCCAGCCCCAACCAGCAACCTCCTTCTGGGAACAATGCCAATCGACCCGGTGCATCTTCAGGCCCCCCTGATTTGGACGAACTCTGGCGCGACCTGAATCGCAAACTGGCTCAATTTTTCGGTGGGAAAAATGGTGGCCCGCCACACAAGGGACCTCCGAATGGTCCTTCCTTCGGCGGACTCCCTCCAGTTTTTCGCAACCTGGGCATTGGCGTAATTTTGGGCGCATTGTTGCTCATATGGTTAGGAACCGGCTTCTTCATCGTGCAAGAGGGCCAACAGGCTGTGATCACGCAGTTTGGAAAATACAAATCCACTGTGGGAGCAGGTTTCAACTGGCGTTTTCCTTACCCCATTCAAAAGAATGAGTTGGTTTTCGTCACGCAAATTCGCTCTGTTGACATTGGACGCGACAACGTGATCAAGGCCACAGGCCTGCGTGAATCCGCCATGCTCACTGAAGATGAAAATATTGTTGAAATTAAATTTGCTGTTCAATACCGCCTGAACGATGCGCGGGCTTATTTGTTCGAAAGTAAAAACCCCACTGAGGCTGTCGTGCAAGCTGCTGAAACGGCAGTTCGCGAAGTGGTTGGCAAAATGAAAATGGACTCAGCGTTGGCCGAAGAACGAGATCAAATTGCGCCGCGTGTACGCGCCCTGATGCAAAACATTTTGGACCGTTACAAGGTGGGCATTGAAGTGGTTGGCATCAACTTGCAACAGGGGGGGGTACGCCCGCCTGAACAAGTGCAAGCCGCTTTCGACGATGTGCTCAAAGCAGGCCAAGAACGTGAACGCGCCAAGAACGAAGCACAGGCTTATGCCAACGACGTGGTGCCTCGCGCTGTGGGTGCGGCTTCGCGATTGAAAGAAGAGTCGCAGGCTTACCGCGAGCGCATTGTGGCGCAAGCTGAAGGTGACGCTCAACGCTTTAAAGCCATCTTGCCTGAATATCAAAATGCGCCTCAAGTCACACGCGATCGCATGTACCTTGATGCCATGCAACAAATTTACACCAATGTCACCAAAGTAGTGATTGACAGCAAACAAGGCTCCAACTTGATGTATTTGCCGCTAGACAAATTGATTCAAATGACGGCTGCACCCATAGCCGCACCTGCGCCTGTTGACAACGCTTCAAGCAATAGCAGTGCGCCCGCCGCCACTTCGCAAGGCAGCGTTCCTGTTGACCCCAGATCTCGAGACAGCCTTCGCTCTCGTGACCGTGAAATTCGTTAAGGAAGCCGAAAAATGAACCGTATTGGAATATTGGCTTCATCCCTGTTGCTGTTGCTGGCTTTGGCCAGCTCTATGCTGTTTGTCGTCGATCAACGCCAGTTTGGTGTGGTCTACGCGCTTGGACAAATCAAAGAAGTTATTACCGAGCCTGGCTTGAACATCAAGCTGCCGCCACCGTTGCAAAACGTCACTTACATTGACAAGCGTTTGTTGACCCTTGACAGCCCAGACACTGAACCCATGCTCACTGCCGAAAAGCAGCGCGTGGTCATTGATTGGTATGTGAGGTGGCGCATTACAGATCCGATGGCTTACATTCGCAATGTGGGCTTGGATGAAAAATCAGGGGCCAATCAATTGAACCGCGTTGTTCGCAACGCCTTTCAAGAAGAAATAAACAAGCGAACCGTGAAAGACCTCTTATCGTTGAGCCGCGACGTGCTCATGAATGATGTCAAACGCGAAGTGCTTGAAAAAGTTCGTGGCGAAAAGCCTTGGGGTGTGGATGTGGTCGATGTGCGCATCACGCGTGCAGATTATGTTGATGCCATCACTGAGTCTGTTTACAGGCGGATGGAAGCAGAGCGTAAACGTGTTGCCAATGAGTTGCGTTCTACGGGCGCTGCCGAAGGCGAAAAAATTCGTGCTGACGCCGATCGTCAGCGCGAAGTGGCCATCGCCAATGCTTACCGTGAAGCACAAAAAATCAAGGGTCAGGGCGACTCACAAGCGGCCAAAATTTACAACGAATCATTTGGCCGTGATCCACAGTTTGCTCAGTTTTACAGAAGCCTCGACGCTTACAAAGCCAGCTTTGCTAAAAAATCTGACGTCATGGTGCTAGACCCTAGCAGTTCTGATTTCTTCAGAGCCATGCGCGGCAACTCAGGGTCTGGCCAAGCCGCTCAACCGGCCAAGAAATAAGTGTCTTTCTGGCATTCAATTCTGGCCGCTCTTGCGCTGGTTTTGATCTTTGAGGGGCTTTTGCCTCTCATTTCGCCACCCAAGTGGCGAGAAATGTTCTCACAACTGCTTCAGATGCAAGATGGACAGATCCGATTTTTTGGTCTGACCACTGTGTTGCTGGGACTGTTTCTTTTGGGGTGGCTCCTTTAGAGGCTGCTAGAGCCAGTAAAATCTCTGTTTTAACAGCCTCCCTTTATTGCCATGTCCGCTTGGGTCCTGCCGGATCACATCGCTGATGTCTTGCCCTCAGAAGCCAGGCACATCGAAGAACTCCGAAGATTGCTTTTAGACACCGCCCGAAGCTATGGCTTTGAGTTGGTCTCGCCACCTTTGCTCGAGCACATTGAGTCCCTTCTAACTGGCACGGGCAAGGCCCTGGACCTTCAAACTTTTAAGCTGGTTGACCAAATTTCTGGCCGCATGATGGGTTTGCGAGCCGACACCACTCCACAAGTAGCCCGCATCGATGCTCATTTGCTCAATCGCAAAGGCGTCTCACGTTTGTGCTACTGCGGCCCCGTCTTACATACCCAACCCGACCGGCCACATGCCACGCGTGAACCTCTTCAATTGGGCGCTGAAATATTTGGCCATGCGGGTCTTGAGGCCGATCTTGAGGTTTTGCAATTGGCCCTTGATTGCCTGCAAGTCTCACAAATGGGTGAAGTCTTGGTTGACTTGGCGGATGCCCGCATTGTTAGCAGCTTGCTTGACGGCCTCCACCTGACCGAGGCCATGCGTGGCGATGTTTATGCCGCTTTGGCCGCTAAAAATTCTTCCGTGCTTGAAGATCTGACACGTAAATTTCCGCTTGAAATTCAATCAGGCTTGATGAGCTTGATTGGTCTTTATGGAGACGCATCCGTGCTGTCTTTGGCAATGCAGAAACTTCCGTCCAAACCACAAATTAGATTGGCTCTTGAGCAACTCAAGTGGCTCAGCGAACAACTCCCCCAGGTCACTTTCAAGTTTGACTTGGCTGACGCCAGAGGCTATGCATACTACAGCGGCTTGCGCTTTGCAATCTATGCCAAGGGTGCCAGCGATGCGGTGGTTCGCGGGGGTCGCTATGACGGCGTCGGTGCTGTATTTGGTCACGAAATAGGCCGCGATCGGCCAGCCGTGGGCTTCAGTCTCGACTTGAAGCAGTGGGTGGGTGTTGTGCCACAACTTTCTCTCAAAGCCGCCATTCGTGCACCTTGGGGAACCACCACAGCATTCAGAGCCGCAATTGCCAAGCTTCGCCACCAAGGTGAAACCGTCGTGTGTATCTTGCCAGGACACGACAGTGAAATAGATGAATTCCAATGTGATCGCGAACTCGTTGAGGTTGCGGGACAGTGGGTCGTAAAAGCCATTGAAAATAAAACAAAATGAACATGATCAAAGGAAGAAATGTTGTCGTTGTCGGTACCCAATGGGGCGACGAGGGCAAAGGTAAATTAGTTGACTGGCTCACTGAAAGTGCACAAGGTGTTGTCCGCTTTCAAGGGGGTCACAATGCAGGACACACTTTGGTCATCAATGGCGTGAAAACTGCGCTGCATTTAATTCCCAGTGGCATCATGCGCCCTGGCGTGAAGTGTTACATCGGCAATGGTGTTGTGTTGTCGCCTGGAAAGTTGTTCGAAGAAATTGTCGGACTCGAAAAAGCCGGTGTTGAAGTTCGTTCGCGTTTGCGTATCAGTGAAGCTTGCCCGCTCATTCTGCCTTTCCACGCGGCCCTTGATGTGGCCCGTGAGGCTGCGCGAGAGCAGGGCGGAACCGAAAAAATTGGCACTACTGGTCGCGGTATTGGTCCTGCTTATGAAGACAAAATTGCGCGCCGTGCTTTGCGTGTTCAAGACCTGAAATACCCAGAGCGTTTTGCCCACAAACTCAAAGAGTTGTTGGACTTGCACAATCATGTGTTGAAGACCTATTTGGGTTCAGAGAAATTCACGTTTGGCGATGCACTTAAGCCGTATGTCAAAAACGGTGAAGTTCAATTTGATGTGGTTTACAAAGAAGCCATGGAACACGCTGCGCTGCTCAAACCCATGATGGCCGATGTCTCGCGCGAATTAAACGACGCGCATCGCTTAGGTGCCAATTTGCTCTTTGAAGGCGCCCAAGGGACGCTGCTTGATGTGGATCACGGCACCTACCCGTATGTCACTTCAAGCAATTGTGTTGCAGGCAATGCGGCAGCAGGTTCCGGTGTCGGGCCCGGACTGTTGCACTATGTTTTGGGCATTACCAAAGCCTATTGCACCCGTGTGGGCGGTGGCCCGTTTCCCACCGAATTGGAATGGGAAAAAGAAGGCACCCCGGGTTGGCACATGAGCACCGTTGGTGCCGAAAAAGGTGTCACCACGGGTCGCAGTCGTCGTTGTGGATGGTTTGATGCGGCCTTGCTCAAACGAAGTGCCCAGGTAAATGGTTTGTCTGGCATGTGCATCACCAAGTTGGATGTGCTTGATGGCTTGAAAGAATTAAAGCTCTGCACCGGCTACGAATTGGACGGCGAAATTGTGGATATTTTACCCATGGGCGCCGATGACATTGCGCGTTGCAAACCTATTTATGAAACCATCGAAGGCTGGACAGACAGTACAGTCGGGGTCACTCAGTACGCCAAGCTGCCCGTCAATGCACGCTTGTATTTGCAACGCATCGAGCAAGTCACTGGCGTGCCCATTCACATGGTTTCAACCAGTCCCGATCGCGACCACACCATTTTGATGCGCCATCCTTTTTTGGCGCCGCTCTGATTTAGTTTCAATTTTTTTCAACACCCCATGGCACATCCTTGTGCCCTGAACCAACCTTTGGAGATTTCCCATGCTGACTGAAGATGGCAAACACTTGTATGTGAGTTACGACGAATATCACAACTTGATTGAAAAATTGGCCATCAAGGTTCATCAATCGGATTGGGCGTTTGACACGATCCTGTGCTTGGCCCGCGGCGGTATGCGGCCCGGCGACATTTTGTCGCGTATCTTTGACAAGCCCTTGGCCATCATGTCCACCAGTTCATACCGTGCCGACGCTGGCACGGTTCAAGGCCACTTGGACATTGCGCGCTTTATCACAACCCCGAAAGGTGAGATTGCAGGCCGCGTTCTATTGGTCGATGACTTGGCTGATTCAGGTCACACCTTGAAAGCAGTGGTGAGCATGCTCAAAACAAACTACGCCCCCATTACGGAGTTGCGTACTGCCGTGATTTGGACCAAGGGGCTGTCAGGTTTTCAGCCAGACTACTCCGTAGACTATTTGCCCACCAACCCTTGGATTCACCAACCCTTTGAAGGTTATGACAGCCTTAACCCTCAAAAATTGATGGAAAAATGGAGTGTCTAGGGTTACGATTGTGGGATGACTGCAAAGAACACGACCCACATTTCCACCCACCTCATTCACCACGGCTACACGCCACCGGCTGATTTTGAAGCCCCTCAGCCGGGTGTCTTCAAAGCCTCGACGGTTTTCTTCCCCAATGTGGCCGCTATGCGCCAACGAGAGTGGAAAGACAAATCTGGCTACACCTACGGTACACACGGTACACCATCTACCTTTACGCTTGAAGAGCGACTTTGCACCTTGGAAGGCGGCAAACATTGCGTCTTAACGCCGAGTGGCTTGTCAGCCTTAGCAGTTGCCGCATTTTCTGTTTTGAAAACAGGCGATCACGTGTTGATTCCCGACAACTCCTATGGACCCAATAAAGTATTGGCGCAAGGTGAGTTGGCGTCGTTTGGCATTTCGCACTCCTACTACGATGCCATGAATCCTCAAGACTTGGAGGCCAAAATGCAACCTCAAACCAAGCTGGTTTGGTTGGAAGCGCCCGGCTCGGTCAGCATGGAATTTCCTGATTTGATCAACTTGGCAAAGGTGTGCAAGGCACGCAAAGTATTGATGGCGCTAGACAATACATGGGGCGCAGGCATTGCCTTCAAACCTTTCGATTTGTTAGGCAATGGCAGCTTGGCGGTCGATTTCACAGCACACGCTCTGACCAAATACCCCAGTGGCGGTGGCGATGTACTGATGGGCAGCGTCATCACATGCAATGACGACTTGGCCTTGAAGCTGAAGCTCACCATGATGCGCTTGGGCCTTTGCGTGGGCGCCAATGATGTTGAAAGCATCTTAAGATCACTCCCCACCATTTCTTTGCGATACGAAGCGCAAGACAGGTCGGCACGGCAGTTGGCGCAGTGGTGGAAAGAACAAAAGTCTTGTGTGCAGGTGTTGCATCCTGCCATGGAGGGTGCACCCGGACATGTGAATTGGAAGGCTTTGTGCGCTTCTGAGGGCCGAGAAGGCCATGCCGCTGGGCTGTTCAGTGTCATGTTGAATCCTGCCCTCACGCAAGCGCAGGTCGATTCGTTTTGCGACAGTCTGCAGCTTTTCCGAATTGGTTACAGCTGGGGCGGCCCAACCAGCTTGGTTGTGCCCTATCAAATTGAGAGCATGCGATCGAGATGGCCTGCCCATTTAAACAAAGGCTACCTGGTGCGTTTCTCCACAGGATTTGAATCGCCAGATGATTTGGTGGCTGATTTAGCGCAAGCGGCAGCTCATTGCCTGAATTTTTAGGGATAGGCGTTTAATTGAATGGCAAGCTGATACAGTGGATGCCATTCAATAGAAAGAAATATCTTGGCAACTCCCAATTACGGCTACGAAAAACGTCAAAAAGAATTGGCGAAGAAGCGAAAGAAAGAAGACAAGCTTAAAGCCAAGTCTGAGCGAAAAACAGACTCACCTGACGACATGTCAGAGGATGGCACCGATCTCCAAGACCCGCCCGAAGTGACGCCAAATTCGCCAGCGCAGACTTAAGTTCGCAGCATCTTCTTCAACTGCGGCCAGACATTTTTCATCATCGTGCTTTGAGCACCTTCGTTCGGGTGAATGCGATCTGATTGAAACCACTTAAGTGGATCAACGTCATCGGCAACACCTTTTAAAAATTGCACATTCAATTGTGCGCCGGTTTCTTTGGAAACGCGCAAGTAGGCTGCATCCATTTGTTTCAGATAACTGGCGCCGTAATTGGGCGGCACTTGCATGCCGATGATCAAGACTTTGGCACCAGCCCGTTTGCCTTCATTGGCCATGTGCAACAAATTTTGCTGCGTCATGCTCATTTGCAAGCCGCGGAGCGCATCGTTGCCCCCTAACTCAATCACCAGCACTTGAGGTTGATGCAGTTTGAGCAATGCAGGAAGACGGGTCACGCCACCTGAAGTGGTATCGCCACTGATGCTGGCATTGACAATCTTCAAACCAGGCACCTCCTGGGCAGCAGTCTGACTCATTAAACTCACCCAGCCCGTCCCCCTGCTTAAGCCATACTCTGCACTTAAAGAGTCTCCCACAATCAGCACAGTTTGAGCTTTGGAGGATGGCTGATTCGTTGCAGAATTGGCCAGGGCCAGGTTGCTGTTTATCAGTCCGCAAAAGCCTGCAGAGAACAAGCTCAAAACAAGCCAGTTAAAGTGTCTTCGTAGCAAAAAAGGTTGGTGCATGTTAGGAACAATGATTTCAGTCAGTCACGTGAGCAAGCTGGTCGGCGATGTCGGTGGCCAGTTGTCTATTTTGCGTGATATCGATTTCTCCGTGAACAAAGGGGAGACTGTGGCTATTTTGGGCGCTTCGGGATCGGGTAAAAGCACCTTGTTGTCCATCATGGCAGGCTTGGACACGCCCAGCAGCGGCCAAGTTAGCTTGGCGGGCCAATCTATTTTTGACTTGTCTGAGGATGATCGTGCGGCTTGGCGAGGGCAGCAGTTGGGTTTTGTGTTTCAAAATTTCCAATTGATGGGACACCTGACTGCCTTAGAAAACGTCATGTTGCCGCTTGAACTGTCTGGCACCAAAGAGGCTTTCAAATTGGCCCAAGATATTCTCGGCCAAGTGGGCCTGTCGGAGCGCATGAAACATTTTCCCAAGGTGTTGAGTGGGGGTGAGCAACAGCGAGTGGCCTTGGCCCGTGCCTTTGTCGTTCAACCCAAACTTTTGCTGGCAGACGAACCCACGGGCAGTTTGGATGCTGAAACAGGTGAAAGCATTATGAATTTGATGCTCGCCATGAATCAAGCGCGTGGAACTACCCTGATTCTGGTGACGCACGATCAAAAATTAGCCCAACGTTGCGACAGAACTTTGACCTTGGAAGCCGGACAACTCATATCCCAACGATAATCGGGACATGTCTTCTCCCAAAATTCTTTTTGGTTTCCATGCGGTGGGTGTTCGTTTGAAAACGGCACCTCAGTCCATTGTAGAAATCTATTTTGAAACCACGCGGCGCGATGCCAGAATGCGTCAATTTATTGAACGGGCGCAAGAAGCAGGGGTCCGGTTAATCGAAGCCGACAACATACGCTTGGCCAAGTTGGCAGGCAGTCATGGCCATCAAGGTGTGGCCGCACGCGTTGAAACTTTGCCGCAAGCACATTCGTTAGACGATTTGTTGGACCAAGTTCAAGGGCCACCATTGTTGTTGGTCTTGGATGGCGTGACCGACCCCCATAATTTAGGCGCCTGCTTGAGGGTTGCAGATGGCGCTGGTGCACACGCCGTTATTGCGCCCAAGGATCATGCGGCTGGCATCAATGCCACCGTGGCCAAGGTAGCAAGTGGTGCGGCAGAAACAGTGCCTTATTTCATGGTCACTAATTTGGCGCGCACCTTGGGTGAACTTAAAGAGCGGTCCATCTGGACCATTGGCACCAGTGGGGATGCACCTCGCAATATTTACCAAGTCGATTTAAAAGGACCCGTGGCTTTGGTGCTGGGGGCAGAGGGGCTGGGTATGCGTCAACTCACACGCAAAACATGCGATGAATTGGTGAGCATTCCCATGCAAGGCGCGGTGGAAAGTTTGAACGTGTCAGTGGCCAGCGGAGTGTGCTTATTTGAAGCTGTCAGGCAACGCCTGGCGTAATTCAAAGTAAACCGGCGCCACCCAATACGCCGCCCGCTGCAATCATCCACAACAAATGCAGGGATGTCCGCATGACCAAGGCAACTGAAATGGCAGTCACCAGCCAGAGTTTCCAATCAAGTTCAAAATTTCGATGAGCGGCTGACAACAACCAACCGGTGGACACCAACAAGCCAATCACAATGGGCGCCATGCCCGACTTAAAAGCGCGAACCGATCTTAAATTTCGGTTGACATGCGCCCATTTGGTGGCTTTGTAGGTCAGGATGGAGGAGGGCAGCATGATGCCCACCATGGTGACCATAACGCCGAACAACCCCAACCACCATGCACTAGGTCCGGCAGCCAAACCACCGGCCGAATTGACGCCAATATTCCAGCCCATCAGGGCAACGAAGAGGACATTGGGGCCGGGTGCAGATTGTGCCAGCGCGATGGACGATGAAAAAGAGGCATCGGTTAGCCAGTTTTTTTCATTCACCAAAAATCGGTGCATTTCAGGTGCCGTTGTAATGGCACCGCCAATGCCCATGAGTGACAGCACTGAAAAGTGCGTGAACAATTCTAGCCAATCTTGAGGATTCATGTTGCCAGTTGCCATCATGCGTCATCCTGCACTGAATCTGAGGTCACGACATCGGAATTATTCAAGACGCGATAAGCCATGACGCATCCTACGGTGCCCAATACAAAGAGTACCCATACCAAGGGTAGTCTCAACAAACCCACCGCCACAAAAGTCAGAACACTCAGCGCAATGGCTGCCCACAAACCCATTGGATTTTGAGGCAAAGTGATGCCTAGCTTGAAACCTGAGGCAATGACTAAACCCGCAGCGGCAGCACCCATGCCTTTGAGTGCACCCTGTGCCATTGGGTTGTCTGCAATGCCACCGAATAAAATGGCCAACCCCAGAACCACAACCAAGGGCCCGAAAATTAAGCCAAAAACCGCTGCCAAGGCGCCTGCAATGCCAAAGTACTGGCCGCCAATCATTAAACACAAATTGACCACATTGGGGCCAGGCATCACTTGAGCGACGGACCATTCTTCAACGAACTGGGCGTTTGTCATCCATTTTCGACGCTCTACCAATTCGCGTTGAACAACGGTTAATACCCCTCCAAATCCTTGGAGGGCTAGAAACGTGAAGACGACAAACAACTCAGTTTTGGACTGCGGGTGATGGTGTTCAATTAATTCAGAATTCATACCGCAATTATCGGATGAGAAAGACCTTTCGCTTGATGGGCGCTCAGATAGGCTTAAACTACCCCCATTCCTCTGATTTTCGGTCTATGAACGCCCTGCTAGACGTTTCCTTTTTCCCGCGCAACGCCAAGCCCTTGAACAGTTATCGAAAGTTCTGGGCTTCGCGCTTTGGCACGGCACCTTTTTTGCCCATGAGTCGCGCAGAAATGACCCAACTTGGCTGGGACAGTTGTGACATTATTTTGGTCACTGGCGATGCCTATGTCGACCATCCCAGTTTTGGCATGGCCGTGATTGGCAGGATGTTGGAAGCCCAAGGTTTTCGGGTTGGCATCATTGCCCAACCCGATTGGCAAAGTGCCGATCCCTTCCGCGTTTTAGGCAAACCCAATTTGTTCTGGGGCGTCACGGCTGGCAACATGGATTCCATGATCAACCGCTACACCGCCGATCGCAAAATTCGCTCTGACGACGCCTATACACCAGGCGATGTGGGTGGAAAGCGTCCAGATCGTGCCGCCATTGTTTACAGCCAGCGCTGCCGCGAAGCCTTTCCAGATGTACCCATTGTGTTAGGCGGCATTGAAGGCTCTTTAAGACGCATTGCGCACTATGACTATTGGTCCGACAAAGTACGTCGATCTATTGTGGTGGACAGTAAATGTGATTTGTTGCTTTATGGCAATGCAGAACGCGCTGTGGTTGAAATTGCGCATCGATTGGCCGCGCGTGAGCCTGTGCAAGATATTGTGGATGTTCGTGGCACTGCCTTTGTGCGTCGGCAAACACCCGAGGGGTGGTACGAAATTAATTCTGCTTCAGTCGACACACCTGGACACGTTGAAGCACATGTCAATCCGTACCTCATGATTTCAGATCAAGCCCGTGAAAACGGTGCCACTTGTGCGCGCGAAGAGGAAGCACAATCTGTCGCGGATCAACAAAATTCTGCCAAAGGGATCAGTCAAGCTGCCCTGCAAAAAGCTGCAAACACTTCCAATATTCAGCCCCTTAGCTTTGTGCCCAATCCTAATTTGCCCGCCATGCTGGGCAAGGGTTTGCACAAGGTGCCACCGCGCGATCAAAGTGTTATTCGCTTGCCCAGTTATGAGCAAATCAAAAGCGATCCCGTTTTGTACGCGCACGCCAATCGTGTTTTGCACTTAGAAACCAATCCGGGCAATGCACGTTGCTTGGTTCAAGCGCACGGAGAAGGCCACACAGCGCGCGATGTATGGATCACGCCACCGCCTATCCCGCTCACGACGGCTGAAATGGATGCCGTGTTTGATTTGCCATATGCACGCAGTCCACATCCTACCTATGCCGATGAAAATGGTTCGCACGATGGTGATACCAAAATTCCTGCATGGGAAATGATTCGCTTTTCGGTCAACATCATGCGTGGGTGTTTTGGAGGTTGTACTTTCTGCTCCATCACAGAGCACGAGGGCCGCATCATACAAAGTCGAAGTGAAGCCTCCGTGCTTCGCGAAATTGAAGACATTCGCGACAAAGTCAAAGGCTTTACGGGGGTGATATCTGACTTGGGTGGGCCCACGGCCAACATGTATCGATTGGGTTGCAAAAGCCCAGAAATTGAAGCGGCCTGCCGCAAGCCGAGCTGCGTCTTTCCTGGTATCTGTAGCAATCTGACCACCGACCACGGCCCCCTCATTCAGATGTATCGCAAAGCGAGAAGTTTGAAGGGCATCAAGAAAATCTTAATTGGTTCTGGCCTGCGGTATGACCTTGCGGTGCAAAGTCCTGAATATGTCAAAGAATTAGTGACGCACCACGTGGGCGGTTATTTGAAAATTGCACCCGAGCATACCGAGTCTGGCCCTCTCAACAAAATGATGAAGCCTGGTATTGGAAGTTATGACAAATTCAAAAGTATGTTTGACAAATTCAGTGCGGAAGCTGGAAAAAAACAGTTTTTGGTGCCTTACTTTATTGCCGCGCATCCAGGCACCAGTGACGAAGACATGATGAATTTGGCAGTCTGGCTTAAGAAAAATGGTTTTCGTGCAGACCAGGTGCAAACCTTCTACCCCAGTCCAATGGCCACCGCCACCGCCATGTACCACACTGGTAAAAATCCGTTGCGAAAAATTACCCGTGACAGCGAAAAAGTAGATGTGGTCAAAGGTGAAAAAAGAAGGCGTTTGCACAAAGCATTTTTGCGTTACCACGATGCCAAACATTGGCCCTTGCTCAGAGATGCACTGAAAGCCATGGGCAGAGCCGATTTAATTGGTAATGGCAAACACCATTTGATTCCCACATGGCAACCCTTGTCAGACGAGTATCAAAGTGCGCGTCGAAAAAACAGCACGCCCAGTGCTGAGCCCCAAAAAGGCAAAATTTTGACGCAACACACAGGCTTGCCTCCGCGTCAAAAACGCTAGTTAAGCCTGAAGGACCTGCAACAGTTCCGTCTCAATTTCAATTTGCTCTCGGTTGTGCTGAAGCGCCGAGCCTTCGATGAGGAATGTGTCCTCAACTCGTTCGCCTAAGGTGCTGATTTTGGCCAACTTCAAACTGATGCTGTGCTTTGCCAAGACGGTGGCCACGCTGTAAAGCAAGCCCAATCGGTCACTGGCAGAGATGCCTAACAACCAACTTTGCGCCTTTTCATCAGGGTGCAGGGTAATGCGCGGAGCAATTGGAAAGTTTTTAACACGACGTGAAACGCGGCCTCGGGTTGGTGGTGGCAATTCACCTTTTTGGTCGATGGTGGTGCCCAAGCCAGACTCCACCATGTTGATCAGTTCTCTGTAATGTTCAGGCATGAGAGAGGTGACCACCTGGAAAGTGTCTAGGGCATAGCCATTTTTGGCCGTGTGAATTTTGGCGTCCAAAATGCTGAAACCAGCTTGGTCAAAATAGCCACAAATGCGTGCAAACAAATCGGCTTGGTCAGTCGTATAGACCAACACCTGCAGGCCTTCACCCAAAGGAGATATACGCGCTCGCACCATGCTTTTGCCTTGGCCTGAGGCAACAACGCTATCGTCAGATTTGGCAACATAGCGTGAGAGTTGTCTGGCGTGCCATGCAATTTCACTGGCATCGTGCCGCATAAAATAGCCGACGTCCAATGTGTCCCACAAAGCTTTCTGGCCATCGTGGGGCTCTGAGTGAAGCGCCAGTTCAACCAGTGCTTCGCTCTTGCGCGATTCAATCTCCGCGTTGGCATCGGGCGCTCGACCGCCCAGCACGCGCAAAGTGTATTTGTAAAGATCCTCTAGAAGTTTGCCTTTCCAGGCATTCCATACTTTGGGACTGGTGCCGCGAATGTCCGCAACGGTAAGTAAATAGAGTGCCGTGAGCTTGCGTTCATTGCCAACGCGTTTTGCAAAAGTTGCTATGACGTCAGGGTCACTCAGATCTTCCTTTTGAGCCACATGGCTCATGGTGAGATGCTCGCTGACCAAAAATGCAATGAGCTTGGCATCATCTGCAGGTATTTTGTGCTGACGGCAAAAGCTTTTCACTTCTAAGGCGCCTAATTTTGAGTGGTCACCACCCCGTCCTTTGGCAATGTCATGAAAGAGTGCTGCTGCATACAAGACATATGGCTTGTCCCATCCGGCTGCCAATTGGGAACAAAAAGGATACTCATGGGCATGGTCTGCAATGAAAAAACGCCTTACATTGCGAAGCACCATCAAAATATGCTGATCCACGGTGTACACATGGAAAAGGTCATGCTGCATTTGGCCCACAATGTTTCGGAACACCCACAGGTATCGTCCCAAGACCGAAGTCTGATTCATCAAACGAAATGAATGTGTGATGCCTTGATTCTCTTGAAGAATTTGAAGAAAGGTGTGTCGGTTAATGGGGTCACGCCTGAAGGCGGCATCCATCACACCTCGAACGTTGTAAAGTGCACGCAGTGTTTTGGCCGATAAACCTTTAACGCCCCGCGTTTGTTGGTACAGCAAAAATGTTTTAAGAATAGCGTGCGGGTGTTTCTGGTACAGGTCGTCTTGTGCAACTTCCAGTAATCCGTTTTTTTCAAAAAAGTGCTCATTGAGTTTGCGCACCTCGATTCGAATGTCACCTCTTTGGGCTTGCAAATGCTCTTCAATGTTCAGTAGCAAAATTTGATTCAACTGCGTCACCGCTTTAGCAGACCAATAATACTGGCGCATCAATACTTCACTGGCCCTTTGCTTGTGTTTGCCTTCGGGCGTACTTTGCGCTTCGTAGCCAAACGATTCGGCCATTGAATGCTGCAAATCAAATACCAAACGATCTTCTCTGCGTTTGGCCAGTAAATGCAGCCTTGCGCGAATGAGACTCAGTACCGCTTCATTGCGCTTGATTTGTTTAACTTCGAGTGGCGTCGCCAAACCTTTGAGGGCTAAGTCATCCCAGTTGTGGCCAAAACCTGCAGCCTTTGAAACCCAAATAATGATTTGTAAATCGCGAAGACCTCCCGGTGATTCTTTGCAATTGGGTTCAAGGGAGTAGGGCGTGTTCTCGTACTTGTTGTGTCGTTGTTGCAATTCAAGAGTCTTGGCCACAAAAAAGGCATGCGGATCCATGGCTTCGTCATAGCTATTTTTAAATTGCAAATACAGCGGCTTGCGGCCGGTTAAAAACCGACTTTCTAGCAAGGATGTCTGCACGGTAATGTCTTTGGCAGACTCATCCATGCAGTCACTTAGCGTTCTAACGCTCGAACCAATTTCAAGGCCCGTGTCCCAGCAACTTCCAATAAAGGCTTCAAGTTTGGCTTTCAGGACAGGCGATTCTTCTGCGTTGACGCCATCGGGTAGCAACACCAAAACATCCACATCGGAGGAAGGAAACAACTCGCCTCGACCAAATCCGCCCACTGCAATCAAGGCCTCGCCCTGATCAAATCCCGCGTTGTGCCAAAGTTGTATGAGTAATTTGTCAGCCAGTTTGGCCAACCGAATGAGCGTGGATTTGACGCCCCGGCCGTTGGAAGCACTGTTGGCAATGTGTGACCATAAGGCCATCTTCTCTTGCCGATAGTTATCACGCAATACCGACAAGTCGGTCATGGCTTTAGCCCTTTACAAATGCGGGGATAGGCGGACTGCCCACAGACAAGGTGAGAACTTCGTAACCCGTTTCTGTGACCAAAATGGTATGTTCCCATTGAGCCGATAAAGAGCGGTCCTTGGTCACAATGGTCCAGCCGTCACCCATTTCTTTAATCTCGCGTTTGCCCGCGTTGATCATGGGCTCGATGGTGAATGTCATACCGACTTTGAGTTCGTCCAGAGTCCCTGGTTTTCCATAATGCAAAACTTGAGGTTCTTCATGGAAAACGCGGCCAATGCCGTGGCCACAAAACTCGCGAACGATTGAGAAACCCAAATTTTCTGCAAATTTTTGAATGGCCCAACCAATGTCTCCCAAACGTGCACCCGGTTTAACTTGCTCAATGCCGTGCCACATGGCCTCATAGGTGACGGCACACAGGCGCTTAGCGGCAATTGAAGTTTCGCCCACCATGAACATGCGACTGGTATCGCCATGCCAGCCATCTTTGATGACAGTGATGTCAATGTTGACAATGTCGCCTTTTTTCAAAGCCTTGTCGTTGGGAATGCCATGACAAACCTGATGATTGATGGAGGTACAAATGGATTTAGGGTAGGGGCCATAACCAGGCGGTTGATAGTTCAAAGGCGCGGGTATAGTTCCTTGAACATTGACCATGAAGTCATGGGCTAACTTGTCCAATTCGTTGGTGGTCACGCCAGGCTTTACAAAGGGCGTTAGATAATCGAGTACTTCGGATGCGAGGCGTCCTGCCACACGCATGCCATCTGCGCCTTGGGCGTCTTTGAGGGTGGTCGTCATGGGGCGTGATTATCCCATTCAAGTGAGGACTTTGCAGAAATTAGGGCCATACGCAGTTAAAATAAAGACTCGATGAATGCCCCAGTCAGCGGTATTTGAGACTACTTTCCCTATTGCCCTCAAGGCCACCCTGTGACCCTGCAAACTCTTATTTTGGAAGGCGGCAACGCCCTCAGCGATTTTCGTGTCCAGCAATTGCGCCCCCGATTGCAGGCCATTTGCCCCCAAGTGTCTGGTTTATCTGGACAATTTTTGCACTTGGTTGCCAGTGCTTCAAGCTTTGAAGGCTCTCAAACTGAAGTTTTAAAACAACTCCTTACCTATGGTGATCCTTTTCAAATCAAGGGCCCATCCGATGCCGCTGTTCGTGTTTGCGTGTCGCCTCGATTGGGCACGGTCTCGCCTTGGGCATCCAAAGCCACCGATATTGCGCACAACTGTGGCCTAGAAATTCGCCGCATAGAACGCTTGGTGGAATACACCTTGCAATTTAAAAATGCAGCCAAGGCCCGGTCCGTTTCTGCAGAAATTAAACACCAGCTTGCCGACTTACTTCACGACAGAATGATGGAGTCAATTTTGGCTAAGCGAGAAGATGCGTTGGCGCTTTTTACTGAGTTGCAAGCCCCACCGCTTTTGCATGTGGATATATTGGGGGGAGGTCGCCAGGCTTTGGTGTTTGCTAACAAACAATTTGGCTTGGCTTTGGCAGAAGACGAAATTGATTATCTTTTGACATCGTTTGAGCAGCTGGGCAGAAATCCAAGCGACGTTGAACTGATGATGTTTGCACAGGCCAACAGCGAGCACTGTCGTCACAAAATTTTCAATGCGGAGTTTACTATTGATGGCATAGCACAAACACGCAGTTTGTTTGGCATGATTCGCCATACGCACCAACAAAACCCGAAGCACACTGTGGTGGCTTACTCAGACAACGCCTCCATCATGACCGGACATGAAGTTGAGCGCTTTGTGGCCAAGCACGGCGGCACTTACGTGAAAGAAAATGCACTTCATCATGTGTTGATGAAGGTTGAAACGCACAACCATCCCACCGCCATTTCGCCATTTCCTGGCGCCTCCACCGGTGCCGGTGGAGAAATTCGCGATGAAGGTGCCACAGGTCGTGGCTCAAAACCCAAGGCCGGATTAACGGGCTTTACAGTTTCAAAATTGTGGCAAAGTCCTCACGGCAAACCAGAGCACATCGCCAGTGCTTTGCAAATCATGACCGAGGGCCCTTTAGGAGGTGCTGCATTTAACAATGAATTTGGACGCCCCAATTTGTTGGGGTACTTTAGAGAATATGAGCAGGTGGTGGGCGGTGTGGTGCGTGGCTATCACAAACCCATCATGATTGCGGGTGGGTTGGGCGTGATAGACCATGTTCAGACTCAAAAAATCCTATTTCCTGCAGGTAGCTTGTTGATCCAATTGGGCGGGCCTGGCATGCTGATTGGCATGGGCGGCAGTGCGGCCAGTTCCATGGCTTCAGGTGCCAATGCCGCTAATCTAGATTTTGACTCTGTGCAACGCGGCAATCCAGAAATTGAACGCCGTGCGCAAGAGGTCATTAACCATTGCTGGGTGATGGGTTCGGACAATCCTATTTTGGCCATTCACGATGTGGGCGCAGGAGGTTTGTCCAACGCCTTTCCTGAGCTGACCAACGATGCGGGGCGTGGCGCGAGGTTTGATTTGCGCGCAGTACCGCTTGAAGCTTCGGGCTTGTCGCCCAAAGAAATTTGGTCCAACGAAAGTCAAGAACGTTATGTGCTGGCCATCGCACCTGAATCCTTAGAAATTTTTAAATCTTTTTGCGAGCGCGAGCGTTGCCCCTTTGCCGTGGTGGGCGTTGCCACTGAAGAGCGTCAACTTGTTTTGTCAGATGAGCAAGCCCAGATAGCCGATTTTAAAAATCCGGTAGACATGCCCATGAATGTGTTGTTGGGCAAGCCACCCAAAATGCACCGTGATGTGCAAACGCTCAAACGACAAACCACTCCCATCAACCTCACGGACGTTCAACTACAAGATGCGGTGCTCAGTGTTCTGAGTCACCCCACTGTGGCATCCAAGCGCTTTTTAATCACAATAGGTGATCGCACTGTTGGCGGCCTCACACACCGCGATCAAATGGTCGGCCCTTGGCAAGTGCCTGTGGCCGATTGCGCCGTGACCTTGGCTGATTACAAAGGGTTTAAAGGCGAAGCCATGAGCATGGGAGAGCGAACGCCATTGGCCAGTGTGGATGCAGCCGCTTCGGGCCGCATGGCCGTGGCAGAAGCCGTTACCAATTTGTTAGCGGCACCTATCGAACTAGATCGGGTCAAGCTCAGTGCCAATTGGATGGCCGCTTGTGGCGAACCCGGTGAAGACGCGGCGCTCTACGAAACGGTCAAAGCCGTCGGCTTGGAACTTTGTCCTGCTTTGGGGGTGTCCATACCGGTGGGCAAAGACAGTTTGTCCATGAAAACACAATGGTCCGATTCGACTGGTTCTCACAAAGTCACATCCCCTGTCAGTTTGGTTGTGAGTGCCTTTGCCAGCTTGCCAGATGTGCGCGGCACCTTCACGCCTCAATTGAATGCCAGCCTGGACGATACGTCCTTGATTCTGATTGACTTGAGCCACGGCCAAAGTCGAATGGGCGGCAGTATCTTGAGCCAGGTGCTCAACCAATCGGGTGATGTCGTGCCTGATTTGGAAACGCCTGCTCATTTGGTGAATTTGGTCAAGGCCATCAACTTGTTGCGTTCACAGAGCAAGATTTTGGCTTACCACGATCGAAGCGACGGCGGCTTGTTAAGCACGGTGGCTGAAATGTGCTTTGCTGGCAACGTGGGCGTTGCACTGAACCTTGATTTACTGGTCACTGAAGGCGATGGCATTTCAGACAGTCGGGCTGATCACGGCGATGCCAAAAATTGGGCCCATCAAATCAGTGCCCGTCGAGATGAATTAACTTTGAAAGCCTTGTTCAACGAAGAGTTGGGTGTGGTCATTCAAATTGACACCCAATACCGTGCAGATGTGATGCAAGTACTCCGAGACCATGGCCTTTCCAAGCACAGTCATGTGGTGGGTAAAACGCGGCCTGCGCATGCCACCATTGCCAAAGGTGTTGGTGCTCTTAGTATTTGGCGCGATACCAAAGAAATTTTCACAGCCAAATTAGAAGACCTTCATCAAGTTTGGGACAGCGTGAGTTGGAAAATTTGCCAGCTGCGCGACAACTCAATGTGTGCAGACAGCGAGCACGCTGGCGTTGGCAGTCCGTTAAACCCTGGACTGCATGTTTCTTTGAGTTTCAAGCCAGAAGACAATGTGGCTGCACCGTATTTGAATTTGACCAAGCCTCGTGTTGCCATACTGCGAGAGCAGGGTGTTAACTCGCATGTGGAAATGGCCTATGCTTTTTCAGAGGCTGGCTTTGAATCGCAAGATGTGCATATGACGGATTTGCAATCGGGCCGGGTCAGTTTGAAAAACTTCAAAGGCTTGGTGGCTTGTGGCGGCTTTAGTTACGGTGACACGCTGGGCGCTGGCATTGGTTGGGCTCGTAGCATTACGTTCAACCCCTTGTTGGCCAGTGAGTTCAAAGCTTATTTTGAGCGCACCGACACATTTGGTTTGGGCGTTTGCAATGGTTGCCAAATGTTTGCTGAATTGGCAGACATTATTCCAGGTGCTCAAGATTGGCCTCGATTTACAACCAACCAGAGTGAGAGATTTGAAGCCCGATTATCCATGGTCGAGGTGCTCGACTCACCCAGCCTGTTTTTTCAAGATATGGCTGGAAGCTGCATGCCCATTGCGGTTGCACATGGTGAGGGCTTTGCCAATTTCAAATACAGGGGCAATGCTGCACAGGCCATTGCGGCGATGCAGTTTGTCGACAATTTTGGACATGCTACGGAAAGCTATCCAGCCAATCCCAACGGCAGTCCTGTGGGTTTAACGGCCGTGACCACAGCAGATGGCCGTTTCACGGCCATGATGCCTCACCCCGAACGTGTTTTTAGAAACGTTCAGATGAGTTACACGTCAGGTGATATTTCAGCCCACAGCCCTTGGTTGCGTTTGTGGCAAAACGCCAGGCGTTGGGTGAACTGAATTACTTAACTTTGGCTTTAGCGCGCAAATCTTCTTGGAATTTACCCAATTTGGCTTGCGTGAGTTGCTGTGTAATTTGGGGCTTCACTTCATCTAGTTTGGGCAACTGAGCTTCGCGCACGTCGTCGACCTTGATGATGTGGAAACCAAATTGGCTCTTCACGGGTGTGTCGGTCATTTGACCTTTTTCAAGCTTAACCATGGCGTTTGAAAACTCAGGCACATAGCCAGCAGCATTGGCCCAATCTAAATCGCCACCATTAGCACCAGAACCCGGGTCTTTGGATGACTTCTTTGCCAACTCTTCAAATTTCGCACCTTTTTTCAGGTCAGCAATAAGTGCTTTTGCTTCATCTTCTTTTTCAACCAAGATGTGGCGCGCGCGATATTCTTTGCCGCCGTTGGCTTCTACAAATTTGTCATATTCAGCTTTAATTTCAGCATCGGTGACGGGGTTCTTCTTTTGGAAGCTGGCAAACAATTCTCGAATCAACAAGCTTTGTCGTGCCAACTCGAGTTGTGCCTTGTAATCCTCAGTGGCATCAAGACCGCGCTTGCGAGCTTCTTGCATGAAGATTTCGCGAGCAATGAGTTCTTCTTTAATTTGCGCCAAAATTTCTGGCGTTACGGGGCGACCAGAGCGCTCCACTTGTTGCTTCAAGGCTTCTACGCGGGAACTGGGGACGGCTTTGCCGTTGACCACCGCCAAATTTTGTGACCATGCAGAAAAACTCAGTGCAGCCACCAAGCTCAAGGCCAATGTCGAAAGTTTCATTAGATTCCTCAAATTACAAGTAAATTTATCTTTATCGAAATTCAATGGCCAAGGCGTGAAGGCCGTGGTCCAAGAATTCTTGGAGCGAATCATACACAAGACGATGGCGCTGTACGCGGCTCATGTTGTCAAATTGAGTAGAAGCAATTCGAACTCGAAAATGGCTGTTCAGTCCAGACTCACTGGCGCCGGCATGGCCCGCATGGTGAGAACTCTCGTCAACCACCTCTAAAAAACTGGGCTGAAATTTCTGCACAAGGCACGCCTCCATGAGGGGTTGCCATGACTCTAAAGTGGGTAAGTTGTTGATTTGGCTCATATCAAGAGTGTGTCATTGGACATGGACGGGACTTAGGCGTCCTGTTGATCTTCGTTTTTTTCATCTTTGGGGATCACATGCTTGGCAATGTAAATCCCAGTACCCACAATGAAGGTCAGTGGAAAAATATAGCCCCAAATTTTGAAATTGACCCAGTCTTCGGTACTGAAATTGACCGCAACATAGGTATTGATGACCGCCATGAAAATGCAATACAAAATCCAGGCCAAGCTTAATGTGTGCCAGTGGTTATCGGCTAACGCCACTTGCGAGCCCAGCATGTTTTTGAGGAAATTCTTTTTCAGCACAAACTGTGCAAAAAGCAATCCCAATGCCATGAAACTGTACAACAAGGTGGGTTTGAACTTAATGAAGCGGTCGTCTTGAAAAAACAAAGTGAGACTGCCAAATACCAAAATTAAGGCCAAGGTGGCTTTTTGCAGGGTGGCCAATTTGCCATCTATTTTGTACAGCCATACACTTTGAACCACAGTGGCTGCCATTAAGACTGCCGTGGCTTCATAGATGGTGCCCATCTTGTAAGTTGCAAAAAACAGCAAGATGGGAAACAGATCGAGAATAATTTTCATGTTTCTTTTTTCTCGAAACTCAAAGAAGCCGAGTTCATGCAATAGCGAAGTCCTGTGGGGGCTGGACCATCTTCAAACACGTGGCCCAAATGTGCACCGCAATTGGCGCACACGCTTTCAACTCTGGCCATGCCATGGCTGCGGTCTACCTTTTCCGCCACTGCGCCCTGGTTGGCTGCCTGATAAAAAGAAGGCCAGCCGCAGCCTGCATCGAACTTGGTGCTTGCATCAAACAGTTTGGCGTTGCAGCACATACAATTGTATTGGCCGGGTTCCCAATGGGTTTCGTATTTGCCAGAGAAGGGGCGCTCGGTGGCGGCTTTACGTGTGACTTCAAAGGCCAAAGGCTCTGCGTTTTTAGCGGCAAGCCATTTGCGCCATTCGGCATCCGTTTGGGGAAGAGGGGTGTTTGACATGGCTCTAAGGATAAAGTAATTAACAGGATTGATTTGAATCAAGCGCCATTCACGGCAAATTTTTTGAATGCTACTAGGATGAGCAACTGATTTCAATGGACGAGGCCCATGCTGGGGGAAGATGGGCGTAATGGTCAAACTCAGGTTGTTCTTCAAAGGGCGTCTTTAACAAGTTGAAAAGTCTTTCAACTTCAGAGTGGTCGCCCCGTTTAGATTTTTGAATGGCGGCTTCTGCCAAGTGGTTTCGAAGCACATATTTGGGGTTGACTTGCAGCATCCGTTCATTGAAATTGACCGTTTTTTCTTGTTCTAGGCGATTCATGTACTTGTCTTGCCAAGTGCGCCAAGCGGCTTGATCAATGAACAGATCCGACACGGATTGCCAAGCTGAATTGGATTGCTCACTGACACCGGCGGCATGACTTAACCTGCGCCAAAATAAAGTGAAGTCAACTTGCTCTGTTGCAAGAAGTTGCAGTGTGTCGTTGATCAATGACTGATCCTCTAGGGCGTGTTGTTCACTGCTGCGTCTGTTTAAACCCAGTTTACTCAAGAAGCACTGCCCCCAGTGTTCTGCAAATACTGTTTTGTAACTCTCCAGCGCTTTCATGGCCAATTCTTGATCTTCAATCAAGGGCATCAATGCCTGTGCCAAGCAAAATAAATTCCAATACGCCACTTGCGGTTGAAGTCCATAGGCATACCGGCCTTGATAATCAGAATGGTTGCAGATGTGCTCAGGGTTGAAGCCGTCCATGAATTGGAAAGGACCGTAGTCGAGCGTCAATCCCAAGATACTCATGTTGTCTGTATTCATGACGCCGTGACAGAAACCTACCGCTTGCCATTGCGCCATAAGCTTGGCCGTTTTCAATGTCACGCTGTGCAGCAACTGGGCATAGGGATTACCTGACAAACCCATGGTGAGGTCAACAGTTTCGTCAACACTGAAAGCACCTTCTTGTTGAAAATAATGGGCAATTGTGAAGTCGGCCAATTGTTTCAAATTTCTTGCACCCTCTGGCGACACTTGATTGGCAAAATGTTCAAAATGTCCAAAACGAATGAAGCTGGGGGCCGTTCGTGTCACGATGGCGCCTGTTTCAACCTCCTCTCGAATCACTTTCGAAGGGGTTGTGGTGAGGCACAAAGCCCGCGTTGTTGGTATGCCCAGGCCAGCCATGGCCTCGCTGCAAAGGAATTCCCGAATGCTAGAACGCAAAACGGCCCGCCCATCGCCCATTCTGGAAAAAGGTGTCTTGCCAGCCCCTTTTAATTGCAATTCAAAGGAACCCTTTGTGGCGGGCGTGGCTTGAAATTCGCCCAAGCACAAAGCGCGGCCATCACCCAGTTGACCCGCCCATTGGCCAAACTGATGACCGCTGTAGACCGTTGCCCGAGATTGCATGCCATCCCAAAGGGCATTGCCACTGAACACAGACAAGCCTTCATCGCCGTTAAGCCAGTCGTCCGGAAATCCTTGAGCCTGACTCAATTCAGGGTTGCGAATGACCCAAGTTGGATCGGGAACCGGCGTGGGTAATACCTCTGCAGAGAAGGCAGTTCCCAAGCTTGCATAACGATTGATCCAGGTCATAGTCACATTGTCTCCGTCTTTCGATGTACTTACCGAAGGACAGGCTTTAAAGGGAGGCATTATCAGTCGTGCTACAAAGGAGGCTGTTGAACTTAATTTGTCGAGGTTTATATGTTGGGACTCATGCAACAGCAATCATTGCTGATTTCGTCTTTGATTGAATTTGCCAACCGGCACCATGCTGACGGTGAGGTTGTGTCCAGAAGGGTAGAAGGTGACATCCACCGTTATACCTGGTCCGGTGTGGCCAACCGCTCTCGGCAATTGGCCAACTACCTAGACGGGTTAAAGCTTGCGCAAGGTGCACGCATTGCCACCTTGGCTTGGAATGGTTACCGACACTTGGAACTTTACTTTGGCGTCAGTGGTTCTGGCCGTGTTTTGCACACCCTCAACCCTAGGTTGCATCCCGATCAAGTGGTTTGGATTGCCAACCATGCAGAAGACGAAGTCCTTTGTTTTGACATGACCTTTTTGCCACTGGTGCAAGCCGTTCACGCCAAATGCACTACGGTGAAACATTGGGTTGCTCTTTGCGACAAAGACAAACTGCCTACAGACTCAGGCATTCCCAACCTCCAAAGTTATGAGGACCTCATAGGCAGCCAATCGGCCCAATACAACTGGCCCGATTTGGATGAAAACACCGCCTCAAGCATGTGTTACACCAGTGGCACCACCGGCAACCCCAAAGCAGCTTTGTACAGCCACCGATCCACCATGCTGCATGCTTACGCGGCAGCTTTACCCGATGTCATGTGCATTTCGGCGCGTGATGCCGTCTTGCCAGTGGTGCCTATGTTCCATGTGAATGCATGGGGCATTCCTTACAGCGCGGCCATGACGGGCGCGAAGTTGGTCTTCCCAGGTCCTGCCTTGGATGGCAAATCTGTGTATGAATTGATCGAAGCGGAGAAGGTGAGTTTTGCGGCGGGAGTGCCAACCGTTTGGCAAATGCTTTTAAGCCACATGAAGCCGAACAAGCTTCGCTTTTCAAGTTTGAAACGCACCGTGATTGGTGGCTCTGCATGCCCACCCGCCATGATTGATGCATTCCGAGAAGACTATGGCGTGGATGTGTTGCACGCTTGGGGCATGACAGAAATGAGCCCCCTCGGTACGTTGTGCACTTTGAAGAACAAACACCTTGACTTGCCAGATGAAGCGCAAATGAAATTGCGCTTGAAACAAGGCCGCGCCATCTTTGGTGTTGACATGAAAATTGTCAATGAAGTTGGCTCTGATTTGCCGCATGATGGCAAAACCTACGGCGATTTATTGGTCAAAGGCCCCTGGATTATTCGCGAATATTTCAAACAAGAAGGGCCTTCGCCATTGGTAGACGGGTGGTTTCCCACGGGTGATGTGGCCACCATCGATGAAGATGGTTTTATGCAAATTACAGATCGCAGCAAAGACGTGATCAAGTCCGGCGGCGAGTGGATCAGCTCCATCGACATTGAAAATATCGCCATGGCGCACCCCGACGTGGCCATGGCCGCTTGTATTGGGATGGCGCACCCCAAATGGGATGAGCGCCCCGTGGTGTGTGTGGTCAAGAAGCCCGGAAGCAGTGTGACGGCGGCAGATTTACTGAAGTTTTATGAGGGTAAAACGGCCAAGTGGCAAATTCCAGACGATGCCATTTTTGTAGATTCAATTCCCTTAGGTGCGACGGGCAAAATGCTGAAAACCAAATTGCGAGAACAATTGGCTGGCTACAAATTGCCCACTCTTTAACCTTGGCCAAACAAGGGTGTTTTTTTGAGTCGCCATTGCGATACCGCCTAGGGCAAACCCCGACCATCCATTGCGGTAAAACAGTTAGGCTAACGGTGTTAAAAGTTCATTCATTAAGTTTGGAGTTAAATATGAAATTTGCAGTACGATCCATTGCAATTGCCTCATTGGTCATGTGTGTTTTCTCAGCTCAAGCTCAAAAGGGAGAAACCGTCAAGATTGCTTACATTGATCCCCTCACAGGACTGCTCGGACCTGTTGGAAATAACGGGCTCAGAGGGTTCCAATTCTTTGCTGAGAAATTCAATAAAACAAATCCGGCAGGTGTGAAGTTTGAAGTAGTCGCTTTTGACAACAAACTGAGTCCTGCCGAAAGTTTGAATGCGTTGAAAGCAGCTACCGATCAAGGTATTCGTTACATCACACAAGGAAATGGCTCTGGTGTAGCTGGTGCGATTATTGAAGCTGTGAACAAACACAATGAACGCAACCCCGGTAAAGAAATTATTTTCCTGAATTACGCTGCTGTTGATCCTGACTTTACCAACAGCAAATGCAGCTACTGGCACTTCCGTTATGACGCAGACACCTCCATGAAAATGGAAGGGCTGACCACTTTCATGAAGGATCGACCAGAAACCAAGAAAGTTTTCTTGTTAAATCAAAACTACTCTCATGGTCACCAAGTTGCAAAATTTTTTAAAGAGGGCATCAGTCGCAAGCGCCCTGACATTCAAATTGTGGGTGAAGATTTACACCCATTAGGTCAGGTTCGTGACTTTGCACCCTATATCGCCAAAATCAAAGCATCAGGCGCTGATTCCATTGTTACCGGTAACTGGGGTTCGGACTTGCAGCTTTTTGTCAAAGCTGCCAATGAGGGCGGATTCACAGGTAACTTCTACACTTACTACACAAGCGTCACAGGGACACCTACAGCGTTGGGTAAAACTGGCGAAGGCCGTGTTTTCCAAATTGGAAATGGACACGCCAGAATGGGCGGCGAAATGGACAAATGGCAAGATGAATATAAAGCCAAGTTAAACGATGACTTTTACACCGGCCAGATTATCAATATCTACACCACCTTGAGCGAGGCAATGGCCAAATCCAAATCTACGGATCCGGTCAAAGTTGCAGCTGTGCTTTCGGGTATGAAGACCAACAGTGTTTTTAACGGAGAAATTGAAGTCCGAAAAACCGATCATCAGTTGCAGCAAGCTTTGTTTATTACCGTCTGGGGTAAGGTCGATAAAAAATACAGCTACAGCATGGAAAATACGGGCATGACAATGATTCCCGTCAAACAGTATCCAAACTACATCTCAAGTACACCCACAAGTTGCCAGATGAAGCGTCCAGCCTGATTTCATAAGTCCATATAAGAGTCGGTCATAATTAGGATGTGATTATTTTTTGTATGGATGCTTTGTTTCCAGCAGCAGTGCTTGTGTTGGAACTTTGAGTTTTCCAGAAGGGCCCGCCCATCCTTGGTGCGGGCCCTTTATTTTTTCAAGATTTGCCTAGGATGGCGGAAGGTTAAGTTATGGAGTTTTTCATCATCTCATTGCTCAATGGTTTGAGCTATGGGTTGTTGCTTTTTATGCTCAGCTCTGGACTGACATTGATTTTCAGCATGATGGGCGTTTTGAACTTTGCGCACGCTTCGTTCTATATGATCGGTGCGTATTTTGGGTACACACTTTCAAATTTGATAGGTTTTTGGCCTGCATTGTTTGTGGCCCCAATATTTGTTGGGGCATGCGGCGTTATTTTTGAACGACTCACTCTTCGCAAGGTCCACAAATTTGGTCACGTACCTGAATTGCTGATTACCTTCGGTCTTTCATACATCGTGTATGAACTTGTCCAACTGATTTGGGGCCGAATAGCGGTAGTTTTCCCCCCACCCGAAATACTTCAAGGCGCTGCATTCACCATCGTCAATCATTCTGTCAATGGGCTTCAATTCTTCTGGGGTGGTGTTCCTACTGAGGTATGTCAAACCACGGATGCAACGATTCGGTTAGTTTGTTCACCTTTTCCTGCAACCCGTGGATTCATGATGTTGGTTGCACTCTTGATGTTATTTTCGCTTTGGCTTTTGTTGACAAAAACCCGCGTTGGTTTGGTGATACAAGCCGCCTTAACGCATCCGGAAACTGTTGAATCTCTTGGTCACAACGTTCCTCGTGTCTTTATGTTGGTTTTTGGAGCTGGTACGGGCTTGGCTGGTTTAGCGGGTGTCATTGGTGGCACTACTTTTGTGACCGAGCCGACAATGGCCGCTACTGTTGGATCTGTCATTTTTGTAGTGGTCGTTGTTGGTGGCATGGGTTCTCTTTCTGGCGCATTCTTGGCCTCTATCTTGATTGGCGTCATCCAGACTTTTGCTATTGCCTTTGATTACTCATTCATCAGTGTGGCAAAGAACCTAGGCTTTAGTTTGTCTGATGCACTGGTTAACAACTCGTTGCTCAAACTGACTGTTTCACAAGTTGCCCCCATCCTGCCTTATTTGTTCTTGGTTCTGATTTTGATTTTCCGTCCTAAGGGGCTATTAGGTACCCGAGAAGGGTGATGTGATGAGTACCTACATATTCAAACCTTACAACGTGGGCCGATGGGTTATTTGGAGCCTGTTCGCCATTGTTCTATTGTGTGCCCCCATGGTCTTCACCAGCAATTTGTCGGGCACCATATTGGCTCAAATGGGTATTGCCATCATTGCGTGCCTGTCATACAACATATTGCTTGGTCAGGGTGGCATGCTGAGTTTTGGTCATGCTGTTTACACTGGTCTTGGCTCTTTCGTGGCCATTCATGCCTTGAATACAGTCAGTGCCGGCCAATTCAACATTCCTGTCAGCCTGATCCCTTTGGTGGGCGGCTTTGCGGGTATCGGCTTTGCAGTTTTACTGGGTTATGTCACCACTAAAAAAGCGGGCACACCCTTTGCCATGATCACACTGGGTGTTGCAGAACTTGTGTTCGCGATGTCCCTCATGTTCTCTGAATTCTTTGGCGGCGAGGCAGGCATTTCAGGTAATCGTGTCGCTGGACAATCTTTTTGGGGCATTACGTTTGGACCACAAATTCAAATTTATTATTTGATTGCCATTTACACTTTCATTTGTGTAGCACTCATGTATGCCTTTACGCAAACGCCACTGGGTCGAATTTTGAATGCAGTTCGAGACAACCCTGAACGGGTGGAATTTATTGGTTACAACATGCAACGTGTTCGCTATTTTGCGTTCATCATTGCTGGATTTTTTGCCGGTATTTCGGGTGGTTTGGGCGCGCTTAATTTTGAAATCGTGACAGCGGAAGTGGTGGGTGCAGGGCGCTCGGGCGGCTATTTGTTGTTTACATTTTTGGGTGGTGCCACTTTCTTCTTTGGACCCATCATTGGCGGCATCTTGATGGTGCTGGCCTTTGTGCTATTGTCAGAACTCACCAAAGCATGGTTGTTGTATTTGGGCTTGTTGTTTTTGTTCATGGTGATTTATGCGCCAGGGGGCATTGCCAGCCTCATCATGATGAATTTGCGGATAGCTTCCTTTGGAAAATTAAAGCAAATTTGGGTCAGTTATTTGGCTTTGTTTGTCACAGCCCTGGTTGCTCTCATTGGCGCAGGTGCCATGATTGAAATGGTCTATCACTTGCAACTCAATTCAACTTTAGGCGATACCTTGAAGTTCATGGGTACCACCTTGAATGTTAAGAGTGTTGACAGTTGGTTTGGTGCCACCTTTGTCATGCTCACGGGCCTGGGCATGTTTGAAGTGGCACGTCGTCAATTTTTGATGGAGTGGAGCGACATTCAAATTGAAATTGAAAAAGAAATTAAACGTCGGGAGACAGCGTGATGTCATATGCGCTAGAACTCAAAGATCTTCGTAAAAATTTCGGCAAAACTGAAATAATTCGGGGTATCAATTTGGCTGTCAATGCTGGAGAACGCGTGGCCATCATTGGCCCTAATGGCGCTGGAAAGTCCACCTTGTTTAATTTAATCAGTGGCCACTTTGGACCCTCCAGCGGCGAAATTTTGTTGAATGGTCAACGTATTGAGCACAAAGCCCCGTATGAAATTAATCGCATGGGTTTGTCTCGCAGTTTTCAAATTACCAACATCTTTCCAAAACTCAGCGTGTTTGAAAATTTACGCTGCGCAGTCCTTTGGAGCTTGGGCTACAAATACACCTTCCTGAAATTTTTGTCAGGTTTAAAAGATGCCAATGACCTGGCAGAGAAGTACATGGAGATGATACGCCTAGACAAAAAGCGAGATCTTTTGGCAATGAACCTCACTTATGCAGAGCAAAGGGCTTTGGAGATTGGCATCACCATTGCCGGTGGCTCCAATGTCATTTTGCTAGATGAACCCACTTCAGGCATGAGTAAAAGCGAAACCAGTCGATTCATTAATTTAATCAAGGAAGTCACCGTCGGTAAAACTTTGTTAACTGTTGAGCACGACATGGGTGTTGTGTTTGGACTGGCTGACAAAATTGCGGTTGTGGTTTACGGCGAGGTCATTGCCTTTGATACGCCTGAGGTCGTAAGATCAAATGCCAAAGTTCAGGAAGCCTACCTAGGTTCCCATGTGGCCGACGCGCAAGCAGGAGGGCACTGACATGTTGCACATCGATAATCTTCACGCCTTTTATGGCAAAAGCCATGTTTTACATGGCGTGAGTTTCAATGTTCAGCCGGGAGAAATTGTGGCGCTTTTGGGACGCAATGGCTCAGGCCGTTCCACCACAGCCAAAGCCATCATGGGCTTGGTCGATTGCCAAGGTCAAATTGTTTGGAATGGTACAGCGATCGTTGGTAAAAAGACCTTTGAAATTGCCCACCTCGGACTCGGCTATGTTCCTGAAAATCGAGATATTTTTCCTAAACTCACGGTTCATCAAAATTTGATGCTGGGTCAAAAAGGAAATGGGAAGAACTGTCGCTGGACTTTTGATGACATGTATCAGATGTTTCCCAGATTGCTAGAAAGACAACACACCGAGGCTGGGGTTTTGTCTGGTGGCGAACAACAAATGCTCACCTTGTGCCGAACCCTCATGGGTGACCCCGACCTCATCATCATTGATGAGCCGACTGAGGGACTTGCCCCCAAGATTGTTGAATTGGTGGCTGAGTACCTGAAAACACTTAAAAATCGCGGTATTTCTGTCCTTCTGATTGAACAAAAATTAACCATTGCCATGAAAATTTCTGACCGAGCCCTGGTCATGGGCCATGGCAGCATTGTTTTTGAAGGCACACCGGCCGAACTTAACGAAAACACTTACATCCGTCGAGAATGGCTTGAGGTTTAAGGCATATGCTTTGCCCACTTCAGCAAGCGTCCCTTGAGCGACATCGACCCTACCCATTGAACTAGAAAAACCATAGAATTGGCCAAAATAGAACGCCCGTTCTATTTTGAGACTGACACCACCTTTAGAGGAAAACAGCATGACAGCTGAATACAAAGTCATTGGCGATGTGGCCGTGATCACCATGAGCAACCCCCCTGTGAATGGCTTGGGTCTTTCAACCCGGGTTGGTATCACGGATGGCTTAACCAAAGCCAACGCAGACGCTGCAGTCAAATCCATCATCATCACAGGTGCCGGCAAAGCCTTTTCCGGCGGTGCAGACATTCGTGAATTTGGATCTTCCAAGGCCATTCAAGAACCTAACTTGTTGAGTGTCATTCGCGCTTGTGAAAACTCAGCCAAGCCCGTGTTGGCCGCTGTGCATACTGTTGCCATGGGTGGCGGTGTGGAGTTGGCTTTGGGTTGTCACTATCGGATGGCTGCGCCTGGCTGCAAGGTGGCGTTGCCTGAAGTTAAGCTGGGGCTCATACCTGGTGCTGGCGCAACGCAGCGTTTGCCTCGCGTGTTGGGCGTAGAGCCTGCCCTCAACATGATTGTCAGCGGCGAGCCCATTAACAGCGAAATGTTGGCCATGTTGCCCGGTCAGAAGTTGTTTGATCGCATGGCCACTTCAGCAGAGTCCTTAGCGGCAGAAGCATTGGCTTATGCCAAGGAATTGGGGGCTCAACATGATGACGGTTCACCGTTCCCTTTGGTTCGCAATCTGCCTTGCAAACACCCCTTGGGCGATGCTTATTTTCAGTTTGCCCGCAACATGGTGAAGGGCATGGCCAAGAACTTCCCTGCACCTCCTAAGTGTGTTGACGCAGTTGAAGCCGCTACTAAGAAAAAATTTGAAGATGGCATGACCTTCGAGCGTGAAATTTTCACCAACCTCATGATGACGCCTGAATCACGTGCACTGCGTCACATTTTCATGGCCGACCGTGCTGCTTCCAAAATTGCAGACGTGCCAGAAGATACGCCCAAGCGAAACATTGCTTCTGTGGCCGTTATTGGCGCTGGCACCATGGGTGGCGGCATCTCAATGAATTTCTTGAATGCTGGTATTCCCGTCAAGATGCTAGAGATGAAGCAAGAGGCGCTGGACCGTGGCGTTGCCACCATTCGCAAGAATTACGAATCGCAAGTTAAAAAAGGCAAACTCAAGCAAGACAAGTACGATCAGCGCATGGCCTTGCTCAGCACCACGTTGAGCTATGACGACATTGGCAGCGCCGACTTGGTCATTGAAGCCGTGTTTGAAGAGATGGGCGTGAAAGAGGCTGTCTTTAAGAAACTCGACGAAGTCATGAAGCCTGGTGCCATTTTGGCTTCCAACACCTCCACATTGGATGTCAACAAAATTGCTGCCTTCACCAAACGACCCGAAGATGTGGTGGGCATGCACTTCTTCAGTCCTGCCAACGTGATGAAATTGTTGGAAGTGATTCGGGGTGCCAAGACCAGCAAAGACGTGTTGGCCACTGTCATGGCCTTGGGTAAGAAGATCAAGAAGACGGCCGTGGTTTCCGGCGTCTGTGATGGCTTCATTGGCAATCGCATGATTGAGCAATACAGCCGACAAGCGGGCTTCCTCATTGAGGAGGGATGTACGCCAGCACAGGTTGACAAAGCCGTTGAAAAGTTTGGTTTTGCCATGGGACCTTTTCGCATGGGTGACTTGGCCGGTAACGACATTGGCTGGGCCATTCGCAAGCGACGCACTGTTGAGCGTCCTGGTATGAAATACAGCAAAACAGCCGACCTCTTGTGCGAAATGGGTCGGTACGGTCAGAAAACAAATGCTGGTTGGTACGACTATCAAGCAGGCAAACGCGACGCCATCCCAAGTGCGCTGGTGGTTGAGATGATTGAAAAACACCGCGCAGCTGAAGGCATCACAACGCGCAAAATTTCTGACGAAGAAATTGTGCAGCGCTTGGTCTATTCATTGGTCAACGAAGCCGCACACATCTTGGAAGAGGGCATTGCAGGCAAGGCCAGCGACATCGACATGGTCTATCTCACGGGTTATGGGTTCCCCATCTTCCGTGGTGGCCCAATGCTGTACGCAGACCAAGTTGGCCTGTTCAACGTGGCCGAAGCCATGAAACGCTTCGCCAAAAATCCTCACGACGATGCCGCTTTCTGGCAACCCGCTCCGCTGCTAGCCCGCTTGGTGGCTGACGGCAAAACATTCAACTGATCAGAGGTATACAAAATGTCCAACGCCGTCATTGTTTCGACCGCACGCACGCCTCTGGCCAAAAGCTGGAAGGGTGCTTTCAACATGACGCATGGCGCCACTTTGGGTGGCCATGCTGTTCAACACGCTGTTCAACGCGCAGGCATTGAAGCCGCAGAAGTTGAAGACGTCATCATGGGTTGTGCCACTCCGGAAGGTGCCACGGGCGCCAACATTGCACGCCAAATAGCCTTGAAAGCTGGTTTGCCCATTTCTGTGTCTGGCCTCACCGTCAATCGTTTTTGCTCGTCTGGTTTGCAGACCATTGCATTGGCCGCGCAGCGAATCATTGCAGGCGAAGGACAAGTGTATGTGGCGGGCGGCGTGGAAAGCATTTCTTGTGTGCAACAAGAAGTGAATCAACACATGATGCAAGATCCTTCATTGACCAAGATGAAGCCCGAAATTTACTGGAGCATGCTTCAAACAGCAGAGCAAGTTGCCAAGCGTTACAAAATTGGCCGCGATCGCATGGACGAATACGGTGCAGCTAGTCAACAAAAAGCCTGCGCGGCACAAGCGGCAGGTTTGTTCGATGCAGAAATTGCACCCATCACAGTTTCTGCAGGTGTGATTGACAAACTCATGGGCTTGATGACCAAGCAAGTGACGTCAAGCAAAGACGAAGGCTTGCGTGAAGGCACCACATTTGACGCTATTCACGGTTTGCGATCTGCTTTGCCGGGCGGCCTTATCTCTGCAGGCAATGCCAGCCAATTTTCTGATGGGGCTGGTGCTTGCGTGGTCATGGATGAAACATTGGCTGAAAAACGGGGTTTGAAACCCCTAGGACGTTTCTTGGGATTTGCCGTAGCCGGTTGTGAGCCCGATGAAATGGGCATTGGCCCTGTTTATGCAGTGCCCAAAGCTTTGGCAAGATTGGGTCTGAAAGTTTCTGACATTGATCTGTGGGAATTAAACGAAGCATTTGCCGTACAGGTTTTGTACTGCCGAGATACCTTGGGCATTCCTCCTGATCGTCTCAATGTCAATGGCGGCGCCATTGCGGTGGGGCACCCCTATGGTGTTAGCGGTCAACGTTTAACTGGCCATGCACTGATAGAAGGTAAACGCCGTGGTGCCAAGCGTGTGGCCGTCACGATGTGCATTGGCGGCGGTATGGGGGCTTGCGGTATTTTTGAAGTGCTTTAAATCGCACATTCAGATTCAACGGGCGCCTAGCTAACCATGCAGGCCGCCCGTTTTTATTTTCTGCTTAAGAGTCATTGATATGAGCCTTCGGTCTACTTTAGATTTTCTACTTTATGAATGGTTGGAAATTTCTAACCTGCAGCAACGTGAACGGTTTGCCGATCACAGCCGTGAGACATTTGACGCAGTACTCGACACCTGTGAACGCATCGCACGTGAAAAGTATGCGCCATTCAATCGCCTGGTTGATACGCAAGAACCTCACTTCGATGGTGAAAAAGTCATCTTGCCGCAAGCGACATATGACGCTCAAAATGCCTACGCGGCTTCAGGCATGCTCAGTGCAGCGCAAGACTACGACATTGGTGGCATGCAATTGCCTTATTCGGTTGAAGCAGCAGCCAACTCATTTTTTGCCATGGCCTCTGTCAGCATGGGGTCGGGACTACTCACAGTTGGCAATGCCAATTTGCTCATGGCCCATGGTTCTGAATTGCAGAAAAAAGTGTTTGCTCTGAACGAGTTTTCAGGACGTTGGTCGGGCACCATGTGCCTGTCTGAGCCGCAAGCAGGCTCATCCCTCAGCGATGTGATGACACGCGCTACGCCAGATGGTGATGCGCATGCCTCTGATCCTTTAGGCGCTCGCTACCGGCTCAAAGGCAACAAGATGTGGATTTCCGCTGGGGAGCACGAGCTGACAGAAAACATCATCCATTTGGTTCTTGCCAAAATTCCTGGCGAAGATGGCAAGTTGATTCCGGGTGTGAAAGGTATTTCACTTTTCATCGTGCCCAAGAAGTTGGTCAACACCCAGGGTGAACTGACAGGCGAGCGTAACGATGTCGCCTTGGCAGGTTTGAATCACAAATGCGGTTGGCGCGGTACAACCAATACACTGTTGAATTTTGGTGAAGGTAAATTTCAAGTTAAAACAGACAATGGCAATGCTGATGTCAATGGTGCCGTCGGGTATTTGGTGGGTGAACCCGGTCGTGGTCTCGGTTATATGTTTCACATGATGAACGAAGCACGCATTGGTGTGGGCATGGCCGCTACCATGCTAGGCATGGCGGGCTATGAAGCCAGTTTGTTATATGCCAAGAATCGGCCGCAAGGCCGTCCTGTTGCAAGTGGCACTCACAAAGTGGTGAAGGATGTTGCGCAAGCGCAGGTTCGCATCATTGAACACGCAGACATCAAGCGCATGTTGTTGGCGCAAAAATCATATTGCGAAGGCGCTTTGGCGCTTGAGTTGTATTGCGCTAAGTTGGTGGACGAGCAACATACTGGCACCCCTGACTCAGTCAATGAGGCTCGACTCCTGTTGGAAGTCTTAACCCCGATTGCGAAAAGCTGGCCCAGTGAATGGTGTCTTGAAGCCAATAGTCTGGCCATTCAAATTCATGGCGGCTACGGCTACACACGAGACTTTCCTGTTGAACAATACTGGCGCGACAACCGTCTTAATATGATTCACGAAGGTACGCACGGTATTCAAGCCATGGACTTGCTTGGCCGAAAAGTACTCATGGAGGAGGGCAAGGGCCTTCATTTATTGGCCTCACGCATGCGCGATACGGCGGACAAAGCCATGGCCTATTCTGATTTGGCGGCTGACGCCAAAGCGCTCAACACAGCATTGCGAAAGGTGGTTGAAACCACGCAAATGGCGTGGTCTTCAGGCCAGCCTCAAGAGGCATTGGCCAATGCGGTTCCCTATTTGCAGGCCTTTGGACACTTGGTGTTGGCTTGGATTTGGTTGGATGTCAGTGCATCTTGCAGGGGCGGTGCCAGCCCAGCACAAACAGGGCGCCAAGCGGCATCTAAATATTTCTTCCACTATGAATTGCCAAAAATAGATGCGTGGCTTCAAGTGGTCAGCAATCGCGACATGACTTGCGCCTCTCTTTCTGAAGAGGCCTTTTGAGCCAGATGCCCTGCATGAATGTCATTGATCTAAAAACGACAAAGCAGCCATTTTTAATTTAACTTTTCATTGAAGGAACTGACATGACCCGTACTGTTCAACAGCTTTTTGATTTGACTGGCCAAACAGCTTTGGTCACGGGCGGCTCCCGTGGCCTGGGTCTGCAAATGGCGCATGCCCTTGGAGAGGCCGGTGCTCGCATCATGTTAAGTTCACGCAAAGCATCAGACTTGCAAGAAGCTGCAGCAACCTTGAAGGCCGCCGGCATTGATGCTGACTTTATGGCAGCAGATTGCGGCAAAGAGGAAGAGATCCGCGGCTTGGCCCGTGAAACCGTCAAGAAGATGGGGCGCATTGATATTTTAGTCAACAACGCAGGCGCTTCTTGGGGCGCAGCCGCTGAGGTTCATCCCGTAGAAGCATGGGACAAAGTGATGAACCTCAATGTGCGAGGCTATTTTATTCTGGCGCAAGAGGTGGCCAATCTTTCCATGATTCCAAACGGGAAAGGTCGCATCGTCAACATCGCATCCATCGCAGGCTTGGCTGGCAATCCACCCGAGATGCAAACCATTGCCTACAACACCTCCAAGGGTGCTGTGGTGAACTTCACCAAATCGCTTGCCGGTGAGTGGGGCCGTTACGGCATCAATGTCAATGCCATTTGCCCAGGCTTCTTCCCTAGCAAAATGACTTACGGTCTTTTGGAAAAATTGGGTGCAGAGAATATGGCCAGTCATGCCCCATTAAAGCGCTTAGGCGACGATGAGGATTTGAAAGGTCTGACATTGCTTTTTGCAAGCGATGCCGGCAAACACATTACAGGCCAATGGCTGGCGGTTGATGGCGGTGTGAGCGCCATCATAGGTGGGTGAGCATTCCATGAGTATTCCTATTGGCGTGAGTATTCCGTTTGTCCAACACCTTGGATTCACACTAGAGAGGTTTGAAAATGGAATCTCTGAATTGCATTACAGCCCTTTGCCAGAGCATCTCAACTCATTTGACATCACGCATGGCGGCGCCGTGATGACATTGCTCGATGTGGTTATGGCTACAGCAGCTAGAAGTGCAGAACCTGAAATGGGCATCGTCACCATTGAGATGAAAACCAGTTTCATGCAACCCGCAAAAACAGCTAGCGGTGAACATTTGGTTGCCAAAGGCTTGTTATTACATCGAACCAAAACCATGGCTTTTACCGAAGGCAAAGTTTATGACGCCGCTGGAAAACTGTGTGCTCATTCAACGGGGACCTTTAAATATGTCAAGCGGAACGCCTCTGCTTCCGCGCAAATTTCTACTGATTAAATAAACCAACTCAAATCGAGACCCGAATGCCTACAAATCACATCATTGTTTTAGACAATCGCCCCACTGGTGAAACGAGTGCTTCCAACTTTAAATTGATCACTGCGGAAACGCCGGCACTGAAAGAAGGCCAAGTTTTGGTGCGCCATCACTATTTAAGCTTGGACCCATATATGCGCGGCCGCATGAACGATGGCAAAAATTATGCGCAACCTCAAGCGCTTGGCGAGGTCATGATTGGTGGCACTGTGGGCGAGGTGATTGAAAGTAAGCATCCAGAATTTACGGTGGGTCAAACCGTTCAGTGCATGGGTGGCTGGCAAGAATATAGTGTGATCAATGCAAACTTACCGGGTGCTTTAAAACCCGTGAATGCGGGCAAAATTTCTATCAGTCATTTCCTAGGCGCTGTGGGCATGCCTGGTGTAACGGCCTGGTATGGCTTGGTCAAAATTATTCAAGCCAAACCAGGTGCCACTGTCACGGTCAGTGCGGCCAGTGGCGCTGTCGGCAGTGCCTATGGAACTTTGGCCAAGGCGAGAGGTTTTCGCGTGGTGGGTATTGCGGGGGGCAAAGCCAAATGCGACTATGTGGTCAATGAACTGGGCTTTGATGCTTGCATTGACTACAAAGTGCACAAAGACTACATCTCATTGTCAAAGGCTTTGAAAGATGCTTGTCCCAACGGCATTGATGGGCATTTTGAAAATGTAGGCGGCATGGTGCTAGATGCCGTGATGCTCAGAGCCAATGACTTTGCGCGCATTGCCGTGTGCGGCATGATTGCGGGTTATAACGGCGAACCCTTGGTGATGACCAACCCCACGCTCATTCTAAAAAGCCGCATGACCATTGAAGGTTTTATTGTGAGCGAACACATGGAGGTGTGGCCAGAAGCCTTGGCTGAATTGGCCGATCTGGTGGCCAGTGGTCAATTGAAACCTCGTGAAACCGTAGCGCAAGGATTGGCATCTGCCCCTGAAGCTTTCATGGGGCTTCTAAAAGGCAAAAATTTTGGCAAACAGTTGGTCAAGTTGATCTAATCTTGATCTAATTTTCAGTCCTCCTTAGGAATTATTGCCATGAGCCAACTCATCTTGCACCATTACCCAACGTCGCCTTTTGCAGAAAAGATTCGATTAATTTTGGGCTACAAAAAACTGTCTTGGCGAAGTGTTTTCATACCCAGGATCATGCCCAAGCCCGATGTCATTGCTTTGACGGGAGGCTATCGACGCACCCCTGTGCTGCAAATCGGTGCTGACATCTACTGCGATACCGCCCTCATTGCCGATGTCCTTGAAAAAATGGCGCCTTCACCCAGTCTTTATCCATCGCCTGTCAATGGTGTTTCTAGAATTGTGGCTCAATGGGCAGACAGCCAAGTTTTTTCTGCTGCTATGGCCTACAACTTCCAGCCTGCGGGCATTGCCAATGTTTTTGAGGGTGTGTCCGAAGAAGCCATTCAAGCATTTTTGGCTGACAGGGCGGCCATGAGGGGTGGGGCGCCGCGAATGTCCATTGGTGAAGGTAAGAGCACCTACAAAAGTCAATTGCGCCGCTTGTCAGACATGTTGACGGAACATCCCTACCTCATGGGTGCAGTGCCAAGTATTGCTGATTTTTCTGCCTACCATCCTTTATGGTTTACCGCAGAGCGGACGCCTAGCTTGGCCGGTATCTTTGATGCAACGCCGTTGTTGAAAGATTGGATGGCTCGTATGAAGGTCATGGGCCATGGCACATCTGAGAGTATGAAATCGGCTGAAACCATTGAGGTGGCCAAAAATGCCTCGCCAGTGGTTGTGTCACAACAAACATTCATAGATGAACACGGCATTTCATTAGGATCGGATGTGACCATCACAGCCGACAATTTTGGACTAGAGCCAACGCCTGGGGTATTGGTTGCAGCGACCAAAACTCGCCTCACTCTGCGACGTGAAGACGAGCGAGCAGGCACCGTTCATGTTCATTTTCCACGCAATGGCTTCATTTTGAAAAAGGTCAAATCATGATTCGTAATTTCGAAAATAAAACGGCAGTTCTCACAGGAGGCGGTTCAGGTTTTGGATTGGAATGCGCACGCATTGCGGCCAGTCTCAAAATGAATGTGGTGCTGGTGGATGTTCAAAAAGATGCGCTTGATAAAGCGGAAGCTGAAATTAAAGCCACGGGCGTCAGAGTTTTTGCAAAACTTGTTGACGTTTCTAATGCTGAACAAATGGAGACTTTGGCCAAGGATGTGCATGCTCTATTTGGTGCGCCTCACTTCGTTTTCAACAACGCCGGCGTAGGATCTGGCGGATTGGTTTGGGAAAACACGGTGGCCGATTGGCAATGGGTCTTGGGTGTCAA
>CANKBG010000004.1 GCA_947479935.1 Comamonadaceae bacterium
GTTGACGCCCATCCAAGGATCGTCGCCCATTTGCTTGAGGCCCAAAGACACGCGGTTTTTCTCGGTGTCGAACTTGAGGATCTTGGCGGTAATTTCTTGACCGGCTTGCACCACTTCGGAAGGGTGACGTACACGGCGCCATGCCATGTCGGTGATGTGCAGCAAACCATCGATGCCGCCCAAGTCAACAAATGCACCGTATTCGGTGATGTTCTTGACCACACCATGAACGACGGAACCTTCGCGCAGGTTTTCCATCAGTTTGGCGCGCTCTTCGCCCATCGAAGCTTCAACCACAGCACGACGTGACAACACGACGTTGTTGCGCTTGCGGTCCAACTTGATGACCTTGAATTCCATGGTCTTGTTTTCGTACGGTGACAGGTCTTTGGTAGGACGTGTGTCAACCAATGAACCTGGCAAGAAGGCACGGATGCCATTGACCAAAACAGTCAGGCCGCCTTTGACTTTGCCGCTGGTTGTACCAGTGACAAATTCGCCGGATTCAAGAGCTTTCTCCAATGACAACCATGATGCCAAACGCTTGGCTGTGTCACGGCTCAAAATGGTGTCGCCGTAGCCGTTCTCGATGGAACCGATGGCCACAGAAACGAAATCACCAACTTGGACTTCGATGACGCCCAAATCAGATTTAAATTCTTCTAGGGGGACGTAGGCTTCAGATTTGAGGCCGGCGTTAACAACCACGAAGTTGTGTTCGATGCGAACAACTTCGGCGGTGATCACTTCGCCTGTGCGCATTTCGGTGCGCTTCAGTGATTCTTCAAATAGGTCTGCAAAAGATTCTGACATTCAAGTTCCTAATCCACAAAAAGGTCTGACGACTGCACCATTGCGTCGTTACCAAGGCTAATTGCGGCGGTTGTGTGCGTTTACACGCGGGTTAAGTTGTTGAACCACAAGGCCAGTGCGCAAGCAGCGCGGATGGAGCCATGTGGGCCTCTTTCAAGACTTCCAGCTTTTAAGCAGAGAAGGCTTGTTTGCTTTGCCACCATTCAAGGACCAGGGTCACCGATTGTTCGATGCTCAAGTCTGAGTTGTCTAACAGCATTGCGTCTTGTGCTGGCTTTAAGGGCGCCACGCTTCGGGAACTATCCAGAGCGTCGCGAGCCTCTAAGTCAGCCCGAAGATCGGCGATTTTAGCCTGAAAACCTTTAGAAATCAATTGCTTATGGCGTCTATCCGCCCTTTTTGCGGCGCTGGCGGTTAAAAATACCTTCAAAGGCGCACCAGGAAAGATAACTGTGCCCATGTCTCTGCCGTCGGCCAAGAGGCCTGGCAATCGCTGGAAGCTGTGTTGAAGCGCCACCAAAGCCACCCGAACAGCTGGCAAAGTGGAGACCCTAGAAGCGTTCATGCCGCCTTCTTCGCTGCGAATGGCCTCGGTCACATCTTGGTTGTCCAACAAAACTTTGTCGCCTTCAAAGCGCACAGGTAGTTTTTGGGCCATGGCAGCAATGGCAGCTTCGTGGCCAGTTTCAAGGCTGAAACCTGCCTTCAAAGCGGCATAAGCGGTGACTCGGTACAGGGCGCCTGAATCGAGGTAGTGGTAGCCCAATTGCTGCGCTACCAAGCTGGACAAAGTGCCTTTGCCTGAAGCGGTGGGGCCGTCAATGCAAATCACGGGAATTCGTTTGGCTGGTGTTTGTGTCAGCGAGAAAAGGGTTTCGAAATAGTCCGGAAAAGTTTTCGCCACGCACTTTGGGTCTTCAATGCGAACGGCCTGATGGTCTGGGTTAAAGGCTGCCAAAGAGAAGCACATGGCCACGCGGTGATCGTCGTAGGTGTGAATGCTTGCAGCCCGCCATTGGCCTTGTGGCAGCGGATGAATGCGCAACCAATCGGGGCCTTCTTCCACAAGAGCACCCAATTTACGAGATTCTTGGGCCATTGCCGCAATGCGATCTGTTTCTTTCACGCGCCAGCTGGCGATGTTTCGCAAAGTGCTAGGGCCGTCGGCATACAAAGCCATGACGGCCAAAGTCATGGCTGCATCGGGAATGTGATTGCAATCCAAGTCCATGGCCCTGAGGGGCCATGCACCGCGTTTGATTTCTAACCAGTTGGGGCCGCTTTCAATGCGCGCACCCATTTGGGTGGCAGCTTCCATGAAACGAATGTCGCCTTGAATGGATGATGCGCCAACGCCTTGAATTCGAACGGCCTTGTCTGTGGCTGCCAACGCGCCCAGAGCAATGAAGTAGCTGGCAGATGACGCGTCTGCTTCCACGTGAATTTCGCCAGGCGATGTGCAATGACTGCCTGCAGGAATGGTGAAGCGTCGCCAGCCTTCACGTTTCACCTCGATGCCGTAACGCAACAACAAATTCAAAGTGATTTCAATGTAGGGCTTCGAAATCAGTTCACCCACCACTTCAATCACGATGTCTTTTTGGGCAGCCAAGGGCAAGGACATTAAGAGCGCGGTTAAGAATTGGCTGGACACATCGCCACGCACTTGGATGGGCTTGTCGAGTTGCAGTTGAGGTGTGAGTACGCGCAGAGGCGGGTAGCCATCAGTGCCCAAATAATCAATGTGGCAACCCAGCAAACGCAGCGCATCCACCAAATCACCAATGGGGCGCTCGTGCATGCGGGGCACACCTTTGAGTGTGAAGTCGCCACCCATCACGGCCAATGCGGCGGTCAAAGGGCGCATGGCGGTACCCGCATTGCCCATGAAAAACTCAATGGGTGCTGTGGGTTTTTTCAAGCCAACCGATTTGCCATCTGCACCTCGACGCCCTAAGCCTGTGATGCACACGCTGTGAGTGCCAGCTTGGGCTTCAACGCTGCAACCTAATTGGCGAAGTGCTGCCAACATGACGCGTGTGTCGTCGGAATCCAAAAGGTCATGTACCCATGTGCTGCCTTCGCACAAAGCAGACAAAAGCAGAACTCGATTGGAAATACTTTTCGAGCCTGGTAGGGTGACAGTGCCACCAGCTAGTTGCAAAGAGGGGATGTCTAGAAACGCTGTGGCGAACATATTGGAAAATTATTCCTCAGAATTCTGATGGGCACCCATTCGCCACTTGAACCGCAAATCACTGGCTTGTCGAATCATGTCTTCAAGCGCTTGAGGATGATTGGTTTCAATGGCTTTTTCAAAGTCTTCTAAGGCTTCTTTGAAGTGCGCAATTTGAAGCAGAACTTGTTCGCGGTTGGTGGTCAAAATGTCGCGCCATACAACAGGATCACTGGCGGCGATGCGCGAAAAATCTCTAAAGCCAGGGCCACCCAATGCAATCAAGGCAGCGCCATTTTTTTGCTGAAAAATACCGCGAATCATGGCGTAGGCCAGCACATGAGGCAGGTGGCTGACTGCGGCAAAGGCCGCATCATGAGCGGCTGGCGTGAGTTCAGTGATGTCACTGCCCAAACTCGCCCAGATTTGCTTGGCAAGTTGCACCTGCGCCGTGCCTGAGGTGGGCATGGGAGTGAGAATCAGCGCACGCTCCTTGTACAGATCTGCATCAGAATGTTCAACGCCTGCAACTTCTTTCCCTGCAATGGGGTGAACGGGAACGAAACAATGCAATCTATCACCTAAGGTGTCGATCGCTGCCGCCACAATGTCTGATTTTGTAGAGCCCACATCCATCAGAAGTGCATCGACTCGCAAAGCGGGCGCCATGGCTTGAAAGCAAGCCGCGGTTGCTTTGACGGGCACCGCCAGCAAAATCAAATCGGCATCTTGTACCGCTTGTGCAATGCTGTCTGCGCTAGCGTCAATCACGCCTAGGCTCAGTGCTTTTTGACGGGATGTTGCAGAAGGGCTGAATCCCACAATGTGCGGCGCCCAGCCGGCACTTCGGGCGGCCAATGCAAACGAGCCGCCCATCAGACCGCAGCCAATGAGGGCGACTTTCTGGAATTTCATTCAGGAATAGGGTAGGAACCCAGAACCTTGTAGAAGGCGCACAAACTTTGAAGCTCTGTCAGTGCCGCTGCCACATGGGGTTGCGAAATATGGCCTTGAATATCAATGTAGAAATAGTATTCCCATTGACCCGACTTGGCGGGGCGCGATTCAAAACGCGTCATGGACACGCCGTTGTTTTTCAGGGGCATGAGGAGGTCGTGAACTGCACCAGGACGGTTATGAACGGACACCACCAGGCTGGTGCAATCTTTGCCTGAAGCAGGTGGTGTGGCCAAAGTTTGCGGCAAGCAAATTACTGCAAAACGCGTTCTGTTGGTGGCCTCATCTTGAATGGCATGCGACACAATGTGCAAAGCAAACTGAGAGGCCGCTCGTTCGCTGGCCAGCGCTGCCCAAGTAGGATTGCCAGCAGCCAAACGCGCGCCTTCAGCGTTGCTAGATACAGCGCGCCGCTCAGCGTGGGGCAAGTGTTGCGTCAGCCAAGTTTGACATTGCGCAAGGGCCTGAGGGTGTGCCATCACCACTTCAATGTCTTCCAAGTTGTTGGTTTGACGCAGCAAGTTGTGGCGCACCAAGAGACTCACTTCACCGATCACATGGACCGGAGAGCGGAGGAATAAATCAAGCGACCTGGCCACTACGCCTTCGGTGGAGTTTTCCATGCCCACCACGCCAAATTGTGCAGTGCCTGCAGCCGTAGAATTAAACACTTCGTCGAAGTTGTTGCAGTAAATCAGGCTGGCTGCACTGCCAAAGAATTCGATGGCGGCTTGCTCACAAAATGTACCCTGTGGCCCTAAAACAGCCACGCGTTGAGGGGCTTCCAGTGCCAAACAGGCCGACATAATTTCACGCCAGATGGACGCAACATGCGTATTGAGTAAAGGCCCTTGGTTGGTACTTTCAATCTTGGCAATGACTTGGGCCACACGATCTGGGCGAAAAAAAGGCGAACCTTCAGCGCGCTTAATCTCACCCACTTTTTCAGCCACTTTGGCGCGTTGGTTCAGCAAATTCAACAACTGCTGATCGAGCGAGTCAATTTGAATTCGCAAATCGGCCAAAGCGTCTGATTGAATGGGTTGAGTCATGTTTGATTAAGCCTGTGTGGCTTCAAAGTCTTGAAGGTAAGACACCAAAGCCTTAATCCCTTCTAAGGGCATGGCGTTGTAAATGCTGGCGCGCATGCCGCCAACAGATTTGTGACCTTTGAGTTGTAGCAACCCACGCGTTTTGGCACCCGCTAAGAAGGCTTCGTTTCTTGATTCATCTTTCAAGTAAAACGGAACGTTCATGCGCGAGCGGAAAGGTTTCTCGACTCTGTTTTCGTAGAGTTGCGATTGGTCTAAGTAGTTGTACAACAGCGTTGCTTTGGCTATGTTGCGCATTTCCATGGCGGCCACACCCGTGACACCGTTTTCCTTTTGCGCTTTGAGCCATTTGAAGACCATACCAGCCATGTAAATTGAATAGGTGGGAGGTGTGTTGTACATCGAGCCGTTGTCGGCCACCATTTTGTAGTTGAAAGCACTCGGACAGTGCTTCATGGCCTTGCCAAGCAGGTCCTCACGTACCACCACCAAGGTCAGGCCAGCAGGGCCTAAATTCTTTTGGGCGCCACCAAAGGCCAAGCCCACTTTTGACCAATCGAAACTGCGTGAAGCAACATGCGACGAAAAATCAATGACCAAAGGGGCCTGACTGCCAAGCGCCTTGATATCAGGCAACTCATGAAATTCCACGCCATCAATGGTCTCGTTGGTGCAGACATGAACGTAATTGGCGTCTGAACTCAATTGCCACTGTGAAGGCAGTGGAATGTTGGAGAACTTTGCCGTTTGCGCACTGGCAGCCAAATGAGGTTTGCAAAATTGGGCAGCCTCTTTGAAAGATTTTTGGCTCCAACTGCCGGTAACCACAAAATCAACCGTGCCTTCTTGAGATAAATTCAAAGGCACGATGGCATTTTCTGCAATGCCGCCCCCCTGCATGAACAAAATTTTGAAATTGGCTGGTATGGCCAACAAATCTCGCAAATCAGCTTCTGCTTCTTCGTAAATCGACATGAACTCTTTGCCACGATGGCTCATTTCCATCACGCTCATGCCACTGCCATGCCAGTCCAGCATTTCGCCGGCAGCTTGAATCAGAACCGCATCAGGGATGGCAGCAGGGCCGGCAGAAAAGTTGAAGGGTCTGGTCATTCAGCAGAGCCACTTTCACCAGTTTCGTCCGCGCCGCCCTCTGAGTCTGAAGCACCTTCGATGCCGTCATCCTGAATGTTGGCGTCGTTTTCCACAATGCGTTGCAAGCCTGACAATTTGGCACCGTCGTCCAAGCCAATCAGGGTCACGCCCTGTGTAGCACGTCCCAGTTCGCGAATTTCTGAAACGCGGGTGCGAACCAAAACACCTGTGTCAGTGATCAACATGATTTCGTCTTCAGCACGAACCAAGGTGGCGGCTACCACTTTGCCGTTGCGCTCTGATTGTTGGATGGCAATCATGCCTTTGGTGCCGCGACCGTGACGCGTGTATTCCAAAATGGAAGTGCGTTTGCCAAAACCGTTGGCCGTTGCGGTCAACACACTTTGTTGTTCGTCTTCAGCCACCAGCATGGCGATCACGCTTTGTGTGTCGTCTAGCATCATGCCGCGCACGCCGCGAGCGTTGCGGCCCATGGGGCGCACATCATTTTCATCAAAACGAACGGCTTTGCCGCCGTCGCTGAACAGCATCACATCGTGTTTGCCATCAGTGAGTGCGGCGCCAATGAGGAAGTCGCCTTCGTCAAGGTCTACAGCAATGATGCCGGCTTTGCGGGGATTGCTGAATTCATCGAGCGATGTTTTCTTCACGGTACCCATGGAGGTGCCCATGAACACGTAATGATCGGCAGGGAAACTGCGCATGTCGCCAGTCAAAGGCAAGACCACATTGATCTTTTCGCCTTCTTGCAGCGGGAACATGTTGACGATGGGGCGACCACGAGAGCCGCGTGAACCCGCCGGCACTTCCCACACTTTAAGCCAGTACAAACGGCCGCGATTCGAGAAGCACAAGATGTAATCGTGTGTGTTGGCAATGAAGAGTTGATCGATCCAGTCGTCTTCTTTGGTGGCAGTGGCTTGCTTGCCACGACCGCCGCGCTTTTGGGCGCGGTATTCAGACAATGGCTGGCTCTTGATGTAGCCACTGTGAGACAAGGTGACCACCATGTCGGTGGGGGTGATCAAGTCTTCAGTGGCCAAATCTTGGGCATTGTTTTCAATGAAACTGCGGCGTGCGCCCATCTTGGTTTGGCCAAACTCTTGGCGCAATTCGCCCAGTTCTTCGCCAATGATGGTGGACACGCGCTCAGGCTTGGACAAGATGTCGAGCAAGTCTTCAATTTCAGACATGACTTCTTTGTACTCAACCACAATTTTGTCTTGCTCAAGTCCTGTCAAGCGTTGCAAACGCATTTGCAAAATTTCTTGCGCTTGCGTTTCGCTGAGGCGGTACAAACCATCATTGCCCATGCCAAATTCTTTTTCCAAGCCATCGGGGCGGTAGTCGTCTGCATTCACAGCGCCGCCATCGGAACGCGTGCGGGTGAGCATTTCGCGAACCAATTTGGAATCCCAGCTGCGTGTCATCAAATCGGCTTTGGCCACAGGCGGTGTGGGCGCATTGCGAATGATGGCAATGAACTCGTCGATGTTGGCCAAGGCCACGGCCAAACCTTCTAAGACGTGGCCACGTTCGCGGGCTTTACGCAATGTGAACACGGTGCGACGTGTGACCACTTCACGGCGGTGTTGCAAAAACACGCTGATCAGGTCTTTCAAGTTGCACAACTTGGGTTGACCATCAATCAGGGCCACCATGTTGATGCCGAATGTGTCTTGCAATGAGGTCTGTTTGTACAGATTGTTGAGCACCACTTCAGGCACTTCGCCGCGTTTGAGTTCAATCACCAAACGCATGCCTGATTTATCAGACTCGTCTTGAATGTGGCTGATGCCCTCGATCTTTTTCTCGTGAACCAATTCGGCCATGCGTTCTTGCAAGGTCTTTTTGTTGACTTGGTAGGGCAGTTCGTCTACCACGATGCACTGACGTTGGCCTTTGTCGATGTCTTCAAAGTGGCACTTGGCGCGCATCACCACACGGCCGCGGCCCGTTCGGTAGCCTTCTTTGACACCGCTGATGCCGTAAATAATGCCGGCTGTGGGGAAGTCTGGCGCCGGGATGATTTCGATCAATTCATCGATGGTGGCGCTAGGATTTCGCAGTAGATGCAAGCAAGCGTCAACCACTTCATTCAAGTTATGGGGTGGAATGTTGGTCGCCATTCCCACCGCAATACCGCCAGAACCGTTGACCAAGAGGTTGGGAATTCGGCTTGGAAGTACCAAAGGTTCTTTTTCAGAGCCGTCGTAATTGGGGCCAAAGTCGACGGTTTCTTTGTCAATGTCGGCCAACATTTCGTGAGCAATTTTGGCCAAACGAATTTCGGTATAACGCATGGCTGCAGCGTTGTCGCCGTCCACAGAGCCAAAGTTGCCTTGGCCGTCCACCAGCATGTGACGCATGGAAAAATCTTGCGCCATGCGAACGATGGTGTCGTAGACAGATTGGTCGCCGTGAGGGTGATACTTACCAATGACGTCACCCACAATACGAGCCGACTTCTTGTAGGCGCGGTTCCAGTCGTTGTTCAACTCATGCATGGCAAACAAGACGCGGCGGTGCACCGGTTTGAGGCCGTCCCGGGCATCGGGCAGGGCGCGTCCCACAATCACGCTCATGGCGTAGTCGAGGTAGCTGCGGCGCATTTCCTCTTCGAGACTGATAGGGAGGGTTTCTTTTGCGAACTGGGTCATGAGGGGTCTGGCGCACTGGGTGAAAGACATCCATTTTAGGTCTAAAGAGTGTCGTTGATTCGCAACACATTGCTCAGCTTGATAAGTACCAGTTCAGAGGGTTTTCACCAAATTGGGGAATTGACCTAGAGCTATGGCACAATGATTTCAACGTTTTGGGTGATGGTCATTCAAATCGTCTCTTTTCTCGCAGGATGTCTGCGGTAATTATCCCCATGAGGAGAACCATGAAAAAATTCAACAAATTGGCAATGCTGTTGGCTTCAGCTGCCCTGGCAACTGCTGCAAGCGCGCAATCCGTAGACAACTGGCGCAATGGCACAGGCGAACTCGCTTGGAAAAACGGCTCGGCCGAAAATTGCTGGCGCGGTGCCAACTGGACACCTGCTACCGCTGCTGCGGGCTGTGATGGTGCCATTGTTGCGCCTAAAGCTGCTCCACCAGCACCTGCAGCTGCACCAGCACCAGCACCAGCACCAAGAGCTGCTGCACCTGCACCTGCACCAAGAGCTGCTGCCCCTGCGCCTGCGCCTGCTGCTGCCACTAAAGTGACTTACGCTGCCGACACATTCTTTGACTTTAACAAATCAGTGTTGAAAGCTGACGGCAAAGCCAAATTGGATGACTTGGCTGGCAAAGTGAAAGCCATCAACTTGGAAGTGATCATTGCTGTGGGTCACACTGACTCCGTTGGCGCTGACGCTTACAACCAAAAGTTGTCTGTGAAGCGTGCTGATGCTGTCAAAGCCTATTTGATCACCAAAGGCATCGAGAAAAACCGCGTTTACACAGAAGGCAAGGGCGAGAAACAACCTGTTGCTGACAACAAAACAGATGCTGGCCGTTCTAAAAACCGCCGCGTGGAAATCGAAGTTGTGGGTACACGCCCCAACTGATCAACCGAAAGCTTGAATTAAATCAAGCGTTTGTTGATTCAGAGAAAGCCTCCTTCGGGAGGCTTTTTTACTTTCGGAGACAATGGGGGCTATGAGCACACAACCTATACACCCCCAATTTTCCTCGTCCAATGTTGACCCAGCGGAACTGGCCAAGTTTTCAGATTTGGCGCACCGTTGGTGGGACAAGGAGAGTGAGTTTCGCCCCCTTCATCAAATCAATCCATTGCGATTGAATTGGATTCAAAGTTTGGTGCCCCTTCAAGATCGAAAAGTCTTGGACATTGGCTGCGGTGGCGGCATTCTGTCAGATGCCATGGCCAGGCAAGGTGCGCAAGTCTTAGGCGTGGACTTGGCAGTCAAGTCTTTGAAAGTTGCGCAATTGCATGCACTTGAAGCAGGTACTCAAGGCGTTCAATACCGAGAAATCAGCGCAGAAGATTTGGCGGCAGAACAAGCTGCGAAATTTGATGTTGTCACGTGCATGGAAATGTTGGAGCACGTGCCCGATCCGTCAGCGATTGTGAAAGCCTGCGCCAAGTTGGTGAAACCAGGGGGGTGGGTTTTCTTTTCTACTTTGAATCGCAATCCCAAATCTTTTTTGTTTGCCGTAATTGGGGCTGAGTACGTGCTCAATCTATTGCCCAGAGGAACTCACGAGTACGCTCGCATGATCAAGCCGAGTGAGTTGGCAGATTGGGTTCGCGCCCAAGGCTTAGACATCATGCAGATGAAAGGCTTGTCCTACAACCCCTTCACGCGCAATTATTCAATGGGATCGGATACAGATGTCAATTATTTAATGGCCACTCAAATGCCACTCGAAAAATAATTGAAGAAACACTGAACCCATGAAGTTTGAAAATATAGAAGCGGTCTTGTTTGACCTGGATGGCACGCTGATTGACAGTGCGCCCGATCTCGGCGCTGCCGTTGACAAAATGCGCGTAGACCGCGGCATGCCTTCCTTGCCCTTGTTGCATTACCGACCCATGGCTGGCGCAGGTGCGCGCGGCATGATTGGTTTGGCATTTGGCTTTACCCCGGAGCATCCTGAATACGATCAACTTAAAGAGGAATTTTTCCGAAATTACGAGTCTTGCATGACTGAGCGTACTTTCGCCTTTGATGGCATTGAGGCGATGATTCAAGATTTGGTGAGTTTGAAGATGCCCTGGGGTGTTGTGACCAACAAATCCAAGCGCTTTGCAGAGCCCCTTACCCAAGCCATGCCACTTTTTAAGACTGCGGCAGTGGTCATCAGTGGTGACACCACGCCTCATGCAAAGCCGCACCCTGAGCCCTTGTTGGAAGCTGCAAGAAGAATGGGTATAGAGCCAGCGCGTTGTGTCTATGTGGGCGACGATGAACGAGACATTGTTGCTGGGCTAGCTGCCAACATGAAGACGGTGGCGGCCACTTACGGTTATTTAGGTTTGCACACTGATGTCGAGCAATGGCGGGCCCATGCTCAAATTCAATCACCTGGCGCTTTACTGAAATTGCTTGCTACTTAACAGAGAAGCAAGCTGCGCACTGTTTGTATCCTGGGAAATATTTTCACGCGGGCTTGCACTTTCAGGAACGAAAACAGATGCTTTAAGGGCTTCTTCGGGTTTTAGAGGTCGTCAAATTTAAAGACCCTCGTTATGCTGTCTACAACTTTAACTTGATGTATTTAAAATAGGAGTTCTCATGAGCAAAGTGACTTGGTCTGGTGGTGTCGAGCATTGGACAAAAAAGGGCGAAATTAATTTATTTCTATGGCAGAAGAAGGCCTCACCCAACGTGCCTTATGCCGGTACCATTTTCTTTGTCCATGGCTCATCCATGGCCTCCCAGCCTACCTTTGATTTGTCAGTGCCTGGCCGTCCTTATTCTTCGGTCATGGACTGGTTTTGTGAACGTGGATTTGACACTTGGACCATGGACAACGAAGGCTATGGTCGTTCAGACAAACATCGTCCAATCAATTCAGACATTGCCAATGGTGCAGCAGATTTGGCCGCAGGCAGTGAGTACATATTGAAGCATTCAGCATCACAAAAACTGCACATGTATGGCATCTCATCGGGTGCATTGAAGGCTGCTTTGTTTGCGCAAAATCACCCTGAAAGAATTGGTAAATTAGCCCTCGATGCTTTTGTGTGGACTGGTCAAGGAAGCCACACTTTGGAGCAACGTCGCAAAAAATTGCCGGAGTTTTTGGCCAAAAATCGTCGGCCCATCGACCGCGCATTTGTACACAGCATTTTTGAACGCGATCACCCTGATACGGCAGATCAAGCCACCATCAGTTCCTTCGCCGATGCCATTTTGACCTTAGATGACTCTATGCCAACAGGAACTTATGTTGATATGTGTTCCAAATTACCAGTGGTTGACCCACTCAAAATCACGGTGCCCACCATCGTTATGCGTGGTGAGTATGACGGCATTGCTGGATTGGACGACCTCATTGATTTCTACAAATTACTGCCCAACACAGACAAACAGTTCAATGTGATGGCGGGTATTTCTCATGCCAGTTTCCAGCAGAAAAACTACATGATGGTCTATCATATTTTGCACAGTTACTACACTATGCCTGCACCAATTTACAGGGGATAAACCATGCGCCAAAACGTACGTCAATTTTTCAGGCTTGCACTCTTGAGTTGTTTATTAGGAGGCGCTGCCACGGCCGCTTTGGCGCAGTCCTACCCCAACAAACCCATTAAATTGATCGTGCCATTTGCGCCAGGAGGTTTTACGGATGTTGTAGCGCGAATTTTGGGCCAAAAACTTTCGATCTCCTTGGGGCAACCCTTCGTGATTGAAAACAAGGCGGGTGCGGGCTCGACCATCGGGACAGATTTTGTGGCCAAGGCCAATCCTGATGGTTATACCTTGGTGATGATTTCCACCACGCATGTCATCAGTCCCGCGATTTACCCTAAGCTGCCTTATGACCCTATAAAGAGCTTTACACCCGTTGGCAAATTGGTTGATTCTGCATATGTCTTGTTGGTGAATCCCAAATTGCCTGCCAATAACGTGGCTGAATTTATCGCTCTTGCCAAGGCTTCTCCCGAAAAAATTCACTACGCTTCTTCAGGCAACGGCAGTTCTCAGCACTTGATGGGCGGTATGTTTGCTTCAATGACGGGTGTGAAATTGAAACACGTGCCCTATAAGGGTAGCGGTGGTGCCGCCAATGACTTGGTGGCTGGCGTGGTGGAGAGTAGCTTTGCGGGTGTGCCTAATGCTATGGCCCAAGTGCCTGCGGGTCGATTGAAAGCCTTGGCAGTAACCACTTCCAAAAGAATTCCTCAATTGCCTGATGTTCCAACCATGCAAGAGGCTGGCGTGCCTGGTTACAGCGCCAGTGTTTGGTTGGCCCTTCTGGCGCCAGCTGGCACCCCCAAGGATATTGTGGCCAAACTCAATGCCGAAATTGCCAAGGTTATGAATTCGCCTGATACCAAAAAAGAGATGTTCGCTGCAGGCGTGGACACCGATCTTTCTACACCTGAAGCTCTTAATGTCCTGATGGTTCAAGAAATGGAGCGTTGGGGAAAAGTTGTCAAAGAAGCAGGCATTACCATGCAATAAGCCTGAATTTTCATGTCCAATCGGGGCATGTCATTTCAGCAAATCAGCGAGATTCGAAACCGATTGCGTTGCTTAGGGGCTCGGCCAGCCCACGAGCAGCGCATTTTGCGTTTGTGGTCACAGGCAAAACCCCAAAACAGCGGCAGTCGCCCCTTAGAAAGCTTCATGCCCAGCGCGTTGAGGCAAGAGTTACCGCGGCTTAGTGCGGATTTAGACGGGCTACTTCGTTTGCAATCAGAGCATCCTGCAGAAGATGGTTCTGTGCGCTGGTTGCTGGCTTTAAGGGAGGGGCAAACCGTCGAAACAGTGGGCCTGCCACGGGCCGGTTTGTGTGTGTCTTCTCAAGTAGGTTGCGCTGTCGGTTGTGTCTTTTGCATGACGGGACGCGAAGGTTTAATTCGGCAGGTCGGCAGTGCCGAAATTGTGGCGCAGGTGGCCTTTGCACGATTGCATCGCGTGGTGAAAAAAGTGGTGTTCATGGGCATGGGAGAACCAGCCCACAATTTAGACAATGTGATGGAAGCCATTGAGGTCTTGGGCACCGTGGGCAACGTTGGCCATAAGTCTTTGGTATTTTCAACCGTTGGCGATCCTCGGGTGTTTGAGCAGTTGCCTTTGGGTTTGGTGAAGCCCGCTTTGGCAGTTTCTTTGCACACCACACGTGGGGATTTACGTGCTGAGTTGTTGCCACGCGCACCCAAAATGAGTCCTGAAGCCTTGGTCGAGGCCGCAGAAAAGTATGCACAGCAAACGGGTTATCCCATTCAATACCAGTGGACCCTTCTTGAAGGCGTGAACGATACGCAAGAGGAAATTGAAGGCATTGTGCGTTTGCTCAAAGGCAAGTTCGCCTTGATGAACATGATTCCTTACAACGCTGTCGACGACTTGCCTTTCAAGCGCCCTTCATGGCAGCGCGCCGCAGAAATTGCACGGACACTGCATCGCCAAGGTATTCTGACGAAACTGAGAAACTCTGCAGGACAAGATGTGGAAGGGGGTTGCGGTCAACTGCGTGCCCGTCAACTTCAATTAGATTCAAGCCCTAGGCCGCTTCACTTTGTTAAAGCAAAACCTGCCACGTTCTTGTAGTTGTCTGAAATTTGACGCAATTCGTCTTGGCTGATCAGATCGTCAATGTGGCGGAAAGGTTTGCCGCCGCTCAGTTCTTCCGCCTTCATGATGATGAAATCGGGCGGCACATTGCGATTGGTTTCTACCACCTTGGCGGTGGTGGCAAGCCGCAAAGATTCGTAAACCTTCAGTGCATCGCGCAGATCAGCGTGCTGGCTCAATTGATCAGACAAAGTGCGCGCATCAATCAGTGCTTGGGCTGATCCATTTGAGCCGCGTGGGTACATAGGGTGTGCTGCATCGCCCATCAGGGTGATACGTCCTTGTGTCCAGAACGGCAAAGCGTCTTTGTCGACCATGGGGTATTCAAAAACCTTCTCAGACTTCAAGATGAGTTCGGGCACATTGAGAAAATCAAACTTAAAGTCTTTGTAAATTTCGGCGCAAGGTCCTGGGTCAACCGAACGATTCCAATCGTTCATGACGGCGTTGGGCTTTTGCAATTCGGCCACCCAATTGATTAACTGGTTTCCTTTGCCATCGACGTTGTCAATGATGGGGTAGATGACCATTTTGCCGAGTTCTACCGTGCCAATTCTCAAATAACTTTTGCCTGTGAGGATGGGGGGGTGAATGGTCACACCACGCCAAGTGTTGATGCCGCCAAAACAAAGGGCATCTGTGGGGTGCATCTGTTTGCGAACCGCAGAATTCACGCCATCACAAGCCACAGCAATCTTGGCGTTCACGGACACATGGGTGTTGTTATGCGCGTTGAGGAAACTCAAATGGACGCCATCGTCATCTTGCGAATACCCAGTGCATCGCATGCCGGTGTGCACTTTGTCAGCGCCCAATCGGCTCACTGCCGCATCAAACAAAATACGGTGAAGCTTTCCGCGGTGCGCGCCAATCTCTGGAAGGGTATAGCCGGCGTGGCGCCCCCGAGCTTCTTTGTAAACAAATTGACCGTGGTGAGTGAAAAACACACTCTCTAAGTTTTCAATGCCAGCGGCCTCAATGGCTGACTGAACACCAAGTTCGGCAAGTTCACGCATGGCATGGGGAAGCAAGGTGATGCCCACACCAATTTCTTTGACTTCGTTGACAGCCTCAAAGACGTCGCAGTCAATACCGCGCTTGTGAAGCCCTAACGCAAAACTTAATCCGGCAATGCCGCCGCCCACAATGGCAATGTTCATGGTCATTCTGCTTTGATGTTTTGCGATTTGATCAGTTCGGCCCAACGGATGGCATCTTTCTCAACCAGACGACCAAACTCCTCTGGCGTGCTGTTGGCAGGGTCCATGCCTTGGGGTTGAAACGCCTTTTGAATGTCTTCACTGGCCAAGATCAATTTAATTTCTTTGTTGTAGGCTTGAATGATGTCGTTGGGCGTATTTTTAGGCGCAAAGATGCCGAACCACATGTCGACATTCACTTGGCCGGCCTTGGATTCTGCGATGGTCGGTACATTGGGTAACAGAGGATGCCGCTGTTCACTGCCCAGCCCTAAGGCAATGAGTTTGCCTGCTCTAATTTGAGGCAAGGCCACATGGATCGGCAAGAACATGGCATCGACTTGGCCGCCTAGCAAGTCTGTGACTGCGGGTGCTGTACCGCGGTAAGGAATGTGAGTTAAAAAGACTTTGGAAGTGTTTTTGAACAACTCCATGGCCAAGTGGTGAGGAGTTCCCACGCCAGGTGACGCATAGTTGATGCGGCCTGGGTTGGCCTTTGCTGCAGCCACCAAATCTAAGGGCGTTTTGAAATTTGTTTTGGGATGCGTGACCAACAGCAGTTGCCCCCAACTGGTCAAAATGACGGGGGCTAAGTCTTTCACAGGGTCAAAGCTCAAGCCGGTGTAAAGGCTTTTGTTCATGACCAGTGTGTTCACGCTGACCAAAAGAGTTTGGCCATCGGGCGCAGAACGCACGACGGCCTCTGTCCCAATGTTGCCGGATGCGCCCACCCTGTTTTCAACGACCACCGGTCTGCCAAGTCTTTGAGAAAGCTTGGGGCCGACAGTTCTAGCAATTAAATCAATGCCTGTGCCAGGTGTAAATGGCACGATTAACTTGATAGGCCCTAGATTGCTGGCCGTTGGGTTGGTAAGGCTGGCATTTTGTGCAGATGCTGAGAAGCTCACAAAAAGACACGACAGAAGTAGGAAGGATAGACGTTTCATGATTTGATGATTTCTTTTTTAGGAAATAAGCCACTCGATAAGGCTGTGCCAAAAACTACAACTGCGCCCAAGAATAACATGCTCAATGTGACTCTTTCATTCAAGAAAATCACACCATAGATCAGGGCAAATACGGGTATTAAGAATGTGACAGTCAGTGCCTTGGCGGGGCCAGCACGGTTGATCAAGCGAAAGTACAAAATGTAGGCAATGCCCGTACAAGCCACACCCAGTATGAGCAAAGACAGCCAAGCCTTAGGACTTGGCATCACTTCTGGCATGGCCCAAAGCGCTGGCATTAAAAGGGCTAGGCAAGCGCCCAACTGGCTGCCGGAGGCTGAAACCAAGGGCGACAAATGGGGCATGTATTTTTTGGTAAAACTGCCTGAAATGGCGTAGCAAATAGTGGCCAACAAACAAGCCGCAATGGCGGTGTATTGCCCCCAAAGGCTGGCGTCGGGATTGGCGGCGCTGTGAAAATGGGTTTGATTGCTTGCCAGCAAAGATACGCCAAAAAATCCAATGAACAGACCTGCAATGCGCCAACGATTTAATTGGTCACCTAGCCAGAGCCATGCGACGACGGCAGCAAACAAGGGGACGACGGCATTCAAAATGGCCGACAAACCAGTTGAGATGTGAATCACGGCATAGGCAAAAAGTGAAAAAGGGAGTGCGGAGTTGAAAACACCAAAGCCCAGCACAATTTTCCAATGGGCCTTGAACTCGGCCAAGTGGCCTTGCCACAGCATGAGAGGGAACAAAAACAAAGTGGCCACGCAGACCCGGGTCCAAGCAGTTGCAATGGGTCCAAATTCCGCTGCGCTCATGCGCATGAACATAAAAGATGCGCCCCACAAAGCGGCCAGCAATACATAGTCAGTTCGCCAATCTTGCGAACCCACAGTGAGACTGTCTTGGCTCATGCAGCGATTTTTTGTTTTGTGGGGTATGAGCCTAAAGCAGCGCTGCTGGATTCAAGTTGCAGCAAGGCTTGCTTACGCCAAACGCCGCCCGCATAACCTGTCATTTGTCCTTGGCTGCCCAAAACCCTGTGGCAGGGTATGAGGACACTGATGGGATTGCGGCCGACAGCTGTGCCCACGGCACGCACGGCATTGGGTTTGCCAATGGCCGCAGCCAGTTCGCCATAAGTGCAGGTTTGGCCATAGGGAATGCTCATTAAGGCTTGCCAAACGGCTTGCTGAAAAGCAGTGCCATTTTGTAAATCAAGGGGCAGACCTTGCAGTGCGCTGCGAGCATCCTGAAAAGCGGGCCAATTTCCCTCAAGGTAAGGGATTAAGTAGGCCTCGGCCTTCAAAATAATGGGGTTATGGTTTTGGAGTTGCCAACGGCTTGTATCTGGAAAGTGTTTCTGATTTTCAAACCATGCACCATTCAGGCCAGTAGGGCTGGCAGCCAATGTGATCTTGCCCCAAGGGCTTTGGATGTTTTGGTAACAAGTCTGAGTGTGAAATTGCATCTGTCAATCCTATCCGATTTTATGGAGGCGCACCTACAATGGAGCCCAGTTGGAAAGACACTTCCTTGACTAAATCTATGGCGCCAAGCACCTTCAAAGGTTAATTTTATGCAAGTGACAGCTTCTATTTTCAAGGCTTACGATATTCGCGGTACTTACCTGCGAACTTTGGACGAAAGCCTTGCCGAAGGTTTGGGTCGGGCATTTGGAACCTTGGCCTTGAAAGAAGGCCGACACGCCGTGGCTGTGGGCCGCGATGGTCGCTTGAGTGGCCCGTTGCTGTCAACGGCGCTCATTCGCGGTTTGGTGTCGGTTGGCATTCAGGTCATTGACGTTGGACTCACGACAACGCCACAGCTTTATTTCGCAGCCCATACAGTTTGCGACAGTGGCATTCAAGTCACAGGCAGTCACAACCCGAAAGACGACAACGGTTTCAAGATGGTTTTGGGCGGCCGCGCCATTTATGGCGACGAAATTCAAACTTTAAGAAAGCTGATTGAAGGCGAGTCTTGGCATCTGAAAGCGGGTGGTGCTGTTCAGCACTTGAACATCATGCCCGCTTACATTGAACGCATTGTGTCGGGCATTCAACTCTCTCGCCCCATGAAAATTGTGGTTGATTCTGGAAATGGCATTGCAGGGGCCAGTGCGCCTGGTATTTTCCGCGCCATTGGATGTGAGGTCATTGAACTTTTCAGTGAAGTTGACGGCAACTTTCCCAATCACCACCCCGACCCTAGCAAACCCGAGAACTTGAAAGATCTGATTGCAACTTTGGAAAAAACCGGCGCTGAATTGGGCTTGGCTTTTGATGGTGATGGCGACCGTTTGGGCATTGTGACAAAAGACGGTGAAACCATTTACCCAGACCGACAAATGCAATTGTTTGCACAAGATGTGTTGAGCCGTGTGCCGCACGGCACCATTTTGTTTGACGTGAAATGTTCCCAAAGATTGGCCCCAGCCATTCGTGCAGCGGGTGGCAATGCCTTGATGTACAAAACCGGCCACTCACTGATCAAAGCCAAAATGAAGCAAATTGAAGCAGAAGGCGGTCAAGCGCCTTTAGGCGGTGAAATGAGTGGACACATCTTTTTCAAAGAGAGATGGTATGGCTTTGACGACGGAACTTATGCCGGATGCCGCTTGTTGGAAATAGTGAGCCGTAGCCCAGATGCCAATGCTGTTTTAAAAGCATTGCCCACCAGTTTCAGTACACCAGAACTCAACGTGGCGTGTAAAGAAGGGGAGCCGCATGAGCTCACAGCGCAATTGTTGGAAGTCGCTTCAAAGCATTTTTTCAAACCAGCAGAAATTTCTGACATCGATGGTTTACGCGTTGATTGGCCCGATGGTTTTGGTTTAATTCGAGCCTCCAACACCACCCCTGTGTTGGTCTTGCGTTTTGAGGGTCATACCGAAGAAGCCTTGCATCGAATTGAAAATCAAATGCTCACGTTGCTTCGCACTGTCAAGCCCGATGCCAGTTTTCAAAGCCCAGCGCATTGAAACTCAACATCCCTTTGGAATGATGGCGTGAGTTCTCGTTTTTCTCTTTGGATCTATGGCCACTTGATGCGCTTGGCAAAGCCATTGCTACGTCGCAAGTTGCAACGAAGAGCGCACGCAGAACCACTTTATGCCCAACACGTAGAAGAGCGGTTTGGTCAGTATGCTCATGCAGCCCACCATCAATGGATTTGGATTCATTCGGTGTCTTTGGGTGAAACCCGCACGGCAGCCCTCTTGTTAAATGGGCTTCGCGAATCTTTTCCAGGCATGAAATTCTTGCTCACTCAAGGCACGGCAACTGGCAGAGAAGAAGGTCTAAAACTTTTACAAGAAGGCGATGTGCAAGTTTGGCAGCCTTGGGATTCTCCAGAAGTTGTGCAGCGTTTTTTGGATGCATTTCAGCCGCGTTTAGGATTGGTTTTAGAAACCGAAGTTTGGCCACATTGGGTGGCAGGCGCGGTCAAAAACAAAATGCCCCTTGTTTTGGTCAACGCGCGCATGAGTGAAAAATCCATGAAGCAAGCTTTAAGGTGGCCTTCCTTGATGCAACCGGCTTACGCAGGACTCAGTGCTGTACTGGCGCAAACACATGATGATGCGCAAAGGTTGACTCAACTAGGCGCAAGTGTCAAAGGGGTGCTTGGCAACCTTAAGTTTGATGCCAAACCCGACGAATCACAGACCACGCAAGGGCGGGCGTGGCGTGGCAAGCTGAGCCAACCCGTGGTCATGTTGGCCAGTTCACGTGAGGGTGAAGAGTTGTTGTGGCTGGAAGCGTGGCTTGAATTTTTGGTAAATCATCCCGAAACTAAAGTTCATGCACTGGTGGTGCCAAGACATCCTCAAAGGGTGAACGCTGTTGAGGTTCTTATCCAATCTAAAGGCTTTGATGTTTCAAGGCGATCCAGTTGGGGCGCTGAAGGACCCACAAGTGCCTCCTCAACACCCAGCACGCGCACCATTTGGTTGGGCGACAGTTTGGGCGAAATGTCACTGTATTACAGCTTGGCTGACGCGGCTTTGCTGGGGGGTAGCTTTGAACGTTTAGGCGGTCAAAACTTGATTGAAGCTGCTGCGTGTGGCTGCCCCATCATCATGGGGCCACATACATTTAACTTCACCGAAGCGGCGCTTGCTGCAGAGGCAGTTGGTGCCGCCTGCAGGGCAGAGACAATGGCAGAGGCAATCAGTGTGTCAGTCGCCTTGGTTCATAACTCCATTGAGCTTGCCTTGCAATCAGAAAAGGCAAAGCGGTTTGCGCAACAGCACGGCGGCGCAACGCAACGCACTGTGTTGGCAGTGCGTGAGCTGTTAGAAAAAATCAAGGATTCAGAAGGGCGTTGAGAGAAGCCAAGTCTGCTTCTGTGAGGGTGCCGGCTGCTTGACGCAATTTGAGTTGACCCAACAAAACGTCATAGCGTGCCTTGGCCAAATCACGTTTGGTTTGGAACAATTGGCTTTGACTGTTCAGTACATCGATGTTGATGCGAACGCCCACTTGATAGCCTAATTTATTGGCATCCAAGGCGCTTTGGCTAGAGGCTTCAGCTGCTTGCAATGCATTGACCTGACCAATGCCAGATTGCAAACCAAAAAAAGCTGTGCGAGTGGCTTGTGCCACACCACGTTCGGCCGCGTCCAAATCGGATCGGGCTTTTTCTTCCAAGGCAACCGTTTCTTTGATGCGGTTTTGTGTGGCAAAGCCTGCAAACAAGGGTATGTTGAAAGCCAATGTGATGCTGTTGGTGTTGCCATCAAGTTGTGAAGAGTTGATACCTTTGCCGTTTTTGTAGCGGGTGGGTGTGTAAGCAGCCACCAAATCTAATGTGGGCTTGTGGCCGGCTTCGGCTTTGCTTGTCTCTAGCTTGGCAATTTCCAAAGCAGTCCGGCTTTGAACTACCGATGGATTGAACTCGGAAGATTGCATCACCCATTGGTCCAAGCTAGCTACTTCTGGCGCAGTGAGTTTTGCGTTGATTGAAAGAGATTTGGGCTCAATGTTGTTGAGACCGACCAACTGGTTTAAAGCCAAGCGCTTGATGCGCAAGTCGTTGTCTGCTGCAATTTCTTGCGCCAAGACCAAGTCGTAGCGCGCTTGTGCTTCACGCGTGTCTGTGATGGTTGAAGTGCCTACTTCAAAATTGCGCTTGGCAGCCGCTAATTGTTCTGCCACGGCTACTTTTTGTGCTTTCACAAAGTCTAAGCTTTCACGTGAAATCAGCACATCGAAATAGGCTTGGCTTAAGCGCACCATGAGGTCTTGCTCAGCCGCCTTCAATTGAACACTGGCCAACTCTAATTGGCGTTGACCTTGTTGGTAAGTTGCCGAGTTGGCTGGACGATACAGCGGTTGCGAAGCGCTGAGTGTGGCTGATTTGCTTTGCGAGGTGACCGTTTGTGCGGCGGCAATGAGTTCTACATCTGTCTTGTTGACGTTTGCAGCCAAGCCGATGGTGGGCATCAGGACAGCCTTGGCTTGATCGCCCTTGGCTAAATTGGCGGAATATTGCGACTGCGCTGCTTTGTATGTGGCGTCGTAGCTGCGTGCCGTTTCAAACAAAGACATCAAGCTTTGCGCTTGTGCTGAACTGGCGAAAGCGGCTGAAATAGCCAGTGTGATGGGTAGAAATCGCAAATTCATTGAGTTCTTTCGTGGCAGTTGCCGATGAGGTTTGGGTGATTGGTTTCAATAAACAGGAATGCTGGCATCTACTTGGTTGGACCAAGCATTGATGCCACCGCTGATGTTGACGATGTTTTGAAATCCATGATTTTCAAGAAAAGATGCCACTTGCATGCTTCTGCTGCCATGATGACACAGGCAAGCGATGGGGCGGTTTTTGTTAAGTTCAACCAACCGATTAGGCACACTTTGCATCGGCATGATTTGCACTTCGCAACCCGCAGGGGCAATGCTGGCCAACTCACACTCCCAAGTTTCACGGACATCTAAAACCAAGGGCTGTCCATGAGTTGTGGCTGTGGTTAGCCAGTCGTTGAACTGAGCGGGACTAATTTGTTGCATGGGCTTCGTATCAATTAGAAAGAAAAACGGTTGTGCTCAGGAAAACCTTGCAGTCTAGGGGCTACCGTGTCCCAAGGCTCCGAGGTTTGCCATTGCTGCTCGCCAGTGCGAGTGATGACACTGGCACGCATGACAGGGTCTTCCCCCACCACGGCCAACAAACGTCCGCCTATTTTGAGTTGCTCTAACAAAACTTGAGGTACATCAGGAACTGAACCGCTTAACAAAATGACATCGAAAGGACCATCCGTCGCAGCGCCATGGCTGCCATTGGCATTTCGAACTTCGACGTTGGTGATGCCTGCCGCTTGCAAATTAGACCGAGCTTGCTGAGCCAAGGCGGGGTCAATCTCGAAGCTCAAGACACTGGCTGCTTGATGCGCGGCCAATGCCGCCATATAGCCGGAGCCTGTGCCAATTTCTAAAACTTTGTCGGTGCCCAGAATGGCCGCATTCTGCAAGAAACGTGCTTCTACGCGAGGCGCCAACATCACTTGACCTGCAGAGCCTGTGACCTGCAAAGGAATTTCCATGTCGACAAATGCCAAAGCTTTGTGTGCCAAAGGCACAAAATTTTCCCGCTTGACGATCGACAAAAGTGACAAGACCTGTCCGTCCAAAACTTCCCATGGACGAATTTGTTGTTCAATCATGTTGAAACGGGCAATATCATTGTTCATTACTACTCCAGGGGGTATCTAATTCTAGCTGTTACTATTTTAGCTTCTGCCAGGCGCTAAGCGGTGCTTTTTTGCTCGCCCGACCAGAGCCGTTTCAAAAATTCACTTAAATCGTCCATGTAGCAATAAACCACAGGCACAACCACCAGTGTGAGCAAGGAAGAAGTGATGACCCCACCAATGACGGCCTGCCCCATGGGGGCGCGCTGTTCAGAACCCTCGGTCATTGCAAAAGCCAGTGGAATCATGCCAAAAATCATGGCCAAGGTGGTCATTAAGATGGGGCGAAGCCTGACTTTGGCCGCCAACAGCAGGGCTTCATTTCTGGGCAGGCCGGGCACACTTTGACCCTCCTCAGAAACGCCACCTTCTCGGGCGCGAATGGCAAAGTCCACCAGCAAAATGGCATTTTTAGTGACCAGTCCCATGAGCATGACCACCCCAATGGCAGAAAACATGGAAAGCGTAGACCTGAAGGCCATGAGCGCCAATACCACCCCAATCAAGGTCAGGGGAAGGGCTGTCATCAGTGCCAACGGTTGTAAAAAGCTCTTGAATTGGCTGGCCAGAATCATGTAGATGAAGATCACAGCCATGATGAGTGCTGTGGTGGCGTATTGAAATGACTCGTTCATGCTTTTGGTCGAGCCCCCAAATTGGTAACGATAGCCGGGAGGCCAAGCCATGGCATCCAGAATTTTTCGGATGTCGCTTGAAATTTCGCCAGCAGATCTGCGTGAGGCGTTGGCGTTGATAGAAACCTCGCGCATTAAGTCTCGACGGTTAATTTGATTTGAGCCCGTGGTTTCCTCGACGTTCGCCACTTGTCCCAAGCGAACAATGCGCGAGGTGCCATCGGCCGATGGCAAGCTGAATGGCAAGCGCTCCAAATCTTGAGGGCTGTTGCGGTAATCAGGCGCCAGTCTCACATTGACGTCGTAAGTTTGATCGTCTGGCGCACGCCAATTGCCAACGGTTTGACCAGCCACCAAAGTTCGCAATGAATTTGAAAGAGGTGACACACTCAGCCCCAAGTCAGAGGCTGACTCGCGCATTACTTTGATGGAAATCGAAGGCTTGTTGGGTTTGACACTTGAATCTAAATCGACAAGGCCGGGAATGTCTCGCACTTGCGCCATGATTTTCAAAGCCAGCCGCTCAAGTTCGCGTTGGTCTGGGCCTTGCAAGGAAAACTCGATTTGTTTGTTGCCGCCCACTGAATCTAGCGTGCCAACGTGCGTCAAAGTGATGCCGGCCACTTTGGACAATCGCTCACGCAACAAGGCGGCAATGTCCTCCACACTCCGTTGTCGCAATTTGCGATCCACCAGACGAATGTAAAGGCTGGCGTTGTTTTTGCCCTGCGCATTGGGGGTGTTCATGCCAGTCAGTGTGTATTGGACTTCTGGAAATTCACGCACAATGCTTTCCACTTGCTTGGCTTTGATGGCGGTGCTTTCCAGCGAAGTTCCCACTGGCGTTTGGAAGTTGAGTGTGGTTTCGGAGTAGTCGCCCTTGGGAACGAATTCTGTTCCCAGCAAAGGCACCATCAAAACGCTGGCAATGAAAATACTTACCGCCATGAAGAGTGTGGTTCGTTTGTAGTGCAAGGCCCAAGCCAACATGTGTTGGTATCGGTCGGCCATGTGCTCGGTTTGAATTTCGAACCAGTGCGTCACGCGACCGATCGATTTGTCGTACCAATTTTTTGGGGCTGGTGCTTCGCCTGGCTTGTGAATGCTGGGGTCGTGCCAAACACTTGACAGCATCGGGTCGAGCGTAAAACTCACGAACATGGAAATGAGCACAGCCGCCACAATGGTGATTCCGAACTCATGGAAGAACTTGCCAATGATGCCTTCCATAAAGCCAATGGGTAAAAACACCGCTACGATGGACAGCGTGGTTGCCAAAACAGCCAAGCCAATTTCTTGAGTGCCAATCATGGCGGCCTCGTAGGAATTTTTGCCCATTTGCACGTGGCGCACGATGTTTTCTCGAACCACAATGGCATCGTCAATCAGCAAGCCAACACAAAGCGACAGGGCCATGAGTGTGATCATGTTGATTGTGAAGCCAAAGATGCTCATGAACCAAAAGGTACCAATCAACGAAATAGGCAAAGTCAAGCCAGTGATGACCGTGGAACGCCATGAATTTAAAAACAAGAACACGATCAGAACGGTGAGCAATGCGCCTTCAATCAGGGTTCTTCGAACGTTGTCCACTGCCACTCGTATTTGCCTTGAGCCATCAGATACAGGTTGCAGTTGAACGCCGGGTGGAGCTTGCTTGCGCAATGCTTGAAGGGCTCCCATGAGTCCATCAACCACTTCAATGGTGTTGGCATCCTGAGATTTTTGAACGGTGAGCAGCAATGTGCGGTCACCGTTGTAAAGCGCCATGTTTTCAATTTCTTGCGCGCCGTCTTTCACTTGAGCGACCTGCGACAACCGAATGGGTGTTGTGCCTTTGCGGGCCACAATGATGTTGCCAAAATCTTCGGGGCGTTTGATGCGCGACTGTATTTGAATCACTCGCTCTTGTGTAAATGATCTGAGTGCGCCAACTGGCAAGTCTTGGTTTTCGTTTTTAACAGCTGCTGCAATTTGATCGGCACTGATGCCGAGTGCCTCCATGGCATCAGGCTTAAAATAGACATTGATTTCTCGGCGGCTGCCCCCGATGATGTTGACGGCGCCGACGCCTCGGACATTTTCTAGGCGCTTCTTGATCACTTGTTCAGAGTAGTTGGTTAACTCAACCAAGCTTGTGCCTTTGGCATCGTTGATTGAATCAGGTATGACGGCCAAAGACCATATGGCCTTGCTGGTAGGGTCAAACCGAATGACACGCGGCTCCTTCACCTCATCTCGAAGTGTGGCGCGAATGCCCGCTACTTTTTCGCGAACATCATCGGCTGCTTTTCTGCCATCAATATTGAGTTGAAACTCAATGACCACCACCGATTGATTTTCATAGCTTCGGGAGGTGAGGGCGTTGATGCCCGCAATGGCGTTGACGCCTTCTTCTATTTTTTTAGAAACTTCGCTTTCCACAATTTCTGGTGACGCACCTGGATATTCCGTCAGCACTACCACCACCGGAAAATCAATGTTGGGAAATTGGTCGACCTTTAATTTCTGAAACGCAAACAAACCCATGACCACGAAGGCGAGCATGATCATCGTCGCGAAGACGGGATTTTTAAGACTGACTCTGGTAAACCACATGGTGTGTGAAGCGAAGTCTTAGAAGTTTTCAGGGCTTGGTAGCCTGATTTGTGGTTGCAGGCTTGGGTGCTTGAATGACCAAGGTGCCATCGCGCACAGAGCCTGCGCTTGGTGCCAATACTTGCGTGCCCTCAGGAATTTCTTTCAAGGCCATGACCGCTTTGCCGTCGGCTTCCCCTTTGAGACCCAATTCAACTTTGACATGTGTCACGCGCCCATTTTGAAGGGTCTGCACATAGGGGACTGTTTTGTCTGCTCGGACACTTTCAAGGGGAACCACCACAGATTGAACACTTTGAGTGCCTAAACTGCCCTGAACAAAGACGCCGTGTCGTAATTGCGGATGAGCTTGCAAACCTAGATACACCAGCACACTGCGGCTACCGGTTTGGGTGCTGGGGTTGATGCGCAAAACTTTGGCGCTAACCTCTTGCGTGGAACCCTCAATCAGAAGCTTGGCAGTTTGTCCTAACTTGACGTTCATCGCATCAGATGAAGTGAGTGTGGCCTCCAACTCCAATAGCGATAAATCGACAATTTCAACAATCCGTGCGTCGATCGATACGCGCTCGCCAAGTTGCGCCATCCGTTGGCTGATGTAGCCGCTGATGGGTGCTTTCAAGGCGCAATCGTCAACGGCTTTGCTAGCCACTTCCAAGGCAGACAATGCAGCTTGATAAGTTGCTTTAGCACCATTGAGATTGGAGATAGAGGCGTCTAGGGCTGTTTTAGAAATGAAGCCCTGATTGACCAATGCATTGTTGTTGTCAAATTGGCGTTGTGCCACTTCGACTTGAGCACGTGCGGCTTCAGCTTGCTGGGCCGCTTGACGCTGACGTGCCACATACTCTGTGGTGTCCACGCGCGCGATCACTTGGCCGGCTGCAATGGCATCGCCTTCGCGCACTTGAAGAGCCACCAATTCGCCTGCAACGCGTGCTTTCACCATGGCACTCTTCACCGCCTTTAGCGTGCCCGAGATAGGCAGGCCTTGGACCATGTTTATTTTTTGAGCAAGAACAATGTCGCCATCGGCCAGTTCGATGCTTGCTGGCAAACTGCTTTTGGCCACGGACGCTTCAAGGGGCCGTTTGTTTAGCCAACCCATTTTGTAGCCGGTGGTTAAGGCAACCAAAAGCAAGATCAGAACAACAGCGGATGTTTTTTTAGAAAGCAGCATATTAATTTGAAGCAGACAGTCCCCGGACAAGGAGATCTGCGTGTTGTGCAATGAATTCCTCTGGATCCATTTGCTTTGAGCCTGCATGGCACAAAGCACTGGAGTGTTTTGACATGATGAGAAATAACATAGGGGCTATGACCGCCATGGCGGTATGGTCGGTGTTGAAATTTTTAAACTCACCTTGGCTTCGGCCTCTTTCCAACACATCGTTCAGCAAGCGCATGGCTGGGACAATGACTTCTTCTTGGTAAAAGGCGGCTAGGTCGGGGAAGTTGTTGGCCTCGCTGATGATCATTTTGGAAATACCAGAGGCCTTGGTCGAGCCGTAACGGCGCCACCAGGCCAACATCAAATATTTGAGAAGGGCGCCACTACCGCCTTGGTAGTTTGCAAATTCAAGGGCGCCTTCTGTGACTGGTTTCACCACGTTTTCTCGGACCACCGCTTTGAACAACTCCTCTTTGCTTGGGAAGTACAAAAACAGCGTTCCCTTGGACACACCGGCACGCGCGGCAACTTCTTCTGAGCGTGTCGCAGCAAAGCCTTTTTCAACAAATAGATCTAGCGCCGCCTCAAGCAACTCACCCGGTCGGTGTTGTTTGCGTCGTTCGCGCTTGTGGGGGTTTAGTATTTCAGACACGTTTAATGACTCGTTGGTTAGTAATGTACGTTTTTGGGTTTGGAGCGTCAAGCCCCAAAGTCAGAACGGGACAAAAAAAAGACCGCAGTTGCGGTCTTTTTTCAATGGGCTTTAAGCCTCAACCTAAAAATCAATAAAACGCTTGCAAGCCAGTTTGTGCTCGGCCCAAAATAAGGGCGTGCACATCGTGAGTGCCCTCATAGGTGTTAACGGTTTCAAGGTTGATCATGTGGCGAATCACATGGTACTCGTCGTGAATACCATTGCCGCCGTGCATGTCGCGGGCCATGCGGGCCACGTCCAAAGCTTTGCCACAGCTGTTGCGCTTAATTAGGCTGATCATCTCAGGCACAGATTGACCTTCGTCCATAAGACGTCCCACGCGCAAGCATCCTTGCAGGCCTAATGCAATTTCGGTTTGCATGTCGGCCAGTTTCTTTTGGATTAATTGGTTTTGCGCCAAGGGTCGACCGAATTGAACTCGGTCGAGTGTGTACTGGCGGGCGCGGTGCCAGCAATCTTCTGCAGCGCCCAAGGCACCCCAGGCAATGCCGTAGCGGGCTTTGTTCAAGCATCCGAAGGGGCCCTTTAAACCAGAGACATTGGGCAGCATGTTTTCAGCAGGCACAAAGACATCGTCCATGACGATTTCGCCAGTGATGCTGGCCCGCAAACTCATCTTGCCTTCAATCTTGGGGGCCGTCAGGCCTTTCATGCCTTTTTCTAAGATGAAACCGCGAATGGCCGATTGACCATCGCCTTCAGTTTCTAATTTGGCCCACACCACAAACACATCTGCAATGGGGGAGTTGGTGATCCACATCTTGGCACCCTTCATGATGAAGCCGCCGTCTACGGGTTTGGCGCGGGTAATCATGCTGGCAGGGTCTGATCCAAAATTGGGTTCGGTCAAGCCAAAGCAGCCCACCCATTCGCCAGTAGCCAATTTGGGCAAGTATTTTTGGCGTTGGGCTTCTGAGCCATATTCGTTGATGGGGTGCATGACCAAAGAGCTTTGCACGCTCATGGCACTGCGGTAGCCGCTGTCAACGCGCTCCACTTCACGCGCTACCAAGCCGTAACTCACGTAGTTCAAGCCTGCGCAACCATAGCCTTCAATGGTGGCGCCCAAGAAGCCCATGCTGCCAAACTCGTTCATGATTTCTCGGTCGAATTTTTCATGGCGCGCCGCCATGAGCACCCGCGTTTGCAGCTTTTCTTGGCAGAAATCATGCGCGGCATCGACGATTGCTCTTTCGTCATCGCTCAATTGTGAGTTCAGGAGAAAGGGGTCTTGCCATTGAAAGGTAGGCTTCATGTTGTAAATCCGTCCAAGATAAAAGATAGCGTATTTTATCGCGATGCGAAATGTCCTATGTTGCTGTCCCATCAAGCACCTTTTTGAGGGATGACATTAGCCTGCAATGCAAGGGGTTTTCGGGCAAGTCGGATCAATCTGCGTCACAATCAACTCATGCAATTTCCTTCTCATGCGCAAACATTGGTCCTTGGCGGTGGCTGCTTCTGGTGCACCGAAGCGGTGTTCGTCCAAGTCAAGGGCGTGCTGGATGTAGAGTCCGGGTACTCTAATGGGCAAACTTTAAATCCTAGTTATGAGCAGGTTTGCTCTGGGAAAACGGGTCACAATGAAGTCGTTCAATTAACCTATGACCCGCAAATTATCAATACCCGAATTCTGTTGGAAATATTTTTTGTCATTCACGACCCCACCACTTTGAACCGTCAGGGCAACGATCGAGGCACGCAATACCGAAGTGGCATTTATTTCACCACACCCGAGCAAGCCGATGTTGCCAAAACCATCATGGCCGAAATTGAAGCTGAAAATATTTTTGATACAGCGCTGGTCACAGAAGTAGTGCCTTTGAAAAACTACAGTGCAGCAGAAGACTATCACCAAGATTTCTTCGAACGCAACCCCACGCAAGGTTATTGCATGGCTGTGGCTGCGCCCAAAGTTTGGAAATTTAAAAAGACATTTTCCGAATGGGTCAGGTCGGCATGAAGTTACACGCTAAACAAGCTTGGCTTTTCAAAGTACTGCTGCTCAGTGCTTTGATGTTGGCACCCATATGGGGTCAAATTCACAAAACCGTTCACGGTTTGAAATCAAGTGTTTCATCCGAGCAAAGTCTTTTTAGCGAGCACCTTGAAGGCTCCCTAGTTTGCCAAGCCCTTGACCATATGGGTTCTGGTGAAGCTGTTCAGACGACTGACGTTCAACTTGCTACTTTTAAACCTGCTAAGCACCTCAATTGGGTTGTGGTTGAGTCAGTCGCTCAAGCACACTCAGGCCCCTTCTCCGCAAGAGCGCCCCCTACTTTCCTTTGATTGATGTCTGATTTCGCTTGGCCGATGGGCTTAAGCGTCTGTTCATTTTCAAAGGATATTCATGTCTCAATTTTCTTCAATACGAAGAACCTTTGCTGTTCCTTTTCACATTTCCCTGAGTGTCTCTGCAACGCTCATCCTGTCTGCCAACTTGAGTCTGATGCCATCAGCGATGGCTCAAGTTGTGCAAGAGGTGGTGATCACGGGCAATCCATTGTCCAAATTGCAAAGTGCCAACAATGTAAGTAGCCTGTCTGGCATGGCACTGACCCAACAAGGGCAAAGCACATTGGGAGAAACGCTCAACAATTTGCCGGGAGTGAGCAGTACCTACTTTGGACCGAATGCCAGCCGGCCGATCGTTCGAGGCTTGGACGGTGATCGCATTCGCGTGCTCAGCAACAGTGGTGCCAGTCTGGATGTTTCAGCGCTCAGTTACGACCATGCCGTGCCCATGGATGTGTTGACGACGGAACGCATAGAAGTTTTGCGGGGCCCAGCGTCTTTGCAATATGGTGGCAGTGCCATTGGGGGTGTGGTCAATGTGATTGACAACCGTATTCCACGCAAACCCATGGATGGCGTTTTGGGCAAGGCGCAAATTCAAGCGGCAACAGGTCAGAGTGAACGGTCTCAAGGTGCACTGATTGAGGCAGGACAGGGGGCTTGGGTTTTCCACGCGGATGCATTTGATCGACGCACGGGTGATGCCAAAGTACCGCAGGCTTTACCTTGTTCAAAGCCAGGTTCTGCCGCACTCTCAAACCATATTTGTAATTCAGCAAGTGCCTCGAATGGTGGTGCATTAGGGGCAAGTATGTTTTTCGATCGTGGGTTTATTGGTATGTCAATGAACGCATACCGAAGCCAATACGGTACGGTGGCAGAAGATGAAGTCACTATCGGTATGAAATCGGAGCGCGCAGCATTGGAAGGTGAATGGCGTCCACAGTCTGGCATTTTGCAGAGCCTGAACTTTCAAGCCAGTCAGACCAAGTACAAGCACACAGAATTTGATGCAGGCGAAGCAGGCACTGTCTTTGCCAATCAGGGCCATGACATTCGTCTTCAAGCCAGACACAAGGGCTGGCAAGTTGATCAAGGCCAATGGGACGGCGTTTGGGGGCTGCAAACAGAACAAGGTCAGTTTTCTGCGCAGGGGACAGAGGCCTTTGCACCTTTTAGCAACACTCGCGCCCAAGCTTTTTTTGCCATAGAGGAATACACAGTAGGCAAAGCGAGCTTCAATGTGGGTGTGCGTCGTGAGCAAGTGTCGACGCAGTCGCTGGGCAATCCTGACCCCACGGTGAATCGTTTTGAATTGGGAACTCGTCAATTTTCACCACAAAGTTTGGCGACATCTGCAGCCTGGCAGTTGCACCCGCAGTGGCGTTTGAGTGCCAATGCTTCACGTACTGAACGTGCCCCCAAAGACTACGAGTTGTTTGCGAATGGCCCTCACATTGCCACGGCAGCGTGGGAAAGAGGAAATTCTCACTTGGGCTTAGAGAAAGCCAACAGCATGGACCTTTCTGCGCTATGGCAGCAGGGCCCGAATCAAATTCAAGTCACGGCGTTTCAAAGTCGTTTTGCCAATTTCATAGGCTTGATGGCCACGCATGAAATAGAGGAAGACTTGCCCGTTCAAATTTATCAAGGTGTGCGCGCGCAATTTTCTGGCGTGGAAGCGTCGGGGCAATGGCGCTTGTTGCAAGGCACAAGTACTTTAGATTTGGTTTGGAAAGCTGATTCAGTCAGGGCTCAAAATCTTAATGCGAACGAACCGCTGCCCCGCATTGCACCACTCCGTTGGGGTGCCAGCCTGATTCATGCGTCAGGTCCCTGGAGTGCGCGCTTAGGCTTTGATTGGCATGCAGCTCAAAACCGTGTGCCCACGGGCAGTATGGCGACCGAGGCTTACACCTTATGGCACTGCAACGTGAATTACAAACAAAAAGTTTCTGGCGCCTCACTCAACTGGTTTGCAAAAATAGACAATTTAAGCAACCAATGGGCCTACAGTGCCACTTCCATTTTGACCTCTACGGCACCAGGTAAGTCGCCTTTGCCAGGGCGGAGTTTGAGGTTAGGCGTGCTGGCGGTTTTTTAGAACTTGTGGTTTCAAGGCGCCAAGCGTTCACGTCGCCAATTGCCTTCACTTAGGCGGTAGCGCAGTCTATCGTGCAGACGGCTGCTTCGGCCTTGCCAAAACTGCCATTCATCGGGTACCAAACGGTACCCGCCCCAATGGGGTGGGCGCGGAGGATTCAACATAAATTGAGCCGCATATTTGGCTGCGTTCGTGACCAATACGGTTCGGTCATCGATCACTTGGCTTTGCGGCGAAGCCCATGCCCCTATACGCGAATCAAGGGGACGACTGTGAAAGTAGGCATCGCTTTCTTCATCGCTCACTTTTTCCATGACGCCCTCTATTCGCACCACACGCTCAAGTTCAACCCAATGAAATTGCAATGCAGCGTAGGGGTTGCCAGCCAACTCTTTGCCTTTTCGGCTTTCGTAGTTGGTGTACCAAACAATGCCGCGTTCGTCATACCCCTTGATGAGCACGACTCGGGTGCTCGGGCGCATGTTGCCTGCCACTGTGGCCACAGTCATGGCATTGGGTTCGGGTACTTCTGATTGAATGGCTTCGTTGAGCCAACGTTCAAATTGTTTCAGTGGATTGGCTTCTGAAGCATCTTCGCTAAGCTTCGCTTTTTCATAACTTTTGCGTAAATCTGCGATGTTCATGGTCAGTCCTTGGCGTGATCTAACAATGCGGCCAGCGCTTTGTCCTGAATGCCGTTTTGTTTCAAGCAGTTGAAAGTTTCTTTGGCGTAGTCTAAGGTAGTCCCGTAACGACCCTTGGCGTTTTGAAATATTTGTCGATATTGTTCAGGTGATAAGTCGCCCGTGAAACTGGGGCTGTTTCTGGGCAAAGTAAAAGCCAAGGCAGTGACGGGTCCCTTGGGGGTAGGGCACTGCAGCCAGCGAGGGGTGTAAACGCTGTTGGGCATTTCTCGAAACCACAATTGCTCAATCGTTTGCTTCAATTGCGCAGCAGGTGTTCTGAACACCACGCCATGGCAACTGCCGCCCGACAACAAAGCAAATACCAACCCAGGGCAGTCGGGTGTTCCGCGGTTAAGGCGACTCCACATTTTCAAAGCACGGTGCCAGCCTTGGACACGCGTGAGGTGGCTTTCTAAAACTTCAAACTCAGGGCGCCAGATCAAAGAGGCGTAACCAAACACCCAAAGATCTTGCGAAACAGGCCAGTGCGACAAAAGCGCTTCACGCGTGGGTGCGCTGAGGGCTTGATCTGATCTTTCAGAAGGGGGCGGTGTGAGGGGCTTCAAAATTTCAATGTTTCAGTGAATGGCTCTATTTTGAGGGTAAACCTTGAGAGCATGTGCTGGCCAAGCGTGAAATTCGTCACTGGTCTGTCACTTTGAATGAGTCAGCGAGGAAAAAGTCGAGCTACCATTGTGCTTGTCACAAAGTCACGCTTCTGCGATGAACCCCATGAAATCCGCCTCATTGACCGCTTTGCAAGTGCTGCAGGATGCTCCTGTCATACCCGTCATTGTCTTAACTGATGTGTCTCACGCTGTGCCCATGGCACGCGCCTTGGTGGCGGGTGGCATCCGCATGTTGGAAGTGACATTGAGAACGCCTCAAGCACTGGCTTGCATAGAAGCCATTGCCAAAGAAGTGCCTGAAGCTGTGGTGGGTGCGGGCACCGTTCGCAGTGTGGCCGATGCGAAGGCTGCCGCTAAAGCGGGTGCACTGTTTGCCGTCAGCCCTGGCTTCACTCCTGCAGTGAGTCAAGCCTGCCGTGATGAAGGTTTGTGTTTGTTGCCTGGTGTTGCCACCGGCAGCGAAATCATGATGGCGCTAGAAGAGGGTTACACCGAGTTGAAATTTTTCCCTGCCATGCAAGCGGGTGGCCCTGCCATGCTGAAAGCATGGGGCGGCCCGTTCTTTGATGTGCGTTTTTGCCCAACGGGCGGTGTGACAGCGCAAAACGCTGCAGAGTTTTTGAACTTGTCAAATGTCGCATGTGTGGGTGGTTCGTGGCCAGTGCCAGCCGATGCCTTGGCCCAAGGCGACTGGACTCGTATCGAAAAACTGGCCCGCGAAGCCCGTCAGCTGAAACTGCGCTGAATCAATTCCACTTTGTAACCGTCGGGGTCGGTAATGAAGGCGATGATCGTGGTGCCGCCCTTCACGGGGCCTGCTTCACGCGTGACTTTGCCGCCAGCATGTCGAATCTTTTCGCAGGAGGCGGCGGCATCGGGAACGGCAATGGCCAAGTGACCATAGGCTGTACCCATCTCATAGGTTTCCACCCCCCAGTTGTAAGTGAGTTCAAGCTCGGCATGGTCTGGATTGCTACCATAACCAACAAATGCCAATGAATATTTGTATTCAGGATTCTCGGTCGTTTTGAGCAGGGTCATGCCCATGATCTTGGTGTAAAAATCAATTGAACGCTGAAGGTTGCCAACGCGAAGCATGGTGTGTAGAAGTCTCATGGTACTTTTTGAATGGAGTTTAAAAAATAAGAACTGGGTGCATGTTAAGGGTGTTAGCCAGCTGTTTGCCAGGCTTTGACAAATGCCCTTGCAGCGGCGCCTACTTCAGTTGCTGACTTGCCAGGTGCAAAGAGCGCAGAACCAATGCCAAAACCGGTCGCGCCATTTTTCTTGTAGTCCGCCATATTGTGGAGGCCAATACCGCCCACAGGTATCAGTTGGGTGCTGGTGGGCAATACGGCCCTCATGGCCTTGATCACAGCCGGACTGATCATTTCTGCAGGAAAAATTTTGAGGCTATGTGCCCCTAAGGCTAAGGCTTGAAATGCTTCTGTGGGAGTGGCCACCCCGGGAAGAGAAATGAGCCCCAAGTTAACCGCTTCGCAAACCACGTTGGCATCAAGGTGCGGCGAGACGATCAATTGGCCACCTGCTGATTTAATGTCGCGCACTTGTTGTGCTGTCATGACGGTACCTGCACCCACCAGCGCCTTGGGAAAAGCCGCTGACAAAATTTGAATGCTTCGAAGGGGCTCAGGTGAATTGAGCGGCACTTCCAATATGAGAAAGCCAGCATCCACAATGGCGTGGCCCACATCTAAAGCCTCCTCGGGTTTTAAGCCGCGCAAGATGGCCACCAAAGGCAGGCTGTTCATGTGAGAAGAAAATTTAGCGAGCAGAGGTGTCATGTCGTTAGCCTAACTTGAAATCCAAGGGGTACAAGTGATTTGCCAACGCCCACAAACCAACCCACGTCATTTCATCTGTCAGAGTGTTTGTAGAAACGTTAAAAGCTTCCATCGCACAAGCGTAGCGAAGAGTGAGTTGGCTGTTGCCTAAAATAAAGAGGGGTGCCGAAGCATTTTGTTGTTCATTGAAAGCAGACTTAATTTCTTCCCCGATGAGTAAACCTGAAATGTAACTGCTGGACTGTGCAGGACTGAGTTTGTCGAACAAGGACAAGCTTCTGGCCGTAAATGCATGGTGCAACAGTCCACCTGGTTTTTGACTTTGGTGCACGCCCTCTAAGAAAATCTCTTTTTTCCACGGCGCATCGGGTAAGCAAGTTTTGGCCAAGATCGAATGCTGACTGAGTAGCCCATAAAACTCACCGGTCATGAAAGTTTTGAAAGATGTGATTTGGTTGTTGCTGACCTTGGCCCATTTGCTGTGCGTACCAGGTAAAACAAATTGTGCGGTATGAAGTTGAAGGTTGTTCAGCGCGCCAAATATTTGTATTTCTTCGCCTCGCATCACATCGGGTGTACCTGAGTGCGTTGGGTCTGACGTTGCGTCATTCCAGAGGGATAAGCCCGGCACAATGCCAATCCGATCTTTTTCAATCCATTGAAGGTGTTGGCTTAAATCTTCAAAACCACAAGGGCAGGGACAGTAGGGTGCTTCTCGCCAGCCTTGCCGACTGCCCGCCATGCCGGATACAAGGCACAGAGATTCTGCTTTCATCCAATCGCCAAAGCGTTGCTCAAAAACATGTTGGAACTGACCATGCGCTACTTGCATGATGCCTTGCGGAAAAGCGCGCTTCTCCAAAACAAGACCCTCGCTGTTGATAAGTGCACCTCGGAGTGAAGAGGTGCCCCAATCGACAGCGACCAAGCTTCTTTCCATGTTTATTTCTTCAAGCCATCCAAAGCATGGGCTGGGTAGTAGGGAAGTTTGCAATCTTCAATGTATTGCTTGACGATTTCTTTGAATGACGCATCAGGATGCAAGCCTAATCCTGCAGCGCGTTGGGCTGAACCGCCTTTGGCCCAATTGGCCACGATGCCTGCAATTTGTTCGTTACGAACAAACTTCACGTGCTTGCGAACTTCAGGCCCTGCCACTTCTTCAAGGGCCTTTAACATTTCCTTCACCGTCACATTGAGGCCAGGCAAGTTCAAAGCCAATCGACCTTGCATGGCTTCGCGGCTGGCTTCAAACACCGTGATCAAACCCTTGATGGTGTTGTTGGGTGAGGAAACAGAATGCGATACGTTTTCATCTACAGGGCAAATGGATTCCACACCAGCCAATGGTTCGCGAATGATGCCGCTGAAGAATGACGATGCGGCACCATTGGGTTTTCCAGGGCGAACTGTCACGGTCATGAGGCGAGCCGCACGGCCATCGATGAAGCCTTTGCGCGTGAAGTCGGCCAACAAATACTCGATCATGAGTTTGTGTGTGCCGTAAGAAGTTTGCGGTGAGGGCAGTGTGTTGTCGGCCACAATGTCTGGCATGGGGTTGCTGGCATCGGGGCCAAACACCGCCACTGAGCTGGCAAACACCATGCGCGGCACATTGCCAGCTTTGCGCAAGCCTTCGAGCAAACACCGAGTGCTGTCTAGGTTGGAGCGCATGCCCAAATCAAAGTCTTGTTCGCATTCGCCAGACACTGCCGATGCCAAATGGAATACGCCATCAAAGCCGCTTTCAAATAAAGGACCTTGCTCGAGCATGGGGCCTGTATGACCTTTAACACGAGCGTCGGCCAGCAGATCGGCTGGTGCTGGAAATAAATCTGCAATGTGTAACGCAGTCACTTTTTGGCCATTGAGTTCGCCTTTTTTGAGAATTTCGCGCGCTAAACGTGCGCCCAAAAATCCTGCGCCACCAGTAACGAGTAATTTCATGATGAATGCTTTCTAAAAATGGTTGAGCGTTGATCAGTGGTTGTCTTTGGGCACAAAGGCGCCACGCTTGCCCACTAAGAAGTTGAGGTCGCAACCTTCGTCGGCTTGTAGAACAGTGTCCACATACAGTTTCCAGTAGCCAGACTTTAAAGGCGGTTCAGGGCGAACCCATTTGGCCAATCGAGCTTTCATCTCATCGTCGCTGATGAGCAATTGCATTCTGCGCTCTGGTACATTGAGTTCAATCATGTCGCCATTTTGAACCACGGCCAAGGGGCCGCCATCGGCTGCTTCTGGGGTGGTGTGCAAGACAACGGTGCCATAAGCCGTGCCACTCATACGGGCATCGCTGATGCGAACCATGTCGGTAATGCCTTTTCGCAAAACCTTGGGTGGAAGGGGCATATTGCCCACCTCAGCCATGCCTGGGTAGCCTTTGGGGCCGCAGTTCTTTAAGACCAAGATGCAATTTTCATCAACGTCCAATGACTCGTCATCAATGCGCTTGTGAAAGTCATCGCTGTCTTCAAATACCACAGCACGGCCGGTGTGCACCATGAGTGCCGGTGTGGCGGCGCTGGGTTTGATGACCGCGCCGCGAGGGGCCAAGTTACCACGCAAGATGGCAATTCCAGCTTTTTCTTTGAAAGGCGCAGCGATCGTCTTGATGACACGTGGATCGAAGTTTTCTGCATTGGCAACATTTTCGGCCACAGACTTACCGCTGACAGTCAAGATGTCTTTGTGCAGGAATTGTTGAATTTCTTTCATGACTGCTGGCAAGCCACCTGCATAGCAGAAGTCTTCCATGAGGTGATCGCCAGAAGGTTGCAAGTTCAAAATGTTGGGCATGTCGCTGCCCAATTTTTCAAAGTCATCAATGGTGAGTTGGATGTTCAAACGACGTGCAATGGCCACAAGGTGAATGACCGCGTTGGTAGAGCCGCCAATGGCAGCCAAGGTACAAATGGCGTTTTCAAAAGCTTCTCGCGTCAGAATTTGAGAAATCTTCACGTCTTGGTGAACCATGTCCACAATGCGGCGACCAGATTCACGCGCCAACACGTTGCGCCGGCCATCGACAGCAGGGTAGGCTGCATTGCCCGGCAAACCAATACCCAAGGCTTCGACCATGCTGGCCATGGTGCTGGCGGTGCCCATGGTCATGCAATGGCCATGACTGCGATGCATGCAACTTTCGGCTTCAAAGAAATCTTGAAGTTTGAGGGTGCCTGCGCGCACTTGCTCGCTCATGCTCCAAAGACCGGTGCCAGAGCCCAGTTCTTGGCCGCGCCATTTGCCATTCAACATGGGGCCGCCAGAAACGCCAATGGTGGGCAAATCAACGCTGGAAGCGCCCATGAGCAAAGAAGGCGTGGTTTTGTCGCAGCCCATTAAGAGCACCACCCCATCGATGGGGTTGCCGCGAATACTTTCCTCGACATCCATGGAGGCCAAGTTGCGATAAAGCATGGCCGTGGGCCGAAGCAGTGTTTCGCCCAAAGACATGACAGGAAATTCAAGGGGAAAACCACCTGCTTCATAAACGCCAATTTTCACTTGCTCAGCCAGCGTGCGAAAGTGTGAGTTGCACGGTGTGAGTTCGCTGAAGGTGTTGCAGATGCCAATGACCGGGCGGCCATCGAATTGGTCGTGCGGAACCCCTTTGCCCTTGACCCAACTGCGGTAAGCGAAGCCATCACGGTCCTGCCGGCCAAACCACTGTTGGCTGCGAAGATCTTCAGGTTTTTTCTTGGTGTTTTTTGTCATGGTAATTTTCTTCACAAGGTCTGGAGGGGTGGGTTGAAAGCTGTCAATACTATCGTATGATGATAAAGTAATTGAGTCGCTTTTTGTCAATATCAGCACTCGAGCAAACCCTTAATCTTGTTGCCTACTTTCAAGGGCATCCTTATTTGCGACTCGGAGTTTTACACCATGACCCTGCACCATCCTGAAATTGTTGTCACCTCACGCATTCCGCCTTTCCTAACCACAGGCTTGCAAGAAAAATATGTCGTTCATGAGCGCGACCACATTCGAGACCGTCAAGTTTTTGGCCGTGTCCGCGCCTTGGTTGGCGGCGGTGAATCCAAAATTGATGCTGCCTATATGGCTTTGTTTCCTGCCCTGGAAATGATCTCCGTTTGCGGTGTGGGATACGACGGCATTGATGTGGCGGCTGCTAAAAAGCGCGGCATCATGGTCACACACACCCCTGAAGTGCTCAACGATGATGTGGCAGATTTGGCTTTGGGCTTGTTGTTGTCGGTGGCGCGCAAAATTCCAGCGGCCGATCGCTTTACAAAAAATGCCGATTGGTTGGATGGGCCATTTCAATTGACCCGCAAACTCACGGGTTCTAAGTTAGGGGTAGTGGGCATGGGTCGAATCGGCCAAGCCATTGCCAAACGTGCTGCTGCATTTGACATGGTCATTGCTTATTCAACTCGAAATCCACGCACTGATGTGCCCTACAAATATGTGGCCAGTGTTGCAGCACTTGCGGCAGAAGTTGACTTTTTGGTGGTCATTACACCGGGTGGCTCTGCCACCAAAAATCTCATCAACGCCGAAGTCTTAAAGGCACTGGGCCCACAAGGATTTTTGGTCAATGTGGCTCGCGGCTCTGTGGTTGATCAAGCGGCTTTGATTGAAGCATTGCAAAAGAAAATGATTGCCGGAGCTGGCCTGGACGTCTTCGTTGATGAACCCAATGTGCCTGCTGAATTGCGCAAACTCGACAACGTGGTGCTCACGCCTCACATTGCCAGCGCCACGGTTGAAACACGCAAAGCCATGTCGGCGTTAGCACTGGCCAATTTGGATGCATTCATGTCGGGACAACCTGTTAAAACACCCGTACCTGAGTGCCGTTCTTAATTTAGTTTGTCATTGCGCTTGGGCATGAACTCGTTTCGGCATGATTAAAAACGTTCACGGCAACACCGTCGACTTTTTAGGCGAAGCCATCATTGCAGGTCGATATGCCGTGGGCTGTAGTATGCCGCCTGAGCCTTTGTTGTGTGAACAACTGGGTGTCAGTCGAACGGTCATTCGCGAATCGGTTAAATCTTTGGTGGCCAAGGGTTTGATCTTCACGGGTCCAAAAGTAGGAACACGGGTCTTGTCAGAGGAGCATTGGAATTGGTTTGATCCCGATGTCATTGCTTGGCAAGCCAAGGCGGGATTGACGGCCGAGTTTTTGCGAGATTTGCAAGAATTGCGAAGGGTTGTAGAGCCAGCGGCTGTGAGGTTGGCGGCGGAGCGCGCTACACCAGCTGATATTGAAGGCGTTTCTGCCGCTTACAGGGGTATGAAAAAAGCCATTGAAGAGGGTGGCGACTACGTGACGCACGATATGCACTTTCACACGGGCATGTTGGTGGCCTCTCACAACAGAATGATTGTGCAAATGAGCAAAGCATTGGGCGCATTACTGCGAACCAGTTTTGAAATTTCTACCAAACGCAAAGATGCACCCAGATCTGCATTGCCATTGCACAAGGCGGTGCTTGATGCGGTCATTGCTAAAAATCCAGACAAAGCCGAAAAAGCCATTCGTGTCTTGATCGAAGGTGCGCACCAAGACATGGAACATGTCTTAAGCTCCCGCAGAAAATTACCCAGCCTTTCAGGCCCCGCCAAACCCATCAAAGCTTCTTTAAATATTGAAAGCAATTAACACCATGACAAATTTCACCAAAGTGGTGTTGTTCACCGACACCGACGGCTACGCAAAATTCAAAGAAGAAACATTGCCATTAGGAGAGGGCACGCCACAAAGCCAACTGTCTGACCTATTTTCTGCTGAAGGCTATCAAATTCGCTACAGCCCCGTAGGATTTAGAAGCCAATTTCACACCACTGGAAAATCCCAATGGGTGTTTATTTTGTCGGGGCAAATGGAAATTGGTTTACAAGACGGCACCTCGCGCGTCTTTTCTGCCGGCGAGCATTTTTATTCAGCCGATACTTTGCCTGAAGGGGCAACATTTGATGCCAAAGTGCATGGCCACTGGAGTCGACAAGTGGGTGCTGAGCCCTTGAGAACACTGTTCTTGAAAGATTGACCTCCAAAGCCGTCAAATGTTTCAAGACTTGTCTCAGTAGCGCTCGCTAGCTTCGATAATAGCGGCATGTCTGATACCAAGCTATTGCCGCCGGCCATCATTCTTTGCACACTGAATGCAAAGTACATTCATGCTTCGTTGGGTTTGCGGTATTTGCTTGCCAACATGTCGCGGCATGGTAGCGCTACCCTAGCAGATCGCACTGAAATCATAGAATTTACGCTGGCCCGAAATACGCAGGACATGGTGGATGAGCTCATTGGCAAACTGGGCCCAGAATTGCCGGGCCAAGCACAGGTCATTGGCTTGGGTGTTTACATTTGGAACGTCAGCCAAACCACCGAACTTGTGCGTCAACTCAAGGCGCAGCGGCCCGCACTCAAAATCGTATTAGGTGGGCCGGAGGTGAGTCACGAGGCAGAGACCCAAAACATTGTGAATCTGGCCGATCACGTGATTTCAGGTTGGGGGGATCTGAGCTTTCCCAAGCTGTGTGTTGCGCTTTTTAATGGCCCTAAGCCACTCATGAAAATGATTCAAGGCGAGCAACCGCCCATGGATCAAATTGCGCTGCCTTACCAGGCGTTCACAGACGAAGATCTGGCGCATCGTGTGCTTTATGTTGAAGCCTCGCGTGGCTGTCCCTTCAAGTGTGAGTTTTGTTTAAGTTCACTTGATAAAACGGCTTGGGCATTTGATCTCGCGCCTTTCTTGGAAGAAATGAGGACGCTCTATAACCGAGGTGCACGCAATTTCAAATTTGTCGATCGAACCTTCAATTTAAAAATTGAGACCTCTGCACAAATTCTGCAATTTTTCCTAGATCGTTTGAGCTCCAAATCATCGGAAGGACTGCTGGTCCATTTTGAAGTCATCCCCGACCATCTGCCTGATCGACTTAAAGTATTGATCGCGCAATTTCCACCTGGTGTCTTGCAATTTGAAGTCGGTATTCAAACTTTCAATGAAGAAGTGCAGCAGCGTATTTCTCGCCGCCAAGACAATCAAAAGACAGAAGAAAATTTGCGTTGGCTGCTGACCTCATCGAATGCGCATTTACACACAGACCTGATTTTTGGATTGCCAGGCGAATCAATCGAAAGCTTTGCGCTAGGTTTTGACAGATTGTTGGCTCTGGGTCCTCAAGAAATTCAACTGGGTATTTTGAAGCGATTGCGTGGCACGCCTTTGTCGCGCCATACTGAAAATTTTGGCATGGTTTACGACGTGCATCCCCCTTATGGGGTGCAACAAACTAAAGATGTTGATGCAGCCACTTTGCAGCGTTTTACCCATTTGGCCAAGTATTGGGATTTGATTGCCAATTCAGGCCGCTTCAAAAAAACCCTGCCGCTCATTCTCAAGCCGCACCCGCCACAATCCTCCCCGTTCTGGTCGTTCATGGCACTTTCAGATTCGCTTTGGACTTCTTTCCAAAAAACGTATGGCCTCAGCCCGGAGGCCTTGGTTGACGCTTTGTTTGAGTACTTAACCCATGAGTGTGACTTTTCATTCGCACACGTTCGTGAATTGTTGCTGCAAGATTATTTGCAGAGCGGCGCACGAGGGCGTCCACGTTGCTTGGCCACTGAGCGATTGCCATTAGGGGGACAAAGTAAGGAATCGTTGGCGGCATCGAACGCTGCGCCAGTCCCCATTCGGAAGACTTTGCGCGAGCGTCAAGATCGACACGCTTGACGAAAGCTTAGCGACCGAATGATCGGCCGCCACCGCCACCGTAGCCACCGCCGCCGCCACTGCGACGGCCACCGCCGCCACCGCCGTAGCCGCCACCACCGCCTTGTCGACGTGGGCCGCCGCGCCCACCACCCGCCAAACTGTCAATGCTGGTGCGTGTCGGATCGGGTTGGCCACCCCCACCACTGTTGTTGCGGCGAGGTGCACCTTGACGTGCAAATTGGTTGGTCATGAGCGGATCAATGTGGCGCGGAAGTTCGTCGCCGCGTGGACCCCGGTCATTGTCGCGATCCATGTCCCGATCCATACCTCGGTCATTGGGGCGATCGTTTGGGCGGTCATTGCGTCGATCGTTGCGATCATTGAAGCGATCCACTGGCGCGCTATCAAAACTTCTTTCAGCACGGTCACCACGAGGGCCTTGTGAAGGACCGCCTCTGCGTGAGGGGGGTGGGCCATTGCGCGAGCGACCTGCACCGCCTTCGGGGCGTGATTGTCCACCGCCGTTGCCACCTGAGCGGCTACCTCGGGCGCCACCTTCTCCGGCAGGACCTTTGGTTTCTCGAATGCGTTGCATCATGTCTGAGCGCGCTGCTTTGGCTGCGGCTTGCATCACATCACGGCTTGGGGGGCGTCCTGCACCACCCCACAATGTTTGACGTCCCATGGCGATCGGTTCAGCTTTTTCGCCGGGTTCAGGTCCAAAGCCTTCCAGCAGTTGGACAGGAATTTCTTGCTTGGTGAAGCGTTCGATTTCCATCATGAAACCTTCTTCATCTAAGCACACCAAACTCACCGCTTCACCGCTGGCGCCCGCACGACCGGTTCGGCCAATGCGGTGCACGTAGTCTTCTGAGACGTTTGGAATTTCAAAGTTCACCACGTGCGGTAGATCTTCAATGTCAATGCCACGTGCCGCAATGTCGGTGGCGACCAAGACGCGAATTTCGCCACTCTTGAATCCTGCCAAAGCTTGGGTGCGAGCTGTTTGGCTCTTGTTGCCATGCAATGCCATGGACTTGATACCGTTTTTGGTGAGGTAGTCGGCTACATTGTTGGCGCCAAACTTAGTGCGCGTGAACACCAGCACTTGACTCCAATTGTGTTGGTTAATGATGTGCACCAACACTTCTTTTTTCTTGCCGCGACCCACAGGGTGAATCACTTGAGAGATGCGCTGCACGGTGGTGTTGCTGGGCGTCACTTGAATGCTTTGGGGATTCTTCAAAAGTGTGGCGGCCAGATCGCGAATTTCATCGCTGAAGGTGGCGGAGAACAGCAAACTCTGTTTATCTTTCGGTACCAAAGCCAAAACTTTTTTCACGTCGTGAATGAAGCCCATGTCTAGCATGCGATCGGCTTCGTCCAAGACCAAAATTTCAATGCTGGACAAGTCGAGTAAGCCTTGGCCTTGCAGATCGAGCAAGCGACCGGGAGTGGCCACTAAAACGTCGACGCCGCGCTTGACCCGGTCTACCTGGGGCTTCATGCCAACGCCGCCAAAGACAACGGTGGACTGCAGACTAAGGTATTTGCCGTAATCCTTAGCGGATTCCTCAATCTGAGCGGCCAATTCGCGGGTGGGTGTGAGCACCAAGGCGCGAATGGCTTTACCGCCAAATTTGTTCCTGCCAGCCTCTGACAAACTCAGTTTGTGCAAGATGGGTAGCATGAAGGCCGCTGTTTTACCGGTGCCGGTTTGAGCCCCTGCCAACAGGTCGTGACCTGCCAAGACGATGGGAATCGCTTGGGCCTGCACGGGTGTGGGTGTGTCATAGCCTTGCTCTTGCACGGCTTGCAGAATGGCCGGAGCCAAATTCAATTCTTCAAATTTCATGATGGCGCGCCAAAATAGGCGCATGGCATCGGTTTGTCAGGCTGTTTGGAAACAGCCGCCAGTCAAAGACCGATGGGATTCACAGGTGGGCATGGGAACCACAGGCGAGGCCTGGGTCAAACCCCAGCAGAAGTGCTGATGTTGCGGCAACTGGAGGCGGCAACAGGCAGATTGTCGCACGAATCTGTAAACTCACAAATTAATTCTAAAGAATGAATAAATTCGATTTTTATTAATTTTTGATGTTTAATTTATAGTTAATATAAAACTATTGAATTCTTATACATGAATATTTTTCAATTTTTGCGTTTGAATAAAGATGGTTGCCCGTACTTGGCTATGCGCAATGCACTCATTTTGTGTGGCACCTTGTTGTGGCTCCCAGGTCTTTCGGCTTGGGCCGAAACAACGCGGCTTGAGCGGGTGCTCATGAACAAAGAATTGCGGGCCTGTATTTGGCCCGAGTACTACAGCATTACTTATCGCAACCCCAAAACTCGGGAATTAAGTGGCATTGACATTGCCATCACGCAAGAACTGGCGCGCGAAATGGGTGTCAAGGTGCGCTATGTCGACAGCAATTTTTCTCAGTTGTTTGAATCTTTAGAACAAGATCGTTGCGACATTGCCACCCATGCCATTGGCATCACGCCAGAAAGACAGTTAAGGCTGCAATTTTCTCAAGCCTATTTAAAAAGCGGTTTGTTCGCAGTGACCCTGAAAAACAAAGAGGGACTTCAAGCATGGGAAAGTCTTGATCAAAACGGCAGGGTGATTGCGGTAGCCGCTGGCACGCTAATGGAAGGCATCATGGCGCGGTCTTTAAAGAATGCTCGCCTGATCAAGGTGCAGGCGCCAGGGACCCGAGAGCAAGAAGTTTTGTCGGGCAGAGCCGATGCCTTTGTGACCGACTATCCCTATAGCTTGCGAATGACTGAACTCACGGATTGGGCGGCGGTCATTTCTGCGCCCAATCACATGCCCACCACAGATTATGCTTATGCGTTTGCCAAAGGCGATGCCAGCTTGCTGCAGCGCGTTGATACTTTCTTGAGCCAAATTAAAAAAGATGGCCGTTTGATGCAATACGCCAAACAAAACACGCTTGACCCGATTGTGCTTTTGAAATAAAGCAGCAACTGAATTGTGAGCCTCTTGTCAAATACAAAACCAATTCAGGCCATGCAGAATGCTGGCCGTGGCGTGTACCGCTTTGGTACAGCGGTTGCACTGTTCATTGTGTTGGTGGCTTCGGTGTATCTTTGGCAAGATCGGCAGACCACGCTTGAGCGTGAGCAAGCGAGGGGTGATTTACTCACACGCATTTTGTTCAATCATGTCAGCCGAACGTTGGAGTCCGCCACCTCGCTCATGACCTTGGCCAACCAGTGGCCCGATGCACAATTGCCCTCGCAGGGCAAACTTAAATCAGTCATAGAAAAGTCGAGTTTTATTCGGTCTATTTCATTGTTGACAGAAGATGGTTTGATACTGGCAAGCTCCGAGGAGGGTGTGGTCAGCCAGTCCGTTCATTGGCAAAAACTGGGACTCGACAGGGATGTGGGCGAAGATTTGGCTGCAGGTCGTTGGCAACCGGTGCGCAATCTTTTTGACTTGAGCCAGGGCAATGCACCCTTGAAGGACATTGCCGTTTTGCCTTTGTCCATGCGCATGAAACGTCCCGATGGACGAGTGGTCAGATGGTTGGTGTTGATCAATCCCAAAGACCTGATCAATGGCTTTGCAGAATCTGTAGACAAATATTGTGATGCGGTCTACGTGTTTGATTACGCGGGTCGAATTTTGGCTAGCAGCTCTGAGAGATGGTTTCCAAACGATCAAGTCTTTAAGGAGATGCCTGCTGTCTTAGGTGTGGCGAAAAATCAAGAATTTGGTCGTTATTTTCATGTTCAAAAAGACGCGCAGCAAGCCGCCGAAAAATTGGAAGTTCATTACAGAACGACGGCCAATTTGCCTTTGACCGTGGCTGTGGCCATTTCTCGCAGCAGGGTAGAGGCACAGTGGTGGCTGGCTTCAAAAGGCATTCTAGGGATGGCGTTGGTGATGTTGTTGGCGACCTATTTACTGACGCGCCACATCGCAGTCATTTGGATGCGCAGAGAGGAAGATCGAATTGCCATGGCGGGCGCCCTCAATGAGGCAGAGTCTGCGAATCAGGCCAAATCTTCTTTTTTGGCGCAAATGAGTCACGAAATTAGAACACCCATCAACAGCATGGTTGGCATGACTGAGTTGGCTTTGGGAACAAAACTCAGCTCCGAGCAACAGGGTTACTTGGAAATGTCGCGAACGGCCTCCAAAAGTTTATTGCGACTGATTGATGACATCTTGGACTTCACCCGATTGGGGGCCAACCGATTGACCCTTGATCCAACGCCTTTTGATCTTCACACGGCGTGTCAGCAAGCGCTAAAGGGTTTTGCATTTCAAGCCGAGCAAAAAAAAATTGATCTGTATTTGGTCATAGAGCCCGACGTGCCCCAGCGCGTGGTGGGTGACCCCTTGCGCTTAGGACAGGTTCTTCAAAATCTTTTGGGCAATGCGCTGAAATTCAGTGATACAGGTTGGGTGAAATTACAAGTTCAAAAAATCAGAGTGACAGTTCAAAGTGTGCAATGCGCATTTGAGGTCAGTGACACTGGCATTGGAATTCCCAGCGAAAAAATGCACATGATATTTTCGCCCTTCAGTCAGGCCGATGTTTCTGTCAACCGCAAATATGGCGGCAGTGGGCTGGGTTTGTCGATTGCCAAGAACCTGGTCAAATTGATGTCGGGTGAAATGAAAGTCAAGCTCAGAGAGGGGGGCGGCAGTGTTTTTACATTCACTGCGCAGTTTGAAACCATTGCCACTTCATCCACGAATGATCTTGGAGAACCATTGATTGAGTTAGAAAACGTCATTGAGTTTCGTCGGCTACCGCATTCTGTCGATGTTGTGTTGGTTGAGTCCAACCCCTTCTCACGCGAAATTCTCAGAAATTTGTTGGCGGCTCAGCAAATTTACCCGCAAGAGATCGTCATACCTGCCGACTTGCAGGCCTGCTTGGATGCCTGGCTTCAGCAAGTACTTCGAAGACAAACACTTTGGGTCATTGATCACACCATGTTGGCTTATATTGAGCCTGCCTATTTGTTGGCACAAGATGCAAGCAAGTGGCGAAATTTGAAGTGGATTGTGCTTTCAGATTTTGGCTTGAATCATGATGTTCAAAATCTGTGTGCGTTGGCCAGAACTTTGGGTATTCGAGTCTCTAACCTGTACAAACCTGTGACGGCGCTGGAACTTCAAAATAATTTGATTGAAGTGAGCCGGCGCGATGAAATAGATCAAACAGCCGCAGACCCTGAGCCTTCCAAAATGCATGCAGGCAAGGTGTTGGTGGTGGAAGATACACCGATGAATCAGCAGTTGGCGCAATGGACTTTGCAAAAACTAGGCTGCACAGTTGACATTGCTGTGAATGGCGAGATGGCCCTTCAAAAAATTCGCGCAGAGACTTACGATCTGATTTTGATGGACTTGCAAATGCCGGGCATGGATGGCATCACAGCCACCTACGAAATTCGGCGGATTGAAATTACCGAGGCATTGAAAATGACCCCTATCGTGGCCATGACAGCGCACGTTTTGGACGCTGACCGCGCAATGGCAAAAGCGGCTGGCATGCAAGACTTCCTCATCAAGCCCGTCTCTGCCGATGAATTTCAAAGAGTTTTGAACAGTTATTTATAGCTGGGCTCGTCTCCTGAGCCTGCGCTCAGCTCATAATTCAGACAAGATCCACGCGCAAAAACAAGCTCTTTCTTTATGGCCAACGCATTTCAACCAGGATTCATGGTTTTCCATGGCAATCGCTTGGAAGACCTGCGCGATCTCACGGTTGGCTTGTTTCGCAACAATCCTTTACCCCCTTTGGTGCCCGAAACCTTGTTGGTGCAAAGCAATGGCATGAAGCACTGGCTGGAAATGGCCTTGGCCGATGACAGTGCCATGGGCATTTGCGCTGCTACACATATGGAATTGCCTTCCAGTTTTATTTGGCGCATGTACCGCTTGGTGCTCGGTCAAGAGGTGGTGCCCGTGGCCATGCCGTTTGACAAACAGGCCTTGGTTTGGCGCTTGTGGCGCTTGCTTCCCAGCTTTGCCCAAACACACCAGGTCGCCCCTCTGCTGGCCTACGTGAAAGACGATCCACTAGGACGACAAAGGTATCAGTTGGCTCAGCAAGTGGCCGACGTGTTTGACGGCTACCAAAGCTACCGCGCCGATTGGTTAAGCGATTGGGCGGCTGGCAAATGGGAGTTGCATCACAACGGTGAGCGAAAACCTTTGCCCAGTGAGCACGTATGGCAAGCTCAACTTTGGCAGTTACTTCAAGAAGATGTCCAGAAAACCCAAGGGCCAGAGTTGGCAACCCAATGCCATTCAAGGGCAGAAGTGCATTCTCGGTTTATGCACAAGGTGCAACAAGAGGGCGCTGCTCCGCCGCAAGGCTTACCCCCTCGCATTGTGGTGTTTGGAATTTCCAACTTGCCCATGCAAGTGGTCGAAGCCTTGGCTGCTTTGGGGCGTTGGCGTCAAATTATTTTGATGGTGCAAAACCCCTGCCAAGAATACTGGGGTCACGACATGGACTTGCAAGCGCAGAAACATTCTTTGTTGTCGTCTTGGGGGCAGCAAGGCCGCGACTATTTACATGCACTTGAGCGCTTTGACCAGCCAGAAAGTGCCCTCAGCCTCATGAGCAAGCAAAGCTTTTTTGTCGATCCTGCAAAAGAGTCATCACCCACCAGACTTCAAAAAATTCAGTCAGATATTTTGAATTTAAGTCCGATGCCAGAGCAACCGGAACCGATTTTGGATGATGGCAGTATTCACATGGTTCAAGCGCATTCGGCGCAGCGCGAAGTTGAAATTTTGCACGACCAGCTATGGGCTTGGTTTGATGAAAATAAAAGCTGGAAGCCCTCCGATGTCATGGTCATGGTGCCTGACATGGCCACCTTCGCATCGCACATTCAAGCTGTTTTTGGAAGGTTTCCAAGTCAACACCCAAGGCACATTCCTTTTTCAGTGGCCGACACCACACCTCGGCAAGTGCCTTTGGTGCAAGCACTTGAGTTTTTGCTCAACTTGCCGGAGGCCAGAGTGACTTTGTCTGAATGGCTCAGCCTGTTTGAAATCTCGGCAGTCCGCGCAAAGTTTCAAATGAGCGAAGCCGATGTGGATGCTTTAAAGGAGTGGCTGCAGGCCGCTGCTGTACGTTGGGGTTTGAATGCTGCACACCGACAAAAATGGGGCATGCCTAGTCAAATGCCTTTTGCACAGCAAAACACTTGGGCCTTTGGATTGCAACGTTTGATACTCGGGTATGCATCAGGCCAAGCCGAAGGAAATGCTACTTGGCAAGGTGTTTTGCCTTTGCCTCAGGTCTCAGGTTTAAGTGCGCTTAAAGTGGGTTATTTGGCGGAGTGGCTGAACGCGATCAACCTCACCCTAAAGCAGTTGAATGAGCCACACACGCCCTCTGAATGGTGCGGCATATTGAACGAAGTCATGTCACGCTTTTTTGCAGAAGACAACGATGCAGACGAGCGAATGTTGCTTCGACTGAAGCAAGATCTGATGCAATGGCAATTGCTATGCAATCAAGCCGGCATGTACGATGCTCTTCCCTTAACCGTCGTGCGCGAACATTGGTTGTCTGAATTGGATAGCGCAGGCTTGAAGCAAAGATTCTTTGGCGGTGGTGTTCAGTTCTCAACCCTCATGCCCATGCGGGCTATTCCTTTTAAAGGGGTTTGTTTGTTGGGCATGAACGATGGCGCCTATCCTCGCCAAAGCACACCGCGCGATTTTGATTTAATGACGTCCCATTGGCGTGCTGGCGATCGATCACGCCGAGAAGACGATCGATATTTGTTCTTGGAGGCACTGCTGTCTGCGCGCGAGAGGCTTTACATCAGTTGGCAAGGCCGAAGGGCCACCGACAATCAATCGATGCCTTCTTCGGTATTGGTCTCTCAGTTACGAGACACACTGAAGGCTCGTTTCTTCCCTAGCTTGGATGCCACTTTACAGCCCCTTCAAGCTTTCTCTGCCAAGTATTTCAAACCTAACGCTGAGTTTTATACCTATGCTGACGATTGGCAGATGTCGCAGCAAGAGAATGTTTCACCCCCTTCCTCATCGGCATCAGTTGGGAGTTTCACGCCCATCACTGAATGGTCTTTGAAAGAATGCATTCGACTTCTCAAACAACCTGTGGAGGTCTATTGGCGAAGTCGTCTGGGCGTTCAACTGCATGCGCCGGAAGAAGCCTTGCTTGACGATGAAAATTTTGTTTTAAATGGACTTGATCGATTCTTACTAGGCCGTTCTATGTTGGATTCAACATGGATTGAACAACAACGAGATGCAGAACAACTTTCGGGTCAATTGCCCATGGGTGCCGCGGGGCAGCTGGTATTGAATCAGCAATATGAAGCCGTTCTTCGTGTCAAAGATCGCGCAGAAGGCTACCTCGATCAATACCCGCATCAACTGCCAACTCAATCGATCGAGCTCAGCGTTACCATGCCTTGGGGTCTTGTTCGAATTCACGCTGAAATTGAAGGTTTGCGAAAAGGTGAGGCAGATGCTTTGCAGATCATCACCCGGCCTGGCGCGGTGGCCACTGGGCAAAAAGATCAGCAAATAGCCAGGCCAGACGTGTTGATCAATTTGTGGCCCGCCCATGTACTTCTTTGCGCTGCAGGTTGGACAGTCCGTTCAGTGGCAGTGGGCCTGGATGGTGTCGCTGTGTTAGCTCCGATGTCGCCTCAGAGTGCTCAGCAATTGTTGATTCAATGGCTGAATGTTTATGCCCAGGCATGGCAGAGCCCGTTGCCCGTGACTGCCAAAGCGGGAATGGCGTTTGTGACCGAGCAACTGCGCAATGCAGTGGCTGAGAAAAAGCCAGACCCAGAATCCGCCTTGGAAAAAGCACTTGACAAAGCGAGTCAGGTTTTTTCAGGCAGCTATTCATCAGACAGCACTGATTCCCGCTCACTGTATGTGCAGCGATCTTTTGAAAGCTTTGATGAACTTCGTTCTGGATTGCCCAAGTGGGCGCCTGCTTTGTACGCCGACTTGGTCAGTGCGTCTGCCATGGAAGGCGGTGCGCCGTGAGTGTCTTGCAAACACAAAAATTAAATGTCTTGTCTTTGCCACTGAAAGGCATTCAGCTCATTGAAGCCAGCGCTGGCACGGGTAAAACTTGGACCTTGGCAGCGCTTTATGTGAGGCTCATATTAGGTCATGGTTGGCAAGGGCCTGGCTTGATGCCGCCTCAAATATTGGTCATGACCTTCACAGATGCTGCCACGGCTGAATTAAGAGAACGCATTCGCGATCGCCTTGCTCAGGCGGCGCTGTTCTTCAGAGGCCAAGCCAAAGAGGTCGATGATTTCTTAAAAGATCTTCAAGCCACACTGGGCACCGAACACAACATATTGCACGCTGCCAAGCTTGAGACAGCGGCGCAGTGGATGGACGAGGCCGCCATCTACACCATTCACAGTTGGTCGAGTCGCATGTTGAGGCAGCATGCGTTTGACAGTCAAAGCTTGTTTGATCAAAAACGTTTGGACGATGCACCGGCTTTGAAATTAAAGTTGGTCAAAGACTACTGGCGAGAGTTTGTCTATCCCTTAGAGGCTCACCAATGGGGTGCCCTGAAGGATTTGGGGGCTTCACCTGAAGTCTTGCTGAAAAAGATCCAACCCTTATGGCAGCGCTTCGAAAAATCACCTGGTGATTTTCCAAGTCCAGCTTCAGATCCCGATCCCACGTCATCTTTGAAGGCATGGCAGGCATGGAAAACTCTGGAAATACAGGCTGAGGCCAATGCGCGCCAATTGTTGGTCGACAACATGCAAAATGCATTGTCGAAGTTGGCCGCAGCCCTCAGCAAGGACTTAAAGGGAAATATCTATATTCCCAAAAAGCACGATTTCTTCATCAGACATTTGTCTGAATGGGCTTCAGGCGAGGCGGCAGACCTAGAAGCTTTGCAGAAGTTCACGTTTGAAAAGCTCAACAACAGCCTGAAAAAAGATGCTGCACCCATAGACGATGCGCACGGCGTTTGGCATGCCATCGGCGACTGGATGGCAGAGATTGAACGTGAACCCGATGTGGGTGTTCATTTGTTGCAGCACGCTGCCATCAAAGTAGGCCGAGCGTATTTGCAGCAGAAAAAGAATTTGGCGAGTTTTGATTTTTCAGACTTGTTGCAAAGATTGCACAGAGCCCTGCATGCGCAGGACAGCCGATTACCCGAGATGATCCGTGCGCAATTTCCTGTGGCCATGGTGGATGAGTTTCAAGATACCGATCCATGGCAATACGCATCATTGTCAAAAATCTATGCCACCCCTTCTTTGATGCCTCAAACTTCTGAGTCAGAAAATCTTTCAAGTGCTTTCTTGATGATCGGCGATCCCAAACAAGCTATCTACAGCTTCCGAGGTGCAGATCTCAACACCTATTTAAATGCGCGCCATACCGCCCAATCCATTTGGACGCTCACTGAAAATTTCCGCTCTAGCCAAGAGGTGGTCAACGCCGTCAATCATATTTTTGACTTGGCTCATGAACCTTTTGGTGAGGTGCCCTTTGAGCGTGTGCAAACACCGCAACCTGCAAAGGCCAAGTGTTTGCAATCTGCACAAGGCATGAAGCAAGCTGCCTTGACGGTTTGGCATTTAGAAGCGGACAAGCCACTCAGTGGGCCGAAGTATGGCGAAGAGATGGCGCAAATTTGCGCCACGCAAATGGTTGCACTCCTGAATGAAGGTGTGACATTGCCAGGCAAAATGGCTGTGTTGGTCAGAGATGGACAAGAAGCCAAGAAGATTCGGCAAGCGTTGAAACAGCGAGGGGTCAGAAGTGTTTATTTGTCTGACCGAGACAGCGTTTACGCCACGCGTGAAGCACTTGACTTGGCCGTTATTTTGGAAGCTGTTTTACAAGCGCGCAATGCCAAGTTGCTGCGTGCAGCCCTTACCACCCGCACACTTTGCCTCAGTCTTTCTGAAATTGAGCAAGTCATCAATGCCGAAGACGCTTGGGATGTTTGGGTGGAGCGTTTTAACGCTTGGCACCAAACTTGGCAGCGGCAAGGTTTCTTACCCATGCTCTACAAAATTGTGCATGAACAAGGCATTGGCAGGCGCATGCAAAACCAGGGCGATACGGCGGAGCGTCGTTTGACCAATCTTTTGCACTTGGGAGAGTTGCTCCAATCTGCCAGTCTTCAATTGCAAGGTGAATCGGCATTGTTGCGCTTCCTAACCGATCAGCTGGCCGATCCTCAAGCGCAGGGTGAGGCGGCGCAGATGCGACTAGAGACCGATGAGGAATTGGTTCAGGTGATCACGTTTCACAAAGCCAAAGGCTTGCAGTATCCCTTGGTATTTTTACCCTTCGTGTCCAATTTCAAAGAGGACAAAGATGAATCACTCAGAACACCTGAGGAGCGATTACAAGAAGACATTCGTTTGTTGTACGTGGCGCTTACGCGCGCGCAACAAGCCATGTGGATGGGCGTAGCCAAGCGAAAAGACGATTTCAAAGGCAAAGACAAAGGCAAAGACAAAGACGAAAACAAAGACAGCCAGCCACAAAGCGCGCTAAGTGTTTTGTTGAAGCGTCAGTCGGCCGAAGATCTGTTTGACAAGCTACATGCATGGGCGTCTTGTGATGACATTGAAGTGATGCAGGCACCAGTTGCCAACGATCTGAGCTATGTGCCAATACAAACTCAGACTGACAGCCTGCCTTGTGTTGCCAGAAAGCCCTCACGCGTGTTGCCAAGCGCCGGATGGACGACCAGTTTCAGTGCCCTCACGCGCAATCTGGGTGAGTTCACATCCAAGGTTTTAACGCCCACGTTTGATCGCGAAGAACGCTGGTTAGATTCGCAACTCGACAATCCTGCCCATCCAGATGCGCTGACTCAGAATTCATCACCCGGTATCAATTCAGCAAATCCCAATCCATTGCAACCGCCCTACAACGCATTTCCTGCTGGCAGCGCTTACGGCACCTTGCTCCACGATATTTTTGAGTGGCAACTCAAAGAAGGCTGGCCCCTGCTGCAAGAAAGTACCTCCGTCTTGCCAGAAACCCAAATTCGCTGGCAATACTGGTGGCAAACGCAAGCCGACAGCCTGCAACTCAACCCCGAGCAACAATCCCTTTGCCTCAACCTCATTCGCCAATGCGCACAAACTAAATTGGGGTCAAGTCAATTGGGGTCAGATCAACATTGTTTTGAGGCAGAGACACAGAACCGTCAGATTGCAGTGAAAAGCCACAGCGAACCCCACCCATTCCACGACCTCAACAACCTAAGCCTGTCCCTACTCAACCCCCAAAACGCCTGGCCCGAAATGGGGTTCACCCTCAAAACCCATGGCGTATCGTCTCAATACATCGACAAGCTCATCAGAAACCATTTGCATGTAGGTCAAGAAAGACCCGCATTGCAGCCGCAACAACTCAATGGCTTGCTCACGGGATTTATGGACATCGTGTTGAAGCATGAAGGCCGTTATTACGTGCTCGATTACAAATCAAACAAGTTGCCGAACTATGCGCAAGACAGCATGGTTGAAAGTGTTCTGAGTCATCGGTATGAGGTTCAATACACTTTGTACATCTTGGCTGTTCACCGTCTTTTAAAGTCAAGATTGAAAGACTACAACTACGATCAACATGTGGGCGGCGCTGTCTACTTTTATTTGCGCGGCATTGATCAAGTGGGGAAAGGCATTTATGCGCACAGACCTCCATTTGAGTTGATTCATGCTTTGGATGAAGCCTTCAAAGAAAAAAATGTGGAGCCCCAAGCGGGCGTCATTGCATGACATTTTTACTCTCAAAAAATAAATTTGGAGACTTTCAACCTGCAGCACATGAGGTGGCATGGCCTTGGACGGCGTTGGATGTGGCATGGCTTCAATTTTTAAAATCTCACCAAGCCACACCAGAGCCTCTTCACGATTTATTGGCCTTGTTGGTCAGCCATCAAATGGGCAGAGGGCATGCCTGCTTAGACCTCGAAGCCTTGTGGCACGACCCGTCACATCTGCTCGATTGGTCTCAGGCGCAGGTGGCTGCATTGCCCTTGACTGAAACGCAGATTCAGCAAGCAAAGGAAAAAAATCCCGCACTTTCCCAAACTTCAAATCCTTGGGTGCAAGCTGCCAAATCACTGCCCTGGGCAGCCGGTGAAAATTCCCCGTTGGTCACGGCTACTCGCAGTGACGGCCAGCCTGTTCGTCTTTACCTGCGCCGCGCATGGCAGGCAGAGCAAACCATTCAGCAGTCAATTCAAAACAGGTTGTCTCAACATTTTGAAGTTCCCCAAGATACTGGCCAAAAGTTGGACTTGCTGTTTCAAACAACCAGCACAGAAACAGATTGGCAGCGCGTTGCCTGTGCAAAAGCACTTCGCGCAGGACTCACATTGATTACGGGGGGACCTGGCACAGGCAAAACCACAACCGTGGTCAGGTTGCTGGCGCTTCTTCAACATACAGCACGTGATCAACATCAAACGCTGCGCATTCATTTGGCTGCACCCACGGGCAAGGCCGCCAGCCGATTGAGCACCTCCATTCAATCGGCTTTGGCCAGTTTGCCTGGAGGTTGGGCTGAAGGATTGCCGGTTCAAGCTGTCACCTTGCACCAACTTTTGCAATACAACCCCGATGCAGCCGTCAGGCCGGCCCCTATGCTGGCAACCGACTTGGTGGTGGTAGACGAAGCGTCCATGATTGATTTGGAATTGATGGCACGCCTGATGAAGTGTGTGCCACAGAATGCCAGACTGGTCTTGCTAGGCGATAAAGATCAACTGGCTTCTGTCGAAGCGGGCGGCGTTTGGTCACAACTTTGTGAAGGTGCAGCCCTGTCAGAAAACTTCACCGAACCCGTTAACGCAAAGGCCTATTCATTGCCAGAACAAACAGCGGTGCTGCATGTGAGTCGCCGCTTTAATGCTCAAAGCGCCATTGGTCAGTGGGCCAAAATGATCAATGAAGGCGATCAGACTCAATTGCAATCGCAGTGGCAAAGATTGCAGGTGACACTCAGCGGCCAAGATCAATTGGCGCAAGAAGTTCAACGCTTGCCAGATGCGTGGCGGGATCGATCGCAGGGACATTTGCATCCAGAAGTTGCAATGACGCTTAGGGTGGGATGGCGCAACTGGTTGCAGGCCCTCCAAGCTTTGCAAGCAGAGGTCGCCATTTGTGACAACGCCCAAGCGCTTCATTTGATGAAATGCTTCAGTGAATTTCAGGTTTTGTGCGCACTCAGGCATGGCGCTTGGGGTGTCCAAGTCATGAACGATTTAATTGCCAGTGCACTTGGGCTGTTTAAAGGCTCGGAGCTTAGTTTCTCAAAGGGCAATCCACAGCAAGCTTGGTTTGTAGGGCGACCCGTGATGGTCACCCGTAACGACTATCACCTGAACCTCATGAACGGTGATGTGGGCCAATGTTTACCCACCGTCACTGGCCTGCGCGTTGCATTTCCCGACGGCAAAGGCGGCGTGAGATGGGTGCTGCCTTCCCGATTGGACGCGGTTGAAACTGTGTGGGCCATGACGGTTCATAAATCGCAAGGCTCTGAATACGACCATGTGCTGATGGTGCTGCCCGACCGAGATGCCCCTGTGCTCACGCGCGAGTTGCTTTACACCGGCGTCACACGCGCTAAATCCCGCTTAACCTGGTGGGTTCCCAGTGCGTCGGTCTTGTTCCATTCTGTGGGTCAACGGGTTACGCGAAGTGGCGGTCTGGCAGACGCTTTGTTTCATCCGTCAAAATAGACACTTCAGGCAAAAAAGTGAGCAACGATGAATTACGATGAAATGGCTGACACATTGTCAGCCCACCCAGACTACAAAGTGAAGCGTCGCTTGGTTCCGGTCCTAGATTTTGGAACTGGTTCTGGAGGATCTACCCAGCGGGTCCTTATTTTGGACACAGAAACAACGGGCTTAGATTGGCGCGCAGAAAACATCATTGAGTTGGCCATGCTGGCCGTGGATGTCGATATGCAAAGTGGCCAACCTGTCGGTGAGGTTGAGGTGTACGAAGACTTCGAAGATCCGGGACGGCCTATTCCCACAGAAATCGTCAAGCTCACAGGCATCACCGACCAAGACGTGAAAGGCCATCAACTCAACGAAGCCAAAATCAAAGACATGGTGGCACGCGCCGATCTCATCGTAGCCCACAACGCCGGATTCGATCGGCCTTTCGTAGAAAACCGATTGGAAGTGTTTGAGCACAAAGCATGGGCGTGCTCCTTCGCTGGCATCAACTGGAAAGCCCAAGGTTTGGGATCCGCCAAATTGGAATTTTTGTGCAGCGAATTGGGCTGGTTCTACGACGCTCACCGCGCGCAAGTCGACTGTCATGCTTTGCTAAGGGTTTTGTCATCTCCCTTGAAGACAAAAGCAGAGGAAATGCCTTTAACTGGCTTGCAGCAACTTTTCAAGTCGGCCGAACAAGCCCGAACTGTGGTCAAAGCTTTCGGTTCTCCTTTCGAAACCAAAGACAAGCTCAAGGCCCGAGGCTACCGATGGGACGTCGAAGCCAAAGTTTGGTATACGGCCGTGAAATCAGGCGAGGCCTTAGAGGAGGAGTCAGAATGGCTCAAAAAACATGTTTACGCAGGAAGAGCAGCCCGAATTGGCTTAGAAATCCAAGACGCGTTGGTCCAATTTTCCAGCCGAAGCGGTAAATCAGGCGACAGAGTCTTGTAATTTCAAAGGTTTCAGGGGCTGAAAGCGCTGAAGGGGCACCCAAAGACAGGGATAATCATGGGTTAGGGAAAATTATCTTTTCCCTCCCTTTTGAAGAGCATCCCAGTCATGGCCCAATACGTTTTTTCTATGAACCGCGTCGGCAAGATCGTGCCGCCGAAGCGTCACATTCTCAAAGACATTTCTCTCAGCTTCTTCCCAGGCGCCAAAATTGGTGTGCTCGGTTTGAACGGCTCAGGCAAGTCCACCTTGCTGAAAATCATGGCCGGTATCGACAAAGAAATTGAAGGCGAAGCCATTCCCATGGCCGGCCTCAAAATTGGCTATCTGCCACAAGAGCCTCAGATGGACCCCGACGAAACCGTTCGCGAAGCGGTTGAAGGTGGCATGGGCGAGGTGAAAGCCGCTCAAGCTCGCCTCGAAGAAGTTTATGCAGCCTATGCTGAAGAAGACGCCGATTTTGATGCACTGGCTGCAGAGCAAGCCAAACTCGAGGCCATCATCGCCACAGCAGGTGACGCATCCGACCACCAACTGGAAATTGCAGCAGACGCTTTGCGTTTGCCCCCATGGGATGCCATCATTGGCAAACTCTCAGGCGGTGAAAAACGCCGTGTGGCTTTGTGCCGTTTGTTGCTCAGCCGCCCCGACATGTTGCTTCTGGACGAACCCACCAATCACTTGGACGCAGAAAGTGTCGATTGGCTGGAGTTGTTCTTGCAACGTTTCCCCGGCACCGTGGTTGCCATTACCCACGATCGTTACTTTTTAGACAATGCGGCCGAATGGATTTTGGAACTTGACCGCGGCCACGGCATTCCCTACAAGGGCAATTATTCCAATTGGTTGGAGCAAAAAGAGGCACGCTTGGGCCAAGAGCAACGCACAGAAGATGCACGCACCAAGGCCATGAAAAAAGAATTGGAATGGGCCCGTTCCAACCCCAAAGGTCGTCAAGCCAAGAGCAAGGCGCGTTTGGCTCGCTTTGAAGAACTGAGCGATTACGACTACCAAAAACGCAATGAAACACAGGAAATTTTCATTCCTGTGGCCGAGCGTTTGGGCAACGAAGTTTTTGAATTCAGCAACGTCAGCAAGTCCTTCGGTGACCGCCTGCTGATTGACAACTTGAGCTTCAATGTGCCCGCTGGCGCCATTGTGGGCATCATCGGCCCTAACGGCGCTGGCAAATCAACGCTCTTTAAACTCATTGCAGGCAAAGAAAAGCCCGACAGCGGATCCATCAAAGTGGGTCAAACTGTAAAGATGGCCTTCGTTGATCAAAACCGTGACGACTTGTCTAACGATAAAACCGTTTGGGAAGATGTTTCTGGCGGTTTGGACATCATGACCGTGGGCAAGTTTCAAATGCCAAGCCGTGCGTATTGCGGCCGTTTCAACTTCAATGGTGGCGATCAGCAAAAGAAAGTTGGCATGTTGTCGGGTGGTGAACGCGGTCGTTTGCATTTGGCCAAAACGCTCATTGAAGGCGGCAACGTGTTGTTGCTAGACGAACCCTCCAATGACTTGGATGTGGAAACTTTGCGCGCCTTGGAAGATGCCTTGCTTGAGTTTGCTGGATCGGTCATGGTGATTAGCCACGATCGCTGGTTTCTGGACCGCATTGCCACGCACATTTTGGCGGCCGAAGGCGACAGCCAATGGGTGTTCTTTGATGGCAACTACCAAGAGTATGAAGCCGATAAGAAAAAACGTTTGGGCGAAGAGGGTGCCAAACCCAAGCGCGTGCGTTTCAAAGCCCTGAAGTAATTCGCCGAAAGCGAATACACATAGAAGTGCTGCCATGAAACCCATGCGCCTAGAAGATATTCTCTTCAGCCAGGGTTTCGGCACACGCCGAGTCTGCGCAGGCTTGGTGCAGCAGGGCTATGTGAGTGTGAATAGCGAAGTTCAAGAAGACCCCGGCGTTTTCTTTGAGCCAGAAAATCTCAAGTTCAAAGTACAAGGCACAGAGTGGACCTACTTTGACCGCGCCTACCTCATGCTGCACAAACCCTCAGGCACTGAGTGCTCCCAAAAGCCCTCCACCTGGCCTAGCATTTACACCTTGTTGCCATCTCCTTTGAGGCTGCGTCCGCAAAAGGCGGCCGTGCAAGGCGTTCAAGCGGTGGGGCGCTTAGACCAAGACACCACGGGCTTGCTGTTGCTCACCGATGATGGCAAATTTATTCACCGCATGAGTTCACCCAAGCACCATGTGCCCAAGGTGTATGAAGTTACCACCAAGCACGATGTCACTGAGCAACAAGTCGAAAAACTCTTGGCAGGCGTGGTGCTAGATGACAGCCCCAAACCGGTCAAAGCGGCCGCCTGTGAAAAGGTGTCCCACACCCATTTGAAACTTACGCTCACCGAAGGCAAGTACCACCAAGTGAAGCGCATGTTGGCTGCGGTGGGCAATCGAGTAGAGGGCTTGCACCGAAGTGCCATTGGCAACTTGCAGTTGCCAGAAAATTTGGCACCAGGTCAGTGGCGCTGGATATTGCCTAGCGAATTAGAAAAATACTTCAAAGCCTGAAGCACTTCTTCTGGCTGGTCTTTGTGAGGACTGTGGCCACAGTTTTCAAGTTTCACCAATTGCGTGTGCGGAACCTTGGCTGAAATTTCATCAATTTGGGCCATGGTGCCGTAAGGATCGTCAACACCTTGAATGGCCATCAAAGGAGATTCAATGTTGTGAAGCAAAGGGCGAATATCGAAGCTTCTAAAGGCATCGCTAAGCCAAACATCATTCCATTGCCAAAAGGCCACATCCACATCTTTGTGAAAAGTTGCCAGCTTGGGTTTGAGTTTTTCGAACTGTTCACGTGCTTGCGCAATGGCTTGAATTGAAATGTCTTCAACCATAACGTGCGGTGCCATGACCACGCAGCCAGCCACTTGATATTGACAGGCGTGAATGAGGGCAATGGTGCCGCCATCGGAATGCCCCACCAACAGTGGATTTGAAATGTTCAAAGCCTGAAGCAGGGCGGGCAATACTTCGCAGGCTTCCTGGTGCATGTAGTTGGCTAGAAGGCGGCCTGATCCACGAACGTCCGCTATGCCCTCTGACTGGCCGTATCCCCTGCGGGAATAGACCCAACCCTCGCACCCCAAACTTTCACATACTTTTTCGGGCCAATCCTTCCAAAGTGAGACGCTTCCCAAGCCTTCGTGTAAAAAAACACAAGCAGGTTTTCTTGAAAAGTTGGCTAGAGATTCAGTCGGAGAGGGAATATGTTTCACCTCGAGGCGAACTCCCAAGACAAAAATAAGAGAGGTCGGCTTCATGAACTCAATTTTGACATCAGAATGGCTCAAAATGTGAAAGTTAGGCACACCTTCCATTGGTAGGATTGCAATACGCCATTACACTTAACAGATGATTATTCGTGCCCTCACGCTCTTGCTCGGTCTGGCTACCTGTGGCCTTACTTTTGCCATGTCAGGGGCGCCCAAGCCCCCCCCGCCCCCTGAAGTTCTAGCGCCTGCGCCCATTTTTGTCTTGAATTCATTAGATGGAACTGTCAGTGTGATAGACCCCGTGACTTGGACGGAAACCAAGCGTATTCCAACCGGCAAGGAGCCGCATCACCTTTACCTCACGCCTGACGAAAAGTCGGTCATCGTGGCCAATGCCTTGTCCGACTCTCTCACCTTCATCGACCCCAGGACGGCAGAGGTTCAACGGGTAGTGCCAGGCATCTTGGATCCCTATCATTTGCGCTTTTCTCCCGACATGAAATGGTTTGTGACGGTGGCCAACCGGCTTAACCACATTGACATTTACAAATGGGATGGTCAAACGCCCACCTTGGTGAAACGCATTGCGTCTTCTAAAACACCCAGCCATATGTGGATTGACAGCCAAAGCACCACGGTCTGGGCCACGATGCAAGACAGTGACGAATTGGTAGCGGTGGACTTGGCAACTCAAGTTATAAAGTGGCGCGTTAAAACGGGCCCCATGCCTGCGGACGTGTTTGTGACGCCCGACGATAAAACTTTGCTGGTGGCGTTGACTGGCAGTGACGGCGTGGAGGTTTACGACGTGTCCAATGGGCCGGCGCGGAAAGTGAAAAAAATTCCAACGGGCAAGGGTGCCCATGCATTTCGTGCTGTCGGCGATAAACAGCATGTGCTGGTCAGCAATCGGGTGGCCAATTCCATCAGCAAGATTGATTACAAAAGCTTCTCTGTGGTCGATCAATACCCCGGCCCCACTGGCCCCGATTGCATGGACATCACGGCAGATGGAAAAACCATTTTGCTGGCTTCACGTTGGGCGCAAAAATTGAGCGTGATTGACATGACCACACGCAAGGTGGTGAGACAAATCAAAGTGGGCAAGTCACCCCACGGGGTTTGGACTTTGGACCATGCGCCGCGCCAATGACCTTTGTCTGAACAACACCATAAGGGTGCTGCTCGCCATCCCTCTGTTGTTTCATTCTTTAACTTGGGCCGCCCCACCCAGTTCCACAGCTGTTTGCAAGCGCCCGGTGTACCTCACTTTTGACACGGGTCACATGGGCGTTGCCCCCCACATTGCCAAGGTGTTAAAACAGCACGAAGTACCGGTGACATTTTTTGGGGCACACGAAAAAACACAGGAAGGCGATGGTTCGTTGGGCTCACATTGGGCCCCTTGGTGGAAGGACCGTGCAATGGAGGGCCACGAATTTGCCAGCCATACTTTTGACCATGCTTATTGGCGGGCCGATATCGATGCACAAACTTTTAAAATTCGCCCTAGTGCTGGAGAGCAAGTGGGAAAAGATTTGAAATGGACCAGCGCCGACTACTGTGCTAATTTAAAAAAGGCTTCTCATCGATTGGAAGCCATGACGGGGCGTGCCAGTTTGCCTCTATTTCGTGCACCTGGCGGGAAGACCTCGCCATCTCTTTTAAAGGCAGCTGTCGAATGTGGTTATACCCATGTGGGCTGGTCGCCTGCGGGATTTTTGGGGGATGAGCTATCTAGCCAAACACACCCCAACTCAGCACTGCTAAAGTCGGCTTTGAAAAATATTCGAACCGGGGATATTTTGATGGCGCATTTGGGAATTTGGTCGCGACAGGACCCTTGGGCCCCCGAGGTGCTGGCCCCCCTCATTGTGGGCTTGAAAGAAAAAGGGTTTTGCTTTGCCACATTGCGTCAGCATCCGCAATATTCGAAACTCTTGTCAAATGAAAAATAAGCACTTTTAAGCCATTGAATTTGTTCAACATGTTTTCTTCTTTTTTCGAAATGATCACCGACGCATTTGCTTCTTTGCAAATGATTTTGTTTGAAAATTTGATTCAACCCGTTGCATTTGGTGCCGGTGCAGGTAATTTGCTTGAAATTGCCTTTGAAGGTACGGGCTGGTTATTGGTAGGCATCTTGCAGATTGTGATCATGTTGGTTGTGATTGCACCCCTCGAAAAATGGCGTCCTATTCAAAAGGTAACGGACGCTTCCGAGGTCAAAGTGGATGTGATCTACACACTCATTCATCGCTTGGGATTGTTCAAGCTTGTCATGTTTTTTACGTTTGAAAATATCGTTGAATCTTGCTTTGGCATGTTGCGACTAGAAGGTTTTCCAACATTCCATCTCGATGCTTTTTGGCCGGGTGTTTCAGATACCGCCGTTTGCAGTTTTGTCATCTACTTGGTCGTTTTTGACTTTATCAATTACCTGATTCACCGCGGACAACACCAGCACAACCGCTGGTGGGCGCTTCACGCCTTGCACCATTCGCAAAGACACATGACGATGTGGACGGACAATCGCAATCACTTGCTTGATGATGTGCTCACCACCCTTTTACTGTCCATTTTGGCAAAATTGATGGGCGTTGGGCCAGGCCAATTTGTTGCGTTGGTGGCGCTAAGCCAGTTGAGTGAAAATTTTCAGCATGCCAATTTCAAATGCAGTTTTGGGTGGCTGGGAGAACGCATGTGGGTGAGCCCTAAATTTCACCGACTGCACCACAGCATTGGCATTGGTCATGAATCTGCAGGACGCCAGACCTTGGGCGGGCATAATTTTGGTGTGCTTTTGCCTTGGTGGGACATGATTTTTCATACGGCTGATTTCTCAGACCGTTACGACCCGACGGGTGTTCGCGATCAAGTCGAGGAAGGCCGCGATTATGGCGATGGCTTTTGGGCGCAACAAAAATCAGGCTTGATCCGTCTGTTCAGTCGAAGCACTCAACCGTGAAAAAAATTGCAGATTCATTTTGGCGCGCAGTGGCCTATTGTTTGCATCCCAAGGTCATCCTACTTTCTTTGTTGCCGCTCATTTTGATGGTTGTGATTGTGATGGGATTGGGTGCCATTTATTGGGATGCAGCACTGAACAATGTCCGAACATGGATGGAGACCAGCCGTGTTTTGGGGTGGGCTTGGGCCTGGCTAGAGCAAGTTGGTTTGCTTAATTTAAGGGCCGTCGTGGCGCCTTTGATCATCATTTTTGCCATCACGCCATTGGTGGTCATCATGTCGTTGTTGGCCGTGTCTTTCATGATGACGCCTTCTTTGGTAAGTTTGGTGGCCGAACGGCGCTTCCCTCAACTAGAGCGTCAACACGGAGGCTCCATGTTGCAAAGTGTTGGCTGGACTTTCTTGTCAGTGGTGCTGGCCTTGGGGGCTTTTGTTTTAACCTTGCCCCTTTGGTGGTTGGCCCCATTGGCCATGATTTTGCCTGCTGTCATTTGGGGATGGCTTACCTACCGCGTGATGACATACGATGTATTGGCTGAACATGCTTCAAAGTCTGAACGCGTGGAATTGATGCGCCGCTATCGATTTCAATTGTTAGGGATGGGTGTATTGACCGGCCTGATGGGCGCTGCACCCAGTTTGGTATGGGCCTCAGGTGCTTTGTTTGCGGCGGCCTTTGTGGTGCTCATTCCCATTGCTGTTTGGATTTACACCTTCGTGTTTATCTTTTCTGCACTATGGTTTGTCCATTTCTTATTGCACGCTTTGGACCAGATTCGTTTGGAGCCGCCGTCTGCTTTGAAGACCGATGCAAACGAACCCCGTGTGCTCGATGTTGAGTCCAAAATTTTGAGCCTCTAATTAAGATTTCACTTTGACTGTTATGACACCATCTGCGGCGCAAACTTCACCCCCTATCGGCCTCATCATCATTGGCGATGAAATTTTGTCTGGCAAGCGCACGGACAAACACTTACCGAAGTTCATTGAGCTGCTGTCAGAGCGAGGTTTGCAGTTGGCATGGGCTGAATATGTGGGCGATTCACCTGAGCGAATCACTGCCGTTTTATCGCGCGCCTTTGCTTCGGGCGATGTGGTGTTTTCTTGTGGCGGTATTGGTGCAACGCCAGACGACCACACGCGTCAATGTGCTGCAAAAGCCTTGGGACTACCGCTTGTATTGCATCTTGAAGCCAAAGCGCTTATTTTGGAGCGCATGCGTGATGTTGCTTTGGAGCAGGGCGTTCCCTATGAGCCCGATCGGGATGACAACGTTCACAGGCTCAATATGGGGACCATTCCAGAGGGTGCCAGCATCATTCTGAATCCGTACAACAAAATTCCAGGATTTACTTGCAAAGGGCAGGGTGACGGCATGGTTCATTTCGTGCCAGGTTTTCCCGTCATGGCGTGGCCCATGATGCAAGATAAATTGGATCTGTATTCTCAAACTTGGGGCGCTGCGCCAAAGCGTTTGGAAAAGTCGGTCATTGTGTTTGGTGCCATGGAAGCATCCTTGACCCCCTTAATGGAGTCCATTGAATCCCACTTTGTCGGTATCAAGGTTTTCAGCCTCCCCAGCGTAGACCATCCTCAGTGGGGCAAGCACATCGAGCTTGGCGTTAAGGGGCCCGTGGCAGACGCTGAGCTTGCTTTTTTAGCTCTGAAAGAAGGCTTAAAACCTTACAACATTGAGCTAGGCCCCGAAATGGTGCGTTAATCTATATTGCACTACAATGGTGCAATTATGCTTTGTAACGGTGCGCCCAATTGCAGGCAAAAAATCAAGTTTCAGATCAGACAGGGCCCTGTCCACAGGGCACAATAGCGCTCTTGGGTAAATGTTGTCAATGCCCCCAGTTGGCATAAAAACTGCATTCCCGAAGTACCCGTTATTAACCCGATCCTTAGGAGATTCTGATGGCAAAGACCGTCGCAGACGTAATGAAGATGGTGAAAGACAACGAAGTCAAATTTGTTGACTTCCGCTTCACCGATACCCGTGGCAAAGAGCAGCACGTTTCCGTGCCAATTTCCCACTTTGACGAAGCTAAGTTCACTGACGGCCACGCGTTCGACGGTTCTTCCATTGCCGGTTGGAAAGGCATTGAAGCCTCCGACATGTTGTTGATGCCCGATCCCATCACAGCCAACATTGACCCCTTCTTCGAAGAAACAACGTTGATCTTGGGTTGCGACGTGTTGGAGCCTGGCGATGGCAAAGCCTACGACCGTGACCCCCGTTCTATCGCCAAGCGCGCTGAAGCCTATCTGAAGGCTTCCGGCTTGGGCGATACCGCTTACTTTGGGCCCGAGCCAGAATTCTTCTTGTTTGACGACGTTCGTTTCGGCAGCGACATGTCCGGTTCGTTCTTCAAGATCGACGACTACGAAGCACCGTGGAACAGCGGAACCAAAATGGAAGGTGGCAACCGCGGTCACCGTCCTACTGTCAAAGGTGGTTATTTTCCAGTGCCGCCCGTTGACAGCACACAAGACATGCGCGCAGAAATGTCCTTGATTCTCGAAGGCATGGGCATCCCCGTTGAAGTGTTCCACCACGAAGTGGCGGGTGCAGGTCAAAACGAAATCGGCACACGCTTTAGCACCTTGGTGCAGCGCGCTGACTGGACTCAAACATTGAAGTATGTGGTTTGGAACGTCGCCAATGCTTATGGGAAAACGGCTACTTTCATGCCCAAGCCTTTGGTCGGTGACAACGGTTCCGGCATGCACGTTCACCAGTCCATCTGGAAAGACGGTAAAAACTTGTTTGCCGGCAACGGCTACGCAGGTTTGTCAGACTTCGCGCTGTACTACATTGGCGGCATCATCAAGCACGCTCGTGCCTTGAATGCCATCACCAACCCCACCACCAACAGCTACAAGCGTTTGGTGCCTGGATTTGAAGCGCCTGTGAAGCTGGCTTACTCAAGCCGTAACCGTTCTGCTTCCATTCGCATTCCTCACGTTGCTTCTGACAAAGGTCGCCGCATTGAAGCGCGCTTTCCAGATCCAATGGCCAACCCTTACCTGTGCTTCTCTGCATTGATGATGGCTGGTTTGGACGGCGTGGAAAACAAGATTCACCCAGGCGAAGCAGCTACCAAAGATTTGTACCATTTGCCACCTGAAGAAGATGCATTGGTGCCAACCGTTTGCCATAGCTTGGACCAAGCCTTGGAGTATTTGGACAAAGACCGTGCCTTCCTCACAAAAGGTGGCGTGTTCACAGACTCCATGCTCGACGCTTACATTGAATTGAAAATGGGTGAAGTCACACGTTTCCGTCAGGCCGTGCACCCCATTGAATACGAGATGTACTACTCACTGTAATTTGAATTGAGTTTGGGCACCTGAGCCCGACCCCGAAAAGGACGGCTCAGGCCGTCCTTTTTCTTGGCCGAAAGCAACATTGAATGCATCGCAATATCTTGAAAATTTCTCAGATAACAACCCCAAGGGTTGTGGCCTTAGCGTGCGCATTCATGGCTTGCTTTGTATTTGCCGATCAGTCTGTTTACAAATGTGGACAGGAAATAACCAATCAACCTCAAGATCCCAAGCTGTGTCAAAAGTTAGAAATTGATGCCCCCACGCAGATTGAAGGTACAAGAGTTCAAAACTCAGCGCCTGGCCAAGCTGTTTCTGGGGTTAGTGCACCCAATCCTCCTCGAGTTTTGAGCATGCCCACCAACGCCCAGGCGTCACAGCAGCGAAATGTTCAGGCGCGCACCATCTTGGAGGATGAGTGGCAAAAGCTCAGTGCAAAGTACGCCGAAATGGTGCGGACATTCAACCAAGGTCAGCCCGCTTTGTCTGTGGGTGAAACTGCTCAACATGCCCAGTACAAGCACCGAGTTGAGGAAATGAAAACCAATCTTCAAAGGCTTGAGCGAGACATGCAGGCCTTGCAGCGTGAACTGAGTCGGCACCCCTTGGCGACGGCACAAAAGTGAGATTCAGATGGCGCCTAGTCGTAAAAAATCAAAAATGAATCCCAGTTTGACCCAAAGTCTTACTAAGCCTCAAGATGCTTCACACAATCTTCGTTTTCAAGCGTTTGATTGGCTGGCAACGCCCATTGCGGTTTTGCAAAGTGATGGCACGGTGGTGTTTGTCAATTCTGAATTGGAAGACGTGATAGGACAGTCCCGCAGGAGTTTGGAAGGCCTGTCATTTCTCGGTTTCTTTTCTGATTCGCAGCCTCTTTTGCATGCCCTCAGCGGCGCAAAAGCCAATGAATTTGCCGCTTTGCGCTATGACGCTGAGTTATTGCGAATCAATCCCGATGAAGCATTGCCTGTTCATGTCATTGTGGCCCAGTCTGACCATGCAGACGAAGTCATCATTGAGCTTTTACCCATTCAGCAGCAAACCAAGCAAGATCGCGAAGAGAGACTGTTTGACCAAGCACAGGCCAATAAAGAACTGATTCGAAATTTGGCCCATGAAATTAAGAATCCATTGGGTGGCATTCGCGGCGCTGCGCAATTGCTAGAAATGGAAATGGAGTCAAAAGAACTGACGGAATACACTCAGGTCATTATTCGAGAGGCAGATCGCCTCCAAATTTTGGTCGATCGATTGTTAGCGCCGCACCGCCGCCCTCATATGGTGGGGGATGTGAATATCCACGAGGTTTGCGAACGCGTGCGTTCCTTGATTGTTTCTGAGTTTCCTCGCGGCCTTCGTGTGGTGCGTGACTATGACACCTCCATTCCTGAGTTCCGTGGTGATCGAGAGCAACTCATTCAAGCGGTTCTGAACATTGCCCACAATGCGGCTTTGGCCTTGATAGATCGCATCACCGAAGGTGATGCCGAACTCACTTTGAAGACCCGAATTGCCAGACAAGTCACATTTGGCAAGCAACGGTATCGTCTGGCATTGGAATTGCATGTCATTGACAACGGGCCTGGCGTGCCAGACTCAATCAAGGATCGAATTTTCTTCCCGCTCATTTCGGGAAGAGAAGGTGGCTCTGGACTCGGACTGACGCTAGCGCAGACCTTTGTCCAGCAACACCACGGCTTGATTGAATGTGACAGCGTCTCAGGTCGAACAGATTTCAAAATTTTGATTCCATTGCCCTGATCTGATCGTAGAACGGTGCATCCTTTTAGAGAAAGTTAAGACCCATGAAGCCCATCTGGATCGTAGACGATGACCAATCCATTCGATTCGTCTTAGAGAAAGCGCTTTTGCGTGAGGGCTTAAGCACCAGAAGCTTTACCAACCCGCGTGAAGTACTGGCAGCTTTGGCAACCGAGGATGCTGGTGAAGGTCCTCAAGTGCTGGTTAGCGACATTCGAATGCCCGGCGGCTCTGGCTTGGATTTGCTAACGCAAGTCAAGCTCCAACTGCCAGCATTGCCCGTGATCATCATGACGGCTTTCTCTGACTTAGACAGCGCCGTTTCTGCTTTTCAAAACGGTGCCTTTGAATACCTTCCTAAGCCCTTTGACTTGCCCAAAGCCATTGAATTAATTCGACGCGCGCTCGAGGAAAGTCAGCGCGAAGAAGTTTCCGAAGAGCTGATGGTCGCAACCCCTGAGATGTTGGGACAAGCGCCCGCCATGCAGGACGTTTTTCGTGCCATTGGCCGTTTATCTCAAAGCAATGTGACCGTCATGATCACGGGCGAGTCTGGTTCTGGCAAGGAATTGGTGGCCCGCGCACTCCACAAACATTCGCCCAGAGCCAGTGGTCCCTTTGTTGCCATCAATACAGCCGCTATACCCAAAGATTTGCTCGAGAGTGAGTTGTTTGGCCATGAGCGCGGCGCCTTCACGGGCGCTCAAACTTCCAGACGCGGCAGGTTTGAGCAAGCCGAAGGCGGCACACTGTTTTTGGATGAAATTGGAGACATGCCTTTCGATTTACAAACTCGCTTACTCCGAGTGTTGTCAGATGGTCATTTTTACCGTGTAGGCGGACACAGCGCCGTCAAGGCCAATGTGCGCGTCATTGCAGCCACGCACCAAGATTTAGAGCAACGTGTGAAAGAAGGCGTCTTTCGAGAGGACTTGTTTCACCGTTTGAACGTCATTCGATTGCGACTGCCTGCCTTGCGTGAGCGCAGAGAAGACGTGCATGTTTTAACCAAACATTTCTTGCTACAAAGCGCCCAACAATTGGGTGTTGAAGCTAAACGCATCTCTGAGCAGGCGCTTGAAATTTTGAGTCATTTCAATTTTCCTGGCAATGTACGTCAGTTGGAAAACATTTGTCATTGGCTGACTGTCATGGCGCCAGCGCAAATGATTGAAGCCAAAGATTTGCCGCCTGAAGTTTTGTCGCTACCGCCAATAGAGCAAGCTTCAAAGTCAAGCCTGATTGCCAATTCAGGTGAGGCCATCATTGTTTCCGATAGCGGGTCTACAAAAGCTTTAGCACCACTTAACTCAGCAGTGGTTAATTTGGGAGCCCATGCAGGTTGGGAGAGTGCTTTAGAAGTCGAAGCCTTGCAATTGTTGGGCACAGATCGTCAAGATGTTTGGGACGTGCTGACGCGTCGCTTTGAGTCCTTGCTCATACAAGCTGCGCTGGCCACCACACGCGGCCGACGCATTGAAGCCGCTGTTAAATTAGGTATCGGCCGCAATACCATTACGCGCAAAATTCAAGAACTGCACATTGAAGGCTAGTTCTAAAGATGAGTGGAACAGATTATTGCGAAGAAATAACGCCGCCAATATTGTTTACCGAAATGTACTGATTGCCAGCTCTTAACAATGTGTTGAGGTTGGCAGTGGTTTTGCTGGCTTGTTGGTTCCATGTCAAACCATCCTGACTTGTGATGACCGTACCATTGCTTCCCACTGCTAAGAATTGATTCACCGCAACCAAGGCATTCAAATTGGCATTGGTCTTTGCATTTTGCGCGGTCCAGTTGATGGCATCTGGGCTGGTCAATACAGTGCCAGTTGCGCCAACCACCACAAACTGATAGGTGGCAGTTCCGCTGGTTGATAAGGTGGCTACGGCACCAGCGGCTTTCAGCTCAGCCGTTGTGCCGGAAGTTTGCAGAGTCCAAGTCACGCCATCCGCACTGGTCAAGATGGTGCCGCCCGCCCCCACTGCAACCCAATTGCCAGCTGTTGTGAATGCAACGCCATAGAGGTGAGCCGATGAAGGCACGCTTGTGGCCACAGACCAAGTGATGGCATCTTTGCTGGTCAGGATGGTGCCGTTGTCGCCTACAGAAATGGCAATGCTGCCATTGGACGCGATGGCGTTTAAGTTTTGTGCCGTCACGCTGGTGGCGGCAGTCCAGCTTGAGGTGTCGGTGCTGTAAATCACTTTACCCGCTGTTCCCACAGCTATGAATTTTGCGAATGCAAATTCGGCAGCAGTCAAATCTGAAGTGACCACAGGATTTAATGTGTTCCAAGTGCCCAAGTTGGTGGCGTTGAACATGCGTCCACCATTGCCAACGGCCAAGTAAACGGATTTCACAGTGTTGGTTGCAGTTTCTACATAGCTGCCATAAGTTAAACCAGTCTTTGATCCGGTGTTCAGGGCAGTGCTCTCTACCCATTCCGTGCCTGCCAAACGCGGTGTGGCTGAAACAGTCGGGGTGGCGTCACCGCCAGGGCCACCATTGATGCGGGCAGTCATGAAAAAGGAATAAGAGGTGCCGTTGACTAAACCAGTGACCACGAAAGGAGATGTCACTTTGAGGCGGTAAGAAGAGCCTGAGGTTGCCAACCAATTGCTCAAAGTCAGGCTGGGGTTGTTGGGCGCCGCAAATATCCAATACTCGACGCCGGGCGTTTCTTTCCAGCTGACAGTGACTTGACTGTCGCCTGCCGCAACACTGATGCCGCCAACAGGGGGAGGCGGTGTACTTTTAGTAGAACTGCCCCCACAGGCTGCCAAGATGATGGCGGTGGCTATGGCCAGTAAAGAAGCGCGGATCGAATGCAATGACATGAAATCTTCCTGTTTGGAACGGAATAGAACCCAAATTCTAAGTGACTAGACTGGGGATAGTGCCAATGTGAGAGTTTAGGGCTTCCTGCATACTGTTTTCAAGTTAATCAACCTCGAATGAACCTTAAGCAAGAACGATCTCTCAAAACCCAATCGGCCCCCATGTAAGTGGCGATGTGATTGAAATGCACATCGATTGCTTGGTTTGAGTGAGAAAATCCTTTAATTTTTGAAAGACAAAGAACTATGAATTTAGCAATTGCCTCTGTTTTGGTGGCTGGGCTGATGCCCTTCACTTGTGCAATCATTGCCAAAGCTGGCAAAAAAAGCTACGACAACCATAATCCCCGTGATTGGTTAGCACAGCAAACAGGCTATCGGGCTCGCGCCAATGCGGCGCAAGCCAATTGCTTTGAAGCATTCCCTTTTTATGCGGTTGCTGTTTTATTTGCCAGCTATGCGCAAGTAGCGCCAGAGCGAATTGAACTGTATGCAAGTGTGTTCATCGTTGCACGCGTGGCCTATATTGCTTGCTACCTCAGCGACCAAGACAAGCTGCGCTCAGTGGCTTGGTTGGTGGGTTGGTTAGTGACCATCGGCTTAATGTCAGCCAGCATGGGTTTTTAAATCGCTTTTATTTTCACTTGGTCCAAGTGTCTTTCAGTCCTGTGCAGCGATTGAAAACCAGTTTGCCGGAGGCATGGTCTGTGCGGTCTGCCACAAAGTAGCCATGCCGCTCAAATTGAAATTTGGCATCGGGTTTGCTGCTGAGTAAAGACGGCTCCACATAAGCTGTGATCACTTTCAAACTGTCTGGATTCAGACTGGCCAAAAAATCTTTGCCGCCTGCATCGGGGTTGGCTTCTGTGAACAAGCGGTCGTACAAGCGAACTTCTGCAGAAGCAGCATCGGCATGTGAAACCCATGTGATCACGCCCTTCACCTTAACGCTGTCTGAGCCTGGCGTGCCACTTTTGGTGTCAGGAATGAGTTGCGCTAATACTTCTGTCACTTGGCCCTTGGCATCTTTCTTGGCGCCGGTACATTCAATGACGTAGCCGTATTTGAGTCGCACCTTGTTGCCAGGAAACAAACGGAAAAAGCCTTTGGGGGGTGTCTCTTCATAATCTGTGCGTTCAATCCAAAGAGATTTGCCAATTTTGAATTGACGCTTGCCAAGCTCAGGAAGATGGGGGTGAATGGGTGCCTGACAACTCTCGAGCGTGTCGCTTCCCATGAGCTCATCCCAATTGGTGAGGGTGAGTTGCACCGGATCTAACACCGCCATGCCGCGGGCCGCTTTGGGGTCTAGGTCGTCTCGCAAGCAACCTTCCAGTGTGCTGTAGTCAATCCATGAGTCACTTTTGGTGACGCCGATGCGCTCAGCAAAAAGTTGCAAGCTTTCAGGTGTGTAGCCTCGACGACGCAGACCCACAATGGTGGGCATGCGGGGGTCATCCCAGCCATTGACCTTGCCTTCATTGACCAACTGAGCCAGCTTTCGTTTGCTGGTAATCACATACGTGAGGTTAAGTCGAGCAAATTCGTACTGCTTGGGATTGGGCAGTGCTAACAATGCACTGAGTTGCGCGCCATCTTTTAAGGCATGTGTTTCACTCAATCTTGTTAAGAGCCAATCGTAGAACGGTCGTTGGTCCTCAAACTCGAGCGTGCAAATACTGTGTGTAATTTGCTCTAGCGCATCTTCAATGGGGTGCGCAAAGGTGTACATAGGGTAGATGCACCATGTGTCGCCCGTGTTGTGATGTGTGGCGCGGCGAATTCGATAGATGGCCGGATCTCGCATGTTGATGTTGGGCGAGGCCATGTCAATTTTGGCGCGCAGCACAGCGGCACCATCTGACAATTTACCATCGCGCATTTCGCGGAAGCGGGTTAAGTTTTCTTCGCGGGTGCGTGAGCGGAACGGGCTGTCTTTGCCGGGGTTGTTGAAGTCGCCACGGTTAATTTTCATGTCATCTGCAGACTGCTCATCGACATAAGCCAAACCGGCTTGGATGAGAAACTCTGCTGCGCGGTACATGAAGTCGAAGTAGTCGCTGGCTTGGTACAAGTGAGAAGTGCCGTGGGCATCCCAATTGAAGCCTAGCCACTGAACAGCATCCAAAATGGAATCGACGTATTCGGTGTCTTCTTTTTCTGGATTGGTGTCGTCAAAGCGCATGTGGCAGACGCCACCGTAGTCGCGCGCCAATCCAAAGTTCAAACAAATACTTTTGGCATGACCCACATGCAAGTAACCGTTGGGCTCTGGCGGGAAGCGAGTGCGAATTTTGGCGGGATCGGGATGGCCTGAAGCATGGTAGGCAGCGTCACCTGGCGCGCCAGCCCATTTGCGCGATGCATAAGTGCCTTGAGCCAGATCAGATTCAATGATCTGGCGCAAAAAGTTGCTGACCTTGTGGGCGTCCTCTGGGACGTCTGTTGATTTGGCTTTGTCGTTGGCTGTGCTCATGATGTGATTTTAGAGGCAGTCGGGGCGTATGGTGGCCCATGAGGAGCGATAATTAGCCGATATCTAAGGAGTACCGGTGGATTCATTGTTGCTAGCCAAAGCTGCGGTCATGGGTGTGGTCGAGGGCTTGACCGAATTTTTGCCCATTTCATCAACGGGCCATCTTATTTTGGCAGGTGCATTGCTTGGATTTGAAGGTGAGAAGGCGAAGGTTTTTGACATCGCCATACAGACCGGTGCCATCTTTGCAGTCATCTTGGTCTACTGGGAAAAAATCCGAAGCACGGTCAAAGCCTTGCCCTATCAAGTCGAAGCGCAACGTTTTGTATTGAATGTTTTTATAGGGTTCCTGCCTGCCGTTGTATTGGGCTTGCTATTTGGCAAACTCATCAAAGAACATTTGTTCACACCTTGGGTGGTGGCCACCACCTTCATTGTGGGCGGATTCATTATTTTGTGGGCTGAAAGAAGACCGCCTTCCAGCGTGCGAATTCGTGCCGTAGAAGACATGCGCGGCCGTGATGCCCTGATGGTGGGTTTGGTGCAGTGTTTGGCCATGGTGCCTGGTACCAGCCGCAGCGGCGCCACCATCATTGGTGGCATGTTGCTAGGTTTGTCGCGCAAAGCGGCCACTGATTTTTCTTTCTTTCTGGCCATTCCAACCCTCATCGGTGCGGGCGTTTACAGCCTCTACAAAGAGCGAGCGCTGTTGTCGATGGAAGATATCCCTATGTTTGCCACAGGTTTGGTGGTGTCATTTATCAGCGCTTGGATTTGCGTGCGTTGGCTGCTGAAATACATTGCCAGTCACAGCTTCGAAATATTTGCGTGGTACCGAATTGTCTTTGGTTTGGTGGTGCTGGCAACCGCCTACACTGGGGTGGTGACTTGGGCGCCTTAAGCTTATGAGCTTAGCGCGGTTCAACGCCTAAGTTGCGCAGTGCTGCTTCGACTGCCGCAGCCGCAGCAATGGGTTTTTCCATGGGAAATAAATGTGTTCCATCTAGCCACATCTCTCTTCCCTTCGTAATTCGGTGAGTCATTTCTGAACCCACCAATTTCATTTCACGCGAATGGGTGCCACCGATAAATGCCACAGAACACTTAGGAGGATGGCGTTTCAGCATGGACGTTAAATTGTGCGGCAATGTGTTGTAGATAGCTGTCTCTACCTCTCGGTCAAAACTTAAGACACGTTCACCATTTTCTTCGGTGGTGCCATAGGTTGCGTAATCTCGCAAGACATCGGGGTGCCAATTTGAAAAAGCACGTTTGGTTTGGAAGTGCGCAAGCGTCGCTTCAATGCTGGGCCAATGCTGCCGACGCGATTGGCTAATTCTTCCTGGACTGACCGAGCCAATCCAATCGGTCTTCTTGGCCAATTTCAGGGCGCTGGCTTTCCAACCTCCCACCACAGGGGAGTCGAGTAATACAACGCCAGCTGTTAAATTTGGATGCTGTGATCCACACATCAGGCTGAGTAAACCGCCCAGTGAATGGCCGATCAAGTAGGGCTTGTCGCCAGTTTCGTCAAGCGTTTTCTTTGCAAACTCAGACAGCTCTTGAACTAAAAAGGGCCAGTTGCTGGTGACTGGAAATTTTGGGTTATGACCCAATTTTTCAATCGAATGGAGCTTGAAGCCTCGCTCAATTAAATTGTCAGTGAAAACGCGATAGGTACTGGCAGGAAAACCATTGCCATGAGAAAAAACAATGGAAGGCATCAGTCGTCCTTGATGAGGTGGGATTAATTTCCCGAACGCTTGAGCACACGCTGCAAACTGTAAAGGGCTTCAAGGGCCTCGCGTGGGCTGAGGGTATCGGGATCAATTTGGTTGAGCGCTGCTTCCAAAGCTGACGGGCCAATGCCTTCTGCTTCCGGCGGTGGTGCAAACAAGTCAACTTGAATTCGGTTCTCGTTGGCGCCAGCTTCTAACGCTGAAAGTGTGTGGCGAGCATGATTCAAAACGCCTGTGGGCATGCCGGCCAAACGTGCCACTTGCACGCCATAACTTTTGCTGGCCGGACCGGCTTGGAGTTCATGTAAAAAGACAATGTCGTTGCCCGACTCAGTGGCCCCCACGTGCATGTTGACTGCGGCGTGGTGGTTTGCAGGAAATTCGGTTAGCTCGAAGTAGTGCGTTGCAAACAAGGTGAAGGCTTGTGTTTTGTCGTGCAGATGCGTGGCAATGCCGCCCGCCAAGGCCAAACCATCGAAGGTGGAAGTGCCGCGGCCAATTTCGTCCATGAGAACCAAAGAAGAGGGCGTAGCGCTGTGCAGTATTTGAGCAGCTTCTGTCATTTCAAGCATGAAGGTGGACTGAGCATTGGCCAAATCGTCTGCCGCCCCAATGCGTGTGTGAATGGCATCGATGGGGCCTAACCTGCAGCTTTGGGCTGGTACAAAACTGCCCATGCTGGCCAGCAGCACAATCAGGGCCACCTGCCGCATGTAAGTTGACTTGCCACCCATGTTGGGGCCGGTGATCATTTGCAAACGCTGCTTGCTGGTCATCAAGCAATCGTTGGCAATGAAGCTGCCGCCGGAGGTTTCTGCCAGTCGCGCTTCGACCACAGGGTGTCGTCCTTGTCGAATTTCAATGCAGGGCTCTTTGGTAAATTGGGGTGCACACCAGTTGAGCGTGTTGGCGCGTTCGGTGAGTGTGCAAAGCGCATCCAATTGCGCCATGGCTTGTGCCAGTTGGGAGAGTGCTTGAATGTGCACTTGCAATTGGTCTTGCAAGAGTTCGTACAAATATTTTTCGCGGGCCAATGCGCGCTCTTGCGCAGACAAGGCTTTGTCTTCAAATGCTTTTAGTTCGGGTGTGATAAAGCGTTCGGCATTTTTCAAGGTTTGGCGACGACGATAGTCAGCAGGGACTTTGTCAATTTGGCCTTGTGTGACTTCGATGTAAAAGCCATGGACTTTGTTGAACTGCACGCGTAAGTTGGCAATGCCTGTGCGAGCTTTCTCTCGCGTCTCAAGGTCGATGAGAAAATCATCGCAATTGGTTTGAATGGCGCGCAGCTCATCCAATTCGGCATCAAGCCCATGTGCCATGACGCCACCATCGCGAATTAAATTAGAAGGCTCTTCCAACAAGGCTTGCTGGAGCATTTCGGTTAAACCTATGGGCGGGTGCAGCTTGACGTGAATGTCGTGCAGTAACTGGGTGGGTGATAAATGGCCCAAGGTTTCTGCCAAGTGATGAGCCAGTGCAACCGATCTAATCAAGGCATTTTTCAGGGCTACCAATTCGCGGGGTCTGACTTGTCGCAGTGCAATTCGTGCGGTGATGCGCTCTACATCGCTTGCACCTTTAAGCTGCTCGCGCAAACGCGTGCAAACAGAGACGCCGTTGCTGGAGGCTGCACTGGCGTCATTCAGTTGCGCAATGGCAGCCAGTCTCTCTACCGCTACTTGTCTGTCTCGTGGTGGGTTCAGTAGCCATTGTTTGAGTTGTCTGCTGCCCATGCCTGTCATGCAAGTGTCAAGCAAAGAGAAAAGCGTAGGCGCATCTTCTCCTCGCAATGTTTGAGTCAGCTCTAAATTTCGTCGGGTGGTGCTTGGCAGATCAATGAGGTCATTTGCTTTTTGAATTTTTAACTGAGAGACGTGCGGCAGCGTTCTTCCCTGCGTGTGTTCGGCGTATGTGAGCAGGGCGCCTGCTGCTGCCTGAGCGTGGTTCAATTTCTCAGCATCCCATGCAGCCAAGCTAGCCACATTCAGTTGCTTCAATAACTTTCCATGACCGAGCCCTGTTTCATATTGAAAATCAGGACGCAAGGTGAGTGACAGAGGCAAACCACGTTGCCCCAATCGCATGGCTTGAAGTTGTTGTTCCCACTTTTGCGTGATGCTGGCGCTGACAATCAATTCGCTGGGCGCAATTCTTTCTAACCAGTCTGCCAGTTCGTCATGTGTGCATTCTGCCAAGTGCAATGTGCCTTGGGTCACGCTAAGCCAAGCCAAGCCACAAGTGTTTCGCGGTGCAATGTGCAATGACAGTAAAATGGCTTCCGTCTTGTCCGACAACAGTTCAGTGTCCGTGAGTGTGCCTGGCGTGACCACGCGAACCACTTTGCGTTCAACGGGACCTTTGCTGGCGGCCACATCGCCGACCTGCTCGCAAATGGCCACTGACTCGCCTAGCTTGATGAGCTTGGCCAAATAATTTTCAACAGCATGGAAGGGGACGCCTGCCATGGCAATGGGTTTGCCAGCAGTTTGCCCGCGATGCGTGAGGGTGATGTCCATGAGGCCCGCTGCGCGCTCGGCATCTTCAAAAAACATTTCGTAAAAGTCACCCATCCGATAAAAAACCAGGGTGTCAGGAAACTCCGCCTTGATGCGCAGGTACTGCTGCATCATGGGGGTGTGGGCACTCAAGTCGAGCGCTTCTGTCATGGCTTAAATGGGGCTATCAGTTGAGTGATGTGGGACTTCTGCTTCCTTGGCATCTGCCGCACGCACAGAAGCTTTTTCGCCTGCGCTGGCAAATTTGCTGTACTTGCTCAAAATGGGAACCATCTGCCCATAAATTTTTGGAGTGCCTGCCAAGCATTCTTTTTGATCTAAGAAGTCGGCGTCGCCTGTAAAATTGCCGACCAAGCCACCCGCTTCAGTGACCAACAATGAGCCTGCTGCCACGTCCCAAATTTGCAAACCGGTTTCAAAAAATGCATCTGTAAAGCCAGCTGCCACATAGGCTAAGTCGAGCGCAGCAGCGCCAGGTCTGCGCAAACCTTCAGTGCGTTGCATCACATCGCTCATCATGCGCAAGTATTGGTTGAAGTTGTCACCAGGTCGAAAGGGGAAGCCTGTGGAAATAAGGCACTCATGCATTTGGGTGCGTTTGCTGGTGCGCAAGCGTCGGTCGTTCATGTAAGCGCCGCGGCCTTTCGTGGCGGTAAACAGATCGTTGCGGGAGGGGTCGTACACCACAGCTTGCTCAATTTTGCCATTCACGGCCAGCGCAATGCTGACGCAATAGATTGGGAAACCGTGAATGAAGTTGGTGGTGCCGTCTAGGGGGTCAATGATCCACACATGATCGGCATCGGGATTGCCATGGGTTTTGCCAGATTCTTCGGCCAAGATGCCGTGATGAGGGTAGGCTGTGAGCAGTGTTTCGATGATGGCGTTTTCGCTGGCCAAGTCAACTTCCGTGACGAAGTCGTTCACTTGTTTTTGCGAAATTCGAACAGCCTCCACGTCAAGGGCGGCACGGTTGATGATGGCGCCTGCGGCGCGTGCAGCTTTGATAGCCACATTGAGCATGGGGTGGAGATTGGTCGACATGAATTTTTAAGAGCAAAACCGGAGATCCTCTGGACGATGACAGAGGCCAATAGCGCATTTTCCCATGAAATTTGGCCGCTGGCGCGAACGGGTCCCTGATTTGGTCATTTTGTGCTCTTGAAACTGGGACAATGTGACGAATGCGAACCCGATTTATTCTGATTGAAACCAGTCATCCCGGCAATGTGGGTGCGGCCGCACGTGCCCTCAAAGTCATGGGATTTGATGAGATGGTTTTGGTGGCGCCCCGATATGCCAATGTTTTGCGCAAAGAAGAGACCATTCAGCGAGCCAGTGGCGCAGTGGATGTTCTTGAAAGTACCCGCATTGTGGACACCCTTGATGAAGCGCTGGACGGCGTTTCGCACCTCTGCGCTACGGCCATGACGCCTCGAGATTTTGGACCCCCCACCCGGTCGCCAAGGGAGCACTTCGATTTGTTGCTGAAACAAAAGAGTTCTCCTTCAAACTTGACTGAATTTGTCGATTCTGCACTGGGCTCCCATCAACCTGTTACTTCAATCGCATTTCTGTTTGGCTCCGAACGTTTTGGCATGAAAAACGAGGATGTCTACAAATGCCATGTGGCTTTGTCCATACCCACCGATCCGCAGTTTGGCTCGCTCAATTTGGCGGCAGCCATCCAATTGTTGGCCTATGAATGGCGGCTGGCTTTGGGCGGATTTCCAGTGGCATCTGGCGTGACTCAATCGCCTTTGGCTGATGCAGCACAAGTGGCTGGCATGCTAGGGCATTTGGAAAAAGCCTTGGTAGAGATTGGCTTTCTGGATCTTGAGGCCCCCAAAAAACTCATGCCTCGTTTGAATCAACTTTTTAACCGTGCCAATTTAACGCCAGAAGAAATCCATATCTTGAGAGGTGTTGCTAAGGCCATGATCGAAACAGTTCAGTCAAAACGTTAGACTTAGCGCAAACCAAAGAAGATTATGTTTGCACGTTTACATTCCGACATTCAATGCATCCTAGACCGTGATCCTGCTGCGCGCAGTGCATGGGAGGTGCTCACTTGCTATCCTGGTCTGCACGCAGTGGTCCTGCATCGCTGGGCGCATGCTTGCTGGCGCGCAGAATTTAAGTGGTTAGGACGTTTCATCTCCAATTTTTCACGTTGGATCACGGGGATTGAAATTCACCCAGGCGCCAAACTGGGTGAGCGTGTGTTTTTTGATCATGGCATGGGCATTGTCATTGGCGAGACGGCTGAAATTGGCGATGGTTGCACCATTTATCACGGCGTCACTTTGGGTGGAACTTCTTTGTACAAAGGTGCAAAGCGCCACCCCACCTTGGGCAATGACGTGGTGGTTGGCGCTGGCGCAAAAGTACTTGGCGGATTTACCGTGGGTGATGGTGCCAAAGTGGGTTCCAATGCGGTGGTGACAAAGCCAGTGCCTGCGGGCGCAACGGCCGTGGGAAATCCCGCTCGAATCATTCATGAGGCTGCCGATGTACAACGCGAAGCAGCAGCGTCCAAAATGGGTTTTTCTGCTTATGGCGTCACGCAAAATGACGACCCTCTGTCGCAAGCCTTGCGTGGTTTGATTGACAACGCCTCAAGCCAAGAACATCAAATTGCACTGATCTGGCAGGCGCTTGAAAAAATGAATGAAAACCGAGGCTTAAGCCAAGGCATTCAAATGCCTGGCGATGCAGCCAAGCGCGAAACGTTTGAAGCTGACAAACTCAATGATTTGTTGGACAAATAAGCACTCTTTGCTGGCGCTCTTTTCTGGGTTCAGACTCGTGGTGGTCTGATGGCATTTTTGGGTCTGAAAGCTTTGCACACTTTGTCGTGTGTTTCCATGTAAGGCCCACCTATCAAGTCAATGCAATAAGGCACTGCGGCAAAGATGCCCTGTACGATGCTTTGACCTTGGCTGTCTTTCAAACCTTCCAAAGTTTCTGCAATCGATTTGGGTTGCCCTGGCAAGTTGATGATCAAGCTTTGTCCTCTGATAACTGCCACTTGTCTTGAAAGAATGGCGGTCGGTACAAACTTCAAACTGATTTGTCGCATTTGTTCACCAAAGCCTGGCATTTCTTTGTCTGCCACAGCCAACGTGGCTTCGGGCGTGACGTCTCGAAGGGCGGGTCCTGTACCACCCGTCGTCAGAACTAAATTGCAACCTTCATTGACCAGCTCAATGAGGGTGGCACTGATCCGTTCTTTCTCATCTGGAATCAGTCTGGCTTCAAATTGCAGTGGGTTTTTCAAGGCGTTGGTGAGCCAAGCCTGCAAAGCGGGTAGTCCCTTGTCTTCATAGACGCCGGTGCTGGCCCGATCGCTGATGGAGACAATGCCAATTTTGAGGGCATCAAATTCCGAAACGATGGTAGCTTTTGGATCTGTCATGGGGTGATGTCAATTGTCCTCGTCCGCTTGGACGTTGCTCATTTCTTCGCGTACGATTTGAAAAATTTCACGGTATGCACGGCTTTGTCGTGGGGCTAAGCCTTGTGAGACGCTGGCCGCTGTGATGTCGGGAGCGTCTTTGCGTGCTTGGCGAATCAGCGCACGGAGCTGTTGGCTGTCGGTGCCCGGAAAGCTTTGCAACCATTCGCCACAAGCGTTGTCTTCGCTGATCAGTCGATCGCGCCACTGTTCAGCCAAATGCAACTGCAGTGTTTCTTGTGCTGAGCCTTGGCTTTGTTCTAGCAGTGCTGCCTTGACGCTTGCAATGACGTCGTCATCCAACTTGCGCATGAGCTTGCCAATGAATTGCAATTGCCGACGCTTGCCTTCAAAGTTGGTAATTTTTTTGGCATCGGCCACGGCGTCGACCAATTTTTCAGGCAAGTCGACTTTGGCCATCAGATCGGGGCGTAAATCCAATAGGCTTTCACCCAGTTTCTGCAGCTCATCGCTCTCTTTTTTCAGGTCTGTGCGGCTGGGTTCGTCGCCTCCTTTAAGCTCGCGTTTGAGTTCGAGGTCAAGCTCGCTGCCTTCAGCAACAAATTGACCTTGAACGAAATAACCTTTTTTGAATTTACGGGACATGTGAGCTCTTAAGCCTTTAAGGCGGGACGGCAAGTATCATAGCCGTCACCATGAATTTTAAATAATCGACTGCTTTGACCCATTCGACTCAAATGATGAAAAAAAACAAGCCACTCAGCACAAAGGCAACTTCTCAGTCTCCAAACGCTCAAGCCCACGATGGTTTCAGCTACAGCCGGGACTATTTTGAGGGATTGGTCGATTCTGCCTTGAAACACGCCAAAAAGATCGGCGCTACCGATGCCGGCGCAGAAGCTTCTGAAGGATGTGGCTTAAGCGTGAGTGTCCGCAAGGGCGAATTGGAGACTGTGGAGCGCAATCGCGACAAGTCTTTGGGTGTCACTGTTTACGTGGGGCATCGCCGTGGCAACGCCAGCACCTCCGATTTCTCAGAGGCGGCCATTCAGCAAACCGTGCAAGCCGCTTTTGACATTGCTCGTTTTACAGCAGAAGACCCCACTGCAGGGCTGCCCGATGAGGCGGACATTGCCCAAGTTCACCCTGACCTCGACTTGTTTCACCCTTGGGCCATTCAAAGCGAAGGCGCCGCCAAGTTGGCCTTGGCCTGTGAAGAAGCTGCGCTTCAAACAAGTCGACGCATTACCAACAGTGAAGGCGCGGGCGTGTCTGCGCAGCAAAGTCATTTCTTCAGTGCGCACACGCATGGTTTCCGAGGGGGCTATGCCAGTTCACGTCACAGCATGTCGGTGGCGCCCATTGCGTCTTTGCCTGGTAAAAACGCTGAAATGCAGCGTGATGCTTGGTACACCTCCATGCGCGATGCCACTGAAATGGCCACGCCAGAAGCGGTAGGTCGTTACGCTGCTGAGCGCGCATTGAGTCGATTGGGCAGTCGAAAAATTCCAACCACTGAATGCCCTGTTTTGTTTGAATCACCTTTGGCTGCGGGTTTGTTGGGTGGATTTGTGCAGGCGGTAAGTGGGGGCTCTTTGTATCGCAAAAGCAGTTTTTTGTTGGACTCTATGGGCAAACAAATTTTTCCAAAACACATTGATATTTCGGAAGACCCTCATGTGTTGCGTGGCAAGGGAAGCTCGCCTTTTGATGACGAAGGTGTCCGTGGTTTAAGGCGGCAAGTGGTGTCACGGGGTCGGGTTGAAGCTTACTTTTTGAGCAGCTATTCCGCGCGCAAATTGGGCATGAAAACCACAGGCAACGCAGGCGGATCGCACAACTTGATCCTGTCCTCTAGGTTGACGCGTTCGGGCGACGATCTCAAGGCCATGCTTCAAAAATTGGGCACAGGTTTGTTTGTGATTGAACTGATGGGGCAAGGCGTGAACTACGTCACAGGCGATTACTCTCGCGGCGCTTCAGGCTTTTGGGTAGAGAACGGCGAAATTGCTTTTCCTGTGGATGAAATTACCATTGCAGGCAATTTGAAAACCATGTTCAAAGGCATTGAGGCGGTGGGTTCGGATGCTTACAACTACGGCGCCAAAACCATTGGCTCAGTGCTCATCAATCGGATGAAGGTTGCTGGCTCTTAATGCTGTCGCCTGAGTTGTTGGCCGCAATGGCCTCAGGCTGTTGGGCCATAGGCGCTTTGTTTTCTGCCAATGCCGCTTCTGAGATGGGAGCGTTTGCCTTTACCCGCTGGCGTTTATTTTTGCCATGTGTTTGTTGTGGTTTGGCTTGGGCTTGTCTAAGTTAAAGACCCCGCTCAATTGGAAAAACTTGCTTAACACCGCTTTGAGCGCCACCGTGTCCATGGTGATTGGCATGACATTGATTTTGCAGGCTTTGAAGACGGGTCAAGCCAACTTGGTGGCCATCTTTTCATCCATTGCACCCGTGCTTCTCTTGCCTCTCTTGTGGATCGTCTATCGTCGCAAACCTGCCTCTGGTGCCTGGTGGGGCGGCGCCATGACCGTGATCGGCAGCGCCATGATCATGAGCTCGAAAATTTAATCGGGGTCAGATCAACATTAATTTCCAATCAGTGAGGGCAAAGGCTAAGGGGGGCTGACGATTTCTGGTACCCCAGTATGAGGAAGCCCCCCCTTAGCCTTTGCCCTCACTGATTGACCAAATTAATGTTGATCTGACCCCGATTAAATTAGCCGGCGAGGGCGGCTTTGACTGCCGCAGAGACTTGGCCCATGTCGGCTTTGCCGGCCAGTTGGGTTTTAACGGCGCCCATTACTTTGCCCATGTCGCCAGGGCCTTTGGCGCCAAGGGAGGTCACGATGGCTTGCACGGCTGCTGTTACTTCTTCGGCGGACATACGAGCCGGCAAGTAAGCTTGCAGCACCACCATTTCGGCTTTTTCGATGTCGACTAAATCTTGACGGGCCGCCAATTCAAATGCTGCAATAGAGTCTTTTCGTTGCTTTACCAATTTGTCTAGGATGCTCACAATGGCTGCATCGTCCAACACCACACGCTCGTCCACTTCCTTTTGCTTCATGGCCGACATCAGCAAACGAATGGTGCCTAAGCGCGCTGTGTCTTTGGCGCGCATGGCGTTTTTCATGTCTTCGGTGATTTGGTCTTTGAGGCTCATGGTGTTTCCTAAAGTGGCTTGACGTTGGCTGGAATTAAAAAAAGCCCGCTTGAGCGTCCTCCAGCGGGCTTTGCTTGGCCCCCCCCTGAACCGGGAGGACTTCGCGATTTCAAAGCTTCGTTAAAAACTTTGAATGAAGCAAAGTACAGGTTAGTACAGCTTCTTGGGCAATTGCATGCTGCGCACGCGCTTGTAGTGGCGCTTTACAGCGGCCGCTTTTTTGCGCTTACGTTCTGTGGTGGGCTTTTCATAAAACTCACGGGCACGCAAGTCGGTCAACAGGCCGAGTTTTTCAATGGTGCGTTTGAAGCGGCGAAGGGCTACGTCAAACGGCTCGTTTTCTTTCACGCGAATGGTGGTCATGGATATCAATGTTTCCAAAATATGCCGACTGACATTGAGAGGGAAGATCGAGCCCTTACAAGCAGTTTCGGCGGGTTCCCCGTCACGAACTAGTATTTGGCAGACAGGGGATTGCCAGCGAAGCCTTGGATTATAGCTCTAAGTTTTGGGCTGTTTTTAGGATATTTACAGGGCTGTAGCCTGTTTTTGCTTGAGGGCTTGGGCGCAGGCAAACGCGCTCGACCAAGCCCATTGAAAGTTGTACCCCCCCAACCAACCCGTGACATCGATCACTTCCCCAATGAAATACAGGCCGGGTTGCTTGGATTCCATGGATTGGGAGGATAAATCTCGGGTGTCGACCCCACCCAAGGTGACTTCGGCCTTTTTGTAGCCCTCACTGCCATTTGGCGTGAGGGGCCAGTGACTGAATTTTTGGGCCAATTGGGACAAGGCTTTGTCGCTGGCCTCGGCCACAGAGCGCTGCCATTGGGGGTCATGGGCCACCCAAGCATCTGCCAGTCGGTGTGGAACCCAAGCACCCAGTTCATTGGCAATGAGCTTCCTTGACCTGGCCTTGGCTTGTATGAGCGAGCCTTCAATGTCCTCTTGCGGTGCAAGGTTCAAATGAAGGGACTGACCTTCACGCCAATAGCTGGAAATTTGCAAGATAGCCGGACCTGACAAACCTCGGTGGGTAAAAAGCAGATCTTCGTCAAAACTCATGCGTTCTTTTTTGGCACCCGTTTCAATCCTCACAGGCAACGAAAGCCCCGCTAAACCAGCGTAGGGCGCCCACTCGGCGCCATCAAAGGTCAAGGGAACCAGACCGGGTCTTGAGGCAATCAAACGCAAGCCAAATTGTTCTGCAATGCGGTAGCCAAAATCGGTGGCGCCAATTTTGGGAATAGACAAACCGCCTGTGGCAATGACCACAGCCCCTGATTGAACTTCGCCTTGGTCAGTTTGTAATTTGTACCCAGAACATTCGGTGGTGATGGCTTTCACGCCGCACCCTTGCCAACGCAACACACCCCCCTTATCGCATTCCTTCAGAAGCATTTGAATCAGATCTTCCGCAGAGCGATCGCAAAACAATTGACCCTTGTGTTTCTCATGAAAAGGGATGTCATATGACTGCACCAATTCAATGAAATCTTGTGCGGTATAGCGCGACAAAGCACTGCGGCAGAAGTGGGGGTTTTCGCTTAGGAAATGTTGATGGGGTGCGTTGACATCGATGAGCCGATTGGTGAAATTACTTCGACCACCGCCAGAAATTCGGATTTTTTCAGCCACTTTGTGACTGTGATCGATCAACAAGACGGACAAGCCCAATTGGCCCGCCACGCCAGCACAAAAAAGGCCAGCAGCACCAGCGCCGACAATTACCACATCACATGTTTGCATGCAGTGGGAGTGTAGGGCTAGATGGCAGTGTTTGAAAAATTTGTGCGCAAGCCTGAACCACATCGCCCACGACCAAGATGCTGGGGCTTTTCAGTCCTGTTTCTTTCAGCGTGCGACAGAGGCTGTCTAGCCGTGTCAGGGCTTGCCGCTGTTGTGGCAAGCTGGCGTTTTCAATGATGGCAACGGGCGTGTCGGGACGCAAGCCTGTGAGCAATTCGTTTTGAATTGTTTCGGCGTTACTCACGCCCATGTAGATCACCAATGTGAGCTTGGTATCGCGCGCAGCGGCTGCCAACTGGCGCCAATCGGTGTCACTGTCGCTGGGTTTGGCATGACCTGTGACAAACACCACGCCGTGGGCATGTTCTCGATGTGTGAGCGGCGCACCCAAACTTGAAATGGCCGCCAGACCAGCAGTAATGCCGTTGATCACGGACACTTCGATACCTGCTAAACGCAAGTTTTCAACTTCTTCGCCACCGCGGCCAAAAATAAACGGATCACCACCTTTGAGCCGAACCACAGTTTCTCCTTCGTGAACGGCATTGATCATGAGCTTTTCAATGAAAGCTTGAGGGGTGCTTTTGCAGCCCCCGCGTTTGCCTACATAAACAATGCGAGCACAAGGCGTTGCATGTTTTAAAACTTCATCGTTGACCAAGTCATCCACCAATAAAACGGTGGCAGCTTGAATGGCTTTAACGGCTTTGAGGGTGAGCAACTCAGCATCGCCAGGCCCTGCACCGACTAAGGTACATGTGCCGAAAGGAGTTGTCTTGTTGAAAAGTGAATCGTTGTGGCTCATAAGGATTTCAACGCTAGCAAAATATGTTGGACTTGAAGCGCGATAGGCAACGGCACTTCGCGTTTTTGATTCAAAACCTCTTGAATGTAAGCGGCAGTGTCGGCCGCGTTGGGCTCTGGCAAATCAGGAATACGTTGAAGCGTACCAGCTTGCGCGGCTTGAACAATTTGAGTGCTGCCGCCGTGAAAGAAATCCATTTGAGGCGTGCGGCGCGCATCTGCAACCGGTTCGCCTTCAGTGCCTCTCAGCAAGAAAGCAGAGGCCTGCGTTAGTTGGAAAGTTTGAGCCATAGAGACGGCATATTCGGGGTGCGTGTAGCTGCTCACAATGAGCGCCGGACCTTGGCAAGGGTTCATGAGCTTGACCAAACTGTGAGCGGGATTGCGAAGATTGACCACGCGGCGAACATCTAGCAGTTTTTTTAATGCGGGGCTCAGAACTTCAGTGGCGACCAAATTCAAACCACCCGTCGCTTGGTCGGTGTGCATGAGGGCTTTGTGTCCAAGGGCTTCAAACACTTCAAAAGAGGTGGTTCGACTGTTTTCTGTAGAGGTACCGTGCATACATACTCGCACACCTTGCTGGCATAAAAGCAAAGCCAACAGAGGCGCTAATGCGGGCAATTTTCTAGCGCCGTTGTAACAAGGTATGACGACTGTGGGCTGAGGATTCAATTGGGGTAGGACATTCAACCGAGCGTGAACAGCATCTAAGAAGCCTGCCATTTCTTCAGGCGTTTCGCCTTTGATTCGCATGGCCAAGCAGAAGGCGCCAACTTCTAAGTCGCTCACGTTTTGATCTAGGATTTGGCCTAAAAGATCAGCAGCTTGATTGCGCGACAGGGCTCTAGCGCCGTCTTTTCCGCGACCAATTTCCTTGATGTAGTGACCAATTCCCATGGAAGTATTGTCTCAAAGCCTAGATAACTTGGCGTAATAAGTTCAATGATGGCCTTCGCATAAACTTAGGCACTATGCTTTTTCTTGGAATTGAGTCTTCTTGCGATGAAACTGGTGTGGCTTTGGTTGAAACCCAAGCCCATGGCGCGCCACGCCTTTTGGCGCATGCTTTGTTCAGCCAAATTGACATGCACCAGGCCTATGGCGGTGTGGTGCCTGAATTGGCCAGCCGAGATCACATCAAGCGCGTGATTCCCTTAACTCGGGAAGTTTTAAAAAATGCCAACATCGAATTGAATCAAGTGGACGTGGTGGCCTACACCCGAGGCCCGGGATTGGCGGGGGCTTTGTTGGTGGGTGCCGGTGTGGCTTGTGCCCTCGGTGCAGCCTTGAACAAACCTGTTTTGGGCGTACACCATTTGGAAGGCCACTTGCTTTCACCTTTTTTAAGTGAAGATCCGCCAGAGTTTCCTTTTGTGGCCCTGCTGGTTTCAGGTGGTCACACCCAACTCATGCAAGTTGAGGCTGTGGGCTCCTATGAAATTTTGGGAGAAACGGTCGATGACGCTGCGGGCGAAGCATTTGACAAGTCCGCAAAGCTCATGGGCTTGGGCTATCCGGGTGGGCCGGCACTGTCTAAGTGTGCTGAAGGCGGTAATCCGCAAGCCTTCAAACTGCCTCGCCCCTTAATGCACAGCGGTAATTTTGATTTTTCATTCGCAGGTTTGAAAACCTCTGTGCTCACGCAGGCCAACAAGCTGGGTGCAGCCCTGCACGATACCAGCACGACTCACAAAGCAGATTTAGCAGCATCGACTGAAGCGGCCATTGTGGAAGTGTTGGTCAAAAAATCGATGGCCGCTTTGAAAGCAACAGGCATGCGCCGCTTGGTCGTGGCTGGTGGCGTAGGCGCCAATCGTTCTTTGCGCTTGCAACTGAATCAAGCCTGCGAAAAAGCAGGCGTGCGCGTTCACTATCCAGAACTACATTTGTGCACAGACAATGGCGCCATGATTGCCATGGCAGCTGCAATGCGCGTTCAGTCTGGCAAGCAGCAAGCCGAATTGAATTATGGGTTTGATGTCAAGCCACGGTGGCCGCTATCGAACATTGATTCTGTCATCATCTGATTATTTTGGGCTATTGTTTTGTTGGTTTTCTTTCGACTTTGGACTCGCCTGTGGCAAGTCAACATCTTGTGTTTTAGTTTTTCAGTGAACGCACAAACACCCTCAATTCAATTACCCCCCGTTCAACTGGCCCTCATTGAAGGAATGAGCGGGCCCTTTGCCAACACCGGTGAAGCTGTCCTTCGAAATTTGGTCTGGGCTGTGGAGCGAGTAAATGTACGAGGCGGCGTAAACACCCAAGAAGGCAAACGCCGTTTGGTGTTAAACCGCTATGACAGCAAGGGCCAAAATGAAGAAGCTTTAACTTCTTTGCGCTCCGCCATTGATTCGGGCGCTCAATTTGTTTTGCAGGGAAATTCCTCCGCCAATGCTGCGGTATTGATGGATGCCATTCAGAAACACAATGAGCGTGAGCCGCAAAAGCGCGTTCTCTTTTTAAACTACGCCGCTGTGGATCCTGCTCTCACACAAGAAAAGTGTAATTTTTGGCACTTTAGATTTGATGCCCACGCCGATATGCGCATGTCAGCGCTCATGCAAGTCTTGAAGCAGGATTCAAAATTGAAGTCTGTGTATTTGATTGGGCAGGATTACAGTTTTGGCCAGTCTGTATTGCGAGAAGCCAAACTGCAACTCGAAAAACTAAGGCCAGACATTCAAGTAGCAGGCGATGAGTTACACCCCATGGGAAGAGTCAAAGATTTTCTGCCGTATGCCGCCAAAATCAAAGCTTCCGGTGCCCAAGCCGTCATCACTGGCAATTGGGGGAACGACTTGACTTTCTTGGTGAAGGCCGCCAAAGAGGTTGGTTATGAAGGGAAGTTTTACACCTTCTATGGCAATGCATTGGGTGCGCCTGCTGCCATGGGAGAGGCCGGGGTTGGCAAAGTTTTAGCGGTGGCCGAATGGATGCCGAATGTGCCCGGTGCCGAGGGCGTCAAGTTTTATCAGTCATTCAAGAAGCGATTTGAAAAACCAACTGAAGATTACTTGCACTTGAGAATGCAGCTCATGGTGGAGGCCTTGGCGCAATCGATAGAAAAAGCGGGTCAGACTGAGCCACTGGCGGTAGCCTTGCAACTTGAAAACGCTGAAGTGAGCATGGCGGGGCAGCGCGGCAAGATGCGTGCAATGGATCACCAATTTCAACAGCCAATGGTGGTGGCTATGATGGCCAAGCAAGGTGGCTCGGATGTGCCATTTGATGTGGAGGGCTCGGGTTATGGCTTCAAAGCCATTCGGCAATTCAAAGCTCAAGAGTTAGAACTTCCCTCTGTTTGCAAAATGAACCGACCTAATTTTTAATTCCTGATTGTGAAGTCAATATGAAAAAAGCCCAGAACCAACTGGGCTTTTTGGCAGACCAAGTGGACATGCTTAAGCTGGTTTGGCCAAGCCCAATTTCTCAATGATGACTTTTTCTTTCTGATAATTGTCACGCGCAAATTTGGCGTACTCTTCACTGTTCATGTAAATCACCGACTGGTCGAACTTTTCAAACGTGGCCAACACTTGTGGATCTTCCAAAGTTTTCTTGAAGACGTCATGGAGTTTGCGCGTAACGGCAGGGTCCATGCCCTTGGGGCCGCCAATGCCAAACGGAGAATCAGACACAGTGTCGTAGCCCAATTCATTGAGTGTGGGCACATTGGGCCAACGCTTGGTTCGTTTGCTGCCGTAGGTGGCCAACAAGCGGCAAGTGCCTGCATCCACGTGCGGCGCCCAGCCCGTTGCGTCGCTGTGTGACATCACATGTCCTCCTAACAAAGAGGCCATGCCATCGGCGTTGCCTTTGAAGGGAATGTGTTGCAATTGAATGCCCGCTTTCATGGCGAACTCTTCCACAGCCAAGTGGGGCGTGGTGCCGTTGCCGGTGGAGCCAAACGTATATTTTCCGGGGTTGGCCTTGGCGTAATCTACCAAGTCTTTGATGGACTTGATGGGGGAGTCAGACCGCACCACAATGCCAAATGTGTAGCCGGTTAAACAGGCGATAAAGGTAAAGTCTTGCAATGGATTGAATTGCATTTTTTGCATGTGTGGCAAACGCAAAATACCAATGGTCAGTTGGGACAGGGTGTAGCCATCGGGTTTGGCGCTCACCAATTCATTGGGGCCAAGCATGCCGCTTGCGCCAGCTTTGTTTTCAATCACCACCGACTGTCCCAAAATGCGTGTGGCACTTTCAGCCAATGAACGCATCACGCCATCGGTGGAGCCACCGGCAGGCCAAGGGCAAATCAATTTAATGGGTTTGGAAGGGAAGTTGGCTTGCGCCATGGCAGGTAATGCGATGCTGATGGCACCGGCAACACCTGCCTGTAAGACTTCGCGGCGATTCAATTCTGAGGTCATTTGAAATTCCAAAATAGACAGAGAAAATTATTTGTTTATTCGGCTTTAGCGCCGGAATCTTTGACCACTTTGGCCCACTTCACAATTTCATTGGCCTGGTGTTTGCCCAGTTCTTCAGATGTCGATAAAACGGGATCCAGCCCCAGTATTTTTAAGCGCTCTGCTACATCGGGCAGTTTGAAAATTCGAACCACTTCTGCATTCAGTTTGTCAATCACTGCTTTGGGCGTGTTGGCAGGGGCAAACATGGCAAACCAAGTGGTGGCTTCAAAGCCGGGTAATGACTCTGCAACGGTAGGCACGTCCGGTGCTGCAGGTGAGCGCTTTGCAGTGGTTTGTGCAATTGCTCGAATCTTGCCTTCTTTGGCCAAAGGCAAGGCAGAGGGCATGTTGTCAAACACCAATTGAATATTGCCCCCTAACAAGTCAGGCATGTAAAACTGACGACCTTTGTAGGGCACGTGCGTCATGCTGGTGCCCGTCATCGACTTGAACAATTCACCTGACATGTGAACCGAGGTGCCAATGCCTGGTGAGGCAAATGACAACTTGTTGGGGTTGGCCTTCATGTAGGTTATCAACTCACTCACTGTTTTGACAGGCAAATCATTGTTCACCACCAATAAATTAGGTGCTGAAGCGATGAGAGAAATGGGGGTGAAATTTTTCACCATGTCATAGGGCATTTTTTCGTAAAGTGCCCCGTTGATGGAATGAGTGCCAACAGTGCCCATCACAATGGTGTAGCCGTCGCCCGCTGATTTCGCCACCACATCGCTGCCAATGTTGCCGCCCGCGCCGGGTTTGTTGTCGATGACAACAGGTTGGCCTAATTGGGCTTTTTCGCTGAACAAGCGTGCCAAGATGTCGGGGGCACCGCCTGTAGGAAAGGTCACAACCAGACGAATGGGCTTGGTGGGATAGGCTTGGGCCATGACACTTGAACTTCCGAGGAGTCCTAGGCCTAAAGAACTCATCAAACTCAAAGTTCCGATCAGGCTGAGGCCGAAACGGCGGTTGGACTTAGCAGGGTGATTAGAAAACTGCACAGTAAGGCTCCTTTAGGGTTCTGTCGTCCCATACTTTAGAGGGCAGGCAAGGACCGAGGTAGGGTGAAAACCCCTGAAAAATGATTTATCTGGTGCAAGGCGTCAGTCTGGATCGACCGATGCACTCCATCTGTCATTCCAGCCCACCTGCTTGGCTTTTTCCAAATCACGGCGATTTCTTTTGGTGGGGCGGCCCTGTTCAATGCTCAAGGCTGGTTCTCTGGCCAGGCGCCGTTGAACGCTGATTTTTTCTCTAAGTTGAAGGCTGTCAGTGGTTTCCTCGTACAAAGCTTGTGCGGTTGGTGCAGGGCCGCGTTGATCGCTGATACCTAAAACCTTGACGGTTCGGGTGATGTCGCCTTGTCTTGCACTGACGGTGTCACCTACTTTGACTTCCCTGGAGGCTTTGACAGTCTGCTCGTTGATCGCAACACGTCCTTTGCCGACTTCGTCGGTGGCCAAGGACCGGGTTTTGTAAAACCGGGCAGCCCAAAGCCATTTATCAATTCTGATTTTGTCCATAGAGGGCTTATTTTGGGGTGATTTTCAAACTTTCAGAACGGATGGACACTGTTTTTTTAACCAGTGGGCGGTCAAAGGGTTCCTAAGGGCCGAGCCTATGGTTATAATTCCGAGGCTTTGCTAAGCGGGAGACCGCCGCATAAGATCGCACGCAGCAGTTGATTCCAAACCGCTTGCGCAAGTTATAAAACATCGTGGAAATTTTCAAAGTGGCATTGCCATTTTGACGATTTAACGAAATAAAGGAAAAACATGATTGCATCCTCTATCAAGGCTGAGGTCGTCAAGGCCAATGCTCGTGCTGCCAATGACACGGGTAGCCCCGAAGTTCAAGTGGCATTGCTCACAGCTCGCATCAACGAGTTGACACCCCATTTCAAAACACACGCCAAAGACCATCACGGTCGCCGTGGCTTGTTGCGCATGGTAAGCCGTCGTCGTAAATTGTTGGACTATCTACGGTCCAAAGACGCTGACCGCTATGTTGCTCTGATCGCCAAACTTGGCCTGCGCAAATAAGCGTATCGAAAGATGACAAGCGCCTGAGTTAGCTCGCTAGCTCAGGCGTTTTCTACTTTAAGTTTTCTTAAAAGACGTTTTCAGACCGAACCCGCGCTGTGTCATTCCATCAATCATTTGTGTTTCAACACAGATCATTCATGGAATGGCATCGAGTTCAGACTGCAAATATCTAGGCTTTTCAGTGCAGCCGTTTGCACTGTGATTTTCTGGAGTTATCAAACATGTCCATTTTCAACAAAGTGACAAAAACTTTCCAATGGGGCCAACACAAGGTCATTATGGAAACTGGCGAAATTGCACGCCAAGCTTCCGGCGCTGTGCTGGTGAACATTGAAGACACCGTGGTGTTGGCCACCGTGGTCGCTTCTAAAATTTCCAAAGCGGGTCAAGACTTTTTTCCCTTAACCGTGGACTACATTGAGAAAGCATATGCCGCGGGCAAGATCCCTGGCAGCTTCTTCAAACGCGAAGCCAAGCCCAGCGAATTGGAAACACTCACCAGTCGCCTCATTGACCGTCCTATCCGCCCTCTGTTCCCAGAAGGTTTTTACAACGATGTTCACGTTGTAGTCCACACCGTTTCTTTGAACCCTGAAGTTGATGCCGACATCGCTGCCCTCATTGCCGTCAGCGCTGCATTGTCTATTTCAGGCGTGCCTTTCAATGGCCCCATCGGCGCAGCGCGCGTGGGTTATGTCAATGGCGAATACGTGTTGAATCCAGGTCAAACGCAGCGCAAAGACAGTCAGATGGACCTGATTGTGGCTGGAACCGAAGCCGCTGTTCTGATGGTGGAATCTGAAGCTCAGCAGTTGTCTGAAGAGATCATGTTGGGTGCTGTGGTGTTTGGTCATGAGCAGGGCAACATTGCCATCAACGCCATTCACGAATTGGTGCGTGATGCCGGCAAGCCCGCTTGGGATTGGACTGCGCCCGCCAAGGACGAAGCCTTGATTGCCAAGGTCAATGCACATGCAGAAGAAAAACTGCGCGCTGCTTATCAAATTCGCAACAAACAAAACCGCACACACGCTTGCCGCGAAACTTACGCCGCCACCATGGCTGCTTTGAAGGCTGAAGGCGTCGAGTTTGACAGCGTCAAAGTTGAAGGCATGTTGTTTGACATCGAAGCCAACATTGTTCGCAGCCAAATTTTGGCGGGTGAGCCACGCATCGACGGCCGCGACACACGCACTGTGCGCCCCATCGAAATTCGCAATTCCGTGTTGCCACGCACTCACGGTTCATGCTTGTTCACACGGGGTGAAACTCAAGCCTTGGTGATTGCCACTTTGGGTACAGAACGCGATGCACAGCGCATTGACGCTTTGGCCGGTGAATACGAAGACCGTTTCATGCTGCACTACAACATGCCTCCCTTTGCCACTGGCGAAGTGGGCCGCATGGGCTCTACAAAGCGTCGTGAAATTGGTCACGGCCGTTTGGCCAAGCGTGCCTTGGCCGCTGTGTTGCCTACCAAAGAAGAGTTTCCGTACACCATGCGTGTGGTGTCTGAAATTACAGAATCCAATGGTTCTTCTTCCATGGCATCTGTGTGCGGTGGCTGCTTGTCCTTGATGGACGCTGGCGTGCCCATGAAAGCTCACGTGGCCGGTATTGCCATGGGCCTCATCAAAGATGCCAACCGCTTTGCTGTCTTGACCGACATCTTGGGCGACGAAGATCATTTGGGTGACATGGACTTTAAAGTGGCCGGTACCACCAACGGTGTGACAGCTTTGCAGATGGACATCAAAATCCAAGGCATTACCAAAGAGATCATGCAAGTGGCATTGGCACAAGCCAAAGAAGCACGCATGCACATCTTGGGCAAAATGCAAGATGCCATGAGCGAAGCCAAAACAGAAGTTTCTAACTTCGCACCTAAGCTCTTCACCATGAAGATCAATCCCGAGAAGATTCGTGACGTGATCGGTAAAGGCGGCGCTACCATCCGTGCACTCACTGAAGAAACCGGCACGCAAATTAACATCAACGAAGACGGCACAATTACCATTGCGGCCACTGACGGTGCCAAGGCTGATGAAGCCAAGCGCCGCATTGAGCAGATCACCGCTGAAGTTGAAATTGGCAAAGTGTACGAAGGCCCCGTCACCAAGATTTTGGACTTCGGTGCATTGATCAATTTATTGCCAGGCAAAGATGGCTTGTTGCACATCAGCCAAATTGCACACGAGCGCGTCGAAAAAGTGTCTGACTATTTGCAAGAAGGTCAGATTGTGAAAGTCAAAGTGCTCGAGACTGACGAAAAAGGTCGCGTGAAATTGTCGATGAAAGCCTTGATCGAGCGTCCTGCCGCACCTTCACACTCTGAGTAATTGTTGAACAGGGCTTTGGGAAATTTAATCATGTCTAAAAAGCTCATTGCGGGTAACTGGAAGATGAATGGCAGCTTGGCTGCCAACGCTTCTTTGTTGCAAGCGGTGTTGGACGGCAGCAAAGGCATGAATTGCCAAGCTGCAGTCTGTGTGCCTGCGATCTATTTGTCGCAAGTGCATACTTTGCTGGCGGGTCAATCTCTCATCGCCCTGGGTTCTCAAGACGTGTCTGCACACGAGGTGGGGGCCTTTACAGGCGAAATTTCTGCAGGCATGTTGAAAGATTTTACGGTGCGCTATGCCATCGTGGGTCATTCAGAGCGGCGCCAATACCATTTGGAGTCTGATGCCACAGTGGCCCTCAAGGCGCAGCGCGCTTTGTCGGCCGGCATCACCCCCATTGTGTGTGTGGGCGAAACTTTGGCCGATCGAGAGGCTGGCAAAACCGAAGAAGTGGTGAAGCGTCAATTGGCGGCTGTCATTCACGCCAACGGACATTGCATCAGTGAAATTGTGGTGGCGTATGAGCCCGTGTGGGCCATTGGCACTGGGCGCACAGCGTCGCCTGAGCAAGCCCAAGAAGTTCACGCAGTTTTGCGTGCGCAACTGAAGGCTGCAACTTCGCACTCAGACCGTGTTTCTATTTTGTATGGTGGCAGCATGAACGCTGCCAATGCAGCGCAGTTATTGGCGCAACCCGATATTGATGGTGGCTTGATTGGCGGGGCAGCCCTCAAGGCACCAGACTTTTTGGCCATCATGGCCGCTGGATCTCAAGTTGCTTCGGTGTAGCTTGAACCGTAGACAGATGATATTTTGATTTGGAGCGAAGCATGAATGCAATGGTCACCGTAATTTTGGCTGTACAGATGTTGTCGGCACTGGCGATGATTGGTTTGATTTTGGTTCAGCACGGAAAAGGTGCTGACATGGGTGCCGCATTTGGCAGTGGTAGTTCGGGCAGTTTGTTTGGCGCCTCAGGCGGGGCCAACTTTTTGTCGCGCACCACAGCTGTGCTGGCGGCCGTATTTTTTGTGAGTACCTTGATGTTGGCTTACTTTGGCAACCTGCGGCCTGCCGCCACTGGTAGTGTTTTGGAGGGTGCGGCACTGGTCTCGCCTGCTTCGATGCCTGCGCCGGTCGATAACAGCGCTGCTTCGCAAATTCCGGGTAATTCACCTGCCTCGCCTGCACCCTCTGGTGTGCCAGCGCCTGCAAGTTCAAAGTAAGAGTTCTTGCGCATCCAAACTTATTGCCGCACATCCTAAATTTCATTGTTTTCCCTTCACGCAAGGCCTCTGTTTAAGGGTAAACTATGAGTTGTTCTGAGAGCTAAAACCCAGCCATGGGTGCCTCATGCCATCGGAGCAAATAACCGCCGTCGTGGTGAAATTGGTAGACACGCTATCTTGAGGGGGTAGTGGCGAAAGCTGTGCGAGTTCGAGTCTCGCCGACGGCACCAACACAGAGAGTCGCTGGGTGTAATCACTCAGCGTTTCAAAGGTGAGTAGAAGTCCATGACCAACCTTGACCAGTACCTTCCTATCTTGTTGTTTATCTTGGTAGGTGTTGCCATCGGCATCATCCCTCAGGTCTTGGGCTATATCCTCGGTCCCAATCGACCAGACGCGGCAAAAAACTCCCCTTATGAATGCGGCTTCGAAGCCTTCGAAGATGCCCGTATGAAATTTGACGTTCGTTACTACTTGGTAGCGATCTTGTTCATTTTGTTCGACCTCGAAATTGCATTCCTATTCCCTTGGGCTGTGGCGCTCAAGGAAGTGGGCCTGGCGGGTTTCGTGGCTGTTGTTATTTTCCTCTCCATTCTGGTTGTGGGCTTTGTCTATGAGTGGAAAAAAGGGGCCCTAGATTGGGAATGATCTTACAAAGATCACAGATCAAAAATCGATTGACCGTTGAGCTTCAACAAGGAACTAAACAATGATTGAAGGCGTGATGAAAGAGGGCTTCATCACCACGAGTTACGACTCTGTGGTGAACTGGGCCAAAACAGGCTCTTTGTGGCCCATGACTTTTGGCTTGGCTTGCTGCGCGGTAGAAATGATGCATGCCGCCACAGCCCGCTACGATCTTGCTCGTTTTGGCGCTGAAGTTTTTCGTGCCAGTCCTCGTCAAAGTGATTTGATGATTGTGGCCGGTACCTTAACCAACAAAATGGCACCTGCACTGCGCAAGGTTTACGACCAAATGTCTGAGCCCCGATGGGTCATCTCCATGGGCTCATGTGCCAATGGCGGTGGCTACTACCACTACAGCTACTCTGTGGTTCGGGGTTGCGACCGCGTGGTCCCCGTTGATGTGTATGTGCCTGGCTGTCCGCCCACGGCTGAAGCACTCATTTACGGCATCATTCAGCTGCAGCAAAAAATCCGTCGCACACATACCATCGCGCGGGTTTGAAAGAATCAATATGACTTTTTCAATCCACCCCGAACAACTGCAACAAAACCTCATTCAGGTTTTGGGGGATCAAGTTTCATCCATTGAAGTGGCCCTGAAAGAAGTCACCATCAAGGTGTCTGCCGCCAATTACCTCAGTGTGATGCAAACCCTTCGCGATGCACCTGCTTGTAAATTTGAACAGCTCATCGACCTCTGTGGCATGGATTACTCCACTTACCGCGATGTGGGCGCAGAGGGTCCACGCTTTGGCGTGGTGGTTCATTTGTTGTCCATCAGCCTGAACCAGCGCGTTCGAATCATGGTGCGTTGCCCCGAAGATGATCTTCCCTTGGTCGATTCCGTCATGGAGATCTGGAATTCGGCCAACTGGTATGAACGAGAAGCTTTTGATCTGTATGGCATCGTATTTGAAGGTCACCCCGATTTGCGCCGCATCCTGACAGACTATGGGTTTATTGGTCACCCGTTCCGCAAAGACTTTCCCATCACGGGCCATGTCGAAATGCGTTACGACGCCGAGCGTGCCCGCGTGATTTATGAACCTGTCTCTATCGAGCCGCGTGAAATTACCCCCCGTATCGTTCGCGAAGAGAAGTACGGAGGACTGCACTGAGCGCTTGGGCGTTCGAGTGAATCAAAATGGCAGAAATTAAGAATTACACCTTGAACTTCGGACCGCAGCACCCTGCGGCTCACGGCGTGCTTCGATTGGTGCTTGAGCTTGATGGCGAGGTGGTGCAACGCGCCGATCCGCACATTGGCTTGCTGCACCGTGCCACTGAAAAGTTGGCTGAAACCAAAACCTACATTCAATCATTGCCGTACATGGATCGCTTGGACTATGTGTCCATGATGTCCAACGAGCATGCCTATTGCTTGGCCATCGAAAAATTGCTGGGCATCGAAGTACCCGAGCGTGCGCAGTACATCCGCGTCATGTTCGCTGAAATTACGCGCTTGCTGAACCACCTCATGTGGCTGGGTTCGCACGCCAATGATTGCGGCAGTTCAACCGTGCTCATTTACACATTCCGTGAGCGTGAAGATTTGTTTGACATGTACGAGGCCGTGTCTGGCGCGCGCATGCACGCTGCTTACTTCCGTCCGGGCGGCGTCTATCGTGACCTGCCCGACACCATGGCTCAGTATCAAGTCAATAAAATTCGCAATGCCAAAGCCATTGCCGAATTGAACACCAATCGTCAAGGGTCGTTGCTCGATTTCATTGAAGACTTCACCCGTCGCTTTCCTCAGTGCATCGATGAGTACGAAACATTGCTCACTGACAACCGAATCTGGAAACAGCGCACCGTGGGTGTTGGTGTTGTGTCGCCAGAGCGGGCTTTGAATTTAGGCATGACAGGTCCTATGTTGCGCGGTTCAGGTGTCGCTTGGGACTTGCGCAAAAAGCAGCCTTACGAGGTTTACGACAAAGTTGAGTTTGATGTGCCCGTTGGAAAAACAGGTGACAGCTACGATCGATATTTGGTGCGCATGCAAGAAATGCGAGAGTCCAACAACATCATCAAGCAATGCATTAGCTGGTTGCGTGTGAACGATGGTCCTGTCATTACGGACAACCACAAAATTGCGCCGCCATCGCGCGAGTCCATGAAGTCCAACATGGAAGGTTTGATTCATCATTTCAAACTCTTCACAGAAGGTTTCCATGTGCCCGAAGGACAAGCTTATGCGGCCGTTGAGCACCCCAAAGGCGAGTTTGGTATTTACCTCGTCAGTGATGGCGCTAACAAGCCCTACCGCTTAAAAATCCGTGCCCCGGGCTATGCCCATTTGGCGACCCTTGATGAAATGGCCCGTGGCCACATGTTGGCCGACGCAGTGGCCATCATTGGCACGATGGACATTGTGTTTGGAGAGATTGACAGATGATCTCTGATGCTGCAAAAACCCGCTTCGCTCGTGAAGTGGCTAAATTCCCTTCTGACCAAAAGCAGTCAGCTGTCATGGCTTGCCTGTCAATTGTTCAGCAAGAACTCGGTTGGGTTAGTCCTGAGAGTGAAAAAGAAGTGGCTGACTATTTGGGCATGGCGCCGATGGCTGTCCATGAAGTCACCACTTTTTACAACATGTACAACCAGCAAAAATTGGGCAAATTCAAGTTGAACGTTTGTACCAATTTGCCTTGCCAATTGCATGGCGGCCAGCAGGCCATGGCACATTTGCAAAAGCGTTTGGGAATAGAAGTAGGTCAGACCACGGCCGATGGCCTGATTACTTTGCAACCCAGCGAATGCCAAGGCGCGTGCGCAGATGCACCGGTGTTGTTGGTCAACGACCGCACCATGTGCAGTTTCATGAGCAATGACAAGCTCGATGAATTGTTGGACACCTTGCAGAAAAGCGGAGGCGCAGCATGAGCGCTGATTTGAACCAATTGTTATCCCGCTTTGCGGCCACCGGCATCGAAAGCTCGTTCCATGAGCGCCACCTCAACCCGCAAATCATGGCGGGTTTGAATGGCAAAAATTGGAGCCTCAAAGATTACGAAGCGCGTGGTGGTTATCAAGCATTGCGTAAAATTTTGGGCAAAGATGGGGGTGAAGGCCTCACGCAAGACCAAGTCATTGCCACTGTCAAAGAGTCTGCTCTGCGTGGTCGTGGTGGTGCGGGTTTTCCAACGGGTTTGAAGTGGAGCTTTATGCCCCGTCAGTTCCCAGGTCAAAAATATTTGGTCTGCAATTCTGACGAAGGCGAGCCAGGCACTTGCAAAGATCGTGACATCATGCAGTTCAACCCGCACATTGTGATTGAAGGCATGGCCATTGCCGCTTATGCCATGGGCATCAATGTAGGGTACAACTACATCCACGGCGAAATTTTCCAAACCTACGAACGCTTTGAAACTGCTCTTGAAGAAGCGCGCGTTGCAGGCTACTTGGGTGACAAAATTTTGGGCAGCACCTTCAACTTTCAATTGCATGCATCGCATGGTTTTGGTGCTTACATTTGCGGTGAAGAAACGGCCTTGCTTGAATCGTTGGAAGGCAAAAAAGGCCAACCTCGCTTTAAGCCACCCTTTCCCGCCAGTTTTGGTTTGTATGGCAAGCCCACCACCATCAACAACACCGAAACATTTGCGGCGGTGCCTTGGATCATTCGCAATGGTGGACAGGCCTATTTGGAATGCGGCAAGCCCAACAATGGCGGCACCAAAATTTACTCTGTCAGTGGCGATGTTGAGCGTCCTGGCAATTACGAAATTCCCATGGGCACGCCCTTTGCCAAACTCTTGGAGCTGGCCGGTGGTATGCGCGGGGGCCGCAACTTGAAGGCCGTGATTCCTGGCGGTTCATCGGCGCCTGTGTTGCCAGCCAGCATCATGATGGATTGCACCATGGACTATGACTCTATTGCCAAGGCGGGTTCCATGTTGGGCTCCGGCGCCGTCATCGTCATGGACGACACACGTTGCATGGTGAAGTCATTGCAGCGTTTGTCTTATTTCTACTCACACGAATCATGTGGACAGTGCACCCCTTGCCGGGAAGGTACGGGCTGGCTGTGGCGCATGGTTGATCGTATCGAAAATGGTCATGGCCGTGCAAGCGACCTCGACCTGTTGAACTCGGTGGCAGACAACATTCAAGGTCGCACAATCTGCGCGTTGGGTGATGCCGCCGCGATGCCTGTGCGCGGAATGATCAAACATTTTCGTCACGAATTTGAATACCACGTTGAGCACAAGACCTGCATGGTCCCCGCTTACGTTTGAGATGGCAGACAAGCATGGTTGAAATTGAATTAGACGGTCAAAAGGTTGAGGTTGTTGAAGGCAGCATGGTGATGCATGCTGCTGAAAAGGCCGGCACTTACATTCCTCACTTCTGCTATCACAAGAAATTGAGCATTGCGGCCAACTGCCGCATGTGTTTGGTCGACGTTGAAAAAGCACCCAAGCCCATGCCAGCCTGCGCGACGCCCGTCACGCAGGGCATGATTGTGAGAACCAAAACCGACAAGGCCATCAAGGCGCAACAGTCGGTCATGGAATTCCTGCTTATCAATCACCCCCTTGATTGTCCTATTTGCGACCAAGGCGGTGAATGCCAATTGCAAGATTTGGCAGTGGGTTATGGCGGATCAGGATCACGCTACGAAGAAGAAAAGCGGGTCGTATTCCACAAGGATGTGGGCCCACTCATTAGCATGCAAGAGATGAGTCGCTGTATTCATTGCACGCGATGTGTACGTTTCGGTCAAGAAGTGGCTGGCGTGATGGAATTGGGCATGTCCCACCGCGGTGAGCACGCAGAAATTGAAACCTTTTTAGGTCAAACCATTGACTCTGAGTTGTCAGGCAACATGATTGACATTTGCCCCGTGGGCGCACTCACCAGCAAGCCATTTCGCTATAGCGCCCGCACTTGGGAATTGTCCCGTCGCAAGTCGGTTGCGCCTCACGATTCTTCGGGTGCCAATTTGGTGGTTCAGGTCAAAAACAACGAAGTGCTCCGTGTGGTGCCTTTGGAGAATGAAGATGTGAACGAATGCTGGATTGCCGATCGTGATCGTTTTTCCTACGAAGCACTGAACAGCCCCGACCGTTTGCGTGCCCCCATGATCAAACAAGGGGGAGAGTGGAAAGAAGTCAACTGGCAAACAGCTTTGGAGTATGTGGCCAACGGCTTGAATCAAATTAAAAATGACCATGGCGCGCGAAGCATTGGTGCCTTGGTCAGCCCGCACAGTACCCTCGAAGAGTTGCACCTGGCCAGTACCCTGGTGCGCTCCTTGGGTTCCGACAACATTGACCACCGCCTTCGCAACTCTGAGTTTGTCAAAGGTGAGGGCGTGCGTTACTTAGGCACCTCCATTGCCAGCCTTTCTGTGCTCCAACGCGTGCTGGTGGTGGGCAGCAACTTGCGCAAAGACCATCCCTTGTTTGCGCAGCGTATTCGCCAAGCAACACGTTCAGGTGCGCAAGTGCATGCCATCACATCCAAAGCTTTGCTGGCTGACAAGGATGCATGGGCCCTGAATTTGGGCACAACTGATATTCAAGAAGCCAGTGCTTGGGCACAAAGCTTGGCCAATGTGGCAGGCGCTATTGCCGCCGAAAAAGGTGTCGCAGCACCTGCCAGTTCGCAAACAACGGCTGAAGCACAAGCCATTGCCAAGTCACTCTTAAGTGGCGAACGCAAGGCCATTTTGTTGGGCAATGGCGCAGCGCATCATGCCAATGCCTCAAGTTTGCTGAGTTTGGCGCAATGGATTGCTGAGCAAACGGGTGCAAGCTGTGGTTACCTGACTGAAGCTGCCAACACAGTCGGCGCACAGTGGGTCAAAGCTGAGCCCCAAACAGGTGGCTTGAATGCAGCTCAAATTTTGGCCGGCGGTGTCAAAGCAGTTTTGTTGCTTAACACTGAACCGGTCTTCGATTCTGCCGCGGGCGCCCAGGCTGTGAGTGGTTTGGCCGCCATGGACATGGTGGTCACCCTCAGCCCCTTCAAAACCAATTTGGAATTCTCAGATGTATTGCTGCCCATTGCACCGTTCACAGAAACATCCGGTAGTTTTGTGAATGCAGAAGGGCGCTTGCAGAGTTTCCATGCCGTGGTCAAGCCTTTGGCTGAAACGCGCCCTGCATGGAAAGTGTTGCGCGTGTTGGCCAACATGTTGGGCTTGCCTCAATTGGCATTCGAAACATCGCAAGATGTCTTGAAACAAATCAATGAATCGCCTCTCAGCTTAAGCAATGCTTGCACCTCTGAAGTTCGTTTGGCGGGCCCTGTTGACGTGCCTTGCGTGGCTACCATTTATCAATTAGATGGTTTGGTGCGCCGAGCACCTTCTTTGCAATTGACGGCAGACGCAAGAGCAGGCACCTTGCCTGAAGGAGTGCAGGCATGATTGACGCGCTTTACAACGCAGGTTTAAACGCCATTGCCATCGATTGGTGGGCCACCATGGCTTGGCCTGTTTTGTGGATTTTGATCAAAATTGTTTGTGTGCTAGCCCCCCTCATGGGCGCTGTGGCTTACCTTACATTGTGGGAACGCAGGCTGCTAGGCTTTATGCAAGTTCGCTTAGGACCCAATCGTGTTGGCCCATTTGGTTTGCTGCAACCGATTGCCGATGCTGTTAAGTTGTTGACCAAAGAGATCATCACGCCATCGGCTGTGAGTCCTGGATTGTTTCGCTTGGGCCCCATCATGGCCATCATGCCTGCGTTGGCAGCATGGGTGGCCATTCCTTTTGGACCCGAAGTGGCACTCACGAACATCAATGCAGGCTTGTTGTTGGTCATGGCCATTACCTCTATTGAGGTTTACGGTGTGATCATTGCGGGATGGGCGTCCAATTCCAAATATGCGTTCCTGGGAGCATTGCGTGCGTCAGCGCAAATGGTCAGTTATGAAATTGCCATGGGCTTCTGCTTCTTGGTGGTCATCATGGTCACTGGCAGTATGAACCTGACTGAAATTGTGCTGCTTCAGGGCAAAGGTGAAATGGCCAACATGGGCCTGAACTTCTTGTCATGGAACTGGTTGCCCTTGTTCCCTATTTTCATGGTCTACCTCATTTCTGGTGTGGCTGAAACCAATCGTCACCCGTTTGACGTGGTGGAAGGTGAGGCCGAAATTGTGGCCGGTCACATGGTGGAGTATTCAGGCATGGGCTTTGCCATCTTCTTCTTGGCTGAATACGCCAGCATGTGGTTGGTGTCTATCTTGGCTGTCACCATGTTCTTGGGTGGCTGGATGTCACCCATTGACAGTGCACTTTTCAACTTCATTCCAGGTTGGATTTGGTTGGGCATCAAAACCTTCGTGGTGGTGTCAATGTTCATTTGGATTCGCGCAACTTTTCCGCGTTTCCGTTATGACCAAATCATGCGTTTGGGTTGGAAGATTTTTATTCCAGTCACATTGGTGTGGCTGTTGATCGTCGGCGCGTGGTTGCACTCGCCATGGAATATTTGGAAATAACCGGGTTAAGACATGTCTGCATTGGCTGTATCCAATTTCTCTGTCAAAGACTTTCTCAAGAGCTTCATGCTTTTCGAGTTGGTCAAAGGCATGGCCTTGACGGGGCGTTACGCTTTCCGTCGCAAGGTCACACTTCAATTCCCTGAAGAGAAGACACCTTTGTCGCCTCGTTTCAGGGGTTTACACGCTTTGCGCCGTTATGAAAACGGTGAAGAGCGTTGCATTGCTTGCAAATTGTGTGAAGCGGTTTGTCCTGCCATGGCCATCACCATTGAGTCCGATGTGCGCGCTGATGGCACACGCCGAACCACACGTTACGACATCGATTTGACCAAGTGCATCTTCTGCGGCTTCTGCGAAGAAAGCTGCCCCGTCGACTCCATTGTGGAAACTTCCATTTTGGAATATCACGGCGAGAAACGTGGCGATTTGCACTTCACCAAGGAGATGCTCTTGGCAGTAGGCGACCGCTACGAAAAAGACATCGCTGCGTCAAGGGCAGCCGATGCCAAATACCGTTGATCGGCTGATTGACAAAAACTAACAAGCGACAACCCATGGACGTCAAAACTGGTTTCTTTTATCTCTTCTCGGTGGTGCTGCTGTTTGCATCATTCCGAGTGGTGACTGCGCGCAACCCGGTACATGCTGTGTTGTTTCTCATGTTGGCTTTTTCGCAGGCTTCGGGTCTGTGGCTGCTGTTGCAAGCAGAATTTTTGGCCATGACCTTGGTCTTGGTTTACTTGGGCGCCGTAATGGTGTTGTTCTTGTTCGTGGTCATGATGCTAGACATCAACCTTGACACACTGCGTGAAGGATTCTGGAAACAATTTCCTTTGGCCGCTTCATTGGGTGCCTTGGTGGCCCTTGAAATGGCCGCGGTGCTCATCAGTGGTTTCCGCACATCCGAGGCGCCCAAAGTGGCTATTGCGGTGGGCCAATTGGCAGACCCCATTTCAAACAGCAAGGCCTTGGGAATTTTGCTTTACACCGAATACCTCATGCCCATTCAAGTGGCTGCGGCTATTTTGTTGGTGGCCATGATTGCAGCCATTGCCCTCACACTGCGTGAACGCAAAGACAGCAAAGCCATCAGTGCTTCTGAGCAAGTTCACGTTCGCGCTGCGGACCGATTGGTCGTGGTCAAGATGGATTCTGTGAAAGTAGGGGACGCGCCCAAAGCGCCTGAAGCGTCTGCTGATGCTGAAGCTTCTAAGGAGAACAAATCATGACTTTGACACTCGGACACTATTTGTCATTGGGCGCCATGTTGTTTGCCTTGGCGGTCATCGGTATCTTTTTAAACCGAAAGAATTTAATTGTTTTGCTGATGGCGATTGAGTTAATGCTACTCGCGGTCAATATGAATTTTGTGGCTTTCTCTCACTTCCTAGGTGACATGCACGGACAAGTTTTCGTGTTCTTCATCTTGACAGTGGCGGCAGCCGAATCAGCCATTGGTTTGGCCATTTTGGTGCTGTTGTTTCGCAACAAGAACAGTATCAACGTGGATGAACTCAATTCGCTCAAGGGTTAAGAGGTTAAAAGTATATGAGCCAAACCCTCAACGTCAGTACCTTGCTTGCAGTGCCCTTGGCCCCTTTGGTGGGGTCGGTACTGGCGGGTATTTTTGGAACCCAATTCGGTGGTAACTGGATAGGTCGCCGCCTGACCCACACTCTCACCATCTTGGGCGTTCTCATTGCCTTCATCTTGTCTGCGTCCACATTAAAGAGTGTGGCGTTGGACGGTGCGCGTTTTAACGAAACCCTCTACACCTGGATGATCGTGGGTGATTTGAAAATGGAAGTGGGCTTCTTGGTTGATGGCCTCACAGCCATGATGATGTGCGTTGTGACCTTTGTGTCGCTCATGGTGCACTTGTACACCATTGGCTATATGGAAGAAGATGAAGGGTACAACCGTTTCTTTGCCTACATTTCTTTGTTCACCTTCTCGATGTTGATGCTGGTCATGAGCAACAACATGCTGCAACTCTTCTTCGGTTGGGAGGCTGTAGGCTTGGTGTCTTATTTGCTCATTGGTTTTTGGTTCAACAAACCAACGGCCATTTTTGCCAACATGAAAGCATTTTTGGTCAACCGTGTGGGTGACTTTGGCTTCATCTTGGGCATTGGCCTCATTTCCGCTTATGCGGGTACCTTGAATTACGCGGAAGCCTTTGCCAAAGCTGCTGACCTGAGTGCCCTCACATTGCCTGGCACCTCTTGGATGCTGGTCACGGTCATTTGTATTTGCTTGTTCATTGGTGCCATGGGAAAGTCAGCACAGTTTCCCTTGCATGTGTGGTTGCCCGATTCCATGGAAGGCCCCACCCCCATCTCTGCCTTGATTCATGCTGCCACCATGGTCACAGCCGGTATCTTCATGGTGGCGCGCATGTCGCCTTTGTTTGAGCTGTCTGAAACTGCTTTGAACTTCATCATGATCATTGGCGCCATCACGGCGTTGTTCATGGGCTTCTTGGGCATCATTCAAAACGACATCAAGCGCGTGGTGGCTTATTCCACTTTGTCGCAATTGGGATATATGACTGTGGCTCTGGGCGCTTCGGCCTATTCCGTAGCCGTGTTTCACCTCATGACACACGCCTTCTTCAAAGCCTTGTTGTTCTTGGGTGCAGGCTCAGTCATCATGGGCATGCACCACAACCAAGACATTCGCTACATGGGTGGCGTGCGCAAGTACATGCCCATCACTTGGATCACTTCTTTGTTGGGTTCTTTGGCTTTGATTGGGACGCCTTTCTTCTCTGGCTTCTACTCCAAAGACAGCATCATTGAAGCGGTGCACGAAAGCCACTTGGCTGCAGCAGGCTTTGCCAACTTTGCAGTGTTGGCCGGTGTGTTTGTCACAGCCTTCTACTCGTTCCGCATGTACTTCTTGGTGTTCCATGGCAAAGAGCGCTATGACCAAAATCCTGATGCACACCACGGCCACCACGACGATCATCATGATGATCATGGCCATGACAATCACGGCCCGCACGAGTCCCCTTGGGTGGTCACTGTTCCTTTGATTTTGTTGGCCATTCCTTCGGTGGTCATTGGCTATATGACCATCGACCCCATGCTGTTTGGTGAGTTCTTCAAAGACGCTATTTTTGTGGATGCCGTCAAACACCCTGTGATGAATGAGTTGGCTAGCGCTTTTCACGGCCCTGTGGCCATGGCCTTGCATGCCGTGACCACAGCCCCGTTCTGGTTGGCTTTGTCGGGCGTGGTGGTGGCTTGGTACATGTACCTGATCAATCCAGCATTGCCTGCCGCCATAGGCCGTACCTTGCGCCCTGTGGTTGTTTTACTTGAAAACAAGTACTACATGGACTGGTTCAACGAAAACATTCTGGCTCGCGGCGCACGCGCATTGGGCAACGGACTTTGGAAAGTTGGCGACCGGACCCTGATTGACGGCTTGGTTGTGAATGGTTCTTGGAAGTTGGTGGGCATGGTGTCGGCCTGGATACGCAAGCTTCAGTCGGGTTATCTCTACCACTACGCCTTAGTGATGATCTTGGGTATTTTCTTGCTCATGACGTACTTCGTCTGGCTCAACAAATAAGGAAGCTTCAAAATGGGATTGTTGAGCCTTGCCATCTGGACGCCCATTGCGTTCGGCATCGTGTTATTGGCATTGGGTCGTGACGAGCAAGCTGGCACTGTGCGCTGGCTGTCGCTGGTTGGTGCCATTGTCAGTTTCTTGATCACACTGCCTTTGTACAGTGGATTTAAACTGGACACAGCTGCTATGCAGTTTGTAGAAAACGCCTCTTGGATTGAGCGTTTCAATGTGAACTATCACTTAGGTTTAGACGGTATTTCATTGTGGTTCGTCATTTTGACGGCCTTCATCAATGTCATCGTGGTCATCGCTGGATGGGAAGTCATTACCCGCAAAGTTAACCAGTACATGGCCTCATTTTTAATCCTGTCTGGATTGATGATTGGCGTTTTCTCTGCACTAGACGGCTTGTTGTTCTATGTGTTCTTTGAGGCCACGCTCATTCCCATGTACCTCATCATTGGTATCTGGGGTGGCCCCAACAAAATCTATGCGGCTTTCAAATTTTTCTTGTACACCTTGTTGGGCTCACTCCTAACTTTAATTGCACTGATTTTTTTGTACACGCAGTCGGGCGGCAGCTTTGACATTGCCACTTGGCATGAGTTGCCTTTGTCTGCCACAGCGCAAAATTTCTTGTTCTTCGCTTTCTTTGCAGCCTTTGCTGTCAAAGTGCCCATGTGGCCTGTTCACACATGGTTGCCCGACGTGCACGTAGAAGCGCCAACCGGCGGCTCAGCCGTGTTGGCCGCCATCATGTTGAAACTGGGTGCCTATGGCTTCTTGCGTTTCTCCATACCCATTGCACCAGACGCTGCGCGTGAGTGGGCTACTTTCATGATTGTGCTGTCTTTGGTGGCGGTCATCTATGTGGGCTTGGTGGCCATGGTGCAACAAGACATGAAAAAGCTGGTGGCTTATTCATCTGTCGCACACATGGGTTTTGTCACATTGGGCTTCTTCATCTTCAATCCACTGGGTGTCTCGGGTGGTTTGATTCAAATGATTGCACACGGTTTTGTATCTGCAGCCATGTTCTTGTCAATTGGTGTGCTGTACGACCGAGTTCACTCGCGCGAAATTTCCAGCTATGGCGGCGTGGTCAACACCATGCCTAAATTTGCAGCCTTTGCTTTGCTGTTCTCTATGGCCAATTGCGGTTTGCCAGGCACAGCCGGTTTTGTGGGCGAGTGGATGGTTATTTTGGGCGCTGTGAAGTATGACTTTTTGGTGGGCCTGTTGGCTGCATCTGCACTCATTTTTGGCGCGGCTTATACCTTGTGGATGTTCAAGCGTGTTTATTTAGGCCCTGTGGCCAACGATCATGTGAAAGAACTCACAGACATCAATGCGCGCGAATTCACAGTCATGGCATTGCTTGCCATTGCGGTGCTTTACATGGGCTTGTATCCCAAGCCTTTCACAGATGTGATGGAAGTCTCTGTGGCCAATTTGTTGGAGCAAGTCGCTGTCTCCAAATTGCCTTGATCACGAATGGTCAGCTGAAACTTAAAGATAGAGAGAATTGACATGATCGACTCAACCAGCTGGATGACGGTGTATCCGGAAATCGTATTGCTGGTCATGGCCTGCGTCATTGCGCTGGTTGACCTGCTGGTCACCAGCCCTAAGCGCACTGTGACATACGTTTTAACTTTGGCTTCATTGGGTGGCGTGGCCTTGCTCAACGCCTTCTATGCCGATGCAGGCCACACACTTTATGGTTTTGGCCGTTTGGTGGTGTCAGACCCCATGGGTCATTGGCTCAAGTGTTTTGCCACCATCGCTGTCATGGTCACCTTGGTCTATGCACGTCCTTATGCGGCCGATCGCGACATGCTTCGCGGTGGCGAAATTTTCAGTCTTTCCGTGTTTGCATTGCTCGGTATGAGCGTCATGATTTCGGGACAAAACTTTTTGGTTTTGTACTTGGGCCTTGAGTTACTCACATTGTCTAGCTATGCCTTGGTGGCCTTGCGCCGAGACAATACCCAAGCCACAGAGGCTGCCATGAAGTACTTTGTCCTGGGTGCCATGGCTTCAGGCTTCTTGCTCTACGGCATGTCGATGCTTTATGGTGCCACGGGTTCATTGGACTTGGCCACAGTGTTCAAAGTCATTGCGAGCGGTCAAGTAAAGCACCAAGTGTTGGTATTTGGTTTGGTCTTTGTGGTGTCTGGTTTGGCTTTCAAACTTGGTGTGGTGCCTTTCCATATGTGGGTACCTGACGTTTACCAAGGTGCGCCCACAGCGGCCACCCTCATGATTGCAGGTGCGCCTAAATTGGCCGCGTTTGCCATTGCCATTCGATTGTTGGTAGAAGGTTTACTGCCCATGGCCATCGATTGGCAACAAATGCTGGCCCTGTTGGCCATCGCCTCCTTGTTGGTGGGTAACTTGGCGGCCATTGCGCAAACAAACTTAAAACGCATGTTGGCTTACTCCACCATTGCGCAGATGGGTTTTGTGCTCATTGGTTTAATGTCGGGCGTGGTTGGCGGAAGTGCCGCCATGGGCGCCAATGCGTACAGCTCAGCCATGTTTTATGTGGTGGGTTATGTGCTCACCACCCTTGGAAGCTTTGGCATCATTTTGCTTTTGGCCCGCCAAGGCTTTGAAAGCGAAGAAATTACCGATCTAGCGGGTTTGAACAATCGCAGTCCCTTGTATGCGGGGGTCATGGCCATTTGCATGTTCTCATTGGCAGGTATTCCGCCCATGGTGGGCTTTTATGCCAAGTTATCTGTGTTGCAGGCGCTGGTCGCTTCGGGACAAACCGCAGACATTGCCTTGGCCGTGTTTGCCGTGGCCATGTCTCTTGTGGGCGCGTTCTACTACTTGCGTGTGGTCAAGGTGATGTACTTTGACGAAGCTGTCACGGCCACCACCGTCACTGCAGATACAGATGTACGGTTGGTCTTGTCACTCAATGGCCTGTTGGTTTTGGTCTTGGGTATCGTGCCTGGTGCATTGATGTCACTGTGTGCCCGCTCAGTGGCCCAAATGCTGGCCAATTGAACATGAACGATCAGGTGGATGCGCATCTGATTGAAACCAAGCTGAAGAGCCAAGCCCTCTTCAGCGGTGCTTTCCTTCACGCCTTTCGCGACACCGTGGCCTTGCCAGATGGCACGGAGGCCTTTCGCGAATATGTGATTCATCCAGGTGCTGTCATGATCATTCCCATGTTGGAATTGCCGGGTCAGCCCCTGCAGTTGGTCATGGAGCGACAATTCCGATATCCTGTGCAACAAGTGATGATTGAGTTTCCTGCCGGCAAACTAGACCCCAAGGAATCGACACTGGCATGCGCACAACGAGAGTTGTTGGAGGAAACGGGTTATCGCGCCAAGCAGTGGGCGAGGGCGGGTGTGATGCATCCGGTCATTTCTTATTCCACTGAATTCATTGAAATTTGGTTTGCCAAAGAGCTCACACTGGGTGAGAGTCAACTTGACCCAGGTGAATTTTTGGAAGTTTTTACACAAACCCCCGCGCAATTGCAGAAGGCTTGTTTGGCCGGTGAAATCACAGATGGAAAAACATTAACTGGTATGTTTTGGTTACAGAGCTTGTTGTCAGGCGAGCGTTCATTTGAGTGGGTAAGTGCTTCCACATGAAAGTGCTCAATCTTCAATGTGCGGAATTGCATACCTTCGAAGGCTGGTTTGGTTCTGAGGAAGACTACCAATCGCAGCGCGAAAGGGGCTTGGTTGCTTGCCCTCTGTGTACGAACACAGAGGTACGCAAACTGCCGTCTGCACCACGTTTGAACTTTGGTGCCGCAGCGCCAAAACAGTTGGACTCTGAGGTGTCTGGTGCGCAGTCCGCATCGATTGAACTGAGTGCTGAAGGGGTATCGTCAGTGCCAGCCATGTCTGACGGTGCCAGTGAGTCTGGTAAGTTAAGCAGTCTGCCTGTTGCTCATGCCAATCCAGAATCCATGCAACTCATGCAAGCGGCATGGATGAAGATGGTGAAACACGTGATGGCCAACACCGAAGATGTGGGGCAAAACTTTGCTGAAGAAGCGCGCAAGATGCACTACGGCGAATCGGAAGAAAGAAATATTCGCGGTAAGGCTTCATTGGAAGAAACTCAGGAACTTCTGGACGAGGGCATTGATGTGCTGCCCTTGCCGGTGCCCGATGCCTTGAAGAGCGGGCTTCAGTAGACTTTTCAGTTGGCGGACTCATTCAACCGATTCAAGCGCCATACCAGTCATTGACTGCAGCCACATACCGCTGAACACCCTCTGCCACGCTGGCGGCTTCTAGTGCGCCGTAGGACAAGCGCTGGTAGTTGGCCGCTTGCGTGTTGGTGAGCCCAAACGCAAAGCCTGGAATAGAAGCCACTTTGAATTTTTCAGTCATCACCCGATTGAATTCAATGGGGAGGATGCCCTCAGCCAATCCTGGCAGTTTCATGAGGACATAAAAAGCACCTTGCGTCTGCGGAAACTGAACCAATTTGCCTAAGCCTTCTAGCGCTTTGTAGACGGTTTGGCGTACTTCGCTTAAAGCTTTGACTTTGGGTTCAACCCAGCTGCGCCCCAGCTTTAAAGCTTCCATGGCCAGCAACTGTGATGGCATAGGCGCGCATATGAGGTTGGTGTCTTGAACCTTGTTCATGGCTTCAAACAAATTGGCAGGAAACACCACGTAGCCTACGCGCCAACTGGCCATGCCGTAGTTTTTAGACATGGAGTAAAAAGACAGGGTGTGTTTCATGGCGCCCGGAATGCTGGCGGGAGAAAAGTGCTTGACACCCTCGTAGGTGAAATACTCATAGGCCTCATCGCTAAAGTGATACAGCCCATGCTTTGCACAGAGGGCATTGACGGCACGCAAGGAGGCTTCTGAATAAACAGCACCTGTAGGGTTGTTGGGCGAGACCGTCAAAATGGCACGTGTTCGTGGGGTAATGGCTGCGGCCAAAGCCTCAACATCAAGGCTAAAGTCTGCATGGGTGGGCACAGAAACGGGCACGCAGCCACACATGCGAATGGCCATTTCTTGATTGAAATAAAAGGGCATGGGCAAGATGAACTCATCACCAGGGTCGGCAACTGCCAAAACGGCGTTTAAAAAAGCCATGTTGCTACCCGCTGTCACCATCAACATGGCATCGGAGTCCATTTTGATTTGGTTTTCTTCTGCCAATTTATGGTGAATGGCTTCAATCAGCCCAGGATGGCCACTCACACCTAGGTATTTATGAAGGCTGCCATCGCCCATCATGCTGGGAAGGGCGGCAATGGCCTGTACAGGTGGGCCGTAATTGACAACCCCTTGACCCAGAGAAATGGTGCCGGGGTTGTTGCGAACAAATGCGGCAATGGTGGGGATGATGGGGGTGTCTACCCCCGCCATTCGAAATGAGTGATGCTTCATGTGAAAACCATTCAATGCTTGAATCTTGAGCGGATTTTAAGGTGAGTCAGACGAGATTAAAAGCCATCTGGTTTTCATATCTTGTTTTGTATGACTTCATTGATACATAATGCAAGCAAATTCATGTTGTTTATCCAAAGGAATCTGGCTTGCTGTTCGATCATTGTGCTAAATGTCAGAGTTGTTGCAATGTCGATTCAGGCTATAGCCCACTCGAAATTACCCTCACTCAAAAAGAAACCAAAGTGTTTCGCTATTTGTGCATTGAGGATCAATGCGAATATTTGGGCGAAAAGGGATGCAAATTGGGTGACAGTAAACCATTGAGTTGCAAGCTTTACCCCTTGTCCTATGACCCACAGGTTAAAAAATACTACTTTGATGCCGCATGCCCTTTGTTGCCCGAATACAAGCGTCAACTCAAAGATTCAAGCAGCGATGCATCCAATCACTTTCGTGAAATGAACGCACTCCTTGAAGAAATGTCAGTGGTAGATCCCAAATTCTTAAGCAGAAATCACGCCGTTGATTTGGACTTTTTTGAATTGGTGCCCTTGCCCCACCCCAGCCACCTGAAAAAATCCAACCATGAGTGACAGCCATCTCAATCAACTGGGTGCACAAGAGTTCAATGAAGAGTTGGCCTTAGAGGATGGTTCTAAGCGAGTGGGCTATCAAACTTGGAACCAAGACAATTTGTGCGTGGAAAGCTACCACGAAGACATTTTGTATTACACATCGAGGTGGGATGCCTTGTGTCCTTATATCGATGTCACACCCGAGATGCTGGAAATGGCAGCCAAACCCTTCATTGTCTACGCGGTCCCCCCTGAGAGTCCTTATGGCGTGCCCATCAATGACAAATACGGCTTGGTGGATGTGGCTGCAGAAGACTTCTGGACGGAGCCTAGACGGCAGCGCAAATTCAAAGAATTAGAAAAGCTATGCAAACGACTTACGGTCACTGAAAGTGTGGTGGCTGGGCATACTTTGACGGTAGAAGATGTTTATGAAATGGGTGGCGTTCATTTTGAAGCCTACTTCATTCACCCTGAAGAGGTGGCAGGTTTTGTTGACTACATTCAAAATTTGGATGTGCTCATTATTCGTGCATTTTCTGAAGAGGGCGACTTGGTGCTCACAGATGTTTCAATCTTGTTGCCTGAGCGCAAACAAGTTTATGGCAGCTTTTGTCAGTGGAACCCACTTTATAAAAATAGATCTCCTGGCATTTTTGCCTGCCTCTTGGCTTCAAAGTGGGCCGCCAAGAATGGCTATCATTGTTACAACTTGGGGCCGGTGGACGACTACGGTTACAAAGCCTTGTTTGTGACCCGTTTTGAGCCTATCTTTGCTTTGGCCATGACAGATGAGAACCATCCCTTGGCCTTAGACACCAGCTCTCCCCTGCACACCGACTTTACGCCAGAGGTATGGAACAAGGTTGACCGACAAGGCTGAGGTGAATTGCGGGGGTTACTTCATCCGAAGAAGTGTTCTTCTTTAAAAGCCAAGTCGTAGTCAAAAAACAATTCTTCATCCGTTTTGATTTTTCTGAGCGCCACAATTTTGTTATTCCCCAAATATTGGGTATTGGGCGTTTTTGAATGATTCATGTAGAAAGCCATGTTCATTGAGTTTAGGCCAATGGAGGGAATGAGGTGCTCGTCTTTGTCGTAGTAGCAAAACATACGAATCTCTTTTTGAACACTGGTTGGCAGTTTTTTGATTTCTTTTTTGGAAAAAGAAAATTCTTTGATTTTCAGCAAACTGGTCAAAGGCCGAACCCCTTTGGGAATGTCTCTGATGGCAAAAACGCCAATGCCGTGAATGGGTGAAACGCCTAACCTACAGTACACCTCGGTTTGAAGGTGTTTTAAAATTCTTGTTTTATCGATGGCCATCACTGCTCCACTTTGCGGTAAGGTTGTATGTTAACGGCATGTGAACCCTTATGAAATACAAATCAACTGAACTCATCTTATTTGCAGTCAACTTGCTTCAGTCCGCGGGTCTCCCCGTTGACAAAGCAAAGTCTGTGGCCGAAGTGCTGGTAGAGGGTGACTTGCTGGGTCATACCACTCACGGCCTCGCTTTGCTGGCGCCCTACTTGGCAGAAATTGAAAAAGGCAGCATGCGCAAAGAAGGGGAGCCGACTGTCGTTTCTGACTTTCCAGCAGCCCTCACTTGGGATGGCAATCGATTGCCTGGCCCCTGGTTGGTCTTGCAAGCCATGCAAGTGGCCATCGATCGAGCCAAATTGCAGGGCACCTGCACGGTCGTGATCAGGCGCAGCCATCA